>DASZRY010000015.1:0-67169 GCA_035548975.1 Rhizomicrobium sp.
GCGAGAACACCACGAGGAAAATACAGGGAAGGGTGCGGAAGGAGTTTGCTCGTGCGCACCATATCTTCCGGCCAGTTTCGGCAAGCCTCCCCCGCCAGAGAGCGGCGCTGGAACCTTGCCGTCAGGGGCCGAAAGACCTTCCCGCGCAGGCTTAAGTCACGGTGCGGAAGGCAGCTCACGCATGAAGGCGGCTGGCATCTTCCGCCAGCCCTGATTTGGCGGCAAAAAGGCGTCGCGTCGCATTTGCTTTCCATGCTGCGGTTTCGCAGCAGGTACCGCGAAAATGGCTCGGACGCCTTTTTGCTGTCTTGCGGGCTTCGGGGTGTTGAACGCCCCGGCAATGGAACTTGCGCGGCTTCCGCCCGTTGCCTTTGTTTGACGCTCCGGCAAGCCCGGTGTCATCTGGGGTATCTCGAGGGGCATGACGTTTCAAATGGCCGCCGATGCGAAACAGGGCGGGGCGAGGTCCGCCGTGGGGCTGCGCGTTCCTGATGTTGCGGGGCTGTTCAGCCTGCACCGCAGCCGCAACGTCATCTATACGCTGGCGATCTTTGCGGGGCTGGCGCTCGCCTTCTGGCGTGCCAGCTCGCTTTACACCGAGCGCCGCGACATCATCGACGGCGCCAAGTCGGCGGCCCTCGACATGGCCCGCGATGCGGTGGAAAGCGCGGACCGTTCGATAGATACCGCCGATCTCCTGGCCGAAGACGCGCTCACTTTCATCGCCGCGCAAGGAGGTCTCGGCGCCGTCACCCTGGACGAACTGCACCGCTATCTCGCCCGGCGCACCAAGGTCACCTCCATTCCCGACTATCTGATGGTGGTCGACAAGACGGGCATGCCGCTTGCGATGTCCGACCGGACCGTCGCCGTCCGCGTAAATCTCGCCGATCGCGACTGGTTCAAGGCGCATGCGGAGCAGAAGCTCGATACCTTCGTCGGCCCCGCCGTCAGAAGCCGCCTGGGCCGCAATGTTCTCTACACCTATTCGAAATCGATCTATGGCCCGAACAGACGTTTCGATGGTGTCGTGAATGTCGGCATCAGCGCGCCGCATGTGCGCGATCCGGCAGGCCGCCTTCCCGGTCAGCCGCTGAAGCAATTGTGGAGCGCCAGTGGGCGTCTGATCCTCAGCAATTTCATGAAATTCGGCCCCACCGGAAATCCCGTTCCGCAGGCCGCGCCCTTCAAGGAGACGCTTCTGGAACCGGCGGGCTTTATCAAGCCGGCCGATCCAGATCTCTTGATTGCCTATCGCGCCGATGCCGGGCGGAACCTCGTGGCAACGGTCACCCTGCGCCGGTCCGAAATTCTCGCTCGTTGGGAAGACGATGTGAGAGTGGGATTTGTGCTCTTCGCACTTGCCATCCTCGTGGGCGGGCTGTTGGCGAAGCTCGCCGCCGATCTCGCCGAAACGGATTTGCGCGCACGGCGGGCCATCGAAGAAACCGTGTACGCGCTTTCCGCGGCGGTCGCCCAACGCGATCACCTGCTCAAGGAAATCCACCATCGCGTGAAGAACAATCTGCAACTCACCTCGAGTCTGATTCAGATCCAGTCGCGCGAATTCGAAAATCCCTCCGTCCGCGACGCGTTCAAGGAAACCCAGCAGCGCCTTCATGCGATCGGCATGATCCACGACGTGCTCTATCACGACGACACCAGGGTCTCGATTGACATGAACGGCTATCTCACGCGCTTGTCGGCGGAGATCGCGCGCACCAACGAGGCCGTCAACCGCGGCATCCGCACGGAAATGCACGTCGATCCCGTCGAACTGATGCCGGAGCAGGCCACGCCGCTGGGCCTCGTTACCTCGGAGGTGTTGATCAACGCCTACAAACAGGCCTATCCGCCGGGCGAAGACGGTCTCATCTCCATCGGCCTGCGCGAAGACGGCGAACAGGTCGAACTTACGATTTCAAGCAATGGCAAGGGCCATGAGTTGAAGGATAGCGCTGCGCTGGGCGGCCGCCTGGTTCGCACGCTCTCGGCGCAGTTGCGCGGCACCTATGGTTTCGACGAATCCCGGAACGGCGCGTTCTGTCTGGTATTCCGCAAAAGCAAAATCCGCACGCTCGATCCGCCTTTGGATGAGACAGATCGTTCCTGCAGATGACGCATCGGGTTATTGATCGAAATTCTTGCGGCTCGAATAGAACACAAGCCCCATCAAACCCACGCCGCAGGCCAGCGTGAAAAACACACCAAGCCCCATCATCGCCCACCCAAACCGCGAGATGCTGGTTCCCTCCATGCGCGACCAGGCGTGGATTGCATAGGCGATCGAGGCGATGAGGAAGCCCGAAAGCGCGGCAATCGCAATCCATCCGGCGGCACCGACGGGCCGTTTCTGCGGCGTGTGATCTTCCATGACGATCAGTATAACGCGTCAGCCCGCATTTCGTACCTTGAGCGTGGTGCCGTCTGCATCCACAACTTCCAGCGCGGAACCGGCGGGCGGCGCGGAACCGTCAATCGTCGCCGCGCTCCAGCGCGTATCGTCCACTGTCACTGCCCCCCGCCCGCCGCGGAAATCCTCGCATGCCGTCACGATGCGGCCACGATAGCTGAGCCCGCGCGCGGCATTCACGGCCATGCTGCCGCGCTCGTACATCACGCGGCCCCAGGGCGAACGCTTCCACGCCACCGTCGCAGCCACGGCCAGGATCGCAAAGAGGAAAATCTCGGTTCGCCCATCCAGGCCCGGTGCGAAATATTTCATGAGGCCCACGACGATCGCCGCAATGCCGGGCCACAACAGATAGAATGTCGTGCTTGCAATCTCGGCTGCAATCAGGATCGCGCCCAGCGTCCACCAATGCCATGCCTGGATCCCATTCACGAAATCGGTCAGTTCGCGCATGATGCGCTCCTTATGTGACGTTGCCTGCAGGCGGCACCGTCGGCGAACGCGGACGGGAAGCGGCAGCCTGGCTTCGGGCCGCAGCTTCGCGCGTCAATTCGGCGATGCCGGCGATTGTACCGGCAACCGACGACATTTCCATCGGCACGACCACGAATTTCTGGTTCTGGTTGTCGCCCGAGAATAGCGCGCTCATCGCTTCGATGTATTTCTGCCCGAGAAAATAGTTGATCGCGTTGACGTCGCCTTTGGCGATGGCCTCGGAAACTGCCGCAGTCGCTTTTGCTTCGGCTTCTGCGGCGCGTTCGCGCGCCTCGGCGTCGCGGAACGCGGCTTCTCGCCGTCCCTCGGCTTGCAGAATGGCAGCCTGTTTGCTCCCTTCCGCGCGCAGAATGGCCGCCTGTTTCTCGCCGTCTGCGGTTGTCACCTCGGCTCTGCGGTCGCGCTCGGCTTTCATCTGGCGCGCCATGGCGTTGGTGATATCTGCCGGCGGCGAAAGATCCTTGATCTCTATGCGCGTCACCTTCACGCCCCATGGGCTGGTCGCGGCGTCGACCACGCGCAACAGGCGTTGATTGATTTCGTCACGCTTGGAAAGCACTTCGTCGAGGTCCATGGAACCGATCACCGTGCGCACATTGGTAAGGCAGAGATTGGTGATGCCGGCCTGCAGATTGCCGACTTCATAGGCGGCCTTCGCAGCGTCGATCACTTGAAAGAACGCGATGGCATCGGCAGTCACGGTGGCGTTGTCGCGGGTGATCACATCCTGGCTCGGGATATCGAGCACTTCTTCCATCATCGAAAGCCTACGGCCTATACGGTCGACGAAGGGCACGATCAGATTGAGCCCTGGTTCCAGCACGCGGGTGAAGCGGCCGAATCGTTCCACTGTCCATTGGCGGCCCTGCGGCACTGCCTTGACGCCCGAGAACACGATGACAAGCGCCAGAAACGCGGCCGCCAGAACAAATACCGTTTGACTGTCCATCGCTTCAAATCCTCCCCATCCGCGCGGATTGGCGAACCCTGCAACCAAAATGATAAGTCTGTAAGAGGGGGTGCAAAGGCCTTGAAAATCCGCCCGAACTTTTCGTTCAAATCGAGCGTGAAGAGGGATTCATGCCACGAATCGGGCACAATCTGGCATTGTGCTACGTCTGATTCGCCAGAGAAGCCAGGAGAAGCTCCATGATCCTGCCGAAAGTCCTTCCGGCCGCCCTTGCCGCCGTACTGATGTTTGCGGCTACGCCGCTTGCCAGTGCCGAGACGCAGGAAGATCCCTCTGATCAGTTCACGCAAAATGAGATCGTGCAAGCTGCATCCGGATTCTTCGGCATGACCACGGAAGCGGTCGCCAAGGCGGTACAGAAAGTCTTCTCGGAACGAGGCTTGCCGGATGCTTACATCAAGGGCGAAGAAGGTTCGGGCGCTTTCGTTGTCGGTCTTCGCTATGGTTCCGGCTGGCTCATTCGCAAGCGTCACAAGCCTCTTAAAGTTTATTGGCAGGGTCCGTCAGTCGGCTTCGACGTTGGCGGCAACGCCTCGAAGAGTTTCACGCTGGTATACAATTTGCGCCGTGCGGACCGGCTGTTCCAGAAATTCCCCGGCGTGGAAGGCAGCTACTATTTCATCGCCGGCATCGGCGTGAACTATCAACGGGCCGACGACATCACGCTTGCGCCGATGCGCACGGGCGTGGGACTGCGCGCGGGTGTGAATGCGGGCTACCTCACCTATACGCGTGAGCACACGCTCAATCCGTTCTGAAGGCGGAGGCTACTGCGCAGCTACGCTCTGCTCTTCGATCGAACCTGCCGGCTTGGGCAGATACAGCAGCAACGCGCTTGCCACATAGATCGACGAGAACGTGCCCACCACGATTCCGAAAAGTATCGCTGCGCTGAAGTCGAACAGGCTGGGCCCGCCGAACAGAAGTAGCGGAATGATCGAGATGGCGGTCGCAACGCTCGTCAGCACGGTGCGGGTAAGCGTCTGGTTGGTTGACAGGTTGATGAGATCGCGCAACGACATGCGTTTGAACTTGCGGCGGTTTTCGCGAATCCGGTCGAACACCACCACCGTATCGTTGATCGAATAGCCTGCAAGCGTCAGAAGCGCCGCCACCGATTCCAGCGTGAAGTCGAGGTGCAGCAGCGAGAACATGCCCGCCGTCACCAGCACGTCATGGCCGGTCGCAAAAGCGGCGCCCACTCCGTATTGCCACTCGAACCGAACCGAGACGTAGATCGCAATCATCAGGACGGCTAGCAGCATCGCTATCACGCCGTCATGAAACAGTTCCTCGCTGACCTTCGGTCCCACAATGTCGGAGCGGCGATAGTCGTAACCTTTGCCGAGCTTGTCTTTCAGCGCGCCGACCGCGGCCTGTGCATCCTGGTCCGCTTTCGGCTGCACCCGGATCAACACGCAGGAATCGGCAGGCTTGTCGCATTCGCCGCCGCCGAAATACTGAATCTGAGAATCCTTGAAGCCAAGGCTGTTCACTTCGCTGCGCATCGACCCGATGTCGATCACCTGCGCCGACTTCACCTCCAGCAGCACCCCGCCTGTGAAATCGATACCCAGATTGAACCCGTGATAGAAGATCGAGGCGATAGAGGCGATAAGCAGCAGGCCGTCGATGGCGAATGCCACAAACCGCGCCCTCACGAAATCGATGTGGGTGGCTTCGGGAATGAAGCGGAGCAGCGGCATGAGTATCCCAAAAAGCGGCGGCGGGGGCGAGACATAGCGGTTCGACCCCCTCGGGACAAGCTGAGCACCGGTGCAGCGGCACCCGACCTTGTGGCAGGATGGGGTCTTCGCAATATCAAGGACTTGCCCCATGTCCCCCGATACCTTCCAAACCCTCCTCTATGAGCGCTCCGGCAATGTGCTGCGGATCACGTTGAACCGGCCTGAGCGCCGCAATGCGCTGAACCGCCTGGCATACAATGAAATCGAAGCCGCGTTCCGTGCGGCCAGCTCCGATCCGGATGTCCGGTGCGTGGTGGTAACGGGTGCCGATCCTGCCTTCTGTGCCGGCGAAGACGTCAAGGAAATGATGACCGGCGAGCCACGTCCGGCAACCGCACAGCAGGTCAGAGCGGCCCCCACGCCCGCCGCCATGGCCGCTCTCGAATGCGAAAAGCCCGTGATTGCGGCGGTCAACGGGTCGGCGGTGGGCTGGGGAATGGAATTGGCACTCTATGCCGATATTCGTATCGCTTCCGAACGCGCCCAATTCGCCGAACTTTTCGTCAAGCGCGGTCTGGTGTGCGATGTCGGCGGTTTCTATCGTTTGCCTGCCCTGGTGGGCCCGGCCAAGGCGGCCGAATTGCTGCTTACCGGTGATGTGATCGACGCAAGGGAAGCCGCCCGGATTGGGCTTGTCTCGGAAGTCGTCCACCATGCCGGACTGCTGGCGCATGCGGATGCGCTTGCTAGCCGTATCGCTGCGAACCCGCCACTCGCGGTGCGGGCAATGAAGGAAGGCTTGCGAAAGGCGGCGTATGGGGATCCGCGCGAGATCGGCGCCTGGGCCATTGAAACGATCTACCGCCTCTTCGGCACCGAGGATCACCGTGAAGGCGTCAGAAGTTTCCTCGAAAAGCGTGAACCTGTGTTCACCGGGCGATAGCGCGGGGGTAGGGCGCCCGTGCTAGATTTTCCGCCATGACCGTGATCGAACCCGCGCCCATTCCGCCCGCACCGCCGCAACCGTCGACTTTGCAGGAAAAGTACATGGCGACCGTCATGGCCGCCGTCGTGGTGGCGGCTCTGTATTTCGGGCAGCCGATTTTCGTGCCGTTGGCGCTTTCGATTCTTCTGTCCTTTGCCCTGTCGCCGCTGGTCGAGTTCCTGAGGCGCATCAAATTCGGACGTATCCCGTCTGTCGTCGTCAGCGTGTTGTTCGCGTTTTTCGTCATCGGGATGCTGGGAAGCTATATCGGCACGCAGCTGGGCCGGCTGGCCATCGAACTGCCGCACTACCAGACAAATCTCGTTCACAAGATCCACTCGCTGAAAGGCTCGGCGGACTCCAGCAACGTCTTCCAGCGCGGCGTCTCGATGTTCAAGGCATTGAGCGATGAATTCCTCGGCGGCCCGGTCGCGGCCGGCCAGGAACAAGCGTCCCAGTCGGTTGAGGACCGGCCTGTGCCGGTTCGCATCGTGCCGCAGAGTGCCACTTCGCTCGAGGTAATCGAAAAAGTGGCGGGGCCGCTCCTTCAGCCCTTGGCGATGGCGGCGATCGTCATCGTTTTCGTGATCTTCATATTGCTGCAAAAGGAGGATCTGCGCGACCGCATCATCAGCCTTGCCGGTACGCGCGACATGCAGCGAACGACCGTTGCCCTCGACGAGGCCGCAACCAAGCTTTCGCGCTATCTGCTCCTGCAAACCATCATAAACGCGACATTCGGATTGGTAATCGCGGTAGGACTCTGGCTGATCGGCATTCCCAATTCGGGCCTCTGGGGTTTGCTTGCCGCGATGATGCGCTTTGTGCCCTATGTCGGCGTTCCGATTGCGGCCGTTATACCGGCTGCGCTCGCCATTGCGGTCGATCCGCATTGGGCGCTCGTGTTCTGGACGCTCGGCCTGTATTTTGGCGTCGAGGCGATGGTCGGCCAGTTCATCGAGCCTTACGTCTATGGCCACAATATGGGTCTATCGGCGATCGCCGTGGTCGTTGCCGCCGCATTCTGGACTTGGGTGTGGGGACCGGTTGGTTTGCTCTTGTCGACGCCGCTCACGATGTGCGTGGTTGTGCTCGGGCGGCATGTCGAGCAATTGCGTTTCCTCGATGTGTTGTTGGGCGATAGGCCGCCGCTGGCTGCCGAGGAGAGTTTCTATCTGCGTTTGCTCGCATCCGATCCCGACGAGACGGCGCATCAGGCCGAAATGTATGTGCGCGAAAATCCCTTGTCCGTTTATTACGACGAGGTCGCGATGCGCGCTTTGATGCTGGCGCAGAAAGATGCAAGCCGCGGCGCGCTGTCGGCAGATCGGTGCGAGCGTATCAAGCACACGATCGAAGGATTGATCGCAAATCTTTCGGATCGCGAGGAAAACAATGCCTCCAGCATGGAAGCGGAGCCGCGCGGACGTATCGTGTTCAAGCCGGAAGACCTGGCGCCGTCGTGGCGCAAGACGCCCGTTTTGTGCGTGGCCGGCCGTGGACCGCTTGACGAGGCTGCGGCCGCCTTGCTTGTGCACCTATTGAAGCGGCGCGGCATTCGCGCGGGCGTCGTGTCTTCGGAAGACGCCTCGCCCAACAACGTGCAGGCGCTCGATCCCGATGGCGTGCAGGCCGTGCTCGTTTCCTATCTCGATCCTGGGAACTACAAGAATGCGCGCTATCTGGTGCGCCGGTTGCACAAGCGCATTCCCGCTGCCGTACCGATCGCGGGATTCTGGGGTGCATTTGAAACGGATTCCCGCTACCTCGATACTGTCGAGGCCACGGGATGCGATCTCGTCGTCACCACATTGCGGGAAGCTGTCGATTGCATCGTCGCGCTCGGGAAGAAGGCCGCCAATCCCGATGAGCACAACGATCCGGTGAAAACGGAGCCGATCACCTTACGGCAACCCGCTACTGCGGATTGACGCTGCCTTCCGTTGGCATGGCACACCGCTGCGCGGACTGCGTGCCCAATTTCACATGATGACGGAGTTGCCGGGAATCGGCAGACCGCCCTGGTCCACCTTGTCTTCGCATTTCCGGTAACCGTAGTCCCAACCGTCATGATAATTGTTGTCGGTTGTGTAGAGCTTTTCGTCCTGCGCGGGACCTTCGTGATTGGATTGGGCGCGGAAGCGCGCGTTCACTGCCGCGCAGCCGTCGCGAAAGCCCTGGTCGTACACGGGCGAATTCTTGTCGGTCGGCTGATCGGGATTGGGGCGCGATGCCGTTGAGCAAGCTGCCAGCGCTGCCGCAAGCATGATCGGCAGCGCGATTTTTCCTGAAGCCATTTCCATCCCCAAAGTTGGATTGACAGAAATGTAAGTATTTAGAAAAATTGCGGCAGGAGTTGGGCGGCGATTTTGCGGGCGGCCTGCCGTTCACGCCCCAGCATCGTTTCAAGCGGCGCGCCGATAATGGCATCGCCGAACGACATCAGAGCCACGAAAATCACCGCCGAAGTCACGCGCTGATGACTTTCACTCTCTTCCTTGGGCGTGATGTCTTCTATCGCCTTGACGAGATCGAGGATCACCTTCTGCATCTGCCCCAGATGCGCCAGCTTGTTCGACAGTGCGATCCACGCGGCGAGGCGGCCCGCACCGCCTTCGTCGAACGCATTGAACACGGTCTCGATCAGGCCGCGCCTTGCGTCCTCATCTTCCCTCACGCGCTTGATGGCTTCCGCCAGCGCGTCGGAAAGATCTTGGACCATCGAGGTCATCAGGGCGGTTTGCAGATCGCCCGCCGTGCCAAAATGATGCAGCAGGTTCGTATGGGTCGTACCCAGTTCAGCGGCGACGTTTTTCAGGGTCACCGCATCGGGTCCCTGAGACAGCAGTATTTTTCGCGCTGCAGCGAGAGTCTCGGCCTTGGCCTCCGCAGCCGACCGCCTCCGGCGTACCGGACGTTCATTTTTTCCTAGGGTTAAGCGCTTTTTACTTGTTGACATTAGTGTCAGTCTCTGCTATGTGCATTGCAGCATCAGCGAAAATAAGTGTGTTGAGATTAGTGTCATGAACTTGCACTCTAGCACGCCTTCGGACTTGGCAATCACTTCTCGTGATTTGGCCTTCGGCAGGAAGGTTCAATGCCCCCGCCACTGGCTGGGCGGCGATCCCATAGCGACCGCATTCTACAACGCGCTCTCGGCATCCTTTCCCCAGGGAGAGCGGTTCTTCATGGACAGCGTGCGGAATTTCAAGAGCAAGGCGGACCCCAAGCTCCAACAACAGATCGTGGCCTTTACCACGCAGGAAGCACTCCACACCCGCGAGCATGTCTTCTTCAATCAACAGGTCGCGAGTGCGGGCTACGATCTTTCCCGTCTCGACAAGTTTATCAAGAAGCGTCTCGATTTCGGCCGTACGCGCCCGAAGATCGACCAACTCGGCGCCACCATCGCGCTTGAACATTTCACAGCCATAATGGCGCACGAAGCGCTGAAGAATCCGGCCCATTTCGCGAATGCCACTCCGGAAGCGCAACGGATGTGGAAATGGCATGCCATCGAGGAAATCGAACACAAGGCGGTTGCCTTCGATACGTTCCTGGCGGCAACGAAAGACCTGCCCGGCTGGCAGCGCTATTTCATCCGAGCCCGAGCGATGATCGTCTCGACCTTCATGTTTTTCGAGTTTCTGTTCCGCGGCATCGCCTGCCTGTTCGAACAGGATGGCATCAACACGCCATCGAGCTGGCTCAAGATGTTTGGCTTCATGCTGTTCAAGCCGGGCATGATCGGCCGTGTGGTCCCGGCCTATTTCCGGTACTACCGTCCGGACTTCCATCCCTGGTACGAAGACGACAGGGGCCTGATCGCCGAAACGGAGCAAGCCCTTGGCCTGCAAGCGGTTCAAGCGGCCTAGGGCCAGGCGCGCCTTACTGTCACTATTGTAATCAGTACTTTGCCTGTATTCTTGCCGTCCTCTTTTGGGGGAGGGTTGGAAAATGACGTCTGAAGCGGAAGCGGCGGTCGCGGAGGCCCCTGCAGCAGAACAGGCATCCGCGCAACCTCAGGGCCGGCCAGCGCCCAAGGGCATTCTTTGGCTCGCCTCCTATCCCAAATCCGGCAACACCTGGACACGCACCTTTCTGCACAATCTCCTCAAGATTCTGGAAGGTGAAGACGACCCGCAAGACATCAACGAGATGAACGAGTTCACAACGTGGGAAATTTCCGCGCGTGCCTATGAGAAGCATCTCGGCAAGCCGCCGAAGGACTGCGACCGCGAGGAGATCGCGAAGATCCGTCCCAAGGTTCAGGAAGAAATTGCCGAACGAACGGATGGACTGGCACTCATCAAGACCCATCATGCGCTCGTAATGGATCGCGGGGTGCCGACGATCAATTTTGCGGTGACATCCGGCGCCGTCTACATCCTGCGCAATCCTCTCGACGTCGCGATCTCCTTCGCGCACCATATGAGCTCGACCATCGACCATGCGATTGACGAAATGGCGATGACCGGCCTCGAAACCGCCGTCACCGACAAGAGCGTGTATGAAATCTACGGTTCATGGAGCCAGCACGTCGAAAGCTGGACGCACAAACCCCACCGCACGATTTACGTCATGAGATATGAAGACATGATCGCCAATCCGTTCCGCGCTTTCGGCGGACTGGCACGTCACCTTTTGCTGCGTCCCACGGCCGAGCAATTGGGCAAGGCCATCGAGCGCGCTTCGTTCAAGAATTTGCAGGCGCAGGAAGCCAAAGCCGGTTTTCGCGAAAAGCCGGAGAAAGCGGAAAAGTTTTTCCGCGAAGGCAAAACCGGCGAGTGGCGGGAGAAGCTCAATCGCCGCCAGGTCCGCCGCATTGTGCAGGCCCACCATGTCCAGATGCGCCGCTTCGGCTACATCACGGACGAAATCGCCCACCTCGTTCCGTAAAAGCGCTTAGTTGCGCAGATCGACTGTGTGGCCGTCCACCGGACGTCCCGGCTGCAAGCCGAGCAGCGCCATCACTGTGGGATGTACGTCGATCATGTCGAGCCGCGGTATCTGTTTTCCGTGCGCCACCCCCGCGCCCCACGCAAAGAAGATTCCGTGCATCTGAACGATATGCGGGTCATAGCCGTGCGTTGCCTTGATCCCGCCGAACGGCGGCGTGAATGCAACCGGCCAGAAGTGCGTTAATCCCATCAGCCGTGCGTAACGTGGAAACGCCTCCGGTCCTGCCACCCAGTAAGGCGGTTTGCACACCAGAAGTATGTCGCCCGAACGCGGTCCGTTGCCCAGATGGGCGTAAGCCGGATAGTGCCCCTTGGGATAGGCATCGAACGCATAGTTGTATTTGGTGAGTGCCCCGAGCACATGTTCCTTCGTCTCGCCTTTGCTCAGATAGAGGAACACCGTTGCGCCATCCGATTCCTGCCGCGCGTGAATGTTCTCGCGCCCCAGAATGCGTCCGATATTCAACACCGGTCCCACGTCCATCATGCCGTGATCGGTGCCAATTACCAGCGTCCCCTCGCGCGATGGCGGCAGCGCACGGATCGCCGCCATCAGCTTGCCGGCAATAGCGTCGGCTTTTCGCACGGCTTCTTCTGTCTTGGGAGCCGTGGTGCCGTTCCAATGAGCCTCATCGTCGGGAATCGGAAAATAAAGCGCGATCAGCCGGGGATGGTTGGGCCCATTGTCGCGTAATGCGGCGAGCCCGCGTTCAAGCACCTTCTCATCGGGTTCGCGCTGCTGCCAGGGTCTGTTGGGATTGACGTAAGTGGCGCGCTTTCCTTTTGTTCCCGACCAACGCCCGGCGATATTGAACGCTGCCGTTCTTACGCCTTGCCGCTCCGCCGCCTCCCACATCGTCTCGCAACCCGTGCGCCAGTCCGCGTCCTCGCTTTGATTGAAGACGCCCTTTCCGGGATCGTAGAAGAAATTCGAGACGATCCCGTGGTGCGCGGGCCAGCATCCGGTTTCGAACGTCGTGTGATTGATCAGCGAGATGGTTGGGAAGGCCGGCACCAGATGCCGCGACCACACGCCGTTCTTCTTGATGCGGTCGAAATTGGGAGTTGCAGCCGCATCGAGCGAAGCAGGCGCGAAACCGTCGAAAAGGACCACGACAACCGTTCGCTCTTTTGCCGAAACGTCCGTTGCCGCCAGCGCAAGCAGCGCCGCGCTCAAGATTGAAATCCATTTCATCGGCCACTCCCTCATTTCCGCAAAGCGTAGGGAGAACCGGGCTTGCTAACAAGCGCAGAGCTATTTTGCGCCGCGTGCAAGGAAAAAGGGATTGGCGAATTTCTCCTCGACCTTGCCATAGACAAATGGCCGTCCGTCAATGGTTGTCACGCTGCCGCCGGCTGCCGCCAGCACCGCGTGACCCGCGGCCGTGTCCCATTCCATCGTGCGCCCCAGCCGGGGATAAAGATCGGCCTCTCCCGCCGCCACCAGACAGAACTTGAGAGACGAACCGGCCGCCTTGAATTCCTTGACCTTGTAGCCGGCCAGGAATTCTTCGGTCTTGTAATCGCGATGCGAGCGGCTGGCGACAACCACAAGCCCATCCTCTGACGGCCTGCAAACCTCAATCCTCCGCGCATTCGCCCAATCGAGCGCGCCGTTCGCCACGGTCACGTCGAATGCTCCATGCGCGACTTCACCGGCAAACAGCCTGTCCTTCGCTGGAATATGGACAACACCGCGAACGGGCGCGCCGTTGATGACCTCCGCGATGTTCACTGTGAACTCTCCGTTTCGGCTCAGAAACTCCTTGGTTCCGTCCAGCGGATCGACCAGAAAGAAACGCGAACCGATCTTTGCCAGCCGCCCGCTCGCAGCTTCCTCTTCCGCGATCACCGGCACATCCGGCGCCACGATCTTCAGGCGCGAAAGGATGAATGCTTCGGCTTCCTCGTCCGCCGCGGTCACGGGCGATTCGTCCGCCTTGGTCCGCGCCGCGAGCGGCTCGCCGCCATAGTACTTCATGATGATTTTGCCCGCGTCGAAGGCGATCTGCGCCAGTTCGCGGGTCGATTGGGAAAGCTGTGTCATTGATACTCTTTCGCGTGGACCTTGCATTCGGTTCCGGCTGGGGCGATAGCACAAGCCCCTTGCGGGCCTTAAGTCTTTCTTAAGCCGGACCGGAGACAGTTACCAATCATGAACCCTGTTCCTGCCGGAGCCCCTGGTATGACCGATATTGAATTCGCCGCCTTCCTCGTCAGCCGGGTCTGCCACGATCTGGTGGGGCCGCTGGGCGCGGTGGTCAACGGGCTGGAAGTTCTGGAAGACGAGCGCGACGCCGCCATGCGCGCCGATGCGCTCAAGATCGTCACCACCAGCGCCGAACAGGCCCTGGCGCGTCTGCAGTTCCTGCGTATCGCCTTCGGAGCGGCGGGTTCCGCAGGTGCCGAACTCGATTTGGGCGAGGTGGGACGGCTGGTTCTAGGCCTCGTATCTGGCAGCAAGGTCGAAGTCGAATGGAATGCCGCGGGCGTCCATTGGCCGAAGGATTGGGCAAAACTGCTGATGAACGCGACATTTCTCGCTGCCGATTGCCTGCCGCGCGGCGGCCGGGTGATTGTCGAAACGAGCGGAGACGCTGCTGCGCCGGCTTTCACGGTACGCGCCAGCGGTCCTCACGCCCGTGTTCTCGAAGAAGTGGAGAAGGCCGTGCGCGGCGATGCCGCCGCCACACCCCACGATGCAAGGGGAATCCAACCCTATCTGACCCATCGTCTGGCCAGGGCCGTAAACGCCGGCCTCACGCTTACGAGTGTGGAAAACGGGGTCGTCCTGCAGGCTGGCTAAGCCCGCGTTTACCTTCGCGCGTTAAGGTCTATCCCGGCCGGGCCCGCACAGCATTGCGGAAGTCCGTGGAGGCATTGATGAAGCAGTGTTTGATCGTGGACGGCAGCCGCGTGATCCGCCGGGTGGCAGCGCGCATTCTCGAAGACCTGAAATTCGAGACGGATGAGGCCGAAAGCGGGGCGAGCGCGCTGGAAGCCTGCCGCCACAAGATGCCCGACGCCATTCTGGTGGACGCACACCTTCCGGACATGCCCACAGCCGATTTCGTGCGCAATCTGCGCCGCGAACAGAAAGGCACCGGTCCGGCCGTGATCTTCTGCACCACGGAAAACGACAGCGAAGAGATTGCGCTGGCCGTCAGTGCCGGCGCCAACGATTTCCTACTCAAGCCTTTCGACCGCGAGAGCTTGGAAAACAAGTTCGCCGAAGTCGGCCTTCTGAGCGGCGGGCAAGCGGGGCATGCTCGCGTCTGACGTAAATTACCTGGCGCAGCTCTTGAAGCGGCGCACGGGTATCGCCATCAATCCGTCGAAAACCAGCCAGATCGCCATGCGTCTTGCGCCGGTCGCGCGCCGCTTCGGGTTCCGGAACACCGACGAATTGATGCGCGATCTCCCCCATGCCCGCGAGTCGCTGGTTCGCACCGTCATCGAAGCGATGACCACCAACGACACATGGTTCTTTCGCGATCGCGCGCCCTTCGAACAATTCCGTGAAATCATTCTGCCCGATCTGCTGTCCCGCCGCGCACGATCCAGGAAATTACGCATCTGGTGCGCCGCAGCTTCCACTGGGCAGGAAGCCTACACGCTTGCCATGATCCTTGCCGAAGCGCGGCTCGCGGAGAGCGGCTGGAGCGTTGAGCTCGTTGCAAGCGACATCAACAGCGAGTGCATCGCCCGTGCGAAGGAAGGCCTCTACAGCTCTTTTGAAATTCAGCGTGGCCTCAGCGTCAAACGCCTCATCACCTATTTCACGCAAGAAAACGAAAATTGGCGAATCTGCGAACGTCTGCGGCGCATGGTAAAATTCCGCGTTTTCAATTTGCTCGATGACTACGGCGTATTCGGCGAGATGGACATCATATTCTGCCGCAATGTTCTTCTCTACTTCGAGCCGCAAACGAAGGCACGCGTCCTGGAGCGGCTGTCCGGTACGCTTGCGCCCGACGGCTATCTCGTCGTGGGCACCGCTGAAATTCCCCACGAGATCACAACGTCCTTTGAACGCCTTCCCGGCACGCGCGGACTCTATATCAAGCCCCAGATGGGCTATCGCTACGCGGTGTTGTGATTTGCCTTCCGAAACTGCGACGACGCCGCGAAACGGCGGGCGGAGTCACCACGTATCCACAAACGTTCGCCGCTTTCCGCTCACCTGCTGCGCGGGCAGCGATCGAAGTCCTCGCATGATCCAGCGCCGCGTGTCCGCCGGATCGATCACGTCGTCGATCTCAAGATAGGCTGCCATGTTGGTCGCCTTGCCGCGCGCGTAGGATTGCTCGACCATTTTCTTGAACAGCTCCTCTCGCGCTTCCGCCGTCGGCTGCGCCTCCAGTTCCTTGCGATATCCGAGCCTGACCGCGCCTTCGAGTCCCATGCCGCCGAATTCGCCCGTCGGCCATGACACGATGAAGAAGGGCGCATGAAAGCTGCCGCCCGCCATCGCCTGCGCGCCAAGCCCGTACCCCTTGCGCAGGACAACCGTGAAAATGGGAACGCTCATCGTGCCCGACACCACGAACATCCGCGACACCCGCCGCACCAGCGATGTCTTCTCCGCTTCAGGCCCAACCATGAAGCCGGGCGTATCGCAAAGTGCGAGCAGCGGAAGTCCGAACGCATCGCAAAGCTGCATGAACCGCGCGGCCTTGTCCGCGCACGGCCCATCGATCGCACCTGCCAGATGCACGGGATTGTTCGCGATCAAGCCGAACGGTTTGCCTTCAATGCGGACCAGCGCGGTGATCATTCCGGGCGCAAATTCGGGCCGCAGTTCGAGCACGGAGCCGGTATCGCAAATCGCTTCGACAACCTTGCGAATTTCATAGACACGCAGACGGTTTTCCGGGATCAGATGCCGCAATATGCGCTGATCTGTACAGGTCCAATCCTTCAGTGCGCCCTGGAAATAGCCGAGATATTTTTTCCCCGCCGCCACGGCTTCGGCTTCGTCGGCAACAGCGATATCGACGACGCCGTTGGGTACCTGTACCGACATGGGCCCCACTTCTTCCGGTTTGTAGACGCCAAGCCCGCCGCCTTCGATCATCGCAGGTCCGCCCATGCCGATGTTTGAATTGGCCGTCGCAATCACAACGTCGCTGCATCCCAACAGTGCTGCATTTCCCGCAAAGCATCGCCCGGAATTGATGCCCACGCGCGGCACCAGCCCGCTCAGTTTCGCGTAGCCGCGAAAGGTCGGCGTATCCAGTCCCGCGACACCGGGAAAGTCGGTATCTCCCGGTCTGCCGCCCCCGCCTTCGGTGAAGCACACGATCGGAAGCTTCCATTCTTCCGCGATCTGCAGAATGCGGTCTTTTTTGCGATGGTTCATCGCGCCTTGCGTTCCCGCAAGCACGGTATAGTCATAGGCCATTACCGCGCATCGCGCCGCCTGTTCACCGAATTGGGCGGCATTCACGGTGCCTATGCCGGTGACGATTCCATCCCCCGGTGTATTTCTTATGAGGTCGTCCAGTGTGCGCCGCCGCTTTTGTGCGGCGAAGGCGAGCGCGCCATATTCGATGAAGCTGCCCGGATCGCACAGATCGTTGACGTTTTCCCGCACCGTACGCTGTCCCGTTTTGCGTCTGCGCGCCACTGCTTCGGGCCGGTTCTCATCCAATCCGTAAGCGTGACGCGCATTGCTTTCCGCCAGATCGGGGCGGATTGCGTCGAGATCCATCTCCTTCGCCGTTTCCTCTTCGCCTTGCGCCACTTCCTCCGGTACGAGAAAGAGCAGCGCCTCCCCCTCCATCAACACATCGCCGGGCTTGGCCGCCACCGAATGCACGCGCCCCGAAATACTTGCGCCGACCAGATGCTCCATCTTCATCGCTTCGAGCACGGCGACATTTGCGCCCTTGCGAACTGCCGTACCGGGCTGCGCCTCTATGGTCACGATCTTCGCCTGCATCGGCGCGACAACGGCAACCGTCCCGGCCGGCGCCGCGACGGCCATACGCTGCATTTCCGCCACTTGCGGCGGCGCGGTATGCAGGGGCTTCCATTTGGCGGTCGCTTCCAAAAGAGCAGCCAGATTTTCCTCGACAAACCGTGTATGGGCGCGGCCCTGCGCGACATGGCTGTTTTCGATCAGCGCGTGAAGAAAGGCGAGGTTGCTCTGCGCGCCGGAGATTGCGAATTCCGTCAGCGCCCTCAAGCTTCGGGAACGAGCCTGCGCGAAATCGGCACCGTGCACTATCAGCTTTGCAATCAGCGAATCGAATGAGGGATTGGTGCGATATCCTGCATAGCCCGATGTATCCACGCGCACGCCCGGCCCTGAAGGCGGCGCGAATTGCGTCAATACGCCCCCGGACGGCTTCACCGCGCCCTGCGCATCGATGCTTTCCAGATTGACGCGCAGCTGAATCGCATATCCTTGCGGCTTCGGCACCGACGCCTGCTTCAGTCCCAGCTCATCCAGTTTTGCTCCTTGCAACAGTTTGATCTGCGTGGTCACAAGATCGACGCCGGTGACTTCCTCGGTGACGGTGTGCTCCACCTGCAGGCGCGGATTGGCTTCGATGAACGCAAACACCTGTGTTCCGCGCGCTGCGCTCGGATTGACCAGAAATTCGAACGTTGCAAGCCCGCGCAGCTCCACGTCTTCCGCAAGCCACACAGCGGCATCGAGAAGTTGCTTTTTCACATGCTCGTCAAGGAAAGGGGCGGGGGCGATCTCCACGATCTTCTGGTGACGCCGCTGAATGGTGCAATCCCGCTCCCACAGATGCACCGCACTCTTGCCGTCGCCTGCAACCTGCACCTCGATGTGCCGCGCCTCCGCCATGAAGGCCTCGACATACACATCGTCGATCCCGAACGAAGCCTTCGCTTCCGAACGGCACCGCGCATATGCCTCGTCAAGCCGCTCGGCGTCCGTGACA
Source organism: Rhizomicrobium sp. (assembly GCA_035548975.1). Lineage (GTDB taxonomy): Bacteria > Pseudomonadota > Alphaproteobacteria > Micropepsales > Micropepsaceae > Rhizomicrobium. Next base: position 18,433 of record DASZRY010000015.1, read on the forward strand.
ATCCGCATGCCGCGCCCGCCGCCGCCTGCAATCGCCTTTACCACGATCGCGCCGTGTTCTTTCAGAAATGCGCGCGCTTCTTCGAGCGATGTGGGCCCGTTGGTCCCCTTCAGGATCGGCACGCCGAATTTTTCCGCCAATGCGCGCGCCTTGGCCTTGTCGCCGAATGTCGAAAGCACGGAAGGCGATGGCCCGATAAAGGTCATGCCTGCCGCCGCGCAGCGCGAGGCGAACTGCGCATTCTCGCTCAGAAACCCGTAACCGGGATGTACGCAGTCGCAGCCTGAATCCTTCCCCGCTGCGATCACCTGATCCATGTCGAGATAGGCTTGGGGCCCCGAGCCCTTTAACGCGCGCGCTTCGTCGGCGATCTTTACATGCAACGCATCCCGATCGTCCTCGGAGTAGATGGCAACTGAGCCTATCCCCAGGTCGGCAGCGGCACGTGCGATGCGAATGGCGATCTCACCGCGATTGGCGATGAGCAGTTTCTGGAATGGCATGAAATCGTTCCGGCAATGGCAAGTTTGCCGATTTGGCCAGAACGCAATCGCCTTGTCATCCCCGTAAATGACGCGCCCGAAAAGAATCCGTCACCCTCCCGCAAAGGAGGGTGACAGTTAATATAACATATGTTATAAATTCGCCTTTAGTCCGGCGTAAATCGCCCGGCCCGGCGCGCCATATCCGGCCACGGGCTCGTATCGATCGTTGAACAGGTTCTCCACCCGCGCAAAGACCGAGAAATTTTCCGTCACCGGATAAGACCCCAGAAGATTGACGAGCGTATATCCCGGCAGCGGCCGCACCTCGCCCGCACCGTCAAACCGGTCGCCTATGTGGCTGATCGTCAGACCGAGCGAAGCACGTTCCACAGGTGTCCAGAACAGGCTGCCGCCCAGCGTGATGTGCGGCCGCCGCGCCAGGTCGGTGTGCAGATCCAGATCTTCGGACGCCATATCGGTGAGATTGAGGGTTGCGGCGACGTTGTCGATCACGATTGCGGAAATCTCGAACTCCGCACCTTCGGAACGCGACCGCCCGATATTGTAATAGAACCCGAACGGCCTGACGTCGCAGCCTGCGGGAAGGGGCGGCGAGAACGGACAAGAAAAGAAATCGATCTGGTTCTTCGTCTTGCGCGAGAACCACGTCACGCTCGCATTCACGCGCCCGTCGAGGAAGCGCTGCGCCAAGCCCACTTCATAGCCGCGCGCCGTTTCCGGCTTCAGATCGGTCAGCGGATTGGAATATTGCGAAAAGAGCTCATAGAGCGAGGGCGCCTTGAATCCGTCGCCGTAGTTGGCATGAATTACCGTCCCCCAATCCGGCACCGCCCATGCGCCGGCGAGTTTGAGCGAGGTATGCCCGCCGAATTGCGAGTCGCCGTCGTAACGGATACCCGCGGTAAGCGTCAGCTGATCGAATAGTGTCGTCTGCCATTGGCCATATCCGCTTGTGGTGCGCCGCGCGCCCAATGTCGGCGCGAGGTCGAATTGCAGGCTCATGGTGTTGATGGTGCTGCGCTGGCTTTCCGCACCGAATACAATCTGGTTTGCTGCATCCAGGTCCAGCGTGCCCTGATATTCCGCGCGCACGGCGCTCCCGCGGGCATAATCGTTTTCGCCGGGTGTGAACGTAAAAGGCGGCGCAAAGCCGAATTCGCCGAAGAACCGCCGGTCGGCACGGCTTGCCACAAGCGCCAGCCGGTTGTGCAGTTTGCCGTCGAACGCGTCGGCATTCAGCCCCGCATAGCCCGCGAGCAGATCGTTTCTGACGAATTCGGGGCTGTCGGCGAAGGCGAAGTTAGGCGGCGGAAATCCGTCGATGTCGGTTCGCGCAGACGTGTAATAGCCGCGCAGGTCCACGCTCACGTCATGCGTTATGTGCACGCGTACATTTCCGCTCGCGCCTGCATTGAAATAGCCGTCCGGTTCGGTGTTGCCGTTTCGCTTGTCGGCGGCCGAAATTCCGCCGGTCGAGAAATAGTTGAGCGCGGCCCCATAGTCGACGATGTCATGGCTTCCGTTTGCGCCCGCATTCAGCCGATAGGTACCGTACGAGCCTCCTTCTGCCGATGCCTTCGCCGAAAACGGCGTATCGCCGCCTCTTTGCGTGATGATGTTCACCACGCCGCCGATCGCCGAACTTCCATAAAGCGTCGATTGCGGCCCGCGCAAAACCTCGATCCGGTCGATATTGTTGGCGAGCACATCGCCCAGCAGCGCCTCATCGTCCACCGACGACGGATCGTTGATCCGCACGCCGTCGATCAGCACCAGCGATTGCCCAACTTCAGCTCCGCGCAGCGAAACGGTCGCGTTTTGCCCAATCCCTCCATTGCGCACGACGATGGAACCGGGCGTCAGTTGCAGCGCGTCGGTAACGGCAATTGTCTGCTGCAGGTTCAAGTCTTCGGCGGTGATGAGCGATACCGATTCTCCGGTCTTCTGCAGCGGCTGCGCGGAGCGCGTGGCTGTCACCACCACCGTTTCGGAATCGTTGGAGGCGTAGGCCGGGCCTGTCAGGCAAAGGAAAATGGGAAGCGAGCAATAGAAACGTTTCCGCATAGCGGTCTCCTGTGAGGTTCAGGAGTCGCGCGAAGGAATGCAGCGATTTCGATCTTGAGCATGGATGCCCCCGCGGCGACTCGACTTGTCGCCACAGCGGGTTCCCGCTTGCCCCCGGCGCACCCCGACCGGAAACAGGACGACGGCGCAGGGCAGGTCTCCTGGCTCCCGGCTCTGTCGCCTCCCGCCCGCCTTCCCAGACTATTGATAGTCCAGTGGCATTCGGACGAATGGCTTGCCGGTTACAGTTGCGGGGGCAGCCGCGGTCTTGCACCGCGTTCCCGAAACCATGCGCGTGGCAAAACTGATAAGACCAAATTGCGCGGCGCGTCAATGCGGCGGAAATTATGCAAACGATTCCGTCATCGCCGAATAGACGAGGGTGCGCAGGTCGCGCCGAAGCGTGAGCCTCGACTCGCTTCCCATCACCTGGGTCATGAAGACAACCGTCAGATCTTCCTTTGGGTCGATCCAAAAGGCCGTCGCCGCAGCCCCGCCCCAGAAATATTCGCCCACCGATCCCGGCAACCGCGATTTTGCAACATCCATGTTCACGCCGCAGCCGATGGAAAAGCCCACGCCGCCATAACCCGCTTCGGAAAACAGTCCGGGCCCGGCCACCATGTCGTTCATCAGCTTTCCGCCGGGCAGAAGGTTCATGCTGAACATCTCTACGGTCTTGGGCGAAAGATATTGCACGCCGTCGAGCGATCCCCTGTTCAGCATCATCCGGCAGAACCGCATGTAGTCGTGAATGGTGGAAACCAGTCCGCCGCCGCCGGATTCCAGCTTCGGCGGTTCGGCGTAAGTGCTTTTTTGCGCATCGTCCTGAATGGCAAGGCCGCCGCCGCCCGGCTTCGGCTGATAGCAGGAGGTGAAGCGCTCGATCTTGTCGTGCGGACAATAAAACGCCGTGTCTTTCATGCCCAGCGGTTCGAATAGCCGCGTGCGCAGGAATTCGCCGAACGTCTGTCCGGAAAGTTTCTGCACCAGATATCCCATCACGTCGATGGAGACGGAATAGTTCCAATATTCGCCCGGCGAAAAATCGAGCGGCAATTTGGAAAGCTCTTCGATCATCGCATCCAGTCCGCCCGGCGTCTGGAAATCGCCGATCTTCTGTTTGCGATAGGCCGCATCCACCATCGTGCGCATCATGAATCCGTAGGTAAGGCCCGAGGTATGGGTGACGAGATCGACCACCTTCATCGGGCGCTTTACGGGCGTTGTGACAAAGGAAGGCGGCGCACTGGCAAGCAAGGTCGGCATTCCCGTTGCGTAAACGCGCAAGTTCCGCCACGACGGAATGTGCGCGTGAACGTCGTCGTCGAGCCCGATCTTGCCTTCCTCGACCAGCATCATCAGGGCGACGGCGGTGATCGGCTTGGTCATCGAATAGATGCGGAAGATGGCATCCTCGCGCATCGGCTTGTTGCGTTCGATGTCCATCAGCCCGGCCATGCCGGTATGCACGAGGGCGCCCTTGCGCCAGACCTGGGTCAACATTCCCGGCAACTGCCCGCTGTCAACATACCGGGCCTTCATGACCTGATCGAGGCGCGCCAGACGCGCCGATGAAAAACCCGCTGCTTCCGGCTTGGACATGAATTTTCCTCCAAATTTCGGTTCCGGCAAACCTAGCGCAGATTTTATCGCGTTGCCCAGTTCTCCAGGGTAAGGCCCGGAATATCCTCGAAATCCGAGATATTGTCCGTCACGAGGATGGATGCGGTCGCCATGGCGTGGGCAGCAATCATCCGGTCGTAGTCGCGCCCCTTGGCCCATCCGCATTGGGCAATGATCTGTCCGTAGATTCCTGCAGCGGCAGCATCGAATGGCAGCACGGGAATATGGCGGAGAAGTACGTCCAGTCTCACCCGGCGAATGGCCGTGTTCGCCGGGTCTTTGTAGAGACCGCGCTGCAGTTCGGCGAGGCTCAGCGCCGAAAGAAGGATGGCCCCGTCGTGCTGTGCAAGTTTTTCCAACACGGCATCGGTGCCGTCACGCGCATGGATGGCGATATTGGTGTCGATAAGATAGGCCACGAAAATCAGTCGCGTTTGCGCAGAGGCATATCGATCGGTTGGCGTTTTTCCACGCGTGCCGGTTTGGGCATGCGCCGCAATTCGGCCACCGCATCTTTCAGGCTGGGGCGCGCCGGATAGATGGTCACAACGTCGCCGGTGCGCGAAACTTCCAGCTCGATCTCCGGATCCTTGTAGGCAATTTCACGAGGAAGCCGCACGGCCTGACTGTTCCCGGATTTGAAAATGCGCGCGCGTGCCATCTGAACCGGCTTTCCACTGGGCAAAGGCTGTCTACCCTTTCTCTGGTCATGTGTCAATACATGTATATACACCCGCTGTATGGCCATACCCGTTCTTTGAAATCCGATTGCGAGGCTTGCCGCCAAGCGGATAGCCTTACCGGCAAGGATACAAAAGGATACAAGGGGAGGACGAAATGGCCTGGGACTTCGAGACCGATCCCGAATTTCAGAAGAAGCTCGATTGGATCGACCGGTTTCTCGAAAATGAAGTAGAGCCCCTGTCGCAAACGCGCATTGCCTACGCAGGGCCGAAATCGAAGGCGTATCAGAAAGCCGTCCGCCCCCTGCAGGCCAGGGTGAAAGAGCAGGGGCTTTGGGCCTGTCATCTGGGCCCCGAACTGGGCGGACAGGGCTTCGGCCAGGTCAAGCTTGCCTTGATCAACGAAAGATTGGGCCGTGTGGGCCTGGCGCCGGTGGTCTTCGGCTGCCAGGCGCCGGATACCGGCAATGCCGAAATCATCGCGCACTACGGCACCGAGGAGCAGAAGAAGAAATATCTCTGGCCATTGCTGAACAATGAAATCACCAGCGGCTACTCGATGACAGAACCGCAAGGCGGTTCCGATCCGCTTGGGTTCCAGACCATTGCCAGGCTTGAAGGCAATGAATGGGTCATCAACGGCGAAAAATGGTTCACCTCCGGCGCGCGCGATGCGGAAGTGCTGGTTGTTTATGCCGTCACCGATCCCGATCACCCCGATCCATACAAGCGCATGAGCATGTTCCTCATTCCCCGCAAGACGCCCGGTGTGGAAGTGATCCGTTATGTTGGCGTCGGCTACGAACGCGAAGGCTCCGAAGGTTACATGCGCTACACAAATGTGCGCGTGCCTTACGACGCATTGTTGGGCGAACGCGGCGGCGCCTTCATCATCGGCCAGACGCGATTGGGCGGCGGCCGCGTGCATCACGCCATGCGCACCGTCGGCCAATGCGCCAAGGCTTTGGACCTGATGTGCCGCCGCGCCGTATCGCGCCAGACCAGGTCCGGCCGCATCGCGGACTACCAAATGGTGCAGGAACAGATTGCCGATAGCTGGATCCAGCTGGAGCAATTCCGCCTTCTTGTCCTGCAGACCGCCTGGAAGATCGACAAATACAAGGACTATCGCAAGGTGCGTAAGGATATCGCGGCGGTGAAGGTCGCGATGCCGAAGGTCTACCACGACATCGCGGGCCGCGCGCTGCACATCCACGGCGCGTTGGGCGTCTCCAACGAAATGCCGTTCACCCAGATGGTGATCGGCTCCTACGTCATGGGCATTGCAGACGGTCCCACCGAGGTCCACAAAGTGACGCTCGCCAAGCAGATTTTGCGCGATTACAGGCCGGACAACGATCTCTTCCCCTCCTACCATCTGCCCAAGGTGCGCGAGGCTGCGGCCGAGCGCTACGCCGATTTGCTGGCAGAGTTGAAGGACGAATGGAAGCACCGCGCCGACAGCATCGACGCCTTGTGAGCTGCCCCGCCAGCAAATAATGTTGATTTCAACGGGAATACAGATAACGGGAAACGACGGGAAATGAGTGATTTTGTCGTGATTTCGAGGATTCGATCGTGAGCGCCGCGCCCCAGAAACCGGGTTGGCCCGCCATGTCCATTGCACAGGCTCACGCATTGCTCACGCAGCCGGGCTCTCCTCTCGAGATGGAGGAAGTGGTCATTCGCGGCATCAAGACGCGCGTGTGGAAGAACGCGCCGCCCACCATCCGCCATCTCCTGCAAATCGGCCGCACGCACGGAAACAAGGAATTCCTGGTCTATGAGAACGACCGCGCGACGTATGAATCCTTCACGCGCGCAGCGCTTGCCATCGCCGACGAACTGACGAAACAGGGCGTCAGGAAGGGCGATCGCGTCGCGCTTATCATGCGCAATCTGCCGGAATGGCCCGCCATATTCTTCGGCGCGGAAATTATCGGCGCCATCGTCACGCCGTTGAACGCCTGGTGGACGGGGCCGGAACTCGAATACGGTTTGGTAGATTCCGGTTCGAAAATTGCGTTTACCGATGCGGAGCGTTTGGAGCGCATTTCCGAGCATCTTATCAATTGTCCGGATCTGAAGCGCGTCTATGTCTGCAGGTACTCCGACGATCTGCCCAACCCGATGGTCTGCCGCCTCGAAGAGGTAACGGGCGCGGTGAACGGCTGGAGCAAGCTTCCTGACCGGCCGATGCCCACCATCGAAATCCAACCCGATGACGACGCGACGATCCTTTACACGTCGGGTACGACGGGCAAACCGAAGGGTGCGCTCGGCACGCATCGCAATATGCTGTCCAACATCTTTGCATCTGCGTCCGCGATCGCCCGCAATTTCCTGCGCCGCGGAGAAATGCCGCCCGCACCGGACGCCAATGCGCCGCAACGCTGCACGCTTCTTTCGGTGCCGTTCTTTCACGCCACCGGATGTTTTGCGGTAATGGGGCCCACGGTGTTTGCGGGCGGCAAGCTCGTGCTGATGCGCAAATGGGATCCGGAAATCGCGATGCAGCTGATCGAGCGCGAAAAGGTGAACAGCGCGGGGGGCGTTCCCACCATCGCCTGGCAATTGATCGAACATCCTGCGCGCCCGAAATACGACCTTTCCTCGCTTGAAAGTGTGGCCTATGGCGGCGCGCCATCGGCGCCCGAACTTGTGCGCAAGATCGTCGAGGTGTTTCCGAAATCTCTGCCCGGCAACGGATGGGGCATGACCGAGACCTCGGCCACTTGCACCACGCATTCGGCGGAGGATTACGAAAACCGCCCGGATTCTTGCGGCCCAGCGGTTCCCGTTTGCGACATCAAGATCATGTCGGTCGACGGCCTGCGCGAACTTCCGCGCGGCGAAGTGGGGGAGTTGTGGGCGCGCGGCCCGAATATCGTCAAGGGCTACTGGAACAAACCCGAAGCCACCGCCGCCACCTTTGTCGACGGCTGGGTGAAGACCGGCGATCTTGCGCGCATGGACGAGGAAGGCTTTTGCTACATCATCGACCGCGCCAAGGACATGCTGATCCGCGGCGGAGAAAACATTTACTGCATCGAAGTCGAGAACGTTCTGTACGAACATCCCGCCGTCATGGATGCTGCGCTCGTGCCCGTGCCGCACAAGACTCTGGGCGAAGAACCCGGCGCGGTGGTCCATTTGAAGCCGGGCATGCATGCCAGCGAGGACGAGCTTCGGCAGTTCGTTGCCGGCAAACTGGCCGCCTTCAAGGTGCCGGTGAAGATCGTATTCTGGCCGGAAACCCTGCCGCGCAACGCCAACGGCAAGATCATGAAGACAGAGCTGAAAAAGGTGTTTTCAGAACACCTTCACGGATAGCTTGCCGGTAAGGCGCATTCTTTCGGTAGAGTCTGCCCTGTCTTTGAGGTGATGTTCTTTTTCTGCTGGGGAACAATTTCGTCAATCAAGCAAGGTCCAATCCGAAGACGGGCGAAAATAGAGTTTGCAGCGGGCATAACGGACGCAGAAGTCCGGCCAGCGAGGAAATCGATAATATGAACGCATGTATAGCTCGCTATGCTGCCATGGGATTTGAAAAAAAGCAGACGCCCACCGCCATCAGAGGGCTTCGCGCACCACCGCTTCAATCTTGTAACCGTCGAGGTCGAATACGAACGCGCCGTAGAACCCGGCCGTATATTGCGGCCGCGGACCAGGGGCGCCGGCATCGCGACCGCCCTGCGCCAAAGCAGTATCGTAGAACGCATGCACTTGCCCACGATCCTTCGCGCGAAAACTTACATGCAGGCCGACACCGGCACGCACTTCGTCAGCCTGCAATATCCAGAACACTGGCGGCAGCACGTCGTCCGGCCCCCACCCGATCGCGCCGTCACGCTGCTTGCGCCGCCGCAATCCCAGCGTCGCGAGCACCGGATCGTAGAATCGCGCCGCGCGCTCGAAATCGCGCACCGGCAGCGAGATGTGGTCGATGAACGACATTACTTCGTGAAGATACCCGTTAGGATGGGCTTGGCATAGAGCTCAGCCCCATCGCCTTCCTGAATCGCCGGCAGCATCGTGGCGATGGCGGAAGAGGCGTTGAGCGTCGCATTCAGCATTTGGGCCGCAATGAACGGATCGGCCGGGCGAATGGTGCCTTCGGCAATGCCGTCCGAAATCATGCCCGCGAAACGTCCCGACACGCGGTTCGCCGCTTCAACCATTTTGTGGCGGATCTGTTCGGGCAGCGCGCTCAAGGCCGACGTGCGCAAGAGCGGCCCCCGCTCGGAAAGCTGATATTCGGCAAGCGTGGCGGCCGCGGAAGAAAGCTTGTCCCACCACGTTCCCGGCTCCAGCATCGCAAGCGATTGCGCACGGCGCATGATCGCGAAGCTTCGCTCGAAACAGGCCACTACCAGATCGTCCTTCGCATCGTTGTGGTGATAGAAGGATCCTTTGGTGACATTCAGTTGTTCGGAAATGCGCTCCACCGACGCGCCTCGATAGCCGCGCTGATTGATCAGCCGCGTCGCCGACTTCAAAAACGTCTCGCGCAATGCGGTTTGCGCATCCACAGGTTCGGGATCGATCCCGGGCAGGATGCGCGGCGCCCATATGGCCCCCGGCTTCGCCAGCCCGTTCAGCAAAATGTCGTACATCCGCTCCAGAATTCGCGGATAGTCTTCGATCTCGAACCGCGGCAGCCATGCCACCGACCAGTAAAGCTGTTCGAGAAGGAAATGGGTGCGCGCCGTGGCTACTCTGCGGTCCATCCATTGCATGTTCGGCGATTGCAGAAGTGCGCGGGCCTTGCGGAACAGCCTGCCATAGGGCTCGTTCACTTGCGACAGATAGGGCTCGTTCAGCGAACGCACGTCACTGAAGACTGCAATCGGCGGCTCCTCGCCCTCGCGAATGCGCCGGTCGAGCGCGAAATAGTTTTCGAGCAGCAGGCGCACGCGCTCTCGCGGGTCGGATGGCGCTCCCGCCGCGCCGATGAGCGCATCGAGACGTTCGATCGCGCGCAGGAAGCAGGCGACCGCGAGATCTTCCTTTTTCTTGAAATAATAGGTGACCGAAGTGGTGATAAGCCCGACGCTTGCCGCGACATCGGCAAGTGTCATGCCGCGCGCGCCATCGCGATTGAGGATCGCGGTCGCTGCGGCGACGATCGATTCCTTCTTGCGGTTATACCGCTCCGTAGAGGCGACAGCTTCTCCGGGTTTCATGTCCGATCCATCCCCCTCGATGATCCGAACGCAAACCGACACAGAGAGTAGAACGCCGAATGCGGGCTGCGGCAAGAAATGATGATAGCCATAAACCGCGTCCTATTCGCCCGCCTGACTCTGCGCAACCACACTTATCGCGGGCATTCTAACGCTGGATGCAACCGGCTCGCCTGCCTGAATTTCAGCCATTTCGCCGGTCAACTTGCGGATGTTTTCGTCGTGATCCTCCCGGCTGATCCGATAGAAGGTGAGGCACAGGATCGACATGGTAAATAACACAACGATCGTGGGCAGATAGGCGAACGCCAGATTGTAGGAGATGGCGGGATCGAGCGTTTGCGGCGAAGCATTTTGCGGAAAACCTACGAAGGCCAGCAACATGCCCGCTATGAAGGCGCCGAGGCCTGAGACCGCCTTTTGCACCAGAATGACCGTCGCGAAAAACAATCCCTCCGAACGCCGGCCGGTGCGCACGGCGCTGTCCTCGACCACGTCGGTCATCATCGAGCCGCCCAGCGTGCCGCAGGCGATGGAAAACGTGGTGGCCAGCAATGCCAGCACGATCAGCACCGCGATCAGGAACGGCGTGGGATAAGTGGGAAGAAGCTTCAGCAGATAAAGTGTGAGCGGCGCGCAATAGAACACCAGTGAAACCACGAACAGCCCGATGGTCGCGCGCTTCTTGTCGAAGCGCCGCGACGCCGGTGTGGCTATGGCGAGCGCCAGGAACGGCGCCGCCACCAGCGACAGCGTGATGAGTCCTATCTGCACGGCGCTCAAATGCCAGAGATAGGTGTTGAAATAGATATTGAGAGAGAACAACACGCCTTGGGCGACATAGGAAAACAACGTCGATCCGGCCAATGACGCGAAGGAACGGTTGGACCAGGTTTCCACCATTTCGCGCAGCACTGTCCCAAGGCTTCTGCTGCGCGCCGGCGGCACGCTGAAGCGCGGGATGAATTTGTGCGTTCCGATCGATGAAACGAGAATGGCCGTCACCATCATCAGCGCGGCAAACAGCGCATAGATGGGATAGCCGGCCGGATTTAGCTGGCCGGCCGGATGGGTCGCATCGGGCTTGAAAAAAACGAGATAGCTCAGAATGCCCATCACAAGACCGCCCTGCCATCCGAAGAAATAGCGGAACGCCATGAAGGATGTGCGCTGATCGTAGTCGGTGGTCATCTCCGCTGCCATCGCCGCGCTTGGAATCTCGTACATCGTGATGAAAGTGCGCACCACGATCGCCGTGATCAGCAGATAGAAGAACAGCGCTTCGTTGCTCCATGCAGGCGGGTTCCAGAGGAACCAATAGGAAATGGCAACCGGAATGGCGGCTGCGTACATGAAGGGGTGACGGCGTCCCCAGCGCGATCTCAGATTGTCCGAAATCTGGCCGACAATGGGATCGGCCATAGTGTCGAAGACGAGCGCCAGAAGTATCGCGCTGCCCACCCATGCCGCGGGAAGTCCCACGACCTGGTTGTAGAAGAGCATCAGCAGCGTGGTGAATCCCTGATCCTTCACGCCATATGCAACGGAACCGAAGCCATAGATCAGTTTCGTCCGCAAGCTGCCAAGTTCGCGCTCTTCGGCTTGGTTCATACTGTCTCCACCCTGGCCCCGTTTTTCTGGTTTCCTGACAATGGCCGCCTTCCCGAGGCAGGAAGCTGCAAGGCGAGCATGCGCCCACGCCACCCCTGGCTGTCAAGAAACCCCTATTCCGTTGGTATTTTCCGCGAAATACTCGCATGATGGCACAAACGGTGCACGCCGGCGGAATGGCCGGGCAAGACATGCGGGCCGGCGAATTTTGAATTTCCGGTATGCTTCCTGCCGCCCCCGTTGTGGCCGCCTTCGCGATCCGCCAAAAGACGCCGGCGATGAACAAGCCCTGGCTCACATGGCAGACCCTGCGCGACTGGCTTTGGCCTTTCGCCTGCGGCTTGGCCGTATCGGGCGCCGTGATCTGGCGGGATGGCGTGCACGGGCAATCCTGGATCTGGGCCGGCGCCGTTGTTGCGGCCATTTTCGCGTTCATTGCGGGCGGCCGCGCGTGGCGGGAACACGCCATCGAAAAGGCTGCGCCTGCGGAGGCCGATCCGCTGCCGGATCTGGCGCGCGAAGTGTTCGAACGCCTGCCCGACCCGCTGCTGTTGCTCGACAATTCAGGCCGCGCCGTCTTCGCCAACGCCGCGATGCGCGCGGTTGTCGGGGACGAATATGAACGCAAGCCGCTGTCGGTACTCTTGCGCGTGCCCGCCATTCAGCAGGCAGTCGAAACGGTCGGCCCGGGCGAAGAACCCGCGGCCACGGAATTTGCCACCCGCGTTCCGATCGAGCGGCATTTCCAGGCCTATGTCTCGAAGAGCGCCATCGCGCCGCTGACGCTCATCCTTTTGCACGATCTCACTGCGATCAAACGCACCGAACAGATGCGGGCCGATTTCGTCGCCAACGCAAGCCACGAATTGCGCACGCCGCTTGCCGCCGTCTCCGGATTTATCGACACTTTGCGCGGTCATGCCCGGGATGACGCCGAGGCACGCGAAGAGTTCCTCACCATTATGAGCGTCGAGGCCCAGCGCATGCGCCGGCTGATCGAAGACTTGCTTTCACTCACCCGGATAGAGCTGAACGAACACGTTCCGCCCTCCGCGCGCATCGACCTCCAGGCTGTGGTGAAGAGTGCGGCAGCGGCATTGGCTCCGCTTGCGGAAAGCGAGGGCATCGCGCTTGAGATGAGCGCCGAGCCGGGTCTGCCGCAGATCGCCGGCGATCGCGACGAACTCACCCAGCTGTTCCAGAACCTGATCCACAACGCGATTAAATATGGCCGCACCGGCGGCCATGTCTGGATAAGCCTCACCGCGAAAGCGGGCATGGTCTCCGTCGCCGTTCGGGACGACGGCGAGGGCATTCCGCGCGAGGCCATCCCCCGGCTCACGGAACGATTCTACCGGGTGGACGTCAAACGCAGCCGCGAAAGGGGAGGTACGGGCCTCGGCCTGGCCATCGTCAAGCACATCGTTAACCGCCACCACGGCCGGCTTCAGATCGACAGCGAATTGGGGTCGGGCAGTACTTTCACCGTGACCATGCCCGGAATTTCCGCGCGGGAAATAGCTGCCGACAGGCCTGTCACGGAAGTGTTATAAAACTGTCGCATAGACTTTCGACTTTCGACCTAGGCAGGCAAGCGAAAGAGCGGCGGACAAACGGATGACCGAACACACAGTCAAGGCTTTCGGCGAAAAGCTCGAAGCGCTCACGACAGCCGTGGCGCAGGTGGGAGGGCTTGCCGAAACGCAATTGGCCGACGCGATCGAGGCGATATCGCGGCGCGACAACGCCCGGGCGGAAGCCGTCATTGCCAGCGACCGCCGCGTCGATCTGATGCAATATCAAATCGAGGATCAGGCGCTGAAGCTTTTGGCGCTGCGCCAGCCGATGGCGGTGGATCTGCGCGAAACGCTTGCAGCGCTGAAGATGGCAAGCGAGCTCGAACGCATTGGCGACCTCGCCAAGAACATCGCCAAACGCGCGATCGTGCTCAACCGGGAGCCGCCCATCCGTCTTGCACAAAGCCTCGCGCGCATGGGCCGCCAGGTGCTCGCGCAGCTGAAACAGGTGCTCGATGCCTATGCGCGCCGCGATGCGGCCAGCGCCGAAGCCGTATGGAAACAGGACGGCGAGATCGATGAAATGTACAACAGCCTGTTCCGCGAGCTTCTCACCTACATGATGGAAGATCCGCGCACCATCGGCCTGTGCACGCATCTTTTGTTCGTGGCGAAAAACATCGAGCGCGCCGGCGATCACTGCACAAACGTTGCGGAAACCGTCTACTACATGGTGAGCGGCGATCACCTCGCGGTCGACAGGCCCAAGGCCGATGTCACGAGCGAAACGAGCGTACCTTACGGACACACGTGATGTTGAAGCCGACTGTACTTGTAGCCGAAGACGAAAGCGCGTTGGTCACGCTACTGCGCTACAACCTCGAACGCGAAGGCTATCGCGTGGTGGAAGCCACCGACGGCGAAGAAGCGCTGCTTCTGGCGGCCGAAGAAAAACCAGATCTTGTTCTGCTGGACTGGATGCTGCCGCAACTCTCCGGCATCGAAGTCTGCCGCAGGCTCCGCGCACGTCCCGAAACGCGCAACGTGCCCATCTTGATGTTGACCGCGCGCGGCGAGGAAGCCGACCGCGTGCGCGGCCTCAATACCGGCGCTGACGACTACGTCACCAAGCCTTTCTCGATGACCGAATTGCTCGCACGCCTGCGCGCCGTGATGCGCCGTATCAGGCCGAGTCTTGCCGAAGACACCATCCGTGTCGGCGATATCGAGATGGATCGCGTGGCCCACCGCGTCCGCCGCAACGGGCGCGAAGTCCATCTCGGCCCAACCGAATACAAGCTGCTCGATCATCTGATCCAGCATCCGGGCCGGGTTTTCAGCCGCGAACAATTGCTCGATGCAGTATGGGGCTCGGACATCTATGTCGAGGCCCGCACTGTGGATGTCCATGTCGGCCGCTTGCGCAAGGCGCTCAACGTCGAAGGCACCAAGGATCCCATCCGCACGGTGCGTTCGGCGGGCTATTCGCTCGACGAAATGGTGGCCAGCTGATCTGGAATCCTGGGCCGCATCGGGCGCGGAAGCGGTGACCTAGCGGTGGATTGTACCCGCAATCGAGTCCGGCGGTTTTGGCCGCGCTAAGGCGAAAGCTGGGCCTTGACCAGCCTTGCTGCAAACGACGCCATTTCCGCCGAGGAAATTTTTCGCTTGCGCCGCGTGCCGAAAAGCACGCTCGATCCTTCGCTGATCATGGCGCATAGAAGAATCAGCTTGTCCCGTTCGCTTCCGGAAAGTTCGGGCCGCGCGGCTTTGAGCAGTTCCGAAGCCCGCGCCATCGCCGCATCGTAGAAATCGTCCACCGCGCGCGCCGCTGCCTTGTCGTGCAGCGCCATCACCCACAATTCGCGGAAAAGCCGCATGGTCGGCGTGGAAGCTGCATCGCGCACCAACCAGTCGACCAGCGCTTCAAGCCGTTCCGGTCCCTTGTTGGACACATCGGTGAGGATGCGTTCGATCTGCGCGCCGTAATCTTCGACAAGCGATTGCACCAGCGCGCGCAACAGCGATTGCTTGCCGGGGAAGTGATAGGTGAGATTGCCGACCGAAATGCCCGCCCGCGCCGCCACGCGCCGCGTGCTGAGCTGCGCATAGCCGTCCCTGATCAGGGTTTGCCGCGCCGCCTTGAGCACGCGCGCCACCGTATCTGCACTCCGATACCTGCTTTTGCGAGCCAAGGCCGCCTCCCCGATGCCCACTTCCACGGTTAGGACGAACGTACTAATCTTTATGCACCACAGAATTACCGGGAGGCAAGCATGTCCGAATCCGTCGGTCCGTCCGCATCGCGCAGGCATTTTCTTTACGGCTCATTGGCTGCATCCGGTCTTGCCATGGCGGGCACGACAAGCTGGGCCGCCGGCACCGAGCCCTCGAAATCAGGAACTGCAAAGACCACGGACTACGACGTGATCGTGGTGGGCGGCGGCTTTTCCGGCATCACGGCGGCGCGCGAATGTTCGAAGGCGGGTCTGTCCACGCTGGTATTGGAAGCGCGCGAACGCATCGGCGGTCGTACCTTCACGGCCGAATTCGGCGGCCACCGCATAGAGCTGGGCGGCACCTGGGTCCATTGGACCCAACCCTTCGTCTGGTCGGAAATCGAGAAATACGGCCTCACGATCGAAGAAACGCCGGGCGCTGCGGCAGACCGATTTTACGTTCTGGCCGACGGCAAGCCGAGGGAATTTGCGGCAGGTCCCGATTTGATGGACGTCGTGGCGTCGACGCAAACTTACTTCGCAGAGTCCGCCATCATCTGGGAACGGCCCTACGACGCGGCTTACAGGTGGCAGGCGCTGGTCGAACGCGATCCCATGAATACGGCGCAGCGCATGGCTCCGCTCAACCTGCCGCCGATGCATCGCGATGCGATCGCGGCGTTCATCGAAACCATGGCGCACTGTCCGCTGGAGGAGGCTTCTTATGTCGAAATGACGCGCTGGTACGCCGCGCCGGGAAACAATTTCGGCGCGCTCCTGGATTCCACCGCGCGCTACAAGCTGAAGGAAGGCACGCATGGCCTCATCGAACGCATCGCGAAGGACGGCCACGCCCAGATCAGGCTGTCCACGCCTGTCGCCCGGGTCGTGCAATCTATGGATCACGTTGCCGTTCATCCCGAAGAAGGTGCGCCTGTCACAGCGAAACTCGCCATTCTGGCTCTGCCGCCGCGCATCCTGAAGGACATTGTTTTTGAGCCCGCGCTTTCTCCCGGCAAAATGCGCGCCTCGCGCGAAGGTTTCACCCGCTCCGGCGTCAAATACTATGCCGAAGTGAAAGGCGACCTTGGCAATGTGCAATTGCTGGCGCGCGCGCCCCATGCCGCGGGCATGGCGTGGACCTATGCGCGCGGAAAGGACCGCACCTTGCTTGTCGGCTTTTCGGCGCTACCCGGCGCGCTTCAGGGCAACGACTCGGAGTCCGTGCAGTCGGCGCTGCGCGAAATCGTTCCCGGCATCGAGGTCGTCAATTCCATCAGCTACGGCTGGAACGAAGACAAATTCTCCCAGGGCACCTATTCGGGTTTCCGCCCCGGCCAGTTCGCCAACGGCTATGAAAGCCTTGCGCAACATGAAGGCCGCGTGCTGATGGCGGGCGGCGATGTCGGCAATGCGGCGTGGCGCAACTTCATCGATGGCGCCATCGGCCGCGGCCTGCGCGTCGCACAGGATGCGATCCGCGTTCTTGCCGGTTAGGCGGCAACCGTCAATTTCTTGAGCCCGCGGAAGAACGGCAAGGTCCGCCATTCGAGCTTGGCGTGGGGATCGGCGAGCCGCACATTCGGGAATCGCGTGAAGAACGAAAGGATCGCGGCCTGCGCCTCGATGCGGGCCAGCGGCGCGCCGATGCACAGATGCAATCCCCCGCCGAAGGCGACATGCGGCGGGCCCTTGCGCGAAATGTCGAAGCGATCTGGATTTTCAAACGCTTCCGGATCGCGGTTCGCTCCGCGCAGCGACATCACCATGGATTGATGCGGATGCACCGGGCATTTGCCAACCTCCATCTCGCGCGGCGCGATGCGCGTGGTGATGTCCACCGGCGATTCGTAGCGCAGCACTTCCTCCACCGCCGAGTTGATGAGCGAGGGATCGGCCTTCAGCTTCGCAAGCTCTCCGGGATTTTTGAGAAACGCCAAAATCGCATTGCCGATCAGATCGGTGGTGGTCAGATTGCCGCCCACCAGCAGGCCCTGAAGGGTCGCTGAAATCTCGCCGTCGGTGAGGTTCGCGCCCTGAGCCTGCACCGCGATGATGTCGCTCACGAGGTCGTCCTTTGGCGCTTTCCGCCGGGCGTGCATCAATTCGCGCATGTAGTTCGACAATGCGATGCCGCAGCGCTTCAACTGCGCTGTCTCTTCCTCGGTGCGGAAAGTGTTGAGCGACAGGATCACGCCCTCGCTCCATTCGCGGAATTCCTTCAGCCGCGAATTGTCCACGCCCAGAATGCGCGCGATCGCATCCACCGGAACGAGCAGCGCAAATTCCGCCATCGCGTCGAAAGGCTTCGTGGGATCTATCGCATCGAGCTTTTCATCGATCACCTGCTGCAGCAGCGCCTTCGATTTTGCCACGCGCTTGTAAAGCGCCTTGGCGATCGGCTCGCGAATGCGCATGTGATCGGGCTCGTCCATCAAAAGGATGCCCTTCTTCTGTTCGTCTGCCGGCAGCGCGCTTTCGTCCTGCCGCCGCAGCGCCTGGTCCAATACCGAACATTCCTCGGCCAGTTCGGGCGAGCGCCACATCGAGGTGTCCGAAAGCACGCCGCGCACGTCGTTGTAGCGGGTCAGGATGAAGAGACCTGCGTTGGCATCGCGATAGACCGGGCACTTGTCCCTGAGTGTTTTCAGCGGCTTGTGCGGATCGTCGTTGAAGGCCGGATTGACCGGCGTCAGATCCACCAGCCCCGGCAATTGCTCTTCGGCCATAGGCAGTCTCCCGAAATTTTCCGGAAGACTGACATATTGTCAGTAAAACGCCTATAGACAATCCGAAGCGGATTCAGAGCAGTTTGAGAATATCGGCTTCGAGATCTTCCGGTTTCGTCGTCGAGCCGTAGCGCTCGACAGGCTTGCCCTCACGGTCGACCAGGAATTTGGTGAAATTCCATTTGATCGCTTCGGTGCCCAGTACGCCGCGTTCTTCCTTCTTCAGGAATTTGTAGAGCGGATGGGCGTTATCGCCGTTGACGTCGATCTTGGAGAACATCGGAAACGTCACGCCGTAATTCTTCTGGCAGAAGGCGCCGATTTCGCTTTCGCTGCCGGGCTCCTGCGAGCCGAACTGGTTGCAGGGAAAGCCCAAGATCGTCAGCCCCTTGCCGTGCAGCTTTTCATAGAGTTTTTCGAGCCCTTCGTATTGCGGGGTGAATCCGCATTTGCTGGCCGTATTGACGATGAGCAGCACCTGCCCGCGGTAATCGCCGAGCGATTTCTCCTCGCCCGAAAGCGTCTTCGCCGAAAAATCGTAGACCGTCGTCATGTTGGTGCTCTGCCTTGCTTGCTGCTTCGAAGAGAAAAGCAGTCGCATTCTTAAATCAATCTCCCTTTCCCCCGCTGGGGGAGAGGTCAGAGTGAGGGGGAGAATGCTTCCGCAAGCACGAGCCACAAAAAAAGAGGCGCTCTCGTTGGACAGCGCCCCCTAATCAAACCCTCTCCCCCGCTGGGGGAGAGGGAGAAATTTAAATTTGCCGGGCTCAGCTCGCCATGCGTCCCTTGTTCTGACGCGGCTGCTGCGGTTGGTACGCCTTGCGGGCATGCGCTTCGCAATAGGGCGAACCGGCCTTGGGCTTGCGGCCGCAGAAGTGGAATTCGTTTTCGGAAGGATCGCCGATCGGCCAGCGGCACATGCGGTCGTTTATGGTCAGAACCGTCGCGTGATTGCCGTCTTCCAGCACCAGCGGTTCTTCCTCCACCACCGGCGGCTCGGGCACATGGTGCTGCCGCAAGGATACGCGGGGCGCCGAGGGCAGGCGGGGGCGATCAACCCGGGCGGGCGCGGCACGGCCGGCCAGTCCCAGCCGGTGCACCTTGCCGATCACCGCATTGCGCGTCACGCCCCCAAGCGCGCGGGCGATCTGGCTGGCTGAAAGTCCCTCCGTCCAGAGGTTCTTGAGCTGCTCTACCCGTTCATCCGTCCAACCCATGCCCGGCTCCATCGGCTAACCCCACAAGATATCGTAGCCAGCCACAGATGTTGCACAAGCAGCGGCTCGCTTCTTCCAGCCCTTGTCCACAGAAATGCCTCGGAATTGGGATATTGAAAATGTTCCTACCGATGTCCATGTTCATGCACGTGCGCTGGCAAGGGGGATGAGTCCCGTCAAAAACGGCTTCAAACATGAGGTTCAATTCGGCATCGCAGCTATGCCCGCAAGCCTGCAGGGGCTTCCTTCCTTGACCCCCGGCCACGCCGCGGCCGATAAAGCCCGCCCGTCCAATCCTTGGAGGACCCAGGTGTTTCCGTCGCTGTTGCCAACCTATGCCCGTGCGGATGTCGCGTTCGTGCGGGGCGAAGGGCCCTATCTCTTCGCGGAGGACGGCCGGCGATATCTCGATTTCGGCGCGGGCGTCGCGGTGAACGCGCTGGGCCACGCCAACCCAAGGCTGGTGAATGCGCTCGTCGAGCAGGCGCAGCGCGTCTGGCACACGTCGAACAACTATCGAATTCCCGGTCAGGAATCGCTGTCGAAGAAATTGGCGGAAGCCACATTCGCCGACACGATGTTCTTCACCAATTCAGGCGCCGAATCCATCGAATGCGCGATCAAGATGGCGCGGCGCTATCATTATGTGAACGGCCATCCCGAACGCTTCCGCATCGTCACTTTCGAAGGGGCCTTCCACGGGCGCACGCTCGCGGCCATTGCGGCGGGCGGCCAGGCGAAATATCTCGAAGGCTTCGGCCCCAAGGTCGAAGGTTTCGATCAGGTGCCGTTCGGCGATCTCAAGGCGCTTGAGGCAGCGATCACGCCCGCTACCGCCGCCTTGATGATCGAACCGATCCAGGGCGAAGGGGGCTTGCGCCCGGCCGATCCGGAATATCTGCGCGCGTTGCGCAAGATTTGCGACAGCCGCGGCCTGCTTCTCATCTTCGACGAGATCCAGACGGGTGTCGGCCGCACCGGCAAACTTTTTGCCCATGAATGGAGCGGCGTGAAACCCGACATCATGGCGATCGCCAAAGGCATCGGCGGCGGCTTTCCGATCGGCGCCTGTCTTGCCACGGCCGAAGCCGCAAAAGGCATGGTCGCAGGCACGCATGGCAGCACCTTCGGCGGCAATCCCCTCGGCACTGCCGTCGGCAACGCGGTGCTCGAAACCGTGCTCGAGCCGGGCTTCCTCGAACACGTCCAGAAGATCGGCAACTATCTGCACCAGCAATTGGGCCGCCTCGTCGCGGAGCATCCAAACGTGTTCGAAAGCGTGCGCGGGCAGGGCCTGATGATCGGTCTCAGGATGCGCGTTCCCAACAACGATTTCGTTACGGCTGCGCGCAAGCACGGCCTTCTGGTGCTCAGCGCGGGCGACAATGTGGTGCGTCTTCTGCCGCCGCTCAACATCGACGAAACCCATGTGCGCGAGGCGATGGACAAGCTCACCGCCGCCGCATCTGAATTCGAATCGGGAAAGGCTTCGGTAGCCGCATGAACGCGCCTGCAGGCAGGGTCGGGGAGGCCAGACACTTCCTCGATCTCAGCGATTTCGATTCCGGAACGCTGCAAAATCTCATTGCAGATGCGAGGCTGCGCAAGGAAAAGCGCAAAGGCCTGCCCAAAGGCACGCCCGACAAGGACCAGCCGCTGTCGGGCCGCGTGCTTGCGATGATTTTCGACAAGCAATCCACGCGCACGCGCATCTCCTTCGACATCGGCATGCGCCAGCTGGGCGGCTCCACGATCATGCTCACAGGCTCCGAAATGCAGCTGGCGCGCGAGGAAACGATTGCCGATACTGCGCGCGTGCTTTCGCGCTATGTCGATGCGGTGATGATCCGCCTGCTCGATCACGAGATGGTGCAGGAAATGGCCGACAACGCCACGATTCCCATCATCAACGGCCTCACAAAGCTTTCGCATCCCTGCCAGGTGATGGCCGATGTGATGACCTTCGAAGAGCATCGCGGTCCCATCAAGGGCGCGACGATTGCCTGGAGCGGCGATTCCAACAACGTGCTGACGTCGTGGGTGCATGCGGCCCCGCGTTTCGGCTTCAAGCTGCGCGTGGCCAGCCCCCGCGAATTGAGCGCGCGGCCGCAACTGCGCGAATGGGTGAAAGCACAAGGCGCTGACGTCACCTTCATCGAAGATCCCGAAGCCGCGGTCGCCCAAGCCGATTGCGTGGTCTCCGACGCCTGGGTCTCGATGGGCGATGAAGACGGCACGAAGCGCCACAATCTGCTCAAGGCCTATCAGGTGAACAGCCGGCTGATGTCGCTGGCCTCGAAGGATGCGATCTTCATGCACTGTCTCCCCGCGCATCGCGGCGAGGAAGTGACGGACGAGGTGATCGACGGCCCGCAATCTGTTGTGTTCGACGAAGCCGAAAACCGCATCCACGCCCAGAAGGCCATCCTGGCGTGGTGCTTAAGTTGAAGTTCCACGCATTCGGCCTATATCGATCGGATGTCCGATAAATCAGATTATACCCCCGCCCCGCCGGGCGATTTCGTGTTGCCGTTCGATCTGCCGCAACTGGGCGTTCGCGGCCGGCTGATCCGCCTCGACAAGGCATCTGCGCGCGCGCTCAGCGCCCATCGATTGCCGGAATCCGCATCTCGAATTGCGGGCGAAACGCTCGCGCTCGCGGCCATTCTGGGCAGCTCTCTCAAACTCGACGGACGGCTGACTGTGCAAACCAAGAGCGGCGGTCCGCTCGATCTCGTCACGGTGGATTATTATGGCGCGGAAGACACGCGTCCGGCGGGATTGCGTGGATTTGCACGCCTGGATGAGACACGTTTCGGTGAGCTTGGGGCGCAGGATTTCGCGTCTGTCGCCGGAACGGGCGCGCTTGCGATCACCATCGAACCGCGCCGTGGCGGCAACACCTATCAGGGCATCGTCGAACTTTCGCCGCAAGGAATTGCCGCCAGCGCCGAAACCTATTTCGCCCAATCCGAACAATTGCCGACGATGATCCGGCTCGCCGCAGCCCCTCTTTTCACGCCCGGCCGCGCCGATCCCGAATGGCGCGCGGGCGGCATCATGCTGCAGGCAACGCCCGAACGTCCCCGCGACGAAGAAGAGTGGGAGCGTCTTTCCCTGTTCTTGCAGACTGTCGAGGACATCGAACTCGTGGATACGACCTTGGCAGGCGAAGATCTGTTGTGGCGCCTTTTCCACGAAGACGAAATCCGTGTCCTGCCGTCCGAGCCCATGACCTTCCGTTGCGATTGCGATACGGGCCGCATCGCCTCGGTGCTGGGTTCCTATTCCGCCGATGACCGCGCCCATCTCGCAGACCCGGACGGTATCATCCGCGCGCGGTGCGAATTCTGCGGCAAGGTCCACGAAATCCTTGCCGCCGCCTCTTCATAGTTCCAAAAGTATCTGATTTTCAAAGAAATTTTGCTTGGCGCCTTGAATTTGGGGTCGCTTCGCCCCATCTTGTTGCGTAGTTTCTGCGTAAACAATACTGAAGAGGCACTTAGAATGTACGTAGACAACCCGAAAGCCCCTTCCGCCACCAAGGTTCGCTTGTCGCTCGATGTCAGCGCGGATGTAAACGCAGCCCTGGAAAAGATGGCCGACCAGCTGGCCACCTCAAAAAGCGAGATCCTTCGCAAGGCCATTGCGCTGATGCAGGTGGCAAGCGAGGCCAAGTCCCGCCATCAAAAACTGGGCGTAATGGACGCCGACCGCAACGTGCTGACGGAAATCGTCGGGGTATAGCCGATGTCGGGCGGGGGGAACGGCAAGTTCGATCTCGACAAGGCCTTCGGCGGCGCGGGAAAGGTCACGATCGAAAAGGAAGAAACGCCGCAAGATGCCGATCACAGGCGTCGCAAGGACATGATCTTGTTTGTCGTCGCGCTCACATTGCTCGTGATTGTCATTGCGGTTTGCGGATGGGTCATCTTGTTCAGCGGCGAGCCCGCGGAATTGAAGAACAATGCGACACACCTCGTGACTTTGTTTATCGGCGGCGCGCTTGGCTACGTGTTCGGCAAAAAGACGGATTGAAGCTCACCCGTCCGCGCTGGACGCGGGATTGCCGATGACGTGCAGGAATTCTCGCCGTGTGCTTGCATCTTCTCGGAATGCACCCAGCATCATCGACGTCACCATGCTTACGCCGGTCTTGTGAACGCCGCGCGTCGTCATGCACTGATGCGTCGCCTCGATGACAACCGCCACCCCTTTGGGCTCCAGCACCTGCTGGATGCAATGTGCGATCTGCGCGTTCATCTTCTCCTGAACCTGCAGCCGTCGCGCAAACGCTTCCACCACGCGCGCGAGCTTTGAGATTCCGACCACCTTCTTGTTGGGCAGGTAGCCTACATGCACGCGGCCTATGATCGGCGCCAGGTGATGCTCGCAATGGGATTCGAAGCGAATGTCCTTCAGCACCACCATCTCGTCATAGCCGTCCACCTCCTCGAAGGTGCGGGCGAGGTAGGCTTCCGGATCTTCGGCATAGCCCGAAAACCAGTCCTCGAATGCGCGTGCCACGCGCGCCGGGGTATCGAGCAAACCCTCGCGGTCGGGATCGTCGCCTGCCCACAACAGCAGCGTGCGTATGGCGCGTTCGGCTTCTTCGCGAGTCGGCCGCGGGTCTCTGGGTGCGGGCTGGGCCGCACACAGCGCATTTGGCTTCACAATATCGTTCATGGAAATGCCGCCTGGAATTTGGACGTCCAGTTTACGCGCAAAGACCCGCCCGGGATCAACCCGCGGCAAATTACGGTCAATGCATGTTGTTTCAGTGTACCTGGCGCCGTTCGTAAGGGCTTTCCAGCAGGAATGCCGGGATTTCCGCCTCAAACTGCTCGCCGGCCAGCTTCTTCATCTGGTAGCGCCCGGCCATGGTGCCCGACGCCGTCGGCAGCGGGCAGCCGCTCGTATATTCAAAACTCTGCCCCGGCTCGAGGATGGGCTGCGCGCCCACCACGCCCGGCCCGCGCACTTCCTGCACGCGCCCCATCGCATCGATGATGTGCCAGTAGCGCGAGATGAGCTGCACTGTCTCCTTGCCGCGGTTCTCGATGGTGATCGTGTACGACCAGAGATATTTGCCCTCTTCCGGCTCCGACTGGTCTTCGAGATAGGCGGGCTTTACGGCCACGCGGATGCCGTGGGTAATGCGCTCGTACAACGGGCCGCCCGCCCGGCTTTGGGAGGAGTTGCTCATAAGAGGATATTCGGGCGCTCAAGTTCCGTTTGCAAGATGGATCGTGTCCTGCGCCGGCAGCTTAATCGCGCGGCACGACCGTGATTTCGGTTTTAACGGAGTTGGCGATAAAGCATTCCTCATGTGAATGGTGGTGGATGTTTTCGAGCGTCGCCTTGTCCACAATTGTTCCTGGCGCAAAAACGACGCGCGGCGAAAGCCTCACGCGCGCCATCCACAGTTTCCCCTTGTTGTCCTTCTTCTCCAGAAAGCCTGTGGCCTCATCGTCATAGGAGTCCACCGTCAACCGCTTACGCGCGCAGATCGCGAGAAAGGTGAGCATGTGGCAGCTCGAAAGCGACGCCACGAAGGCTTCCTCGGGATCGACGCGTTCCGCGTCGCCCTTGAACGCCGGAGCCGAAGAAGACGGCAGCACGATCGCCCCATCCTTGAAGCGCATCTCGTGGGCGCGATTGTAGCTGTCATAGGTGTAGTCGGCGCTGGTGCGCTTCCATATGACATTGGCATGATGTTCGGACATAGGGGCCTCCATGAGCGGCGCATTATAGGCGATGGACGGTTCGCGAGCCGCAACGTCCGCGCATGGCAGATCAGAGGCTGGCGAGGGCTGTGTCCAGATCCTCGCAAATATCGGCCGGATCTTCGAGACCGACCGACAGCCGCAGCATGCCGTCGCTGATTCCCAGTTCCGCGCGCGCGTCCGGTTTGAGCTTGTTGTGCGTGGTGGTCGCCGGATGAGTGATCAGGCTCTTGGCGTCGCCCAGATTGTTGGAAATATCGATCAGTTTGAGCGCATTCTCGAATTTGAATGCCTCTTTCTTCCCGCCATCGATCTCGAACGTCACCACGCCGCCGCCGCCGTCCATTTGCGTGCGCGCGAGATTGTGCTGCGGATGATCGTCGCGGAACGGGTAAAGCACGCGGCGGACCTTTTTCGACCTGGCCAGAAAATCGGCCACGGCCTGCGCATTGGCGCAATGCGCACGCATCCTGAGATCGAGTGTTTCCAGACTTTTCAGATGCAGCCACGCATTGAATGGGCTGATCGAAGGCCCCGTATTGCGAATGAAGACCTGTAGATGGTCCTTTAAGAAATCCTGTCCGCAAAGAATCACGCCGCCCAGCGCGCGTCCTTGACCGTCGATATATTTGGTCGAGGAATGCACCACGATATGCGCGCCGAATTCCATCGGCCGTTGCAGGGCGGGGCTTGCGAACGCATTGTCCACCACCAGCCATGCCCCCGCGCCGTTGGCGATCTTGGCAATGGCCTTGATATCGCAAATGCCGAGCGTCGGATTTGCGGGCGTCTCCAGAAACAGGATTTTCGTCTGCGGCCGCACCGCGTCCTTCCATTCCTGGGCGTCGCAGCCGTCCACCAGCGTATGCGCGATGCCGAAGCGCGGCAGGATTTCCTCGATCACATAGCGGCAGGCGCCGAACATCGCCTTGGCGCCGACCACATGGTCGCCGGTCTTCAGCGAACTCAGGAAAACCGCCGTTACCGCCGCCATGCCGCTTGCGGTGGCGCGCGCAACGGGCGCGCCCTCCAGCGCCGCCATGCGTTCTTCGAATACGGTCACGGTCGGATTGCCGAACCGGCTGTATTGATAGCCTTCCGCTTCGCCCTTAAAGCGTGCTTCGGCTTCTTCAGGCGCTTCATA
Organism: Rhizomicrobium sp.; assembly: GCA_035548975.1. GTDB lineage: Bacteria > Pseudomonadota > Alphaproteobacteria > Micropepsales > Micropepsaceae > Rhizomicrobium. The sequence goes on from DASZRY010000015.1 coordinate 44,661, forward strand.
GGCGTAGCCGGAGGTCATGAACAGCGCTTCGGATGTTTCCTGGAAGGGCGTGCGTGTCTGGCCCGCGCGCACCGCTTTTGTGCGTGCCCGCCATTTGCCGGGTTTTTTCTGGGTGGCCATTCTTCGGGGCTCGTCAAACTCACGCCTCAGGATGACGTCATGCTGAGGCGCGCAGGCACTTTTGCCTGCGCCTCGAAGCAATGCCGCCTTGCTGGACGGGGGTCAAGCCGCCTATCGTCGCGTGGCTTTCCAAGGCTTTACGGACATGAACACGGTCGGCCATCATTCGGCACTGATCTATGTGATGGTGGTGGTTTCGGCTTCCGACGGCGCAATGAGCGACCGCGAGTTGAGGACCATCGGCCAACTCATCAAGACGCTGCCCGTCTTTCGCGATTTCGAGGAACATCGGCTCGCAATGGTCGCCAAGGATTGCGCCGCACTGCTGCAGGAGCCCGATGGCATCAATGCCGTTCTCGGGCTGGTCAAGGCGGCGCTTCCGCATCACCTGCGGGAGACCGCTTACTGGCTGGCGCTGGAAGTGGCGCTTACGGATAGCCGCGTCATGCTCGAGGAAATCCGCGTTCTGGAAGGGATCCGCCGCGAATTGGGGCTCGACCGGCTCACCGCCGCCGCCATCGAGCGGGGCGCGCGCGCCCGCTATCAGGTGGCCTGACGGCATTGAAGCGCCTCTACATCCTTCGTCATGCGAAAGCCGTGCCCGCTGAGGCATCCGACGATGATTTTGCCCGCGAACTGAACGGGCGCGGCCACGTGGATGCGACCCGATTGGGCGAGTGGCTGGCGGGGCACGATCTGCGCCCCGATCTTGCGCTTTGCTCGCCTGCGCGCCGTACCGTCGAAACCTGGCTCGATGTTTCGCGATCGTTTAGACAGCCTCCGAAAGTCGAATTTCTCGACACACTCTATTTGGCGTCCGCGTCCGTCATTCTCGCCGAACTTCGCAAGGCGCCGGCCAAAACCGGCGCCCTGATGGTGATCGGCCACAATCCGGGCCTGGAAAGCCTTGCGCTGCATCTTGTCTGCCGCCCCAAATCGGACAAGGAAAAGGAGCGTGTCCGCAAGCTTGCGGAAGGCATGCCCACCTGCGCGCTGGCGGTTTTCGATTTCGACATCGGCGCCTGGAAAGATCTGGCCGCCGCGAAGGGCGGCCTGGTGAAATTCTTGCGTCCGAAGGATTTGAAGGGCTGAACCGCAGGCGCTAACGGCCTTTCACGGCGAGCTTGCGCCAGGCATACGCCGCTTCCGGTATCGGTTGGCCCATCAGCCGCACCGTGCGCTCGGCCACCAGCCTGCCGCCGAGCCGCTCGTAGAAGTAACGTGCCGGGTTTTTCGCATGTGCCCAGATGATGCAGGACGAAAAACCGCGACGTTTGAGTTCTGCAAAAGCGCCGGTGAGCAACGCCCGTCCCACGCCCATGTCGTAGAATGCCGGATCGACGTAGAGCGTATAAACCTCAGCGTCGGGTCCGAGCTCCGGATCGCGCGAGCGCCCGAAGCCCGTCATTCCCACGACACCATGACGCTCGTGGCGCGCCACGAAAACCGCGTCGCGGGCTTCGATCGCGGCGCGCCAGCGCGCGGTTTGCCCGGCGATAGTCATGGCTCTCAGAAGAGCGGTGGGAACCGTGCCGGCATAGGCGTCATGCCAGGAATCGATATAGATGCGCGCGATGTCGCCCGCTTCGCGCGTATGCGCCTGACCGACGTCTATGACGAACGTATCCACGAAACCAGCTTGCCGCCAAGCACTGCCGTGGGCAAGCCGGATGCGTCGCAAGAGCATTCAGTGTCATTGAGCCGGGCATTCGTCCGCCGAACCCCGGTCAAGGCCTCTCGCGCGCCGCACTTGGGCCGTTACCAATCTCACCAAACCGTAAAAGATAATCGTTCCGCCGCGCGGCATGGCGGCGGGCCGAAGCATGTCTGCGGCCGATGCGCAGCCGATCACGCCGGGGCAAATGCCGTCGCCGCGAACGCCATCATAAACAGGATTGTCAAAAACAGGAGCGCAACAAAGGAATCCGCCGCGACCGCCGATCTGCTCCGGTGTGCAGGGCCGGACCGGAAAATCCGCATATCTTCCTTCCTCGTACAACGACTGCGAAACTGAGGATCGGCCCGGATTGTGGCATTCGCACTGCGCGATCGTGGCGCGCTGCGGCTGCAATCGTGTCGTGATTGTGGCGCAAAATCCGTGGGATGCACCAACTGGCGCTTTGGCGAAAGGCAGAACAGCGTTACACTGCGATTCGTCGGCGGCGCAAATGGGGCGCGAGCGACGTTGAAAGCCATAGGGTGGAATCGGGGGAAGGCCGCGGCTGCGCGAGGTGCGCATGCCGAGCCATGCGGTTTGATGTCGAATGCGGAACTTTCCGGTTCAAGTTCCGTTCACCTGTTGGGAATTACTCTCTGTCGGCAATGAAAGAAAATGACAGCAACAAATGCGAGCGGGGAGTACAATCTCTAAATAACAAATGACGTGTGGATAGCACGAAGGAGCGAGATTGATGAGTACGCTTGATGTCTTCGATATCTTCACCCGCGATTATGCGCGCGAGCGGTTTGAGGCGATGAGCCTTCGCGACTGGCTGCTGGCGGCGCGCGACGACAAGATGCTCTATGCCACCGCAGCCGAACGCATGGTCGCCGCCATCGGCGAACCCGAACTGGTCGATACCGCGCAAGATTCCCGTCTCAGCCGCATTTTCTTCAATCGCACGATCAAGCGCTATCGCGCTTTCGAGGGTTTCTTCGGAATGGAAGACACGATCGAACGGATCGTGGGCTACTTCAAACATGCGGCCCAGGGTTTGGAGGAAAAGCGCCAGATCCTCTATCTGCTCGGCCCGGTCGGGGGCGGCAAATCTTCGCTCGCCGAACGGCTCAAGGATCTGATGGAGAAGCATCCGATCTATGTGCTCAAGGCGGGCGATCAGATCAGCCCCGTTTTCGAATCCCCATTGGGCCTATTCCGGTCGGACGAACTGGCCAATCTGCTTGCCGACAGATACGGCATCGAGAAGCATCGCACCGGCGGGGTGATGAGTCCGTGGGCGGTCAAACGTCTCGACGAATTCAACGGCGACATATCGAAATTCGAAGTCGTGCGCCTGTTTCCCTCGAAACTGCGCCAGATCGCAGTCTCCAAAACCGAGCCGGGCGACGAGAACAACCAGGATATCTCGGCCCTTGTCGGCAAGGTGGATATCCGCAAGCTCGAACATTTCAGCCAGAACGATCCGGATGCCTATTCCTTTTCGGGCGGTTTGTGCCGCGCCAATCAGGGCCTTCTGGAATTCGTCGAAATGTTCAAGGCGCCGATCAAGGTTTTGCACCCGCTGCTCACTGCCACGCAGGAAGGCAATTACATCGGCACCGAAACGCTGGGCCCCATTCCCTTCAGCGGGATCATTTTGGCGCATTCCAACGAATCCGAATGGCAGCTGTTCAAGTCGAACAAGAACAACGAAGCCTTCCTCGACCGCATCTCGGTCGTCACCGTTCCCTATTGTCTGCGCGTGACGGAAGAAACGGCGATCTACAAGAAGCTTCTTTCGGGCAGCAATCTCGACGACGCGCATTGCGCGCCCGAAACGCTGGAGATGCTCGCCAAATTCTGCGTGATGACGCGCCTGAAGGAGCATGAAAACTCCAACATCATCTCCAAGATGCGCGTCTATGACGGCGAGAAGTTGAAAGACACCGATCCCAAGGCCAAGACCTTGCAGGAATACAAGGATACGGCCGGCGTCGACGAAGGCATGACGGGCATCTCGACGCGCTTCGCCTACAAGACGCTGTCGGAAACCTTCAACTACGACGTCAGCGAGGTCGCCGCCGATCCCGTTCATTTGATGTATGTGCTCGAACAGGCGATCAAGCGCGAGCAGATGCCGGAAGATACCGAGAAGAAATATCTCGAATTCATCAAGGCCGAGCTTGCGCCGCGTTATGCCGAATTCATCGGCAAGGAAATCCAGAAGGCCTATCTGGAATCCTACGGCGAATACGGCCAGAACCTGTTCGACCGTTACATCGCCTATGCCGACGCCTGGATCGAAGATCAGGATTACAAGGACGCGGACACCGGCCAGTTGCTGGACCGCGCGGCTTTGGACAACGAATTGTCCAAGATCGAAAAGCCCGCAGGAATTGCGAACCCGAAAGACTTCCGCAACGAAGTCGTCAAGTTCGCGCTTCGCTACCGCGCCCAGAACGAAGGCAAGAACCCCGCCTGGACGGCGTATGAGAAAATACGCAGCGTGATCGAGAAGCGCATGTTCACGCAGGTGGAAGATCTCCTGCCCGTCATCAGCTTCGAATCCAAGAAGGACAGCGACACCGAGACCAAGCACAACGAATTCGTCAAGCGGATGCTCGCGCGCGGTTACACGCCGCGTCAGGTGCGCCGTCTGGTCGAATGGTACATGCGCGTCAACAAGGCGGGGTGATGGTTCGAGGCTCGCGGCTTCGCCGCTCGCACCTCACCGTGACGAGCATTCGTCATCCTGAGGTTGCCGCGCAGCGGCCCTCGAAGGAGGACGAATGACTTATTTCATCGACCGCCGTCTCAACCCCAAGGGCAAGAGCCTCGCCAATCGGCAGCGCTTCCTGCGCCGCGCGCGCGCGCAGATTCGCGAGGCCGTGCAGAAATCGCTGAAGGATGCCGCTGTTTCGGACATCGGCAAGGAACGCAAGATCCGCATCTCGACCAAAGGCACGAAGGAGCCGCGGTTCCGTCTCGATCCCAAGGCCGCGGGGGAACAGGATTTCGTGCTGCCCGGCAACAAGGAGTTCATGCCGGGCGACGAAATCAAGAAGCCGCCGAAAGGCGAGGGCGGGCAAAGCGGCAAACAGGCTGCCGATTCCGGCGAAGGCGAGGACGATTTCGAATTCACGATGACGCAGGACGAAGTCCTCGACATCTTCTTCGAAGACCTCGAACTGCCCAACCTCGTCCGCACCACGCTCAAGGAAACGCCCAGCAAGACCTGGAAGCGCGCCGGCATCACCACGGCGGGCTCGCCCAACCAGATCAATCTCATCCGCACCATGCGGAATTCCTACGGCCGCAGGCTGGCGCTGAAACGCCCCTCTCTCGCCGATATCGCCGAACTCGAAGCCAAGCTCGAAGCCGCCGAACGCGTCGACCCCCACACCGATGAAAGCCGCGCATTGATTGTCGAGTTGAAGGAACGGCTCGCGAAGGCCAACGCCAAGCGAAAATGGGTAGCCTTCGTCGATCCCATCGACGTGCGTTTCAATGCCTTCGCCGAGCAACCCGTTCCCACCAGCCAGGCCGTCATGTTCTGCCTGATGGACGTATCGGGATCCATGGGCGAGCGCGAAAAGGATCTGGCGAAGCGCTTCTACATGTTGCTGCATCTTTTCCTGAAGCGCCGTTACGAAAAGGTCGATGTCGTGTTCATCCGCCACACCCACGACGCGCAGGAAGTGGACGAACAGGAATTCTTCTATTCGCGCCAGTCCGGCGGCACCATCGTGTCCACCGCGCTCGACAAGATGCTGGAAATCCAGAAAGCGCGCTATGCGACCGCAGACTGGAACATCTATGCCGCGCAGGCCTCCGACGGCTACACGCAATCCGGCGATGCGCGCCGCTGCGTGGAAATGCTCAATGGCGACATCATGCCGTTGTGTCAGTACTACGCCTATATAGAAATTCTCGACGAACGTGAGATGGAAGTCTTCGCCTCCGAGGACTCCGGCGCCGAACTTTGGCGCGCCTATCGCACCGTGGCCGAACTCTGGCCCAATTTCGCCACCAAGCGCATTTCCAAACCGGCCGACATCTTTCCGGTCTTCCGCGAATTGTTCAAGAAGGCGGAGGCAGCATGACGGGCAAATTGCTCTTCGAAGGCGCCGAATGGGATTTCGAGACGCTTGATCGTACGCTAAAGGCGATAGAGGAGATCGCTCTGGGCGAACTCAAGCTCGACATCTATCCCAATCAGATCGAGGTGATTTCGTCCGAACAGATGCTCGATGCCTATTCCTCGCTCGGCATGCCGCTGATGTACCATCACTGGAGCTTCGGAAAGCTGTTTGCGCGCGAGGAAACGCTCTATCGCGCCGGGCATTCGGCGCTCGCTTATGAAATCGTCATCAACTCCAATCCCTGCATTTCCTATCTTCTCGAGGAAAACACCATGACGATGCAGGCGCTCGTCATGGCTCATGCCGCTTTCGGCCATAATCACTTCTTCAAGAACAACTATCTGTTCCGCCAGTGGACCAATGCCGACGGCATCCTCGATTACCTCGCCTTCGCCAAGCGATACATCGCCGCCTGCGAGGAGCGCTATGGCCGCGACGAGGTGGAAGCCGTTCTCGATTCCGCCCACGCCATCATGGACCAAGGCGTCTTCCGCTATCGCCGCCCTCCGCGCCCATCGAAAGAGCGCATCGCCGAAAAGCAGCGCCGCCGCGCCGAATACGAAGAAGAGGCTTACAACGATTTGTGGCGCACGCTTCCGGCGGGCGTCGAACCGCCTGCAACGCCGGCCTCGCCGGACCCGGAAGACGAGAGCAGCCCGGAAATGAAGCTGCCGGAAGAAAATCTTCTCTATTTCCTTGAAAAGAATTCGCCCGTGCTCAAACCGTGGCAGCGGGAAATGCTGCGCATCGTGCGCAATCTTTCGCAATATTTCTATCCGCAGCGTCAGACCAAGGTGATGAACGAAGGCTGCGCCACCTTCGTTCATTTCACCATCATGAACGCGCTGTTCGATCGCGGCCTCATCACCGACGGGGCGATTTTTGAATTCCTGCACAGCCACACGAGCGTGATCTTCCAGCCGGATTTCGACGACCGCCGCTATTACGGTATCAATCCCTATGCGCTCGGCTACGCCATGATGGCCGATATCCGGCGCATCTGCGAAAACCCGACGGAAGAAGACCGCGATTGGTTCCCTCACATCGCCGGCACCGGCGATTACATGGCCGCGCTGAAGCAGGCTTGGGCGAATTATCGCGACGAAAGCTTCATCGAACAGTTCCTGTCGCCGAAAGTGATGCGCGATTTTCGCCTGTTCGGCCTGCACGACAAGGCCGACGAGGGCACATACAAGGTCTCCGCCATCCACAACGAACTCGGTTATCGCAAAGTGCGCTCCACGCTCGCGCGCCAATACGACGTCGGAACGGCGGATCCGAACATCCAGGTGGTGGGTGCAAATCTTCGCGGCGACCGCAAGCTATTGCTTGAACACCGCATGCATCGCGGCATACCGCTTCAATTCAACGCCAAGGAACTGGTCCTTGCGCATATAGAAAAGCTTTGGGGCCACGCCGTCGAACTGACCGAAGTGGCCGCCGAACAGTAAGCGCCATCCGCGCGTTATCCCGCGCGGCGAGCTTTCACGTCGCCAGAACGACGAACGCCGCGATTGCGCCGACGAAAAGCGCAATGGCGCCAAACAACACGACCAGGTCGAGCACTTGCCCGCCGTAGTCATGTTCCGCTTCGTTATGCTGATGGGTAATCGCCATGTCGGCCTCCACACAAAGCCGGTTGGCGGTCATTCAAGGGCCGCGTTTCCGGCACACCGTGAGTTGACGCTAGCCACTATATGACAAATTCGACAGAAAATCATCGCAAATCGGCTGTCCCGGACGATACGGGGTTAACCGAATCTGTCCGGGAACATCCAATTCCAAGCCTACGAAAGGCTCGTAAGCGGCGAGGCGGTCACCGTGACCGTCTCGACCAGCGGCGCTTTCTCCTGCGCTGCAGGCGGCGTCACGGACGCGGGCGTCGTGATCGCCCCAAGCAGCAGCAGAGTGGCGCCGGCAATGACGACGAGGTTCAGCGCATCCGCGCCGAAAATCTCGTTATCCCTCAGCTTCTTCAACATCTGCCTCTCCATCGTTTGGGCCGGATCGTCCGGCCACGGAGCGTACATAGGAGGCATTTGTTGCGGTGCAATGAATGGCAGCCATGCGCAATCCGAATGCTCCGAAAACCCGATATTGCAACGCTAGTGACGCAAAAACCGCACTTTTTCGGATCGGCGCGGCATGCCACCTTCGGCGCAAGAAAATGGGAGGAAACCGATGGCCAGGCGCAATATCGATACCGGAACGAACGAATTGTTGGGAGAAATTAACGACGGCGTTGCCATCCTCACGATGAACCGGCCCGAGCGGCGCAATGCGCTCTCCGGTGCCATGCTTGCAGCGCTGGCCGAAACGCTGCGTGCCTGCGAAACCGGCAGCGATGTCGCTTGTGTGGTGCTAACCGGTGCGGGCGGCGCGTTCTGCGCGGGCGGCGATGTGAAGGGCATGGCCGAAGGCAAGGATAGCGTCACGCCCGAACCGCTCGATCTCGACAGCCGCATTCACCGCCAGCGCATCAGCCAGCGCGAAACGTCCGGCAGGTTGCACAAGATGCCCAAGCCCACCATCGCAGCACTTCCGGGTGCCGCTGCAGGCGCCGGTCTCGGACTTGCGCTGGCCTGCGATCTGCGCATCGCCGCCGAAAATGCCGTGATGACCACGGCTTTCATGCGCGTGGGCTTTTCCGGCGATTATGGCGGCACCTATTTCCTGTCCCAACTCGTCGGCACTGCAAAGGCGCGCGAGCTTTATTTCCTGTCGGAACGTATCGACATGAAGGAAGCGCTGCGTCTCGGCCTCGTGAACTGGGTCGTGCCCCCGGATCGGCTGATGGCGGAGACCATGGAGATCGCCCGGCGCCTCGCTTCCGGGCCCCGCGTGGCTTATCGCTACATGAAGGAAAATCTCAATCGCGCGCTGGGCGGTGAAGTCGACGAATGCCTCGATCTCGAAGCCACCCACCACATTCACACCGGATTGACGGAAGATCACAAGGAAGCCGCCCGCGCATTCGTCGAAAAGCGCGAGCCGGTCTTCAAGGGACGATAAAATTATAACGATCCCCTCTCCCCCGCTGGGGGAGAGGGAGATCAACGTTCATCGCAGCAAATCCGCAACGCTTTGTGCATTCGTGCGTTTGCGAAAGATTTTGCCTTCGGAAAACCGCACGCCATCGATTAGTTTTCCCTCACATGGAAGCGATCGACCTTTCCAACGCCGCGCTTTTGCTTGGCGCGGGGCTCATCGTGGCGGGCATTCTTTCCAGCCTGATCGCCACGCGGTTCGGCGCGCCCATTCTTCTGGTGTTCCTGGTCGTAGGCATGCTGGCAGGCGAAGATGGCCCGGGCGGGCTCGCCTTCTCCGACTACCGGCTCACCTATCTTATCGGATCGCTGGCGCTTGCCGTCATCCTCTTCGATGGCGGGTTGCGGACGCGATTTCTCCACGTCCGCTCGGCCGCCGCGCCGGCCACATTGCTCGCCACGGCTGGTGTGCTCATCACTGCGGGCTTCACCGGCGCGTTCGGCGCCTGGGCACTGTCGCTCGGCCCGCAACAGGGATTTCTGATCGGGGCGGTGGTGGCTTCCACCGACGCGGCGGCGGTGTTCTTTCTTCTGCGCGGCGGCGGATTGCAGCTTCGTTCGCGCGTGGGCGCGGTGCTGGAACTGGAATCGAGCGTAAACGATCCGGTTGCGGTCTTTCTCACCGTCGCCGCCGTCAGCGTCATCGCCGCGGGCGGCGCGGGCGAATCCATACTTCGTGTGATCGAAGATCTGGCCCGGGAAGCCTTTCTCGGCACGGTGATCGGCCTCGGCGGAGGTTTCGGCATTGTGCTGCTACTCAATCGCGCAAGCCTTCCCGGCGGTCTGCCGCCCTTGTTGGCCGTGGCAGGCGGCGTGTTCGTGTTCGGCGTCGCGGCGACGGCGGGCGGATCGGGCTTTCTGGCGGCTTATGTCGCCGGTCTCGTGCTCGGCAACCGCCCGGTACGGGCCTTTGCCGGCATCCTCAGTTTGAACGACGCAGTGACATGGCTCGCCCAGCTCGTCATGTTCCTTGTACTGGGCCTGCTGGTCTCGCCGCATCAGATGCTGGCGGTCGCGATCCCCGGCTTCGTCATTGCGGTGTTTCTCATTTTTGTCGCGCGCCCTGTCGCGGTGTGGCTCTGCCTGTGGCCGTTCGGATTCAATACCAGGGAACGGCTGTTTGTGAGCTGGGTGGGTCTGCGCGGCGCAGTCAGCATTTTCCTTGCCTCCATCCCCACATTGTCGGGACTTCCCTACAGTCACATCTATTTCAATGTCGCCTTCTTCGTGGTGATCGTTTCACTGGTTCTGCAGGGCTGGACGATCAAATTCGCCGCGCGCCGTCTTGGGCAGGCGTTGCCGCGCACGTCCTATCCGGTCACGCGCACCGAAGTCGATCTGCCCGGCCAGCACAATGTCGAATTGATCGGCTATCCCGTGGGCCCGGAAAGCCGCGTGCTTTCGATGACAAGGCTGCCCGAATGGGCGCGGCTGACGCTGGTGGTGCGCGACGGCAAGATACTCAATCCGGCGGAAGCAGGATCGCTCAGGCCCGGCGACCATGCCTATCTGCTCGCGCCCGAATTGAAGGCGCAGAGTCTCGATACGATTTTCGGTCCGGCAACCGAACGCCGCGGTATCGCGCTCGAAGGCGAATTCGACATCTTGGGCGATGCGCCCGTTGCCAAGCTCGATGAATTTTATGGGCTGGGCGCTAGCGCGGAGGAGCGCGGCAAAACGGTCGCCGAACTCTTCGCCGAACGATTCGACAAGACGCCCGAAATCGGCGACAGCCTGGAAATCGGGGCTGCGCGGCTCGTCGTGCGGGAACTCGAGGACGGTGTCGTACGTCACGCGGCCTTGCAACTCGCCGCCGGCGACCTGCCCATAGCAAAACGCGTGCGCAGGTTTGCGCGGCGCGTCGCCAGAAGAAACTGAAACCTTACGGCTTGACCGGCGGGTCTTGCAGGCGCTGCACCAGCTTCATCGTCTGGTCGTTGCCCATGTTGTAATGCGGCGCATTGGTGAAGTCTGTGATCTTCGCCCAGTATTCGGCCACCGTATCGGCATCGGCGCCGTGGCCGAGATTGATGCCGTTGCTCTCCACCAGTTGCGCGGCAGAGAACACCCCTGCACCTGCGGTGAGGATCGTGCCCGTCGGCGCATCTTCGCTCGACAGATACACCACGCCCGGCGTCACATATTCCGGCTTCAGCATCTCGAGCATTTGCGGCGGCATGAGGTTTTCCGTCATGCGGGTCGCCGCCACCGGGCAGATAGCGTTGACCTTGATGTTGTCCTTGGCGCCTTCCAGCTTCAGCGTGTTCATGAATCCGACGAGACCCAGTTTCGCGGCGCCGTAATTTGTCTGGCCGAAATTGCCGTAGAGGCCGGTGGAAGACGTCGTCACCACGATGCGGCCGTATTGCTGGTCGCGCATGATCTGCCACGCCGCCTTGATCGGTTTCACCGAGCCCATCAGATGCACATCGACGACGATCTGGAAGTCCTTCATCTCCATCTTGGCGAAACTCTTGTCGCGCAGGATGCCGGCATTGGCGATGATCACGTCGATGCGGCCCCATTCCTTCATCGTCTGATCGATGAGGTGCGCCACACCCGCATCGTCGGTCACCGATGCGCCGTTGGCGATGGCATTGCCGCCGCCGGCCTTGATCTCTGCCACCACCTTCTGGGCCGCTTCGGACGAACCGCCCGATCCGTCCACCGCGCCGCCCAGATCGTTGACCACCACTTTTGCGCCGCGCTTGGCGAATTCGAGGGCATGCGCCCGGCCAAGGCCGCCGCCTGCGCCGGTGACGATGACGACTTTGCCGTCGAAGCGAATGGTCATGGGGATGTCCTCCTGACAGGTCTGGAAATAGGCCGCGAGTTATTCCGGGGGCGGGCCGTCCGGTCAAGCCGAAGCGCCGATTTAAGCCCGCGCCGTGATAAGCCGCCGCAGCCGGGCGTGGGCCGGCCGCTCGATGTAGACGGTCAAAGCCGCCCCAAGCCCGATGGCGGCAACCAGAAGAACCCCCGCTTCCACCCATTGAACCGTGTCGCTGTATTCGCCCAAGGTGCGGAATTCGGGCGGATAATATTGCCGGATGGTCCTCATGATCTGCAGCAGCGGGTACTGCACCAGATAGATCCCATAGGACCACTCCCCCAGCCGCGTCAGCGGCGCGGACTGGAACAAGCGCGCCAAAAGGCCGTTGTCGAAGGCGAGCGCGAAGATCAGCGCCATTTCCATGGCCGCCACCAGCACGTCGTTCATCGAATGGCGGGGCCCCGCAAACCAGATCGCAAACACAAGCCCCGCAAGCGCGCCCGCCTGCAGCACGTTCGCCAGATGCACATCGCCATGCCGGATGCCTCGATGGACGACGGCCAGCCCCGCGCCTGCAGCAAAACCCGCCATGCCCCGGAAAATTCCGTTGCGGAAAGTGATGTCGAGTCCATGCTCGCCCGATGTCGCCGCCAGCGCCGCCAACCCCGAAACGCCTGCAACGATCAACAAAATCCCGCGCCGCCGCCCGCCGCGCGCCACCGCCGCGTAGACCGGAAACAGGATGCACAACAGCAATTCCACGCTGACGAACCACGAAGGGGCGTTCCACGACAGATAGGGAAACAGATTCCACGCCTGCACGAGAAAAAGGTTCGCAACAAACGTCTTGAAACTGACGATGGGGTGGTAGGGCTGATCGAAGATCGACATCTCTCCGGTCAGGGGCGCGATTGCGCGGGTGATCAATACGATCGCCAGCACAAACAGCAGCGTCGCCAGGTGCAGCGGATAGAGGCGCGCCAGCCGCGTCTTCAGAAACGTCAAGAACCCATGCAGCCGGAACAGCGAATGCGCCCGGGTCCCGTAAACGTGAATCAGCACGAACCCCGACAGCGCGAAAAAGAACTCGACCCACAAATATCCCTTGCCGGCGAACGCGTCGATTGCGCGAATGCCGAAATAGCCGCGCTGCTCGCAGAAATGAAAGAGAACCAGGATCAAGGGCGGCAGTGCGCGCGCCCCGTACAACGCTCGGATTTCGGAAGGGCGTGCCTTGCTGCTCATTGCTCCCCCTTGGTCGTGCTGCAAGCTATAGCATTGCCTTGGCTATCCGAAACCGTATCAATTGCGCGGGCTGCGACGGGGCGGGGGAATTTCGATGTGGCAACACGGGCAATCCGCGCTGGGGATCGCTGCGATCCTGCTTCTGGCGTGGGCATGTTCCGAAAACCGCCGCGCCTTCCCGGTCCGCACGGTCATAACGGGCCTGGCGCTCCAGATCGTGCTGGCCATTCTCCTTCTCGAATTTCCGCCCGCCCGCCACATGCTTCTTTCGCTCAACGGTATCGTGGATGCGCTGATGACGGCCACCCGCGCCGGAACGTCCTTTGTCTTCGGCTATGCAGGTGGCGGCGATACGCCGTTCGCCGTCACCGATCCGAAGGCGCTCGGCAACTTTGCCTTCCAGATTCTGCCGCTTGTCATCGTGATTTCGGCGCTCGCAGCCCTTCTGTGGCACTGGCGCATTCTGCCTTTGATCGTGCGTGGCTTCGCCTTTGTGTTGCGCAAGATGATGGGCATCGGCGGTGCTGTGGGTTTGGGCTCCGCCGCCACGTTTTTCCTGGGCATGATCGAGGCCCCGCTTCTGATCCGCCCCTATCTCCCCAAACTTTCGCGCTCCGAGCTGTTTGTGCTGTTCACCGTGGGGCTTGCCACTGTCGCGGGCACGGTGTTCGTACTTTATGCGAGCATTCTCGAGCCGGTGGTCCCCGGCGCGCTCGGACACATATTGGTTGCCTCGCTTCTATCGCTTCCCTCCGGCATTCTGATCGCACGCATCATGGTGCCGGGCGCCGAGGAAACCGAAGGCGATACCGCCAGCGCGCTTCAATATCGCTCCGGCATGGATGCCATCGCGCGCGGCACGGCGGACGGATTGCAGCTCTGGCTCGGCATCGTCGCGATGCTCCTGGTGATGGTGGCGCTCGTGGCGCTGGCCGACATCGTCCTCCGTCACGCGCCGGACGTTTCCGGCGCGCCGCTTACGGTCGAGCGTATCTTCGGCTGGCTCTTTGCGCCCGTCGTCTGGCTCTACGGCGTGCCATGGGAGAAGGCGGCCGCAGCCGGCGCGCTGATGGGCGACAAGACCATCATCAACGAATTCGTGGCCTATCTGAAACTCGCGAAGCTCCCGCCGGATGCGCTCGATCCGCGTTCCCGGCTCATTATGCTTTATGCGATGTGCGGCTTTGCCAATTTCGGCTCGGTGGGCATCCTCATTGCCGGCGTGGGCGGCATGATCCCCGAGCGCCGTAACGAAGTCGTGCCGCTTGCCCTGCGCGCGCTGCTCTCCGGCACGATGGCAAGCGGTCTGACCGGCGCGATTATCGGCTTGTTGCCGGTGTGAGCGCGAACGCTTCCGCAAGCAGCTCATACGATCTCAATCGCGATGCATAATCATAGGTGATCGTCACCACCACCAATTCCTCCGCGCCATGTGCATCTGCGAGTGCCAGCAGCTTGGTGCGCACTTGTTCCTTGGTGCCGGCGGCCGAACGCCGCTCCACTGCCTTCAAGATCGCCAGTTCCTGTTCGGTGTATGGATAATCGAGCGCCTCTTCCGGCGGCGGAAAGGCAATCGGCCGGTTGGTCAGCAGCCGCACCACCCACAGATTCCTGGAAGCCGAAAGGCGCCTTGCCTCTTCTTCGGTCTCCGCCACCAGCGCAGCCACGCCCATCGACACGCGCGGGCGTTCGCACCATGAACTCGGCTTGAAGCGCCTGCGATACTCGTCGCACGCCTCGATACTGCCGTCGGTATTGATGAAATAAGCGTGGCTGAACGGCAATCCCAGCTCGGCTGCATAGACGGCGCTGTGTATTCCCGACCCAAGCAGCCACATCTCCGGCCGGGTCGGTCCCTCCGGCATCGCGTGAATGCCGCGATAGGGATGATCCTCCGGCAATGGTTTGCCCGAAGCATCGTCGAGAAACTGCCGCAACAGATTGACCTGGCTCGGAAAGGCGTCGATCCCCCAGCCCTGCGGTCCCGCCTGAAGCGCCATGGCCGTGCGCTGGTCGCTGCCGGGCGCGCGCCCCAGTCCGAGGTCGATCCGGCCGGGAGACAAGGTTTCCAGCATCCGGAACTGTTCGGCAACCTTGAGTGGTGAATAGTGGGTCAGCATCACCCCGCCGGAGCCAACGCGGATCGTGGATGTTTCCGCCGCCACCCGGCCGATCAGGATTTCCGGAGCCGACCCCGCAAAGGAATGGGTGTTGTGATGCTCAGCCAGCCAATAGCGGTAATAGCCCAGCCTTTCCGCCGCCTTGGCCAGCCTGATGGTCTCGGCGATGGCCGCGGCGGCGTCCCCGCCCTTGGGGATGGGGGATTGGTCAAGTACCGAAAGCCGCATTTGGGGCCCAAGAAAAGCGCAGTGTTTGTTTTGGTTTAACCATTAACGGGCAAGCTGACAAAGCATCATCCCGCACCATACTGAACCGCGCCATGGAAAGAAGCACGGAAGGCCCGATCGACCTGCGCGATGCTGCGCGCACGACGCACAAAATAGACGTCAACGAGGTCCAGAACCCGCTCACGCGCAAGGCCCTGGACAAGTGGAACAAACTGCGCGGAAACCGCCGTTTTCCGTCCCGCAAGGACGCAGCACCCCGCGAGTTGCGTTCGCTCCTCAGAAACATCGCGCTCATTCGCGTCGTGCAAGGCGGCGCCGATTTCGAATTCCGCGTGCTGGGAGACGCCATCATCCAGTCGCAAGCAGGACTGCAGATCGGCATTACCACCAGCGAGCTGGATGAAACCTATCCTGGTTACGGCAGGATGCTCCGCACGATCTATCAGGAAATCTGCGACTCCCGCTCGCCCCAGGCCTATCGCGGTTTCTATGAACTGAAGGCCAAGAAGAGCTCTTTCTATCATGAATCGATTCTGCTTCCGCTCGGAGCGGATGACGGCGTCGTCGATCACATCCTGGTTGTCGGCGTTTATGCCATGGATCCGGACAAGCCGCTTACCTGAACCGTCCGCTTGCGCATGGCGCAATTCCGCCTAATCTCCGGCGAAGGACATCTGTTTTGCGGAAATCGTCATGGCGCTCGACCTCGAAACTCGCACGCAACTGATCGAAACGGTGCGCCGTTTCGTGACCGAAAAATGCGTTCCCATCGAGTCCAAGGTGTCGGAAGACGATCGCGTTCCCGATGAGATCGTCGAAGAAATGAAGGCGCTCGGCCTCTTCGGCCTTTCCATACCGGAAGAATATGGCGGCCTGGGCCTATCGATGGAGGAAGAAGTCCTCGTCGCTTTCGAACTCGGCCAGACTTCGCCTGCCTTCCGTTCTGTAATCGGCACCAATGTCGGCATCGGCAGCCAGGGTGTTGTGATGTTCGGCAGCGAAGAACAAAAGCGCGAATGGTTGCCCAAACTCGCAAGCGGCGAAACGGTGGCGAGTTTCGCGCTCACCGAACCCAATGCAGGCTCGGATGCGGCTTCCATCCGCACCACCGCGATCCGCGATGGCGATCATTATGTCGTCAACGGCACCAAGCGTTTCATCACCAACGCCAAACGCGCGGGCATGTTCACCCTGATGGCAAGAAGCGATCCGTCAAAAAAGGGTGCGACCGGAATTTCCGCCTTCATTGTGCCCGCCGATACGCCCGGCATCGCCATTGGCAAATCCGAAAAGAAGATGGGCCAGCAGGGCGCGCATATCCACGATGTGATTTTCGAAAATGCACGCGTTCCCGCGCGCCTGCGACTTGGCGCCGAAGGCGAGGGCTTCAAGGTCGCCATGCAGGTGCTCGACCGCGGCCGCTTGCATATCTCCGGTGTCTGTGTCGGTGTCGCCGAACGTCTCATCCGGGAAGCCGTGAACTACGCGCGCGAGCGCGTTCAGTTCGGACAGCGCCTTGGCGATTTCCAGCTTGTGCAAGCCATGCTCGCCGATTGCAAAACCGAAGCCTATGCCGCGCGCTGCATGGTGCTTGACGCAGCGCGCAAGCGTGACGCAGGCGAAAACGTCACGCTCGAATGCGCCGCCGCCAAATATTTCGCCTCCGAAATGGTCGGCCGCGTGGCGGACCGCGCGGTGCAGATCTTCGGCGGCGCAGGTTACGTCGCCGATTACGGCATCGAACGCTTTTATCGCGACGTGCGCATTTTCCGCATCTACGAAGGCACCAGCCAGATCCAGCAGCTTGTTATTGCCAGGAATTTGCTGAAAGGCGACTGACTTGACAGCAATGCTAGCAATGCTAGCATGCATGCATGGCTACACTTACCATCCGTAATCTTCCCGATGACGTTCACCAGAGTTTGCGCGAACGAGCTGCCCGTCGTGGCCGCAGTATGGAGGCCGAAGTGCGGGATATCCTTGGCCGCGCCGTGCAAAGCGGGCAGCAATTGGGCGAACAAGAAAAGAAAGTGCTTTCCCCAAAAGCCCAGGCGGCTCTCGCCCGTTTGCGCGGTGTCTTTGCTGTGAAATCAGGAGAAACCAAAGAATCTTTGGTCGACGATTTTCTTGCTCAACGGCGTACCGAATGGGGCGAGGATTGATCGTTCTCGATTCCTCGGCGCTTCTAGCCGTTCTCCGAAACGAAGCCGGAGCCGATATCGTTATTGCAGCCTTGCCGGAAAGCGAAATGTCATCCGTCAACGTGGCGGAGGTTTTGTCAAAGGCCGTTGAGCGCGGGGGCGACGAAAAGGCGGCGCTGCGTGATATCCGATCGATGGGTATCAAGATTGTTGCTTATGACGAAGAGCTGGCGTTGAAGACCGCCCAATTGCGAAGCATCACTTCTCCAAGGGGATTGTCACTGGGAGATCGAGCCTGTTTGGCGCTTGCCGCTTCCAGGAACTGCCCGGCAATGACCGCAGAGCGGCAATGGAAAGGCCTCGCACACGGCGTCGAGATCGCACTTGTTCGTTAGATGAAGGATCGCGATCTTTCGCGCCTTCTCAAGGACATCCGCGCCTGCCGTGCCTGCGCGGCTCATCTGCCGCATGAGCCCCGTCCCATCGTGCGCGCCAGCATGAGCGCGAAGCTCTGCATCATTGCGCAGGCGCCTGGCATTCGCGTCCATGAAACGGGTCTCTCCTTCAACGATCCCTCGGGCGACCGTTTGCGCGATTGGCTGGGTATCGATCGCGAAACCTTCTATGACGAAAAGCGCGTGTCCATTATCGGTATGGGCTTTTGCTTTCCGGGCTACAACGCGCAAGGGCACGATCTGCCGCCGCGCAAGGAATGCGCGCCGCTCTGGCACCCGCCATTGTTCTCGATTCTGCCGGAATTTCCGCTCACGCTCCTGATCGGAAGCTATGCGCAAAAGCGTTATCTGGGCGGCCGCCTGAAGGAAAACATGACCCAAACCGTCAGGGCTTGGCGCGAATACGGCCCGCGCTATATTCCCCTGCCGCATCCGTCATGGCGCAACAACGCGTGGCTCAAAAGCAATCAATGGTTTGGCGAAGAGTTGCTTCCCTATTTGCGAAAGCGTGTGCGGCAGGTTCTCTTGCGCTGATCGTCGCCTGCGCGCCTGTCGTCGCCCCGCAAGGCGGCCAAAATCTGCAGCCGGCCGTTGTGGGCGATGAATTCATCGCGCGCGATGGATTGCATCTGCCCGTCCGTCAATGGAATGCAAAGCAACCCAAGGCGATCGTCGTCGCTCTTCACGGCATGAGCGACTATTCGAACGCCTTTGCGATACCTGCACCCTTTCTGGCAGAGCGCGGCATTGGCGTCATCGCCTACGATCAAAGAGGTTTCGGCCGGGCGCCCAATCCCGGACTCTGGCCGGGCGGCGATGCCTTGCGCGGCGATTTCGACGATTTTGTCGATGCGGTGCGCGCTGCGCACCCGCACATTCCCGTCATCGCGCTTGGCGAAAGCATGGGCGGCGCGGTGGTGCTTTCCGCACTCGCTGCAGACCGCAAGCCCAATGTCGATGGCGCGATCCTCGTTGCGCCCGCCATCTGGTCGCGCCAGGACATGCCGCTTCTCTATCGCGCTGCGCTGTGGACGGCGGCGCACGTCGTTCCGTCGATGACGGTATCGGGAAAGGGGCTCAAGATCTGGCCGTCGGACAATATCGAGATGCTGCGCGCCATTGCACGCGATCCGCTGTTTCAGAAGGAAACGCGCTCGGATGCGGTGTGGGGTCTCGTCAACCTGATGGACGAGGCCCGCCGCGCGCCTGAAAAGATTTCAAATGCGCCGCCTATACTCATCCTCTACGGCGCGAAGGATCAGATCATTCCCACCGGGCCAACGAAGGCGGTGATTGCGGAATTGGGCGCCAAGGCCGAAGCGCACGAATATCCAAACGGCTATCACATGCTCCTGCGCGATCTGGGCCGCGAAGCGCCGCTGAGGGATATTGTGAGCTGGGCCGATAAGCTGGCCGCGAAGCCTTAAGCTCCCGCTTTCAGTTTGGCGGTCATCTCGTTCATCCGTTCGGTGAGCTTCTTCACATCGTTGTTGTTGGTCGAAAGGAAGCCCTGGATGTCGTCGCGCTGCGCCATGCCGAACCAGACGCCCGCGATGCTTGCATCCACGACGCCGAATTTGCCGCCATCGTCGAGCACGCGGAACAGCACCTTCACCGGATCGGGATCTTCCGGAACCGCAGGATCGACAAGCACCGCCGTCACCACGTGATCGGTGGGGCTGCGATCGGTCGATCCGGTCACTTTCAGCGATTGCCCGCCATAATCGCCCAGCTGCGAGGAATATTTCGCCATGGTGAATTTGGCGAACGCATCGGCGAAAGCGTCCACCTCCGCCGGATCGGCCGTTTTCGCCACATTGCCCAGGCAGAACAGCGCAAGCTTGCGCGTGTTCATGATCGTGCCCAGAAGCTCTTCGACCTTCGCTTTCTTTTCGGCCGGCGAAAGCGATTTGTCGGTCAGGACCTGAACCCCGCGGTCGACGCTGTCCTGAACGAATGTTTCAGCCGGTGTCGCCGCTGCTGCTGCACCTGCGAAAACCGGCAGGCCGGCAGCCAAAATCGCCAGAGCGAACCGGCGAAAGAACACACCCATGACGCCCTAAACCCCTTTTACGCATGATGTTTATGCAAGCAGATTTTTTTTCGCCACGCGACCGAAAAAAAGATTTTTACTTAAGCTGGGGCTGTGGCGAGTTGCTGCGTCTTGCATTTTCGGGGGCAGGCCGCGCCCCAAAAACGGGATACCATGGCGCAGGCAGGGGAAAATGTGAGCGCGCATCCGGCCGGGGCCTCGGGCGGCATAGCCTCGCGCGAGCTGTTCGATCGTTACCGCCCCGCGCTTTACGCCTATTTTTTGCGGCGCACACGCCACCAGGCCGATGCCGAAGACCTGACGCACGATGTTTTCTTGCGTCTTTCCCGCCTCGATCCCGCCACCGAAATCCACAACTTCGAGGCCTTCATCTTCCAGACCGCGGCAAATTTGTTGCGCGATCGCGCGCGCCGCGATCATGCCCATGCTGGCGTCAGCGAACTGTTGCCCGGCGATCCCGAGCCCGCGGCTGGGGAGCCGGGGCCCGAGCGCGTCTTGGAAGCAAAGGTGGAATTGAAACGGGTCATGGATGCCCTTGGCGCCTTGAGCGAAAAGACGAGACATATCTTCATATTGCGCCGGCTGGAGCAGATGAGCTGCGCCGACATCGCCTCGTTCTACGGCATTTCCGTGAGCGCGGTGGAGCAGCACATCACCCGCGCGCTTGCGCATCTCGCCAAAACGGTGGGCCGGCCATGAACGACACGATCGAAGCCGCCGCCCGCTGGTTCACGCGCCTCAACGAAGCGCGCGCGGAGGCGAAAGCCATCGTCACGCGCGACTTCCGCGATTGGATCGATGCGGACCCGCGCCACGCAGAAGCCTTCGCAAAAGTTTCCTCGCTGTGGGAAGCGGTGGGCCACCACGCCGCCGAACCGGAGATGGTAACGCTGCGCCAGGCGGCGTTGGCCGATGCGCGCACCGCCGCGCGCAGCCGCTGGCATCTCACCCAGCGCCTGCCGAATTTGTGGCGCCATGCGATCGCCGCCTGCCTCACAGTGGCCGCTCTCGGCGCCGGCACATATTATCTGATGGAGCCCGCGCGCGAGGTTTACACCACCCAACTCGCCGAACGCCGCGTGGTGACGCTCGCCGACAATTCCCGCGTGGATGTGGACGCCAATTCGCAGATCGCGGTGGAATTCACCAAGAAAACCCGCCTGATCCATCTCACCCATGGTCAGGCCTATTTCCAGGTGGAAAAAAACAAGGCGCGGCCCTTCATCGTCGAAGCAAACGGACGCCGCGTCATCGCCACAGGCACCGCCTTCGATGTGGAGACATTGGGCAAGGGCGTGCGCGTCACGCTCACCGAAGGCCATGTGACGGTGCGTTCCGCCAGCGATCCTTCCACCGTGCTCGCCAAACTCAATCCCGGCGATCAGTTGTTGGACGAAGGCGATGCGCCGCCGCGCATCACGCGGCTGGCCAATGTGTTGAAAGCCACGTCCTGGCGGCAGGGCAAGCTGATGTTCGATGACGAGCCGCTGCCTTATGTGCTGGCCGAAATGAATCGCTACTCGCAGATCAAGGTTGCCGCGG
This sequence comes from Rhizomicrobium sp., assembly GCA_035548975.1. Classification (GTDB taxonomy): domain Bacteria; phylum Pseudomonadota; class Alphaproteobacteria; order Micropepsales; family Micropepsaceae; genus Rhizomicrobium. The sequence goes on from DASZRY010000015.1 coordinate 66,187, forward strand.
GCGACCGCCAGGTGGCGAAGCTGCGCGTCAGCGGCGTCTTCAATGCGGGCGATGTCACCTCGCTGATCGATGCCTTGAAAGCCTATTACCCAGTGGAAGCTGTCGCCGGCGCGTCCAATGAAGTTGCGCTGTTTCAGAAATCAGGAATCAGGAATCAGGAATCAGGAGCATCCCATTCTGATCCCTGATCCCTGATCCCTGATTGTTGCAAGTTTACATCTGGGGGAACGGGGAGTTGCCGCGTCGAAGTCCGTGAGAATGCGCCAGAGCACGGCGCATGAAGGGGGGACGATGATGAAGGGATCGGTACGCCGCAGCATTCAAAGCGCGCTTCTGTTGGGCGCTTCCGCCGCATTCATGGCGGCGGGCGCGACAGCCGCCGCAGCCCAGGCGAAACTCGGCGAAAACCGCACTGAGGTCGATATTCCGGCGCAACCCTTGGCATCGGCGCTGCGCGCGTTTGGCGTGGAAACCGACAGCCAGGTGATGTTCTCCAAGGAACTCGTCGAAGGCCGCACCAACCGCGCGGTGAAGGGCAATTATTCGGCGGCAGAAGCGCTGGACGAATTGCTCAAGGGCACCAATCTGCGCGCCGAACAAAGCGCCGATCGGGTGTTTTTGATCAGGAGCGCCGCCAGGACCCACGCGTCGGCAGAAGCCGCGCAGCCCATTCAGCCGATGCAACTCGCGCAGGCTTCTCTGCCGCGCGCCAGCGTGGAGACGGTGACGGTCACATCGTCGAAACTCGGCGGCGCTGATGTGCAGAGCATTCCGATTGCCATCACCGCGCTCAGCCAGGAACAGCTGACCTCGACGCAAACCGCGGGCGGCCCGGATCTCGTCAAGCAGGTCCCGAACCTTACTTTCACGAAAACCAACTTCACCGGCTACAGCATCCAGATTCGCGGCATCGGCACGCAGGCGATTTCGGTGACGACCGATCCCGCCGTGGCGGTCGCGTTCAACGACATGCCGTTTATCCG
>DASZRY010000016.1:0-12087 GCA_035548975.1 Rhizomicrobium sp.
CGCAAAACCAAATCCGCTCTGGAACGCGCCGCTTCCCCGTTCAACAAGAGCAAATCGGGCCGCGCGGCAATCACCGCTTCCACCGCGATGGCGCCGGTACGGCCGACCTTGAATTCGGGGGCCATGTTTTTGAGGCCTGCGGCTTGTAGAATTTCCTCCGTCACGCCGCCGACCGTTGCATAACCGTTCGGTTCATAGATCAGCGTGCGCACGGGCGGATGGGCGGCGCGGACGCGCGCGGCGGCGAGATCGGAGTCCATCTTTTTCAGCATCGCTTCGGCACGATCCCGCTGCCCAAGCTTTGCGCCCAGCATCGTGGTGATCTTGCGGATGTCTGCGATGGAATTCGCCCAGGGCACATCGAGGATGGGGATGCCGATCTCCTGAAGATGCGCGTGCAGGCGCGGATTGGTGCCTTCGTACATCACGGCGAGCGTGGGCCTGAGATTGAGCACGGTCTCCGTGTCGGGACGGATGAGCGCGATGCCTTTCACCCGATCCTCGATCGTCGAAACGACAGGATGCGTATCGGCGGCGAGATACGAAAGTGCTGCAATGTTTTCACGCGGCACCAAGCGGAACACATATTCGTCGGTGCAGAGAAATGTCGAAACAATGCGGTCCTGCGCAGCAAAACTGCGCGGTGAAAACGCAATCGTGATCGCGAAAAAGGCCACAACCCAGCTATGCTTTGCGCGCATATTGACCCAATAGTTTCGGCCGCCCCATCTCATGCGGGCTTTCCCCGGGAGAAATCCATGCGCCGCCTGCTAATCCTTGCCGCCATTGCCGCTCTTTATGCCCTGCCCGCCACCGCCGCGCCAACCGCAGCCGAAATCCTGGCTGCCAACAAGCAGGCCACTGTGACCGCCGGGTGGGACAGCAAGGCGACGTTGAAGACCAGCTACGATTATTCCGGCCAAGGCATGACCGGCAAAACCCATTCTCTCACCGATATCACGACCGGCCACTACGCCGACGATTTCGCCATCGGCCCGATGAGCGGCGCCAATGGCTTCGACGGCAAGGACGGGTGGGCCAAGGATCCTTCCGGTGCGGTGACGGTGCAGGCGGGCGGCGATCAGCGCAAGCTCGCGGTGAACGAAGCCTATCGCAGGGCGAACGCATGGTGGCAGCCGGATTTCGGCGGCGCCGAGATCGTTTATGAAGGCACCAGGACGGATGCAGGCGGCACTTACGATGTGCTGAAAGTCACGCCGAAGGACGGCAAGGACTTTCAGGCCTGGTTCGACGCCAAGACGCACCTGTTGATGCGCACCGTCGAAGTGCAAAGCGGGAACACCATCACCGTCACGCTTTCGGATTACAAATCCTTCGACGGCGTGATGTTGCCGGTCAAAGGCACGATAGATGACGGCAACGGCGCGAAATATGTTCAGACCGTCACTCTGACCGATGCGAAGTTCCTGCCGAAAGCGGATGACGCGGCGTTCTCTCCGCCGAAGGTCATGCTCGACGATTTCAAGATCGCTGGCGGCGCGAAGGAAGCGACCTTCCCCATACAGATCGTCAACAATCACATCTTCGGAAAGGTGACTGCCAATGGCAAAGGCCCATACACCTTCATCTTCGACACAGGCGGGCACAATCTGATCACGCCGAAGACGGCCAAGAAACTCAACCTCAAAATGGAAGGCACCATGCCGGGCCAGGGCGTGGGCAACAAGGTGGAAGACATCGGCATCACCAAGCTCGATACCGTGGACATCGCGGACAAGGTGACGCTCGACAAGCAGACGTTTTTCGTCCTTGATTTCGTGGGCGATGACGACACCGAAGGCTTTCCGATGGAAGGCATGATCGGATTCGAAGGATTCCGACGCTTCGTGACGCAGATCGATTATTCGGCGGGCACAATGACGCTGATGTTGCCGGGAGCATTCGATCCCAAAAATGCAGGCACGCCCATACCGTTCGAGATGAACGGACAGATTCCGCAGGTGAAAGGTTCGTTCGAAGGAATTCCCGGCTTGTTCGACATCGATACCGGCGCGCGCGACGAAATCACCTTGACCGCACCGTTCGCCAAGAAGGAAGACTTGCGCGCCAAACATCCCAAGGGCGTGGAAGCGGTGGATGGCTGGGGAGTCGGCGGGCCTGCGCGCGGATATGTGACGCGCGGCGGCGAGTTGATGCTGGGCGACGTGAAGATTCCGAGTACCGTCGCTTCGCTTTCGCTGCAGGAGAAGGGCGCGTTCTCCGATGCGTCCTACGCGGCGAATGTCGGCGGCGGGATTCTGAAACGCTTTATCGTCACCTTCGATTACGAACACCGGATCATGTATCTGAAACCCGCCACGGGCCCGGTGAGCGACATCGGCACCTTCGACCGTTCGGGCATGTGGGTGAACGGCACCAAAGCCGGATACAAGATCATGGACGTGACCAAAGGCGGTGCTGCGGAAGCGGCCGGCCTGAAGGTGGGCGAGATCATCACCACTGTGAACGGCAAGCCCGCCACGGGGCCGATCTATGCGGTACGCAAAGCCTGGCGGAACGAGCCGGCGGGCACGGTGGTCGAACTGGGCGTGGGCACCGGCAAGGACGCGCGCAAGGTGAAGCTCGTTCTCAAGGACCAGATTTAAAGCGACCAAGCCCCTCCCCTGAGGGAGAGTAAGGCACTGTTGACGTTAACGATCCCCAGGCCGTGGACCGTTTGCCGCCCCGGCTTGCAAACGCGAGCCAATTATGCAATTGACATTTATGTCAGGTAGGGGTGCAGGGTGAAGATTGCGCGAATCGCGCATTTCGCCCACACCTCCTTCCGTACGCCACTTATCGCCCAAGGAAAGACCCATGCCGGTTTATCGCGCGCCAGTCGAGGACATGAAGTTCATCATCAATGAGCTTCTGGAGTTGGAAACGCTCAAGGACGTTCCGCAATTCGACGAACTGACGCCCGATGTGGTGGACGACGTTCTGAACAATGCGGCGAAATTCGCCGAGGAAGTGCTGCAACCGCTGAACCAGCCCGGCGACGAAGAAGGCTGCCACTACGAAAACGGCGTGGTGCGCACGCCGAAAGGATTCAAGGAAGCCTACAAGAAATATTGCGAAGCCGGCTGGGGTGGATTGGCCGCGCCCGTTCCCTATGGCGGTTCCGGGCTTCCCATTCTCCTCACCATGGCAGTGGCGGAGATGGGGCTTTCGGCCAACCAGTCCTTCGCGATGTATCCGGGTCTGACTTCGGCGGCTTATTCCGCGCTGATCATGACGGGTCAGGACTGGATGCGCGAACACATCCTGCCCAAGATGGTCTCCGGCGAATGGACGGGCACGATGTGCCTGACCGAACCGCATTGCGGCACCGATCTGCGCCTGATGAAAACCAGGGCGGTGGAACAGCCAGACGGCACCTACAAGCTTTCCGGCACGAAGATATTCATCTCCGGCGGCGAGCACGATCTCACCGACAACATCATCCACATGGTGATCGCGAAGATTCCGGATGAGAACGGCAAGATCTACGACGACCTTTCGACCGTGAACTTCTTCATGGTGCCCAAATTCATCGTGGGCGAAGACGGCAAGATGGGCGCGCGCAACGGCGTGATGTGCGGCGGCATCGAAAAGAAGATGGGCATCAAGGCATCGGCCACCTGCGTGCTCAATTTCGACGAAGCGAAAGCGTGGCGCCTTGGGCCGAAGCCGCAGCCGAGAAAGCCGGGCGAAGAAAAGAAGTCTTCCTCCGCAGGCATGAGCGGCATGTTCGGCATGATGAACATGGCGCGGCTGGGCGTGGGTGTGCAGGGATTTGCGATTGCCGAAGCCGCCTATCAGAACGGCCTGGCCTACGCGCATGAGCGCCGGGTCGGCCGCGCGCTGACCGGCCCCGCCGAGCCGGACAAGCCTGCCGATCTTCTGATCGTTCACCCGGATGTGCGCCGCATGCTCCTGCACTGCCGCTCCTTCATCGAAGGCGCGCGCGCGGTGACGATGTGGACCATGCTGAACATGAACATCATGCGCTCCAACCGCCCGGAAGCGCAGGAAGCGGCGTTGATCTCCGATCTGTTGACGCCGGTGATCAAGGCGTTCTTCACCGACATGGGTTTCGAATGCGCCAATATGGCCATGCAGATCTATGGCGGGCACGGCTATATCCGCGACAACGGTGTGGAACAGTTCGTGCGCGACGGGCGCATCAACCAGACCTACGAAGGCGCGAACGGCGTGCAGGCGATGGACCTCGTCGGCCGCAAGCTCGGCCGCCGCGGCGGCGAAGCGCCGATGGCGCTGTTCAAGGTCATCAACGGCTTCCTCACCGGCAACGAAAACGACGCGGCTCTGGCGCCGTTCGTCAAACCCGTGCAGCGCGGGCTGGGTACCTTGCAGCAGGCCACCATGTGGCTCGCCCAGCACGGCATGCAAAACCCCAACGATGCAGGCGCTGCGGCCACCGACTATCTGCGCATGATGGGCATCGTGGTGGTGGGTTTCATGTGGGCGCGCATGGCGAAGGTGGCGCAAGCCAAACTCGCCGCCGGAACAGGCAACAAGGCGTTCTACGAAGCCAAGCTCGTTTCGGCGAAATACTGGATGGAGCGCATGATCCCGGAATGCGCCATGCTGTTCGAGCGCATCCAGGCCGGCAGCGCCACGATCATGGCGTTCGAGACGAGCGCCGCATAGTTACCCGCGGGGGGCGGTCGAAAGCCCGGTGCGGGCCTCAGGGCTCGCGCCGGGTTTTTCCATTTCAAGCCGCCTCTGCAAGTTGCGAAAGCTGGCTGAGCAGCGCCTGCACGCCCTTGAGGCGCTGGGCAGGTTCGGGCCAATCGCGCGCGATGACGACCTTTTGGTCCGGGCGGACTTTCATGGTCTGCTGATGTGCGTTGATGAGGCGGACGAGTGCGATCGGATTGGGGAACTGGTTGTTTCGGAAGGAAATGGTGGCGCCCTTGGGGCCGGCATCGATTTTTTCCACCAGTGCGATGCGGCAAAGGCGCTTGATGGCCACAATGTCGAGCAAGTGTTTGACTTCTTCCGGCAAGGGCCCGAAACGGTCGATGAGTTCGGCGGCGAATTGATCGATCTCCGCGCGGCTTTCGACGCCGGCCAGGCGGCGGTAGAGCGACATGCGCACGTTGAGATCGGTAACGTAGTCTTCCGGGATTAGAACGGCGGCGCCAATGTTGATCTGCGGCGACCATTCGTCGGGCAGTTCCGCGCTCGCTTCGCCCGCACGCATCTGTGAAACGGCTTCCTCCAGCATCTCCTGATATAGCTCGATGCCCACTTCGCGCACATGGCCGGATTGCTCTTCGCCCAGAAGATTGCCCGCGCCGCGGATATCGAGATCGTGGCTGGCGACCGAAAAACCCGCGCCCAGTTGATCGAGCGATTGCAGCACCTGAAGCCTGCGTTCGGCGGGTTCGGTGAGCTTGCGGTCGGCGGGCGTCGTCAAATAGGCATAGGCACGCTGCTTGGATCGGCCGATGCGGCCCCGCAATTGATAAAGCTGCGACAGACCGAACATATCGGCGCGATGCACGATCAGCGTGTTGGCGGTCGGAATGTCGAGACCGCTTTCGACGATGTTGGTGGAGACGAGCACGTCGATCTTGCGCTCGTAGAACGCCGTCATCACGTCTTCGAGCTGCGTGGGCGGAAGCTGACCGTGGGCGACCGCGAATTTCACTTCCGGCACGGTGGATTTGAGGAATTCGCCCGCATCGCGCAAGTCCGCGATACGCGGGGCGACATAAAAGCTCTGGCCGCCGCGATAATGCTCGCGCAACAGCGCCTCGCGCACGACCAGCGGATCGAATGGCGTGACGAACGTGCGCACGGCAAGGCGATCGATCGGCGGCGTGGTGATGAGCGACAGATCGCGCACGCCGGAGAGCGCCAATTGCAAGGTGCGCGGGATGGGCGTGGCAGTGAGTGTAAGCACATGCACGTCGGCCTTGAAAGCCTTCAGCCGCTCCTTGTGGGACACGCCGAAATGCTGTTCCTCGTCGACGATGAGCAGGCCCAGCCGCTTGAACGAGATGTTTTTCGCCAGAAGGGCGTGTGTGCCGACAACGATATCGACTTCGCCATTGGCAAGGGCAGCCTTGGTTTCGGATGCTTCCTTCGCATCCACAAAACGCGAAAGCTGTCGCACCTTCACCGGGAAGCCCTGAAAGCGTTCGGCAAAATTGCGATAGTGCTGACGGGCGAGCAAAGTGGTCGGCACGACGACGGCCACCTGTTCGCCGCTCATCGCCGCGACGAACGCCGCGCGCAGCGCCACTTCCGTCTTGCCGAAGCCCACATCGCCGCAGACAAGACGATCCATCGGGCGGCCCCTGGCAAGATCGGAAATCGTTTCCGCGATGGCCTTTTCCTGATCTTCGGTTTCCTGCCAGGGAAAGCGGGCGCAGAATTCATCGTAGATGCCGGGCGGCGGATCGATGGCCGGAAGCGCGCGCAATTCGCGGGCGGCGGCGATGCGGATCAGTTCGCCCGCAATCTCGCGCACGCGCTCCTTCATTCGCGCTTTTCGCTGCTGCCAGCCTGCGCCGCCCAACCGATCCAGTTGCGCAGTACCTTCGTCGGCGCCGTAGCGCGTGAGGAGTTCGATATTTTCAACCGGCAGGAACAGCTTGCCGCCGTCATATTGCAGTTCGAGACAGTCGTGCGGGGCGCCCGCGACATCGAGCGTCTTCAATCCGAGATAGCGCCCGATGCCATGTTCGATATGGGTGACGAGATCGCCCGGCGCGAGAGCAGAAACTTCGTTGAGGAAGTTCTGCGCCTTACGCTGACGCCCGCGCGAACGCACCATGCGGTCGCCCAAAATGTCCTGCTCCGACACGATGGCGAAGCCAGGCGCTTCGAACCCATGTTCAAGACCGAGCACAGCCACGCCGACAGCGGATTCATGCAGCCTTTGTGCATCGTCCCAATCCTTGACCGCGCGCACGGCTTCGAGGCCATGATCGGAAAGGACACCGCCCAACCGTTCGGCGGAACCTTCCGTCCAGGCGGCGACCAGCACGCGCTTGCCGCCCGCCTGCAGCGCCTTGATGTGATCTGCCGCAATCTGGAAGACGTTCACCTTGCCTTGCGCGCGTTCGGGCGCGAAATCGCGGCCCGCCTTGCCGCCCGCCTCGGTGGAGGTTTTGGATTCTGGCGCCTGAAATGGCGTAAGCGCGCGCAACCGGCGATGCGAGAGCTGCGCCTGCCATTCTTTCGCATCTAGATAAAGCGTTTCCGGCTTGAGCGGCTTGTAGGGCGGCGCGTGAATGGCATACGCGTCCTCGCCGCCCTTCATCATCGCCTTCCGTGTTTCGTAATAGTCCGCGATCAGTGCGAGACGGGCATCCTTCGCTTCTTCGGCCTGATGGGAGAGAAAAACGAGCGCGCGCGGCGCGTAGTCGAACAGCGTGTCCAGATGTGCGTGAAACAGCGGCAGCCAATGTTCCATGCCGGCATGTTTGCGGCCGGCACTGACGGACTCATAAAGCGGATCGTCGCCCGCCGGACCGAATGAAGCGACATAGCCCGCGCGGAAGCGGCTGATGGATTCACCGTCGAGCGGGGCCTCGCTTGCCGGAAGCAATTCGATTTCAGAAAGCGTTCCCGCCGACAATTGCGTTTCGGCGTCGAAGCGGCGGATCGCATCCAGATCTTCGCCGAAGAAATCCAGCCGCAGGGGTTGCTCTGTGCCGGGGGGCCAAAGATCGACGATGCCGCCGCGCACCGCATAATCGCCGGGTTCGCGAACGGTGCCCGCGCGGGCATATCCGTTCTTCGCCAGAAAGACGATCAGCGCATCGCGGTCTACCCGCGTGCCGGATTTGGCGAAGAAGCTGGCAGTGGCGATGGCATCTTTCGGCGGCACGCGTTGCAGGGCCGCGTTCACAGTCGTCACCACGATGGCGGGTTCGCTGTCCTTCGTGCGGCGTGCGAGCGCGGCCAAGGTTGCAAGGCGGCGGCTCTCGATATCGGGCTTGGGTGAGACGCGATCGTAAGGCAGGCAATCCCAGCTCGGGAAAGGGAGTACTTCGAGTTTGGGATCGAAGAAGCGCAACGCCTCTTCCACCGCAGCGGCGTGCACGCCGTCGGCGGCGATGAACAGCACAAGCCCCTTCGCGCGGCGCGCGGCTGCTGCCGCCAGCCAGGCGTCATAACCTTCCGGCGCTCCGGTGACCGTGAAGCGGCCCTCGGCGCGGGCAATGTAATTTAAACGTTCCACGTGGGGTTCTTCCGCGAACAGAGCGCCTTCATGTCGCGAAACACTTGCGTGTCGTAGGCGAAGGGAACGGGGGCCGCACCTCGAAGCCAGTCATAGATTTCCTGATCGGGAATCGAAAGCAGCGCCTCGAACGCATCGAGCCCGGCCTCGTCCAGGGAATCGAGAGATTGCGCCGCATAAGTGCCGAAAATCATGTCCACTTCGCGGAAGCCCCGGCGGGCCGCGCGAAATAGCAGTCGCTTACGGCGCACATTTTGTGCGTCGTTTGATCCGTCCGTCGTCATGGGCGGGGATATAGCGTGGAGGGCGCAGGCTTGCCAGTGGCGCCGAAGGGCGGATCGCGACGAAAATCCCTTTGCCACAACCGGAAACCGGCAAATGGCTTACCTCCCCCGCTGCGGGGAGACCGGCGGTTCTGAGCCACAACGAAGAACCGGCGGGCGGGGGGGCATCGAACACCCCCACCCGAAAAACACTGCTCGGATTCGCGCTTTCGATGCGCACTTCTTATCCTGAGTCTAAATGCGGCCTTCGATTCTCTACCCTCTTTTTGCCGAGACGCGGACGCTTCCGGGCGTGGGTCCGAAGGTGGAAAAGCTGATCGCGCGCGTGGCGGGAAGCAGGCTGGTCGATCTGGCGTTCGACCTGCCTGTGGGCGTGGTAGACCGCAGTTATCGGCCGAAACTGAAAGAGGCCGAGCCGGGGCGCATTGCAACGGTGATCGTGAACGTGCTGCGCCACGTTCCATCGCGCGACAAGCGCAGGCCCTATCTCGTGCAATGTTCGGACGACACCGCGCTGATCGATCTGGTGTTCTTTCATGGACATGCCGAATATCTGAACAAGCAGTTGCCGGTGGGATCGAAGCGCGCGGTGAGCGGGCGCATCGAGAAATTCCGCGATCAATTGCAGATGGCCCATCCCGATTTTATCCTGCCGCCGGAAAAGATGAACGAACTGCCGCAGCACGAGCCGGTCTATGCGCTGACGGAGGACTTGACGGCGAAAAGTCTCGGCAGGGCCATCCGCGCGGCGCTGGAAAAAGTGCCGGAAATGCCGGAATGGCAGGATCCAGCCTGGCGCAAGGCGCGCGGCTGGCCCACCTTCCGCGAGGCGCTGTTCGCGGCGCATGCGCCGGAAAGCCAAGCCGATATCCAACCCGAGACTTTGGCGCGATCCAGACTGGCCTATGATGAATTGCTGGCGAACCAGCTGGCGCTGATGCTGATCCGCACGCGATTGCGGGCGACGAAGGGGCGCTCGCTCAAGGGTACCGGCGAGTTGAAAGCGAAAGCGATTGCCGCCCTGCCCTTTGCATTGACCGAAGCGCAAGCCAAGGCGCTTTCCGAAATCGAAGCCGACATGGCCGGGCCGTTGCGCATGTTGCGGCTGCTGCAAGGCGATGTCGGTTCGGGCAAGACGATCGTGGCGTTTCTGGCGCTGCTCACCGCGGTGGAAGCCGGAACGCAAGGCGCATTCATGGCGCCCACGGAAATTCTGGCGCGGCAGCACATGAACGCACTTGAACCATTGGCCGCGGCGGCCGGTATTCGCATGGCGCTGCTCACCGGGCGCGAGCGGGGCCTATCGCGTTACGACACGCTGAACGCGCTTTCGCGCGGCGAGATGGACATTTTGATCGGCACGCATGCGCTATTTTCGGAAGACGTCGCGTTCAAGGATCTGGGACTTGCGGTGGTGGACGAGCAGCATCGTTTCGGCGTGCACCAGCGCATGCAGCTTCAAGGCAAGAACGAGAAACCGACCGATGTATTGGTGATGACGGCGACGCCCATTCCGCGCACGCTGGCGCTCACTGCTTACGGCGACATGGACGTCTCGCGGCTCACGGGACGGCCGCCGGGGCGCAAGAAGGTGGAGACGCGCGCGATCTCCGCCGAGCGCATCGACGAGGTGACCGAGCATTTGCGCCGTGCGCTGGCGGCGGGGGCGCGCGCCTATTGGGTCTGTCCGCTCGTGGAAGAATCCGAGAAGATCGATCTGGCGGCAGCGGAAGATCGCGCGGCCATGCTGAAGCGCGTGCTCGGATCGAAGGTGGGACTTGTGCATGGGCGCATGAAAGGGCCGGAGCGCGACGCGGCGATGGCGGATTTCAAGGCGGGCAAAACGCAGATACTCGTCGCCACCACGGTGATCGAAGTGGGCGTGGACGTTCCCGAAGCCACGATCATGGTGATCGAACATGCCGAGCGCTTCGGCCTTGCGCAATTGCATCAGCTTCGCGGGCGCGTAGGACGCGGCGATGCGAAATCGAGTTGCCTGCTTCTTTATCACGGGCCGCTGGGCGAAACCGCAAAGGCGCGGCTCAAGACGATGCGCGACACCGACGACGGCTTTGTGATCGCAGAGGAAGATCTGCGCCTGCGCGGCGCGGGCGAGCTTCTGGGCGTCAAGCAGAGCGGCATGCCGGAATTCCATCTTGCCGACATCGCTGTCCATGGCGGGCTTTTGCAGGCCGCGCGCGACGATGCGGCGCTGATTGTGAGCCGCGATCCGGAATTGAAAACTTCCCGTGGCGAAGCGCTTCGCGTTCTGCTTTATCTCTTCGGACGCGACGAGGCCGTGAGATATCTGAGGACGGGATGAAGCCTGATTTTGCCGATGCTCTGGAAGATGCGCTGGAAGGGGCCATTGCCGGCCTTACGGGGCTGGAGAACATGGCCCGGCTTTCGGGCGGCGCAAGCCAGGAGACCTGGGCGTTCGATGCCATCGCCAACGGCGCGCGCATTCCCCTGATCCTCAGGCGCAGCCCGGGCGGGGGGACGCGCGTGCTGGGCGAAGGATCGTCCGCCGTCTCGCTCGCCAACGAGGCGCGCACAATCGAAGCGGCGCGCGCCGCGGGCGCGAAGGCGCCCGAGGTGAAATACGTTCTCAAGCCCGAAGACGGCGTGGGCGAAGGCTATGTGATGGGCAGGCTTCCCGGCGAGACCATCGCGCGCAAGATATTGCGGGACAAGGAATTCGATGCGATCCGCCCGCATCTGGCGCGCCAATGCGGCGAAATCCTCGCGCGCATTCATCAGGTGGATACGGCCCCGCTCAAGTCGTATCTGCCGGTGGTCGACGGTCCTTCGCAGCTTCGGCAATTCCGCGATCGCTACGATTCCTATGATTATCCGCATCCGATGTTCGAACTTGCGTTCAAATGGCTGGAGCCGCGGCTTGCCGGCGCAAAACGCGAAACATTGGTGCATGGCGATTTCCGGCACGGCAACATCATGATTTCGCCCAACGGCGTGGAGGCGGCTCTCGACTGGGAGCTGGTGCATATCGGCGATCCGCTGGAAGACATCGGCTGGATCTGCACGAACTCATGGCGTTTCGGCGTGCAGGAAAAAACCGTCGGCGGATTCGGCGAATTGGAGGATCTGCTTGCGGGCTATGAAGCGGCGGGCGGCGGCAGGATCAGCGTGGACGACGTGAAGACGTGGATCGTGTTCGGATCGCTCAAATGGGGCGTGATGTGCATGAGCATGTATCAGGGCTTCCGGATGGACGGATCGGTGGAACGCGCGGCGATCGGCAGGCGTTCGTCCGAAACGGAAATCGATCTGGTGAACCTCATCATTCGGGGAGAACTGTGAGATGATGGACCAACCCTCGATCCTCGAACTTGTGAACGTCGTGCGCGACTTCATCGAAAAGCGCGCGATGCCGGAGCTGAAGGGCCATACCGCGTTTCACGCGCGCGTCGCGGCCAACGCTCTGGGCATTGTGTCGCGCGAGCTTTCGCTGGGCCCCAAAATGCTGGCCGAAGAACGCGAACGGCTGGCCAAGCTGCTGGGCCACGACGGCATGCTGGACGAATTGAACCGCGAATTGTGCAGACGGATTCGCGAGGGTTCCATGGGGCTCGATACGCC
>DASZRY010000017.1:0-63024 GCA_035548975.1 Rhizomicrobium sp.
GTTTCGCTTGAGAGCCGTGGAAGACTACCACGTCGATAGGCCAGGTGTGTAAGTGCAGCAATGCATTGAGCTTACTGGTCCTAATCGCTCGATTGGCTTGAACGCCAGCACTCGTTCCATGTCTGGAAACAAGGCCAGACACGCGCGCCGCAAAGCGCGCAAATATCAAGTCTAAGTGTCGTATTGCGCGCAGGTATCGGTATTCAGCTATCAGTTTTCTGATAACCGATACCTGATCCCTGATTTCTGTCTTTGGCCGGACTGGTGGTCCTAGCGGGGGAATTCTACCCGATCCCATTCCGAACTCGGCCGTCAAAGCCCCCAGCGCCCATGGTACTGCGGCTCAAGCCGCGGGAGAGTAGGTCGCTGCCAGTCCTGCCAAGGACAGAATGATTTATGTTCTGCTCGCAAACGCGAACGGGCTCCGCCAACACAATTCAACGAAAACCCCGTGATCGAAAGATCGCGGGGTTTTTTGTTTTCCTCGTATCTTTGGGCCCAAATTTCCCTTGGGCCATCGGGCGATTGCGCACATCCTCCATCCCAAAAATTTGCCGCAATAGCGCGTTCGAATCTGTCCCGGCGCTCGCGGATTCGCCCAAATGAGGTCCACCAGACGTACATTTCTGAAATGCGGTGCCTCTGCTTTGGCGGTTCCGGCCGCGCCACTGGGCGGGCCCCCGCTATCTGCGCCCGCCGCCGATCTCTCGCTTCTTCGCTCCGCCATGTCGTCCGGGCGTTTCGTCACCTATCAGCCGACGGGCGTGAAGGTCATCAACGGCAAGCTCACCCAGGCCAGCGACCAGAGCATCCGCGCCGATCTCATGGTGCTGCGGCCGCATTTCGATTCCCTCATCACCTATGGCGCGCAAGGCGGTGCTGAGCGCATCGCCGATATCGCGGCCGGCCTCAATTTCCGTGCGGTCGTGATGGGCGTGTGGGATTTCTACAATGGCGCCGAATTGGCAAGCGCCATCGCTGCGGCCAAACGCATGTCGCATATCGTGGCAGGTCTTTCGCTCGGCAACGAGATGATCCTCTCCAAACGCGCGGCCTGGGGCGATCTGGAATACATCCTCGGCGTCGTGCGCAAACAGCTTCCCGCCACTCCGCTCACGATTACGGAAACATTTGCGGATTTCATCGATCAGCCCGATGCCAAGCCCGTGCTCGCGAAGATGGATTTCATGCTCACGAACATCCACCCCATTTTCGAAAGCTGGTTCCGCCAGGCGCAAGCACCCAACTGGGCAGATTTTGTCGCCAAGGCGAGCGATCTTCTGGCCGCCGCCTATTCCGGCCCCGTGCTGGTAAAGGAAACCGGCGTCCCCTCAGGCCCAGCAACGCTCAAATATAGCCCCGAAATGCAGCGCGAATTCTATCGCGCGCTTGAAAAGCGCTTCCCGCAAACCGGCACACGCGCCTTCTCCTATTTCGCAGCCTTCGATGCGCCCTGGCGTGTCAGCGACGCCATCGTCGGCGGCGGCAAACATCCCGAAGAAGCCCATTGGGGCCTGTTCGATGCCAATCGCGTCCCTAAAGACGTGATGCGGGATTTTCCGGTTCTGGCAAAGTTGCGCTGATCTCAACACTTGTCGAATCGATCGAATTCTTTGATTCGTATGAAAGTCAAGCAGAAGTGCGAGTGCCTCTATTGTAACAAATGCTTACAATATACAGTGGAAACAATGTATCGCGCAGCGATATAAGCCGGGATCCCTGGGGTGGCACGCGAGTTGCAAGCGCGAGTTGCAGGTGCAGGCAACTGGCGATCGGCGAGCCCGATTCGCCGATGTCCAATTGGGGGTTCGCATGAAAATTGGAATTTCCGCGTTTGCCAGCGCGGCTCTGTTGGCGATTGCGATCGTTTCGCCTGCTTCCGCCACCGTCGTCTACGATACCGATCTCGATTCACCTGATGGAGGAATTACGCCCGGCTGGTTCAATGGCACGGGCAACCCGAATGGCGGGTTCACGGTCGATAACGAATCGATCGGCAATGGCAGCGTTCAGCTTGGTTTGCGGGTAAAACTCCGGCAAGACCCCAACGTCATCCACCCCGTCGGCAATGTTTATACAGCCCCACTTGGCCTTCAGAATCCGACGCATGGACTTTGGAATTGGGAGTTTTCCATCAACCTTGGAGATTCTGGCCTCACGCTGGGGGACCTGACGACTGCCATATTGGCGGTCCAGAAGAATGGCGGTCCGACGGAAACCATCGATGTTCTCAGCTTTTTCGATGACAATTCCTATTTTGATCCGGGTTTGGGCGCTGTCGTGACCGGAAGCACCGGATACGATTACTCGGGCGATACTGAAGCGCAGAATTCGGAAAACACACTGTTTCCGATTTTTTCCCCCGGCTTCCTCGACGTCGACAAGGCGGCCACCTACGTGTTCACGCTCGTGATCGGTACGCAGGCGGGATCGATTGCGAAAGACCAAATCGTCGTGAACACCGTTCCTGAACCTGCCTCTCTCGCGCTACTCGGCACCGGCCTTGCCGGCATGTTCGCCGCGAGCAGGCGCCGCAATGCGTCACGTCGCAAATTCGATTAGGGGTTCCCCATGAAATCTGCAGTATTTGCGCTTGTCTCCATTGCCGGTCTGGCCGTCGCAGGCGGCGCATCGGCTACCGAACTGATGCCGGACTTTTCGAATGTGCCAACCGGCTGGTCGACAGACCGCTATGATCCCGACAGCTTCACAAATGTCGGCACATTCCAAGGCCGAGACAATGTGCTGGGCATCGGCATAGGCCCGAACGGCTCCGTGACCAATCGCGGCGGCGCCTACAGCTCTGGCTTCTACGATACACAGGGTAAAGGCCACCCCGTGAACGGCGCGGGCGCGGGTGACACGATCAGCGCCGATCTGTTCGTTCCGCGCGAATGGGACAATGCCGCCAATGGTGCCGCCCGCACCGATATGTGGGGGACAATGAGCAATACCGGCGGTGTCATCGATTACTATCCCATCATCGGCTTTACAAACATGGGCGACGGAGGCTTCGTTGGCTTCCGCGTGTGGGACAGCAATTTGGATGGCGGCGGCGGGGCATGGGTCGATCTCACCAGCGCCAAGTACAATCTTGAAGGCTGGAACGCTCTTTCGATTCAGTTTACGGGCACCGATTTTCTTTTCTTCCTGAATGGCGATCAGGTCTACGACATGACCAATCTGCAGGGCACAGACCTCTATATGAGCGGCGTGATCATGCAGGCCTATAATTTCGATGACGCCACAAATTGGCCGGATACTGTGGTCACGCCCTATGTGGCGCACTGGTCCAACGCGCAACCGGCACCTGAGCCCGCCACGCTCGCGCTACTCGGCACCGGTCTCGCCGGCCTCTTCGCCGCGCGCAGGCGCCGCAAAGCCTGATCGGCGGCATTAGAGTTTAACGGCCCGGGGCTTTGTCCCGGGCCTTTCTATTTGCACGTCAATGTGTTCACCGGCTTCGCCGCCCACACGTGACCGCTTTGGCATTTGCCCCTAACATTCGCGCAATCGAATCCGGGGATGTTCATGATAGCGAAGTTCGTTCTCGCCGCAGCATTCGCCGCGGCTGCAGCCACTTCCGGCCACGCCGCAGATTTTCTGGCGCCCATCGGCCTCGGTCCGCAGCCGCCGGCTCCCAAATCCGAACCCGTCACCGAAACCCTCTATGGGGTTACCGTCACCGATCCCTATCGCCAGTTCGAGAAGATGGGCCCGGAAACGGTGGACTGGATGAAGGCGCAGGGCGCCTACACCCGCGCGGTCTTCGACTCGATCGAGCCGCGCGCCGCACTCGAAAAGCGCATCGCCGATTTCAGCGGCAGCTTCGGCTTCGTGCAGCAGTATCAGCGTTTCGGTGGCCGCGCCTTCTACGAATACCGCGCCCCTGGCTCGGACAATTTCGATCTCATGGTTTCCGACAAAAGCGGTACCCGCAAGCTGATCGACATCGCCGCCATGCGCGCGAAGAACGGGGACAAGCCCTTTGCCATCAATTATTTCACGCCATCTCCCGACGGCAGCAAGGTTGCCGCGGGCATTTCCGAAGGCGGCTCGGAAGAGGCCTCCATCACCGTCTACGATGCAGCCACCGGCAAGAAGATCGCCGGACCCGTCGATCGCGCCAATTTCGGCGCCGAAAGCTGGAGCGCCGATTCCACAACGCTTTACTTCAATCGCCTCAAGCCGCTTGCCAAAACCGATCCCGAAACGGAGAAATACCGGGACACCAATGTCGAAGCCTGGGATCTCAAGCACGATCCCGTGCGCGTGCTGGGCAACGGTTCCTCCGGCAAAGCCGCTTTCGGCCATGACGAAGCGCCCGTCATCGTCGTCATACCCGGCGCGCGCTATGCGGCGGCGCTCGGCATCAACGGTGTGCAAAATGAATGGCGCATCGATCTTGCGCCGGCATCGAAACGCATCGACGCCGCAACCCTGTGGAAGCCCTTCGTCACCCGCGACGACGGCGTGACCGGAGCGGACATGCGCGGCGGCGAGATATTTCTTCTCTCGCACAAGGATGCGCCCACCTTTCAGGTGCTGAGCCTGAAGGCCGGTGAGCCGCTTTCATCGGCAAAGGTGCTCGTGCCCGTAAGCCCAAACCGTCTTGTCGAATCCATACACGCCGCGAAAGACGCGCTCTATGTGCTGACGCGCGAAGGTCTCTATTCGCATCTCCTGCGCATTCCTGCAGGCACGACGAAGATCGAAGACATCGCGCTTCCCTATAAAGGCACGGTCTCCGATGTCTTCACCGATCCGCGCGTGGCAGGCGCCACTTTCGCACTCGAAAGCTGGAACGTGCCGCCCACCCAATATTCCTACAATCCGAAGACCGGCAAGTTCACCGATCTCAAGCTCGGCGTTCATCCGGCCTTCGATCCGGCGGATTTCACCGTCAGCGATCTTGAAGCCAGGGCGAAGGACGGCACGCTCATCCCGCTCAGTCTCCTGCAGCCGAAAGATGCGAAAAATCCCGGCATCGTCCTGATGCAGGCCTATGGCTCATACGGCATTTCGCTCTGGCCCGCCTTCTCGCCACGCGCCATGAGTGCGGTGCGTCAGGGCATCGACTATGCCACCTGTCACGTGCGCGGCGGCGGCGAGCTGGGCGAACAATGGCGCCTTGCCGGAAAGGACGCCAACAAGCCCAACACCTGGCGCGATCTCATCGCCTGTGCCGAAGATCTCATCGCGCGCGGCGTTACCTCGAAGGACAAGCTCTTCATATTCGGCGGCTCTGCGGGCGGGATTACCATGGGAATGTCGATGATCGAGCGGCCTGAGCTTTTCGCGGGCGTGATTGACGCGGTGCCCGCTACCAACACACTGCGCGACGAATTCAGCCCCAACGGCCCGCCCAACATCCCTGAATTCGGCACCATCACGACAGAGCAGGGCTTCAAAAATCTCTACGCGATGGACTCCTATCAGCATGTGAAAGACGGCGTGACTTATCCGCCCATCCTCATCACCACCGGCCTGAACGATCCGCGCGTTTCGCCCTGGGAGCCCGCGAAACTGGCGGCACGGCTTTTGGCATCGGGCACGCCCAATCCGGTGCTCCTGCGCGTCGAACTCGAAGCGGGTCATGGCATCGGCTCCACCAAAACCCAGAACGACGAACTTTATGCCGATGTGATTTCCTTCATCTTCTGGCGCGCAGGCCTGCCGGAGTGGCAGCCGAAGAAATAGCGATCGCGCGGCTTGCGAAGGCCGCGCCCGCATGGAACCCTTTCCCGAAATATCGGGAGAGCATCAATGCCGGGCACGTTTCCAAAGGGCTTTTTATGGGGCACTGCAACTGCGGCCCATCAGGTCGAAGGCGGCAACACGTCCAGCGATCTCTGGCTGATGGAAATGATGAAGCCCTCGCTCTTCGCCGATCCGTCCGGCGATGCCTGCGATCATTATCACCGTTATGGGGATGACATCGCGCTTCTGGCCGGGCTCGGTTTTTCCACTTACCGCTTTTCCATCGAATGGGCGCGCATCGAACCGGAAGAGGGCTTCTTCTCGAAAGCCGCGCTCGATCACTACCGCCGCATGATCGCAACCTGTCATGCGCTGCGCGTGACGCCGATGGTCACCTTCCATCATTTCACTGCGCCTTTGTGGTTCACGCGCGACGGCGGCTGGGAAAACGCGAAATCGGTCGATCGCTTCGCGAAATATTGCGAAGTGGCGGCCGATGCGTTGGCTGATCTCATTCCTTATGCCTGCACCATCAACGAAGCAAACATCCCCATCATGGTCACGATGATGCGCCCCGCGGTGGGAGTCGCCGGCGGCGGCAGCAAGCGCGAACGCGCCCTTGCCGAAGCCGCACGCCTATGCGGCGGCGAACCCGGAAAGTTCTCGCCCTATCTTTCGGGAGATGGCATCGCCGCCACGCCGAATCTCATCGCCGCGCACCGCAAGAGCTACGGCATTCTCAAGGAGCGTGTGAAGGGTCAGGTCGGCATCACCATTGCGCTCAACGCTTTTCAATGCGAACCCGGCGGGGAAGAAATATTCAAACAGGCCGACGAAGCCATCAACAACCAGTTTCTTCGCTCGCTTGCGGGCGACGATTTTGTGGGCGTGCAAACCTACACTCGCGTAATCTTCGGCCCGTCCGGCGTATTGCCGCCTGCCAACAGCGCCGAGCGCACGCAGATGGGCTACGAATTCTATCCGGAATCGCTCGAAGCCACGATCCGTCAGGCCGCAAAGGTGAGCGGCTGTCCGGTGATCGTCACCGAAAACGGCATCGGCACCGAAGACGATACGCGCCGCATCGAATATACGCGCCGCGCGCTCGAAGGCGTGCTGCGCTGCTTGACGGACGGTATCGACGTACGCGGCTACATTCACTGGTCGATGATGGACAATTTCGAATGGCTGGAAGGGTACCGCCCCAAATTCGGCCTCGTCGAAGTCGACCGCACAACACAGGCCCGCAAACCGAAACCGTCTGCCTATTGGCTGGGTGATATCGCGAAGAAGAATGCGCTGGATTGACGCCGCGTCCCTAAAGCGCGTCGCCGGCAAATTTAATCTCCCTCTCCCCTTGAGGGGAGAGGGAATGTTTCGTTGCTAATGCTGCGACCAGGTCCATGCGGTGATTTTCCATCCCGCCGCTTCCTTGTGCAGCGCCGCGGTGAGAATCGATCCATCCTCTGCCATCGGCTTGCCGTTTTCCTTGAATGTCAGCTTCACTGGTATCACCGCATAGGCATTGTCGCCTTCAACCGCCACATGCCACGGCTTTGAAAACGTCACCCAAAGATCGGTATCGCCCTTCTTCTTGTTGAGGGCTTCCAGTGCGCTGGCCCAATCGCTGCAGGCATTCTTGCCGTGCCAGGTGTGCGGGGGAAATTCGTCTATGATGAATGCCGGCGATGCGCAGACCGCTACCGCCGCTTTCACGTCGCCCTTGTTCATATTGTCGTTGAAAGAATTCATCGCCGCCATCACCTCGGCCGACGCATCCGCCGCAAGCGCTGGCGCCGCAAGAGCCGTCATCGAAGAAACGACCAACGCGGAAAACAGAATGCGCATGTCTTCCTCCCTGATTGAATGAAATATTGGAAAAATTTGCCCGGGGAATTGGGCGGTGGACAAGAACCTAGACCCGCAAATCGCCGCCCCGCAAGCGACGCCTGCGAATGGGCGGATTAACTCCCTGCCATGGACGTCCGAAGCTATCGAACAGCTATCGAACACCTAAGTCCTTGCGTGATCTGAAGAATAAAAACTGCCCAAGAGTTATCGAACACCTTCCGGGCGGCCTTATATTTGCGGAGATGATGAGAAGAGGAAGGGCCGTGCCCGAAAACATGACTGAGACCGAAATCGAAATCTCCCAGCCGGATGATTTTCCCGGCATGGAAGCAATGCTGGCCGAGCAGCTTCGGCGTTGTCACCGCGCAACCGTGAGCTGTTTCGACTTTGGTGAAAACGAAGCGCCGTATTTCGCCGCGAGGGCGGAGGCGTTCAAGATCGCCGCCCGGCTTATGAAGTCGTCGCTTGACCTTGCCAACATCCTGCGCCGCGGCAATGGAGAAGAGATCCGTCACCGCATGATCTACGAACACACCTCCCCCCGTCGAAAAAATCGACAAACAAATAGTGGTGTCGAAGACGGAGAGGCACGCGATGGCTAGGGGTGCCAGGCCGGGAAATCAGCACGCTCTCAAACATGGCCGCCGCACGGCGAGATTTCTCCGCCTCTATGCCGAGGTGATGGAGGAGATTCACAGGACCGACCTGCTGCTGGCCCGAATCTATTATGGCGTGCGCGGTCGAAACCCCGCTTTGCTGCCCCTCACGGGATGTGATTTTATGTCATCAGACAAGCGCGGGCAGGGTGCCGCCCCTCCGCCTGAGACATCGCCAAGGGAGAAGCTAAGTCATGGAAAATAAACTGCAATTTTACATCGATGGGAAATGGGTGGATCCCGTAGTCCCGAAGACATTGGAGGTCATCGACCCCTCCAACGAAGAACCTTTTGCCCGCATCAGCCTTGGCTCGAAAGCCGACGTCGACAAGGCCGTCGCCGCCGCCCGCAAGGCCTTCGAAACCTGGTCGCGCACGACCAAGGAACAACGTCTGGCCGTGATGCAGAAGATCGTCGAGACCTATCAGAAGCACTATGGCGAAATCGTCGAAGCCATCAGCCGCGAAATGGGCGCGCCCTTAAGCCTTTCGAAGAACGCGCAGGCCGCGATGGGCATCGCGCATTTCACGCAGGCCATGAAAGTGCTCAAGGACTATCAGTTCGAGCATGTTCAAGGATCGACCGCCATCGTGCGCGAACCGGTTGGCGTCGTCGGCATGATCACGCCCTGGAACTGGCCCATCAACCAGATCGCCTGCAAGGTGGCGCCCGCGTTGGCCGCCGGCTGCACCATGGTGCTGAAGCCTTCCGAAATCGCGCCGATGAACGCCCTGCTGTTCGCGCAGGTGATGCACGAGGCGGGTGTGCCGCCCGGCGTCTTCAATCTCGTCAACGGTGACGGTCCTACTGTGGGCGAGGCGATGTCGTCCCATCCCGGAATCGACATGATGTCGTTCACCGGTTCGACGCGCGCAGGCGTCGCGGTGGCGAAAGCCTCTGCCGACACCGTCAAGCGCGTGGCGCAGGAACTGGGCGGCAAATCCGCCAATATCATTCTCGACGATGCCGATCTTCAGAAAGCAGTGGTCGGCGGCGTGATGACGATGATGAGCAATTCCGGTCAATCCTGTAATGCGCCCAGCCGCATGTTTGTGCCTGCCGCCAAGCAGGAGCAGGCAGCCCAGATCGCAAAGGCGACGGCGGAGAAGGTGAAGGTCGGAAATCCCTTCGATGAAAGCACCACCATGGGGCCTGTCGTCAGCGAAGCCCAGTTCAACAAGATCCAGGGCCTCATCAAGAAGGGCATCGACGAAGGCGCAACGCTCGTCACCGGCGGCCTCGGACGGCCGGAAGGTCTCAACCGCGGCTATTATGTGCGGCCGACGATCTTCTCCAACGTGACGAACGACATGACGATCGCGCGCGAGGAAATCTTCGGGCCCGTGCTTTGCATCCTGCCATACAAGACCGAAGAAGAAGCGATTCGAATGGCAAACGACACGGTTTATGGCCTTTCCGGCTATGTCCAGTCGGGCGATATCAATCACGCGCGCAAGGTCGCTTCGCAGCTTCGCACCGGCAATGTGCATCTGAATGGCGCGGGCGTCGATCTCAACGCACCGTTCGGCGGCTACAAGCAATCGGGAACCGGCCGTGAATGGGGCGAATTCGGCTTCGAGGAATTCCTCGAAGTGAAGGCCGTGCTGGGTTACGCGGCGTAACAGAAATCAGGTATCAGGTATCAGGATCATCTCTTCTGATCCCTGATACCTGAATACTGATCCCTGATTCAGAACAACCCGTTCAGATGATCGTTGGGCTTGCCGGTGTTGACCATGAACACCGTGTCCTTGCAATTCTGCGTTCCGGTGAGAAAGCCTTCGCGATAATCGGAATCCTTCTCGAACGTCTCCCTATTGCGTCCCTGCTGCTGACGCGCCCAGGTGTAATTTGCTACCTGGCAGCCGTCGTTATAGCCGACGCGATACGAATTCGAATGCATCACGCTTTCTCGGTAGGCCGCTGTGTCCTTGGCGCGCCCGGCCACGCATCCCGCAACCGCCAATGAGACGCCAACAAGCACAATTGCTCTGGTAACAGACATGACTATTTCCTCCGTGGATCTATGGGCCTCACGCCCGCCACGAAGGATTGCGTTAGTCCTTCGCGCGTTCGACGTAGGATCCGTCTTCCGTCAGCACGACGATCTTCGTGCCGGTTGTGATATGGGTCGGCACCATGGTGCGCACGCCGTTGGACAGCGTGGCGGGCTTGAACGATCCCGATGCGGTTTGTCCCTTGATGACAGGCTCCGTGTCCGTCACTTCCAACGTCACCCGCGCCGGCAGTTCGATGGAGATCGGCACGCCGTTGTGGGAGGAGAGCCTGACTTCCATATTCTCCTGCAGGTAAGGCGCGCGATCCCCGATCACGTCCAGCCCAACGTGAATCTGGTCGAACGTCTCCGGATCCATGAACACGTAATGATCGCCATCCTGATAGAGATAGGTGTGCGTGCGCTCGTCGATGAACGCCTTTTCCAGGCTGTCGGTGGTCTTGTACCGCTCGTTCACCTTCACGCCGTCCGAGATGCGCCGCATTTCGAGCTGCGTCACCGGCGTGCCCTTGCCGGGATGGATGTTCTCTGCCGTCAGCACGACATACAGCTTGCCGTCCTTTTCTATGACATTGCCTTTGCGGATATTGCTTGCGATGACGGAAACCACGCGGCACCTCTGGATGGTGGAAGTGGCCGGGGTCATAGCAGCAGGGCTGGGTCCGGCCAAGGGGCGTTATCGAACACCCCAAAAGCTCTGTTAGAATGGGCCGATGATCACCGATAAGCCCGGCGCCACCCCCTGGTGGATGCCCCATATCCATGCCGACCGTCGCCCTGCGCTACTTGTCCGCAATCGCATCAAAAGCGCCTTTCGTGGCCATTTCGAGGCAGACGGCTTTGTGGAGGTCGAATGTGGGGCCCTGGCGGCCTCGCCAGGCAACGAGGCCCATCTGCATGCCTTCGAGACCCGCCTGATCGAGACGGGTGGGGCAGGGCGTACCCTTTACCTGCATACCTCACCCGAATTCGCCGCCAAGAAACTCCTCGCCGCCGGCGAAACCAGAATTTTCGATTTCGCCCGCGTCTTTAGAAATCGAGAGCGCACCCGCCTGCATGCGCCCGAATTCACCATGCTGGAATGGTATCGCGCGAACGCACCGTATGAGACGGTGATCGCAGATACGCTCAATCTGATCCGCCTCGCCGCCGACACCGGCGGCATGGAGAAATTCTCTTTCCGCGACATCGTTTGCGACCCGCGCGCGGAGGCCGAACGGCTCACCGTCGCGCAAGCCTTCACCATTCACGCCGGCATCGATCTGCTCGCCACTCTGTCGCCGGAAGGCGAAGGCATTCGCGACGCGCTATCGCGCAAGGCACAAAGAAGCGGATTGAATGTGGCGGAGGACGACAGCTGGTCGGACATCTTCAGCAAGATATTGGTGGCGCGCATCGAACCGAAACTCGGCCGCGGCAAGCCGACGGTGCTCTACGAGTATCCGCGCTGCGAAGCGGCGCTTGCGCGCGCCACCGCCCACGATCCGCGCGTTGCCGAACGATTTGAGGTCTATGTCTGCGGTGTGGAACTTGCCAACGGTTTCGGGGAACTTACCGACGCAGCCGAACAGCGCCGCCGCTTCGAAACGGAAATGAACGAAAAGCAACGTGTTTACGGCGAACGCTACCCGCTGGACGAAGACTTTCTTTCCGCGCTGGACCACATGCCGCAAGCATGTGGCGTGGCGCTCGGTTTCGACCGTCTCGTCATGCTGGCAACCGGCGCCCGCAAGCTCGATGACGTGCTCTGGACACCGCTTGCATGACTGAACTGCCAATTGATCGGTTGGCGAGGCCCGGGTGTCCCGCTATTTACATCCCATGAACCAGCCCGTTGCCATCAGGGAGCCCGCGCCCGAAACCACGACCTTCGCGATTCTCTTCGCGGTGTCGTTCTGTCATCTCCTGAACGATATGATGCAGGCGATGCTGCCGGCGATTTACCCCACGTTGAAGGACGCCTTTCACCTCAACTTCACCCAGATCGGCCTCGTTACGCTGGTCTTCCAATGCACGGCTTCGCTGCTCCAACCCCTCGTCGGCCTCTATTCTGACCGCCGCCCCATGCCCTATTCGCTGGCAGCAGGCATGGTCTCGACATTGATCGGCCTTCTTATCCTGTCCATCGCATGGGACTATCCCGTGCTTCTCATCGCCGCCGCCTTCGTGGGTATCGGTTCTTCCACCTTCCATCCGGAATCCTCGCGTGTTGCACGCATGGCCTCGGGCGGCCGTCATGGACTTGCGCAATCGCTGTTTCAGGTGGGCGGGAATATCGGTTCGGCGCTGGGCCCGCTCACGGCCGCCGCCATTGTCGCAAGTTATGGTCAGCACAGCGTTGCGCTCTATTCGCTGCTCGCGCTCACCGCGATCATAGTGCTTTGGAATGTGGGCAATTGGTACAAGCACCATGGCCTCAAGCGCATGGCGCACCATGCCAAGGCGATCCGCCACAGCGGCCTGTCAAACGCCAAAATCGTCGCCTCCGTTACGATATTGCTTGCGCTCATCTTCTCTAAATATTTCTATCTCGCGAGCATCACGAGCTATTACACCTTCTACCTGATTCACAAATTCCACCTGTCGATCCAGGGCGCACAGATTCACCTTTTCCTGTTTCTCGCGGCCGTTGCCATTGGCACGATTGCCGGCGGCCCGCTGGGCGATCGCTTCGGCCGCAAATATGTCATCTGGTTTTCCATACTCGGGCCTCTGCCGTTCACTCTCATGTTGCCCGGCGCAAATCTATTCTGGACGTCCGCCTTAAGCGTCATCATCGGCCTCATTCTCGCATCGGCCTTCTCCACGATTGTCGTCTATGGACAGGAACTCATGCCCGGCAAAGTCGGAATGGTCTCGGGCATGTTCTTCGGCTTCTCCTTCGGCATGGGCGGCTTGGGCGCGGCCGTTCTGGGCTACATCGCCGACATGACGAGCATCGATTTCGTCTATCGCCTCTGTTCCTTCCTGCCGCTTCTGGGCCTTCTCACGGTCTTCCTTCCCAACACGCACGCGGCCAGGGCACGGGCATGAATTTCGACGAACTCATAGAAACCGGCCTCATCTCTTCATCCCGGAAGATGTCGCTGGCGGCGGTAGCCGCGCGCTATGCCGTCGCCGTATCCCCCACCATTGCGAAACTGATTGCCGATGTTGGCGCGCCGCTTGCGCGTCAGTTTCTGCCCAGCGAAGCCGAACTCCTGACGCTTCCAGAAGAGCGCACAGACCCCATCGGCGACAACGCGCATTCTCCCGTCGAAGGCATCGTGCACCGCCACAGGGATCGCGTGCTTTTCAAACCGGTAGCTGTCTGTCCCGTCTATTGCCGCTTCTGCTTCCGCCGCGAAATGCTGGGCGAGACAACGCTCTCACGTGAAGCGATAGAGCGCGCCTTCGCGTACATTTCGCAGCACGAAGAGATCTGGGAAGTGATACTCACCGGTGGCGATCCATTCATTCTGTCGCCGCGCCGCGCGGAGGAAATCACCCAACGTCTCGCCGCGATCCCGCATGTGAAGATCGTGCGCTGGCACACTCGTGTTCCGGTTGTCGACCCGCCGCGCGTCACCGATGAATTCGTCTCGGCCATAAAATCGAATAGCCTGACGACCTTTGTCGCACTTCACGCCAATCACGCGAGCGAATTCGGCGAGGAGGCCCGAACGGCAGTCGCGAAATTGATCGACGCCGGCATCCCGATGCTGAGTCAGAGCGTGCTGCTCAAAGGTATCAACGACAACGCGGACGATCTGGAATCTCTGATGCGCACATTCGCCGAAAACCGCATCAAACCCTACTACCTGCACCATCCCGATCTCGCGCCCGGCACATCGCATTTTCGCGTAACCATCGCTCATGGTCAAAGCTTGATACGCGAGCTCCGCAATCGCCTCTCCGGCACCGCACTGCCAAACTATGTGATCGATATCCCGGGCGGCCATGCCAAGATCCCGCTCAATTCCGAAGATGTGATCGCTTTGGAAAACGGCCGCTATCGCATCCGCGATCACGCAGGCCAATGGCACGATTATTAGGCGCGCAGCCGTTTGAAAAACGCGCTCACCTTGTGCCGCGTCTGCTCGCGCCACACCACGCTTTTGCCAGTCACCCAGTTCAATTGAACGACCCGCCGTGGCCCTTCGAACGGCTCGAAGCCGTGCCAAGCGTTCGGTTGGTTCTTGAATATCAGAAGCGTTCCTTCATCCGGCGGGACTTCGGCAATCGCGTCATTCAGGTCTGGCGTACGCAGGAGCCGCAAGCGCCCTTTCGGGCTTTCCCACTTGCCGTTCATGTAGATCAGGACGGTAATCAGCTTGGTCGTGCTGTCGGTGTGGATTTTCCCATCTTCGGCCCGGCATGTGCCGCGCACCGTAATCATCGTCGGTCGATCTGAAAGGTCGATGCCGAATTTCTCCGCCACCGCCTCGGTGAATTCTTCGCTGCGGATCGCATCCATGAAATCGGCGAATGCCGGGCCGTAGCGCAACGTCGGCAATGGAAAGCTGCCCGGCAGCGGCACATCTGGAAAATCCCGCTCGATCGCATCGATCGCTTCCGCACGCACAAAGCCCGGCACGATGATATGGGGAAACGGCTCGGGAATGAGCGGCGTGTTCCTGAAAGCGTCTATGTCGATCGGCAACATGATCATAGAGGCGAATAGACAGAGGTGACGATACCGCCATCGACAGCCAGCACCTGTCCGGTGACAAAGGACGAAGCCCTGCTGCAGAAGAAGATCGCAGCCCCGATCATGTCGTCGTCCTCGCCGATGCGCCCGCGGGGCATGTTGCCCACGATCGCATCGCGTGCGGTGGCCAATACAGGCGCCAGCATCTTGGTCTCAAACGGTCCGGGCGCAATCGCATTCACATTTATGTTGTCGCGCGCCAGATGCTTGGCAAGATTGCGCGTCAGGTGATGCACCGCCGCCTTACTCGCCGAATAGGCATAGGATTCGAGCGTGGGCTGCAAAATTCCGTCAATCGATCCGATGTTCACAACCCGCGCTGGGTCTTCCTTCTTGCCCGCCGCTTTCAGCAGCGGATAGAGGCCCTGCGTCAAGAAGAAGATCGCCTTCAGATTGACGTTCATCAGCTTGTCCCAGCCCTCTTCGGAATATTTTTCGAACGGCTCGGCCCAGGCTGCACCCGCATTGTTGATGAGGAAATCGAGTTTCGTTTCGCGCGCTTTCATGTCGGCGATCAGCGCCTTTA
The DNA here is from genome assembly GCA_035548975.1 of Rhizomicrobium sp. Classification (GTDB taxonomy): domain Bacteria; phylum Pseudomonadota; class Alphaproteobacteria; order Micropepsales; family Micropepsaceae; genus Rhizomicrobium. The sequence continues at coordinate 15,441 of DASZRY010000017.1, forward strand.
CCTCGGCCATCTTGCCCAGATCGTGCGCCACTGGAATGCAGGTGCCGAATTTCGAAAGCTCTTCGGCCGCGCGCTCGCAGGCCTCGGCCTTGCGCGAGGTGATGTAGACCTTGACACCGTTCTCCACGAAACCGCGCGCGATCATCAGGCCGATCCCGCGCGAACCGCCGGTCACCAGCGCCGTTTTTCCGCTGATGTCGAAAAGCCTGGAAGTCATCGAAAGTCCTATCTGTACAAGGCGTTGAGAGCAGCCAGTTTCGCCGAACCCGGGCAAAGTTCCTTCTCGGAAAGCCGGTTCAGGGGCGTATCTACCGTATTCAGATTGGCGTGCAAATCCTCGGCCTCAGGATCGACGTACAACAGGCCGGTCACAACTTCTCCTGCCTTTTCACGCTCCTGCAGATAGGCGAGCGCCGCCGCCCGGTTGGATGGATCGTAGTCGGGATGCAGCTTCGCCAAGCGGATCACCGATCCGTCATGCTGGGTCACGATTTCCACTGTGCCGGGTTCGTGATCGATCACGATCTCTTCCTTCGGCGGCATGTAATCCAGCCGGTTCACCGCTTCGTTATGCGCGCGCACGAAGTCATAAGATTTGGTCGAACCGGGATGATTGTTGAACTGCACGCAAGGGCTGATCACGTCGATGATTGCCGGGCCCTTGTGTGAAATGGCGGCTTTCAGCAGCGGCACCAGCTGCTTCTTGTCGCCGGAAAAGCTGCGCGCTACGAAACTTGCACCCAATACAAGCGCAAGGCTCACAAGGTCGATCGGCGAATCCGAGTTCAGCCCGCCGGCCTTGCTCTTCGATCCCTTGTCCGCAGTGGCAGAGAATTGCCCTTTGGTCAGTCCATATACGCCATTGTTCTCGCAGATATAGACCATGTTCACGCCGCGCCGTACGCAATGCGCAAACTGCCCGAGCCCGATGGACGCGGAATCCCCATCGCCGGAAACGCCCAGATAGATGAGATCCTTGTTGGCAAGATTGGCGCCCGTCAATACGCTCGGCATCCGCCCATGCACCGAATTGAAACCGTGGCTGTTTCCCAGGAAATAGTCCGGCGTCTTCGACGAACAGCCGATGCCCGAAAGTTTCGCCACCCGATGCGGCTCTATGGAAAGCTCGTAACAGGCCTGGATCAGCGCCGCGCTGATCGAGTCATGCCCGCATCCGGCGCAAAGCGTCGAGATCGATCCTTCATAATCGCGATGCGTGAATCCCAGCTTGTTCGGTACAAGCCCCTTGTGATGCAGCTTCGGCTTGGCGATGTATGTCATTCCGCGGCCTCTTTGCGCGTGGCGATGTTCATGCGTTCGGCAATTGCGGCGATGATGAATCGCGCGGTGATCGGCGTGCCGTCATAATGCAGGATCGAGATGAATCGAGCCGGGTCGATGGCGCATTCGTTGACGATCAGCTTCAGAAGCTGCGCATCGCGATTCTGCTCCACCACGAATACCTGGTCGTGCGCGTTAATGAAGTCCACCACCTCGTCGGAGAATGGAAAGGCGCGAACCCTAAGCGTATCGAGATAGAGCCCTTGCGCCTCGAGCGCCGCAAGCGCTTCTTCCATCGCAACCGTCGTCGATCCGTAGAAGATCGCGCCATGCCGCGTGCCCACTTTCGCAGACTTGACAATGGGAGCGGGCACAAGCGACTTGGCCGTCTCGAACTTGCGCAGCAGCCGCTGCATATTGTCGACATAGACCGAGCCTTCCTCACTATATTTCGCATAGCGGTCGCGGCTCGTTCCGCGCGTGAAGAAGGCTCCGCGAGTGGGGTGCGTGCCGGGCAGGCTGCGGTAGGGAATGGCGTCGCCGTCAACGTCCAGGTAGCGCCCGAATGCCTTGCCGCTTTCCAGATCCTCGAACGACATCACCTTGCCGCGGTCGTACCGCTCCTTATCGTCCCATGTCAGCGGTTCGCACAGCCAGTCGTTCATTCCGATGTCGAGATCCATCATCACGAATACAGGCGTCTGCAACCGCTCGGCCAGGTTGAACGATTCTGCTGCAAAATGGAAAGACTCGTTCGGGTCCTTGGGCATCAGCAGAACATGCTTCGTGTCGCCATGGCTCGCATAGGCTGCGGAAAGAATGTCGGATTGCTGCGTTCGCGTCGGCATGCCCGTCGAAGGCCCGCCGCGCTGGATGTCGAAGATAACTGCCGGAATTTCCGCGAAATAGGCAAGCCCGAAGAACTCCTGCATCAGCGAAATGCCCGGTCCGCTGGTTGCGGTGAAACTGCGCGCGCCGTTCCAGCCCGCGCCGATCACGATGCCGATGGCCGCAATCTCGTCTTCCGCCTGCACGATGGCGTAATAGTTCTTTTTGGTTTTGGGATCGACGCGGAATGTCTTGCAGTGCTTGGTGAACGCTTCCGCGACGGAAGTGGACGGCGTGATCGGATACCAGGCGCATACCGTGGCCCCGCCATAGACCGCGCCCAGGCCTGCTGCATCGTTGCCGGCGATGAAGATGCGGTCGCCCACCTTGTCGGCATGTTCAACCTTAAGTCCGCACGCATTGGGTAAATTTTCCCGCGCGTAGTCGTAGCCAAGGCGAAATGCCTTCACGTTGGATTCGATTAGTTCCGGCCGTTTCTTGAATTGGTCTGCCAGCAATTTCTCCACCACCGCCGGATCTATGCTGAAGAGGGCCGACAATGCGCCCACATAGATGATGTTCTTGAAGAGCTGCCTCTGGCGCGGATCGGTGTAGGTGCGGTTGGTAATGGTGGTCAGCGGCACGCCGATGACGTTGATATCCTCGCGGAATTTCGACGGCGGCAAGGGCTTTGTCGAGTCGTAGAAGAGATAACCGCCCGCATCGATGGAGGCGACGTCCTTGTCCCAGGTCTGCGGGTTCATCGCGACCATCATGTCTACGCCGCCGCGCCGTCCCAGCCATCCCGCACCGGACACGCGTACCTCATACCAGGTGGGCAGACCCTGAATGTTCGATGGAAAGATATTGCGCGAAGCGACGGGAACGCCCATCCGCAGAATGCATTTTGCGAACAATTCGTTCGCGCTCGCCGAGCCGGATCCGTTGACGTTTGCGAATTTGACGACGAAGTCGTTGGTTGCGTTTATGCGGCTTTGCATGATGTGCCGGCCTGTGCAGTTTCAAGATAGAATTTCTTCATGTCCCAGGCGCCCGTGGGGCAGCGCTCGGCGCAAAGCCCGCAATGCAGGCATACGTCTTCATCTTTCACCATCACGCGGCCCGTTTTGAGCGCGTCGGAGACGTAGAGATCCTGCGTGCGGTTCAAGGCAGGCGCCGTCAAGCGGTGACGCAATTCCTCCTCCTCGCCGTTGGGCGTGAAGGTGATGCAATCCATGGGACAAATGTCCACGCAGGCATCGCATTCGATGCAAAGTCCGCGTTCGAACACCGTCTCGATATCGCAATTCAGGCAACGCTGAGCTTCGGCAAAGGCCTGTTTCTTGTCGAAGCCAAGCTCGACTTCCACGAGAACGTTTTTCAGCGTCAGCTCTTTCGGCGCATGCGGCACCTTGTAGCGAAGGTCGAGGGATACGTCATTGTCGTACGACCATTCGTGAATGCCCATCTTCTGGCTCGCCAGATTCGTCATCGGCGGCGGCCGGTCGTTCACGCTCTTGCCGTTGCAGAAGAGGTCGATGGAAACCGCCGCTTCGTGTCCGTGCGCCACGGCCCAGATGATGTTCTTGGGCCCGAAGGCCGCGTCACCTCCGAAGAAGACTTTAGGATTGGTCGACTGATAGGTGACGGCATCAACCTTCGGCATGTTCCAGCGGTCGAACTCGACGCCTGCATCGCGCTCGATCCAGGGAAAGGCATTCTCTTGTCCCACGGCAACGAGAACGTCATCGCATTCCATATGCACGTCCGGTTCGCCCGTCGGCACCAGGTTGCGGCGGCCCTTCGCATCCTTTTCGGCTTTCACCTTTTCGAAGACTACGCCGGTCAGCTTGCCGTCCTTGTGCGTGAATTCCTTGGGTACCATGAAATTGTGGATGGGAATGCCTTCGCCCATCGCATCGTCCTTTTCCCAAGGGCTGGCCTTCATTTCATCGAAGCCGGAACGCACAACCACGCGAACGTCTTCGCCGCCAAGACGGCGCGATGTGCGGCAGCAATCCATAGCCGTGTTGCCGCCGCCCAGCACGATCACGCGCTTGCCGATTTTTGTCGTGTGCCCGAACGAAACGCTCGAAAGCCAGTCGATCCCGATATGAATGTTCGCCGCCGCTTCCTTGCGCCCTGGAATATCGAGATCGCGTCCGCGCGGTGCCCCACAGCCGACAAAGATCGCGTCGTAGTTCTCCGCCAGCAGCGCCTTCAAACTGTCGATGCGCTGGCCGAATCGCGTCTCAGGCTGCAGGTTGAGGATATAGTTGCATTCCTCGTCGAGCACATGCTCCGGCAGGCGGAATTTAGGGATCTGCGTGCGCATCATGCCGCCCGCGAACGGATCGGCGTCGAAGATCGTGACGTGATAGCCAAGCGGCAGAAGATCGCGCGCCACTGTCAGCGATGCGGGGCCCGCGCCGACGAGCGCTATGCGCTTTCCATTCTTCCGGGCCGCCGGTTTGGGCATCCGCCCTGTGACATCGTCCTTGTTGTCGTAGGTGACGCGCTTCAGCCGGCAGATCGCCACAGGCTCTTCTTCCACGCGCCCGCGGCGGCAGGCCGGTTCGCAAGGCCGGTCGCATGTGCGCCCCAAGACGCCCGGAAAAACGTTCGACCGCCAATTGATCATGTAGGCGTCGGAATAACGCCCCTCGGCGATCAGCCGGATGTATTCGGGCACGGGCGTATGCGCCGGGCACGCCCATTGGCAATCGACAACCTTGTGAAAGTAGTTGGGATCTTTGGTGTCGGTTGGCTTCATGCCGCCCGCACGCTGCTGAGGCTCGGCAACCGCCAGCCCATCAGCCGAATCGTGACTCATTGGATGCTACGTATCTCCATGGCCGCATTCGCTTTTGTGCGTTCTCCCGAGGCCGCAAGCGGGCGCTTTTTGTGTGGCGAATGCAAGGCGTTTCCTATTATTTCTGCATCATAATGAGTGTGACCTCGCGCGCAACCGGCGCTTCGCGCTATCCTCAATTGTTCCGGAAACAGTCTCTGGTATCTACCTAACGCTTTGGATTATAAAGATTTTTAGAGGGCCCCGTGGACATCGCCTACTCCGAACAGCAGCGCGCCATCGAAGAAAATGTCGGCAAGATCTGTGCGCGCTTCGGCGACGACTACTGGTCCAGGCTCGATGAGGAGGCCCGTTTCCCCCACGAATTCCACAAGGCCATGGCCGATGGCGGTTGGCTCGGCATTGCCATGCCGCCCGAATTTGGCGGGGCAGGGCTCGGCGTCACCGAAGCCGCCATCATGATGCACACGGTAGGCAAGGGCGGCGGCGGTTATGCGGCGGCCTCTTCCATCCACCTAAACATCTTCGGTCCTCACGCCATTGTCGTGCACGGGTCGGAAGAACAGAAGGCCCGCTTCCTGCCGCCGCTGATCAAGGGCGAGCAGAAAGCCTGTTTCGGCGTCACCGAACCGAATGCGGGATTGGATACGACAAGCATCGAGACCTTCGCGCGCCGCACCAACGACGGTTACATCGTCAAGGGCCGCAAGATGTGGACGACGACCGCACAGATCGCCGACAAGATGATTCTCTTGACGCGCACCACGCCGAAGGCGGAGTGCAAGAAACCGACCGACGGCATGACGCTGTTTTACACCGATCTCGATCGCAGCAAGGTTGAAGTCCGCCGCATTCCCAAGATGGGGCGCGCCGCCGTGGATTCGAACGCCGTCTTTATCGACGACTTGCATGTCCCGGAAGAAGATCGCATCGGCGAAGAAGGCAAAGGCTTCCGGTACCTGTTGGACAGCCTCAATCCCGAACGCATCCTGATCGGCTCTGAAGCGATCGGTCTCGGCCGCGATGCCCTTCATCGCGCAGCAGCTTACGCAAAAGAGCGCGTCGTCTTCGGCCGCCCCATTGGCCAGAACCAGGGCATTCAGCATCCGCTGGCCGAAAGCTGGGCTTATCTCGAAAGCGCGTGGTGGATGTGCCTGCGTGCCGCATCGTTATACGACTCCAAACAACCCTGCGGCGCCGAAGCCAACGCCGCCAAATTCCTGGCCGCGCGCGCCGCCTTCGACGCCTGCACCCGAAGCGTGATGACCCACGGCGGCATGGGCTACGCCAAGGAATATCAGGTCGAACGCCTGTTCCGGGAATCCATGCTCCCGCGCATTGCGCCGGTGACGGAGCAGCTTATTCTGTCATTTATTGCAGAGAATGTGCTGGGTTTGCCGAAATCGTACTGACCGCACACTGTGCGTTTATGGTGCAATTCGATTTGAGGTGAGAACATGCTCGGACTCTATTTCGACCAATTCCAGATCGGCCAGAAATTCGATCACCCCATTCGCCGCACGGTGACCGAAGCCGACAACGTCTTTTTCACTGCCATGACGCACAATCCCGCCCAGCTTCATCTGGATGAGGAATACGGCAAAACCACCGAATTTGGCACCCGCATCGTCAATTCGCTGTTCACGCTTGGCCTGATGATCGGTATCTCGGTCGGCGAAACCACGCTCGGCACCACGGTCGCCAATCTCGGCATGGATGAAGTGCGCTTCCCCAAGCCCGTCTTCCACGGCGACACACTGCATGTCGAAACCGAAGTATTGGAGAAGCGCGAATCCAAATCGCGACCCACGCAGGGCATCGTCGTGTTCCTCCACCGCGCCATCAACCAGCGCGGCGAGATCGTCGCCCAATGCAAACGCTCTGCCCTGATGCTGAAGAAGCCATGATCCTGCGTTCCTTCCTCTTCGTACCCGCCGACAGCGAAAAGAAACTGGCGCGGGCGCAATCCTCACCCGCCGACGCGCTGATCCTCGATCTTGAGGATGCGGTCGCCGCCCCCAATCGCCCCGCCGCACGCAAGCTCGCGCACGCCTTTGTTAGCGAGCGCAAATCGCGTGCGAGCCTATGGGTGCGCATCAATCCGGTCGGTTCGTCCGACTACGGTGCCGATCTCGAAGCAATCGTCGGCGCAAAGCCGGACGGCCTGATCGTCCCCAAGCCGGACGGTCCGGATGCACTGCGCGTCCTCGACAACGATCTGACCGCTCTTGAATCCCGCCACGGCCTTCCGCTCGGCGCGATCAAAACGCTGCCGGTCGCCACCGAAACGCCCATCGCGGTAATGTCGCTGATGGATTACCGCTCGCCGCCGCCGCGCCTTTCCGCGCTTAGCTGGGGTGCAGAAGATTTGTCGGCCGCGCTCGGCGCCGCCGGCAATCGCGATGACTCGGGCGAATTTCTCTTCATTTACAAAGTCGTTCGCTCGCTGGTGCTGATCGCTGCGAAAGCCGCGGGCGTTTCGGCCATCGAAACCTTGCATGCCGATTTCCGCGATTCCAAAGGTCTCGAAAAAGTCGCCCGCGCGGCTCAGCGCGAAGGCTTCTCGGGAATGTTCGCCATCCACCCCGATCAAGTGGAAATCATCAACGCCGCCTTCACGCCCACCGAAGCGGACGTGGCGCATGCCAGACGCGTCGTCGAAGCCTTTGCCACAGGTGCCGGCGTCGCCTCACTCGATGGCAAGATGCTCGACCAGCCGCATCTCGTTCAGGCGCGTCATGTGCTGGCGCTCGATGCCGCCATCCGCAGATAAAAATAGAGGGAGAGCCTTCGCTCTCCCTCCGATGCCGGCGCATTCCGATTTCGCCCAAGAAGGCGCCCGCGAGGGTCTGTTGCGAGGCGGATTAATGCCCCGTCGAATAGTGTACGATCTGCGCGTTGTTGCCGATCGCCGCCGCCGAAACGTTCACATCTCCGCCGACATTGGAGATGTTGGTGTTTGATGTGGCGTATGTGCCTGCCTTGTTGACCTGATAGTTCTGCACTGCGGCGTTCGGAGCGTTGCTGTCTTCCGAGAACGTGTTACTGATCGCCGTCGTCGCCAGAGAAACGTTTCCGCCGATATTGGTGAGATTGGCGTTCATCGCTGCAGATGGATCCTTGGCGTTGCATTCCTGGTTGGAATAGACGTTTGTCACCATCGGGTCGGTCGAGATGTCGGCCGAGTTGCAGATGGCCTGCGACGTCAGGCTGACTCCGCCGCCTGCATTCTTGATATCGGCGTTCACGGTCGATGAGACCTTCACGTTGGAAACGTACTGGTTGTTGGTGACGTTGGAGTTCTGCATCGTCACGACGCTGAGAACGTTTCCGCCCGTGATAGCTTGGCCGGAAACGCCGCCGGAAACGTTGGCGATGTTTGTGTTCAGCGTGGTCGATTGCGAATTGAGATCGACCTGGCCGTTCAGGATGTCACTGCCGTGAGGCGGAGGGTTATAGTCCCCCGCGAAGGCCAGACCCGTTAGGGTCATCAGAGCTGTAGTAGCGATAAGGGTTTTTGTTAGCTGCAACATGAGATTTCTCCTCGATGGTGGTGTTTGCAGGTGTGATCTTCGCTGGAAGGGCTTTTGCCTCTTGGGAGACCTGGTCTCCGGGGCCTGCCAGCGGATCGTCCGCAGTCCCCAATCGCGACGTACAGGTGCTGTCTGGAATCCTGTAGAGCCGCGAAACGATTTCGAGCGTCGCTCGCTCGATGACGCTGCGAACGGCCAGCTGGATCGGCTCCAGCGCGCTTTCGCCGATGCTTGCGTCGAAGAAGTGGTGGCCGAGGAAATCAAAAACGCCAGCCGAAAGCTGCCGCCCGATGATCTGCTTTTGATAGGAGATCACGTCTACGACTTCGAGCGTATTGGTGTCGACCAGTCTGAGGTCCAGACCAACATTCATCACATAAAGATTCACGCCCGCCATCGCTTTGATGCCGTCGGTGGCGGTTTCCCCGCCGTCCGCATTGGCGCCCATCGAGCGGATGTTGAAATTGAGTTCGGTGATTCCGCCGACCAGGTAGTAATCCGATCCCGGAATCGAGCCTGCATAGATCTTGCGGTAGTCGCCGCCGCCCAGGCTGCCGCGCAATCCGTCGGCGGAGATCAGCTTGTTGTTGGCGTATTTCAATTCCATTTCGGCGACGGAAGTGTCGAAGCGTTCGACGAGCGGCACGCCTGCTTTGGCAAGCGCGGACATCGCCATGAGTGCTGCGCCTTGCGTGAGCTTGCGGCCGCCATTGTCGGCTTCGGTCTTGCCCGTGTAGTCGGCGACCTGGCCAACTGCAATTCGAATCGGCCGCGTCGAAGTGTAACCGGCAAGGCAGCGAAGGGCCGCGGAATAGGGCGTCTCATTGCTGATGACGGGCGCATCGCCGATCGGCGCGGTGTAACGCCCCGTTGTTTTGTCCGCGCTCGGCGTAATGCAACCGGTGAGCGTGACTGCAGCCAGCGCTATTGCTACCGGTCGTGTAAATTGTCTGCGTCCTCGCAATATCATGGGGGACAAACTTTCCTCAGTGACCGTTGGTGCTGACGGTCGCTGTCTGATTTCCGTTATTCTCCTGATGCGAATTGACGATCACGGTGTTCCCCGAACCCACCGTGATGACATTGAGAGAATTGCCGACGGCGGTCGCTTGTGCGCCGCCAAAACCCACGCCCGAAGACATGGTGCTCAAGCCTGATTGTTGGCTCATGGCTGACGATGTGAATTGTCCGTTGACGACGGTAAGGTTGCCGTTCGCATCCCTCAGCGATGCGTTGACCGGCTGGTTCTCCTGTCCGGGCGCCATTCCAAACGGGTGGCTGTAGGTATCGTCGCTGGAAAAATCGACCGCATACGCCGTTATCGGATAGGCTGCGACCGGCGCAACGAACGCCGAACCGATCGCCAATAATTGTCTGATGCCAAACGGCATGGGCGAAACCCACAATGACCCGAACTATTTGCAGCAACCCCCATGCCAACCGTAAACGTGTTTTAACTATGATTTCTGTGTCAATGTGAAACGAACGCCGTTAACGTTGCCGCCTGCCTCGGGAGAGACAAATTGGCAAAAATCGAGTTTTTCTTCGATTGCTCCTCGCCTTGGACGTATCTCGCCTTCACACGCATTCACGATATCGTTCGGCGAACGCGCGCCGAAATTGTGTTCAAGCCCATTCTCGTGGGCGGCGTGTTCAATGCGGTCAATCAGGACGTCTACGAACGCAGGGCCAATCCCGACAAGCGCAAGGCGTCCTATTATGAGAAGGACCTTCAGGATTGGGCACGGCTTGCCGGAATCAGGATCGGCCGGCCGCCCGTCTTTCCCGTTCGCGCCGTGTCCATGATGCGATGCGCGCTAGCGGCGCAGGAAAAAGGAGCGTTAATCCCGTTCGCGCGCGTCGCGTTCGAGGCCTATTGGGGCGAGCTGAAGGACGTAAGCCAGCGCGGCGTGCTGGAAGACGTTTGTCGCGATGCCGGCCTCGATCCCGAAGTGATCCTCTCCCGCAGCGAAGAGCCCGAGATCAAGGAACGGCTCAAAGCCAATACGGATGAATTGATTGCGCGCGGCGGTTTCGGATCGCCCACCATGTTCGTGAACGCCAGCGATATGTATTTCGGCAACGATCGCCTCCCGCTCGTTGAAGCCGCATTGATGCGATCGTAGAAACCCTCATGGCCTTTCTCCAGGAACCGCATTCTCCGCGCCAGCCAATGATCCGCGCGCCCTTTGTAGTGTTGGTGATGATCGCACTGCTCGTTGTGGCGTATCTCGGCTGGTCGTTCATGCCGCTGAAGATTGGCGATGCGATTCTCTACGAATTTGCCTTCTGGCCCATTCGCTATTCCGGACAGTATCTCGCGGCGCATGGCGCCATCTCGCAATCGTGGCTGCAATTGGCGATCCCATTCGTCAGTTATGTCTTTCTGCACGGCGATATCAGCCACATCGCCATCAACAGCATTTGGCTGCTGGCCGCAGGTCCCATCGTTGCGCGGCGCTGGGGCGCGGGGATGTTCCTGACGGTGTTTTTTCTCTGCGCTGTCGCGGCCGCGTTTGCGCATCTCATCACCAATTGGGGCTCTGATGATCCGGTGATCGGCGCGTCTGGTGCGATTTCCGGACTGATGGGTGCGGGCATTCGCATGTTGTGGGGACGGATCTGGATTGAGGGCGAATCCTTTCCGCGTCTGGCCTCCCTTCTGTCACGGCAGATCATTGTCTTTTCGCTGTTCTGGGTGTTGGGGAACGTCTTGGCCGGCTACACCGGCATCGGCACCGATGGTCGAGTAGGCCTGGTTGCCTGGCAGGCCCATATCGGGGGCTTCCTTGCAGGTTTGTTGCTGGCCACACCTTTCGATGCGCTGGCCAGACACCGGCTCTTGAACCCCTGACATCGATCCCTAGCTAAGGAGGGGCGGCCCCCGCCCGTCTTTGGAGGGACCAATGACCGATACGACCACTGGCGATAATGCCCATCCGCCCGCAGTCCGCACCCCCTTTTCGGGCTCTCGCCTGCTCTATTCGCTTCTTTTCGCGGTGATTGCCTGGTTCACATTCTGGGTGGTTTTGCTGCTGGCCGCCGTCCAGTTGATCTCGATCCTGATCAACAACCGCGTCAGTGAAGAACTACGCCGCACCAGCCTGAATGTGATCCAATATCTCTGGGAGCTTCTGGCTTACGTTTCTTGCGTCCGGGATGAACAACCTTTCCCTGTGGGCCCGTTTCCGAGCTACGCCGCACCGGCAACCAAACTCTGAAGTCCTAGAAAATAAGATATATATCTTTCTTCTTGGACAATATTTCCTATATGCTTTTCCACATGGAAAGGCAAAGGAATGGACGGGGACGTAGTGAAAGACCGGCCGCTACGCCCGAGAATTTCGTGAATTGCGGCGAGAGGCGAGACGCATCCTCCGGGACTCGATAATGCTGCTCGCCAGCCTCGGCAGGACGCCTGCCAAGGACTAGGCTTGACCTGCGCAAGCAGGACATCCCCCATGCAAAAAAGAAAACTCGGTACTTCCGGCCTCGATGTCTCCGTGGTGGGCCTCGGCTGCAACAATTTCGGCATGATCCCCCGCGATGCCGCTCAGCGCGTGATCGACCGCGCCATCGACAAAGGTATTACCCTGTTCGACACAGCCGACATCTATGGCAATCGCGGCGGTTCCGAAACGACGCTTGGCGAATTGCTCGGCCCGCGCCGCAAGCAGATCGTCTTGGCCACCAAATTCGGCATGAAGATGGACGATGCTGGAACGAAATCCGGCGCGTCGCGGCGCTACATCGTCGAAGCGGTGGAAGCAAGTCTGAAGCGGCTCAGAACGGATTGGATCGATCTCTACCAGCTCCACACGCCAGATCCGAAAACACCGATCGAAGAAACCCTGCAGGCCCTCGATGAACTCGTCACCTCCGGCAAGGTGCGATTCATCGGCTGCTCCAACATGCCGGCATGGCAGATCGTAGATTCGCTATGGATCGCGCAAGTGCAATCGCTCTCCAAATGGGTCTCAGCGCAGGACGAATACAGTCTTCTCGTTCGCGGCGCAGAGCGCGATCTGATACCTGCGCTCAAAGCGAAAGGAATGAGCCTGCTGCCTTATTTTCCGCTGGCATCCGGGCTTCTCACCGGCAAATACAAATCCGGCGAAGCGCCGCCTTCCGGCACGCGATTCTCGGCGATGAAATATCTCGCCAACCGCTATATGACGGACCGGAATTTCGAGATCGTGGAGCGCCTGAAAGCATTCTCAGCCGCACATAACCGCACGCTGCTCGAACTCGCTTTCAGCTATCTGCTTTCGGAAAACACAGTCGCAAGCGTGATTGCGGGCGCCACCAAACCTGAACAGGTCGATCTCAACGTGCTGGCGGCGAACTGGCAGCTTGCGCCGGAAGAGATTACGGAGATACGCAATCTCTCGGAATAATAGCCATCCTGCCGATCGCGGCCGCGTCGCGATGGAGGCTGCGGCCATTCCCGTCTCGGTCGGCCAAAAACGGGCAAAAGCGGGGGCCTGAAACCGGAAATTGCCCCCGGCCGATCCACCGTCTATAAGCGCGCCCTCTTTCTCACTGGCACCCGTAATGGATATACGAAACATCGCCATTATCGCCCATGTCGACCATGGCAAAACCACGCTTGTGGACCAGCTCCTCAGGCAGGCTGGTGCCGTGCGTGAAAACCAGCACATGGACGAACGCGCCATGGACTCCAACGATCTGGAGCGGGAACGCGGCATTACCATTCTGGCCAAATGTACCAGTGTCGAGTGGCGCGACGTGCGGATCAACATCGTGGATACGCCCGGACATGCCGATTTCGGAGGCGAGGTCGAGCGCATTCTCTCCATGGTCGATGGCGTCGTGCTTCTTGTCGACGCCGCCGAATCGGTCATGCCACAGACCAAATTCGTACTTTCCAAGGCGCTGAAACTGGGTCTGAAGCCCATCGTCGTCATCAACAAGGTCGACCGCCAGGACGCCCAGCCCAAGGAGACGCTCGAAAGCATCTTCGATCTGTTTCTCGCGCTGGAAGCCAATGACGATCAGCTCGACTTCCACGTACTCTACGCATCCGGTAGAAGCGGATGGGCGGTAAATGAGCTGGAAGACGAGCGCAAGGACCTGACGCCGCTCTTCGAGCGTATCGTCGCCGACGTGCCGAAGCCCAAACCAATGTCGAAGGCAGGCGAAGAATATCCCTTCACCATGCTCGTCACCACGCTTGAAGCCGATCCCTATCTCGGCCGCATCCTGACCGGCCGCATCGAATCCGGTTCCATCAACGTCAATCGTGTCATCAAGGCGCTCGATCGCGACGGCAAGGAAGTCGAACGCGCCCGCGCCACCAAGCTGCTCGCGTTTCGCGGTCTCAACCGCGTACCCGAAGCGGTGGCCTATGCGGGCGACATCGTGGCCATTGCAGGTTTGCAGAACGCCACAGTCGCCGACACTCTGTGCGATGTGAACGTCGATCGGCCGATCGCCGCAACGCCTATCGATCCGCCGACGCTGGCCATCACCATCTCCGTCAACGACTCCCCCCTCGCAGGTCGCGAGGGCGACAAGGTGCAGAGCCGTGTCATCCGCGAGCGGCTGTTGCGCGAGGCTGAAGGCAATGTCGCCATCAAGGTGCGGGAGACGGGCGAAGGCGCATTCGAGGTGGCGGGCCGCGGCGAGCTCCAGCTCGGGGTGTTGATCGAGACCATGCGCCGCGAAGGCTTCGAGCTCTCCATCTCCCGGCCACGCGTGTTGTTCCAGACCGGTGAGAACGGCGAGCGGCTGGAGCCGATAGAAGAGGTGACCGTCGACGTGGACGATCCCTACACGGGCGTCGTCATAGAGAAGATATCGCTGCGCAGGGGCGAATTGCAGGATATGCGGCCGACAGGCGCGGGCAAGACGCGCATTGTGTTCCTCGCGCCGTCGCGCGGCCTTATCGGCTATCACGGCGAATTCCTCACCGACACGCGCGGGACGGGCGTGATCAACCGGATGTTCCACGGCTACGCTCCGCACAAGGGCCCGATCGAAGGACGGCGCAACGGCGTGCTGATCTCGACGGGCGAAGGCGAAGCGGTGGCATATGCGCTGTGGTATCTTGAGGAGCGCGGAAGGCTGTTCATTACGCCCGGCACGAAAGTCTATCAGGGCATGATCATCGGCCAGAACGCCAAGGACAACGATCTCGACGTCAATCCGCTGCGTGCGAAGCAGCTCACCAACATCCGCACAACCAGCAAGGATGAAGCGGTGCGATTGACACCGGTGACGCCGCTCACGCTCGAACAATCCATCGCCTATCTCGAAGAAGACGAGCTGGTGGAAGTGACCCCCCAATCCATCCGCCTTCGCAAGCGTGAATTGCTTCCGCACATGCGCAAGCGCGCCAAAGCCGAAGCGGAATAAGGCTACTTCCGCGTCAACCCCAGCTGACTTGCAATGGCCTTGTCCAGCGCGCGTTTGGGCAGGACGCGTACCGCCAGGCCCTGGAGTTTTTCGGGATTTTCCGTGTAGGCGGCTTTGGGCCGCGCTGCCGTCAGCGCCTTCAGCACGGCGCGTCCGATACGTTCCGGCGGATAGCCTTTGCGGCCGCGATCGATCATGACGTCCTTTATCTTTTTCAGCGCGTCGAAATAGGGCGTGTTCGCGAAACGGTTCACATCCACTTCGTCAGCTTTGTCCCAGATCGGCGTCGCAACTGCGCCGGGGCGCATCATGATCACATCGATACCGAAGATCATCAGTTCGCGGCGCAGGGATTCTCCCATGCCTTCCAACCCGAATTTGCTCGCCGAATAAGGCCCCATGAAGGGAAACGCATTCTTGCCGCCGATAGATGACATCATGACGATCCGTCCAGGCTTGCCTTTGCGCGACCTATCGGCGCCCAGAAGCGGCGCGAAGGCCTGCGTCACGCCCAATTGTGCAATCAGATTGATTTCGATCTGCTGGCGCAATTCGTCGAGATCGAGATGAAGCAGAGGGCCCGCCACCGCGACGCCTGCATTGTTGACCAGGCCGAACAGGGTCTCGCCCGAAAGCGCCTTCTCGACGATGGCCGCACCGCGCTTGACGGCTTCCCGATCGGTCACATCGAAAATCAACGGCGTGAAATTGGCTCCGAATTCCGCTTGCAGTCGATCTGCATCGCCCTGTTTGCGTACGCTGCCGAAGACCCGAAAGCCCGCGGATATGAGAACTTTCACGCAGCCATGGCCGATGCCCGTGGACGCGCCCGTCACGACAACTGTTCGCATTTGTCCCTCCAGGAAATGTTCTTTCAATATAGGGTGACTGCAGAGATTTGCCTCCCCCTTGCGGGGAGGTGAAGAATGAGACCAACGCTGCTAGGGAAGGGATATGCCTATCGACGCCGCCACCATCGCCTTTGCCAACAAGCTCGCCGACCGGGCAGGTGAGGTGATCCGTCCCTATTTCCGCCAGCGCATCGCCATCGACGACAAGGGGCAGGTGGGCGGCAAGGCCATGTTCGACCCCGTCACCGCCGCCGACCGAGGGGCGGAGGAGGCGATCCGGAAAATCATCGATGCCGAACGGCCCAACGATGCCATTCTCGGCGAAGAATATGGGCACAAGCCCGGAACCTCCGGCCTCACCTGGGTGCTCGATCCGGTGGATGGCACGCGCGCTTTCATCACCGGGCGGCACACCTGGGGCACGTTGATCGCGCTCGAGGAAGAGGGAAAGCGCATTCTCGGCATCATCGACCAGCCGGTGCTGCGCGAACGGTTCATCGGGTTCGACGGCACATCCGAACTCATCACACCGGAAGGGCGCGAGAGTTTGCGCACGCGCGACTGCGCTTCGCTTTCGGACGCGGTGGTGTCCACCACGCATCCATGGGCGTTTTTCGACCAGGACGACCGGCGCGCCTTCCGCAATGTGTGCGCGGGCGCGCGCATGAGCTATTTCGGGGGAGATTGCTACGGCTATGCGCTGCTGGCGATGGGCTATATCGACGTGATCGTGGAGAGCATGCTGAAGCCCTGGGATGTGGCAGCTCTCATTCCGGTCATCACCAATGCCGGCGGGATTTTCACTGACTGGAAGGGAAATCCCGTGTCGCCCGAGGGCGGCAGCATCGTCGCCGCCGGTGACGCACGCGTGCATGGGGATGTTCTGAAGATCTTGAATGGGTGAAGCTCCACTTACCTCCTGCTTGCGGGAAGCCCGGCGGCGCGCAGCGGCGCGACGAGGGGTGCGGGCACGGTGACGAACGATTGGCGCTGACCTTGTTGCGCGGCCCCCGCCCGCCGCGCGCCCGTACGCTGTCGCTACGGACCGCGTAGCCCTCCCCGCTTTGAGGGAGGCAAGTGAAAGTTCTGCTTCCGCCAGCTTCAGCAACTCCCGCGTCCGCTTCTTCCAGGCGCGCACCCGTGCGACGAAGGCGCGGACCTTTGCGGTGTGCAAACCCGTCTTCAACGCATTGCGATTGCCCGGCTGGCCGCCGGGTTTGCGTTTGGATTCCATGGGGTTAGTCGTTTTCTGGAATCCAGCACCCCCCCTCCCCGGGGGCGGTGCGGCCGGCGATGTCGCTTCGTTGGTCATGCCCCCATTGTCGGGCCGCCTATGAGGTGTTCGATAGCAACGCTGCCATGCGCCGGGCGCAATGAAACATTGTTCGATAGCTCAGTTTACCGGGCTGTCCGGCACCTGGTCGATGATGCGTTTGGCTTGCGTGGCCATCATGCTGGCCAATTCGAGCGCCTGTTCCGGCGTGAGCGAGAACTGGATGGATTTGCCTTTCGCCTTTAACTGCTCGGGGGTTTCGGCGTAACGCACCTGAAGGAAGATCGCCATGCCGGCGATGGGCGCCGACGAGAACCCCATGATCGGACGGGTGACGATTTTTCCGCTGGCGTCTTTTTCGAGGTCATCTGTGTTGCCCATGGGCGAACGCTTTCCAATTCTCAATCCACTTTGTCATGGTCCGCGAATGCGGGCTACCCAGGTGATCTTATCTTGTATGTTTCACGCGGAGACGCGGAGAACGCGGAGAAGAAGTCCAAATCCGCGGACTCCGCGCCTCCGCGTGCAGAATTTCGGTATGCGGGTGGCCCGCATGCGCGGGCCGAAAATGGGGGAAGGCGATTAATCGTCTTCCTCTTCCACCGGGTACAGCTTGTTGGCGAACTCGTCGAAGGCTTTCCAGAACTTCGTCCGCACGATGTCGTTTTCCATCAGGATTTCGTGTTCGGCGATTTCGAATTCGACATAGTGGCAATCGGGAAGGCGTTTGGCGAATTCGCGGCAGGCGCTTGTGTGGACGATTCGGTCCTTGCCGGCGCCGAACATGAGTAAGGGTGTCTTGATGGTTTCGGCGAAGCCGGGCGCCATCTCCTGGGCCATCGAGGCGTAGGCAGCGGCAAGCCAGCTCCAATCGGGCCCGGCAAGGCGAAGCTCCGGACAGGCTGCGATCAGGCTTTGCGTGCGGTCGAAACGGATGCGGTCCGATGTGACGAGCTGGTCCTTGAACGTCATGTTCAACGGGTCGCGCGCGGCCATGCCGAAAACGAATTCGTTCTTCTTGCCGAGCAGGATCATCAACTTGGTAACGATCGGCACCAGCCATTCGGGTTGGCCGCGGGTGGAAACGCGCAGCATCGGCGCGGTAAGCACGGCACCGGCGAAATTGGCGGAATTGTTGTGCAGCGTGCGCAACAGAATGTGCGCGCCCATCGAATGGGCAAGAGCCAGAACCGGCTGGCCGGTCAGCGGTTCGACGATCTGTTCCATAAAGGCGCGCAGGTCTTCGTCATACTGCGCGAAATCGTCTATGTGGCAGATGCGGCTGTCGGCGAGCGCTCGTTCCGAGCCGCCCTGTCCGCGCCAGTCGAAGGCCGCGACCTTGAAGCCACGGATGCGCAGCTCGTCGATCACTTCGCAATATTTTTCGAGAAACTCGGTTTGCCCCTGCAACACAATGCAAACGCCGCGAAGGGGATAACCCTCCGCGGCGTTCCAGACGGCCGCGCGAAGGCGCACTCCGTCTTTCGTGTCGAAGAAGCTCGGCTCGAAAGCCTCGAGCGCAGGCTTCATCGAACTGTCCCTTACTAAGCCGGGCGCGCCTTCTGCAGGATCGGGCCAAGCTTCATCGCAAGGCCCATGTCGCCGGCGACGCGCAGCTTGCCCTGCATGAAGGCCGAGGTCCCGTCGAGTTCGCCCTTCACCATCTTCTCGAAGGTTTCGAGGCTGGTGCTGATCGTGCAATCGGCATTCTTGCCGGCGCCGTCGCTCACCGTATTTGGCACGGACTTGCCGTCGATGAAGACCGAACCGGGCTCGCCGAAATCGAACTTGAGCGTGCCGCCCAATCCGGAATTGCCGCCGAGCGCAGCACCCATGCCTTCGATAATCTGTTTCACTGCATCTGAGCTCATATGAAGTCCCTTCCGTGTTTTTTACGTCGAGCTCCCGCGGCCTATACCCCTGAGGCGGCTCGCTCACCCTTATATATCGCCACGAGCGGCCTTAGGGAGCGGGGGATTATGACCATTTGTCAGGCGAATAAACAACTGTGTCGATTGTTCGCGCTTCGATTTTTGTTTTGCGGCGCGAGAGGGCAGGGCGTTTGCATTGGACACGGAAGCGGACCACGCTAGAGCATGCGAAATCGGAGAACGAAACATGGCTGTCAAAGACCGTGCGGTCGTCGCTGAATTCCTCAAGGCCAACGATGGCGGTCCCAAGCTGGACCTGCATGCACAAAGGGCGCGCATCGATGCGCTGGCCGACTTTTTCCCCGTGCCCGATGGTGTGGAAGTCGAGCCCTCAACGGCCGGCGGTATCAAGGGGGAGTGGGTCCGCGCGCGTCACGCACGAAGGGATGCGGCGCTGCTCTATCTTCATGGAGGGGGATATGTAATCGGCTCGCCCAAATCGCATCGTCATCTGGCCGCGCTGTTAAGCGAGGCGGCCGACCTGCCTGTGTTCGTAGCGCACTACCGCCTGGCGCCGGAGCATCCCTTTCCGGCGGCGGTGGACGACGCAGTGGCCGCCTATGAAGGTCTTGTGAATTCACAGATCGTTCCGCAGAAGATCGCCATCGCCGGGGACAGCGCAGGCGGCGGACTGACCATCGCGACACTCGTGGCGCTCCGGGACAAGGCGGACACCATGCCCGCCTGCGCGGTTGCGATCTCGCCGTGGGGCGATCTCAGCCAAGGCGGCGAAACACACCGCAGCCGCAAGGCGCGCGATCCGATAGTGGGAAAGGAAGGGCTGGACGAGATGGCGGCCGCCTATCTGAACGGAACCGATCCGAAGGAGCCGCTCGCTTCTCCGGTGTATGCCGATCTGCAGGGGCTGCCGCCGCTGCTCATTCAGGTGGGCTCGGAAGAGGCGTTGCACAGCGATGCGCTTGAGCTTTGGCGCAGGGCTGAAGAGGCGGGTGTCGAAGTCAGCTTCGAAAGCTGGGGAAAAATGATCCATGTCTGGCACATCTTCCACACCGTGCTGGGCGAAGGACGCGACGCGGTCAACAGAATCGGCTCATTCTTGAAAAATCATCTGGAATAGCGAAAGGCCGCGATGGAGCGGGCGCAGGGGTCGGAGGTACATCCGAAGGGTGAACGCGATGCGCTCGGCTGGGCGTGTTTCGTGCTGCATCTGGCGCTGGTGGCTTTCGCAGCGGCCGGCTGGGCGCTGCCCTGGCGCGGGGCCCTGATCCTATATCTTTGCTACATCCCGCTGATGTACCTGCAGTGGCAGTTCAACGCCGGATCCTGCGTCCTCAACAACGTCGAAAACCTCATGAGATCGGGCCGCTGGCGGAACCCGGGCAATCGGGAGGAGGGGGCCTTCATCAAGACGCTGGTGGAGGACCTGACCGGGCTGAAACTGACCAAGCGCCAGATGAATACCGTAATATATTGTCTTATCAGCATTTTTTGGCTTCTGGGGGCGGGTCACCTCGCCTGGCAGTCTCAATCTTGAAGTGCCAAAGGGGGCTTCCCACATTAGGGGGGCAGGGCGTGGCCGCTAGAGGCACGCCCCATCCACAAGGCTCATAGGAGGTTGTGACATGAGATTGGATTTTGCTCCCCTGTTCCGTTCGACGGTCGGCTATGACCGGCTGCTCGATCTGCTCGACAGCGCGGCCGACACCGCGCAGGGCTACCCGCCCTACAATATCGAGCGCACCGAAGAAAACCGCTATCGCATCACCGTCGCGGTGGCCGGTTTCGGCGAGAAGGACCTGAACGTGGAAGTGCGCGATGGCGTGCTTTTCGTCTCTGGCAAGCGCGAGGACGCCGAGAAGTCCTCTTACCTCTATCACGGCATAGCAGGCCGCGCGTTCGAACGCCGTTTCCAGCTTGCCGAGCATGTCGAGGTGAAGGGCGCGAAGCTCGAAAACGGACTTCTCCACATCGAGCTGGAGCGCGTGATCCCGGAGGAAAAGAAGCCCCGCCGGATCCCCATTAACGCTCCCGAACTGAAGACCATCGAAGGCCAGGCGAAAGCCGCCTGATCGCCTGTCGGCTGAAGCAGAAAAGGGCGCGTTCCCGAAAGGGGACGCGCCCTTTGCTTTTGGAGTGCGTTGCCTCACACGTCACGATGAGTAGAGTCGGGCCCACCGGTTTGGATGGGCCAGTATCGAGGTTTTCATGGCGCTGTTTCCGCGCACCTCCCGCGCGACCCGGTTTGGACCGCAATCGAGCATCGCGGAACTTCGGGGTGCTTACGAAGCAATCTTCGCGCGCTTCGGCGACGTGCCGCAGGGCGTCACCTTCGAGCCTGCGCAATTGGGTCTGGTGAAAGGCGAATGGGTGCAGGCGCCGCGTGCGGTGCGCGGAAGGCTTATCCTTTATTTCCATGGCGGAGGATTCATCGCCGGTTCGCCGGAATCGCATCGCCCGCTCGTTGCCAAACTCTGCCTGCAGGCCCAATCGCACGGGCTGGCGGTGCAATATCGCCTGGCACCGGAATATCCCTTCCCTGCGCCGGTGCGCGACGGGGTGGACATCTATCGCAATCTGTTGAAGGGCGGATTGTCTCCCGATGCGGTGGTGCTGGCGGGCGACGGCGCGGGCGGCGGATTGGCGTTCGCAACGCTGCTGGCAATCCGCAACGGCAATCTGCCGATGCCGGCGGCCATCGTTGCGCTGTCGCCCTGGGCCGATCTCTCGCTCTCCGGCATGTCGATGATGACGAATGCGGAAAGCGACGAATTCCTGAGCTGGGAATTGCTGTTCCTCTCGGCGCGCAACTATCTCAAGAAACTCAATCCCAACGATCCCTATGCATCGCCTGCATTTGCCAATCTCAAGGATTTTCCGCCGATCATGGTGCATGCCGGATCGAAGGAAATCCTGCGCGACGATGCCAGCAAGCTCGGCGACCGGGCGGCGGAAGCGGGCGTGAAGGTGAACATCGAGATCTATGACGGGATGCAGCATCTCTTTCAGATGACGCCGGGATTGAAGGAGGCGAAAATTTCCCTCGAGCGCCTGGGGCAATTCATCCACGCCCGCACGCGAAACCCCATGAGCGCGCCGCGCGCGGCGGTGGCGGAATAGATTTTCCCTGCTTTCGCAATCTGCGAGTTGGTATATCCCTCTGGGATATACGAAAAGGCAAGCCCGCCGGTGCACACGACATGCTTATCGGCGCTCATGCGCGGTCGGAAGGACTGATCGTCGTGACCAATAATACGCGCGAGTTCGGCCGCATGCCCGGTGTCCGGGCCGAAAACTGGATATAACTCAACCCTTCCCGTCTTCCGTCAGATCGAAGACCGCGATGCCGTTTTCGGGGCGCTGGCGGGATTTCCATTTGGGGTGACGCAAGGTCTGGCGCAAGTCGAGCCTGCCCGAGCGCCAGTGTTCATCGACGGACGTGCGCGAGAATTCGTAATCCTTCGATTGCGTTTCATAGTGCTTGCGGCGGTAGATCAGATGCACGATCGACATCGCATTGGCGCGGTGCCGGTTGGTCAGATATTGCACATCGGGATCGTCCTGCATCTCCTTCGGCAATTTCCTCAGCAGCCTGTAAATGGCGGCGCGATGCTGTTGGATACTCCGCGCATCGTCGGTGTTGAGGCGCGTGCGGCTGGAAAAGCGGATGTCCTTTTCGCGGTCGGCGACATCGAAAAGGTTGCGCGGCAAGGGCCCGCGGGCGCTGAACAGGTCGATCTGGAACATCAAAACGTCGCGGGAGCGGTCGTCTTCGGCGGCCACATATTGCAGCGGCGTGTTGGAAACGAGGCCGCCATCCCAATAGAACTCGCCGTCGATCTCGATCGGCGGGAAGCCGGGCGGCAGCGCGCCCGAGGCCATAATGTGTTCGGGACCGATCTTCTGCTTGGCGCTGTCGAAGTAGACGAAATTGCCGTTGCGGATATTCACCGCACCCACGCTGAGCCGCACGGCGCCGCGATTGATGCGGTCGAAATCGACGAGCGAAAGCAGCGTCGCGCGCAATGGGCTCGTGTCGTAATAGCTGAGCGCTTCCGGCGAGCCGGGAGGATAGGCAAAGGGCGGCGGTACGCGCGGACGGAAGAATCCGTTGATGCCGAATGTGAGCGCGATTCCGGCGTTGTATTCGTTGAACAGGGCCCGCGGCAGGTCGCCGGGGATCAGCGGTTCGCCCTGCAGGCTTCCCGAAACGAGATTCCAGAAGGCGCGCAATTTTTCCGTCCGCTTTTCGGGCGCGTTGCCGGCGATGATTGCCGCATTGATGGCGCCGATGGAAATGCCTGCCACCCACTCCGGCGCGATGCGGTGCGCTTCCAGTTCTTCGTACACGCCGCCTTGATAGGCGCCGAGCGCGCCGCCGCCTTGCAGCAGCAGGACTTTCCTTTCGTCCGTCTGCGCGCATTCGGTGCCCTGAGAGGCGCCGGGCGCGGTTTCCATCTGCCTGTCCATGCTATTGCATGAACCAGCCGTGACTGACGACAAGCGATTGTCCGGTCAGCGCATTGGAGGGGAAGGAGGCGAACAGCAGCGCCACTTCGGCGACATCGGCAGTGGTCGTGAATTCGCCGTCCACGGTGTCCTTCAGCATAATCTTTTTGATCACGTCGTCTTCGGAGATGCCAAGTTCTTTGGCCTGTTCCGGTATCTGCTTGTCCACCAGCGGCGTGCGCACGAAGCCGGGGCAGATGACATTGGCTCGAACGCCGTGCTTGGCGCCTTCCTTCGAAATCGTTTTGGCGAGTCCGATGAGGCCGTGTTTCGCCGTGACGTAAGCCGACTTCAAAACCGAGGCTTCCTTCGAATGCACCGAGCCCATGTAGATGATGCTGCCGCTGCCTGCCTTGTACATATGCGGGATCACGGCCTTGGTGGTGAGAAACGCGCCGTCCAGATGGATGGCAAGCATCTTCTTCCATTCGGCAAACGGGAATTCCTCGATGGGATGAACGATTTGGATGCCGGCATTGCTCACCAGAATATCGACCCCGCCCCAGGCATTGACGACTTCGGACACACCGGAATTCACCTGGTCTTCGCTCGTGACGTCCATGGCCACGGCCATGGCCCGGTAGCCTTTGGCGGCGAATTCTTCGGCTGCGGCCTTCGCAGGCCCGATGGCCAGATCGGCGATGGCGACTTTCGCTCCTTCTTGGGCGTAGCGCAGCGCGATTTCCTTTCCGATGCCGCTGGCGGCGCCGGTGACAATGGCGATCTTGTTCTGAAGTTTCATGGGAACCTCGACGTTTGGGTTGCGTGCGAGGGCGTTTTCTCCGGGGCAGGGTTTAGCACAGAACGGCGAATCTCTGAGTGAATAAATTGTTGGGTCCGCACGTACCTTCCTCCGTGACGGGGAAGTAAAGAGAACGGCGCGAGGCGCCATTAAGCCATTAAATGGTCACGCGTAGACGCGGGGGACGCGGAGCGATATTTCCGTGCGTCTCCGCGGCTCCGCGTGAGATTTCCTCGAGGCGCGCTGACGCGCGCGGCCGTTGTTACGCCGTTCCGCCCACCGCCATCGTGGCGAGGGTTTCGGCTTGCAGGGCGGGAAGTCTCGCGCCGGCCAGAACCGCGCCTGCAAGGTCGGCGTCACGCAGGTCTGCTTCGGACAGATTGGCATAGGCAAAATCTGCGTTCGACAATTGGGCACGGCGCATGTCGGCCCCGCGCAGATCGGCATAACGCAATTGCGCGCCGTCGAGACGCGCGGGCAACAGCCGCGATTCGGAAATCAGCAGCGGACCAAGGCGCACGTCGCGCAGATCGGCATAGTTCAGTTTCGCACCCACCAGGTTCGCGCCGCGCAGATCGGCGCCCACCAATTTTACAGAACGCAAGTCTGCGCCTGCGAGATTGCTGCCTTGCAACGAACAGCCGGAAAGATCGAGGCCGTAGAACGTTGCTTTCGGCGCGATCAACGCGGTAAGCGCGCGGTGCGACATGGCCTTGAGGCTGCGCAAATCCATGCCGGAAAAGTCCGCGGGACGGCCTTCGCGGCCATTGGATTCCGCCCACCGCCCGTGAGCTTCGAGCAGGTCTTCGATTGGCGCGGGCAGTTCGTCCGGCGTTCGGCCGGCGGTTGCTTCGGTCAGCGCTTCGGAGAGATTGGCCCCGTTGGTGGTGACCAGATCCATCTTGGCGCCGATGAGAATGGCGCCCTTGAGATCGGCGCCGGAAAGATTGCAGCCCGAGAGATCGGCGTTCTCCAGATTGGCGCCCGCAAGTTTGGCCTGGCGCAGATTGGCGCGCACGAGCTTGCAATTCTTCATCATCGCATCGGTGAA
The DNA here is from genome assembly GCA_035548975.1 of Rhizomicrobium sp. GTDB lineage: Bacteria > Pseudomonadota > Alphaproteobacteria > Micropepsales > Micropepsaceae > Rhizomicrobium. Next base: position 40,588 of record DASZRY010000017.1, read on the forward strand.
GTCTGCCTGCACCGCCATGGTGCCGGTCATCTTTGCGCGTTCGAGATTGGCGTTGGCCAGCAACGCTTCGGGCATTTCGGATGGACCCACTTCGTGCTGAAGCACGCGCAGGTTTCCGTACTTGTCTTTTTGAGCGATCGTTCCTTCGCGCAGGTCCGCCTCATAGAGGTCCGCGCCGATCAGATTGGCGCCGCGCAGGGACGCGCCTCTGAGGTCGCAACGCCTGAGGCTCGCGCGCTCGCAATTTGCCCGCCGCAAGTCCGCGCCGAAGAAGCCGGCGGAATCGAGCTTGGCGCCGGCGAAGTTGGTCTCTTCGAGGATGGCCCCGGTGAAGTCCGCATCGGCAAGGTTCCGTCCCGAAAGGTCGAGCCCGGACAGATCGCAAAAGGCGAAGACGGCACGTGCGCCGCCGACCCGGCCCGCATACAGCATCTCGTGGCGGGCAGCCGCCTGTGAGACCTGTTTCTGGGTCAGCCTGGTGAAGCTGAGGCGTCGAGGGCTGCTGTTCATGGGCCCGGAACTTCTGGTATTGGCGTTGCGGCATTCTGGGCAGAAGCGGCTAACGCCTGATTAAAAAACGACAATCCGGGGGGTAGGCGGCAATGGGCCGCTATGTGCTTGAAACAAAATTGGTTAAGGTGCGCGCCGCTGCGGCTTGGGCATATGGGGCAGCCCCCGCACATCATCGAGGTTTTCGCCGGGCACCCGCCATGGCGGGCTCGCCTCAGTGTTGGCTAGAGACATAACGACGAGAGGCCCAGGTGAAGCGTTCTTTCCTGAAGCGTAGTTTGTTGCTGTCGGCCGCGTCCGCGGCCGCGCTGTCCGTTCCGGCATTGGCGGACAATCTGGATGTCACCACCAATCTGACAAGTCCGGTGAAGACCTCCACCGCATCCAACAACACCCCAGGCAACATCACCATCGAATCCAATGGCAGCATCACCATTACCCAGTCCGGGCCGGCGGTGACGCTCGATTCGAGCAATACGGTGAGTCTCTTCGGCTCGCTCTCGAACAAGAACACCAGCAACGCGCAAGGCATTCTCATCGACACCGGCAACGGCACCACGCCGTCGACACTTACCGGCAGCCTGATCGTGCTTCCCGGCGGCAGTCTGACCACTATCGATTTGAGCGGCAGCGGCTCGGGCAAGCTCGGTATCGGTCTGACCGGCAACGGCACCTTCACGGGCAACATCAATTTCAATTCGGGCACCATCGCCATCCAGGGCGACAGCTCGACCGGAATCGGCATCAACACCACCGGCGCATCGACGCTCAACGGCGACTTCACGTTCGGCGGTTCGATCCAAATGACGCCAACCACGGCCAACGAAACCAATGTCACCGGAATCACCGGCATCAGCCTTGCCGGCACCATCACGGGCGATGTCACGCTGTCCGCCGGTTCGAGCCTGCAGATTTTCGGAAACGGCTCGCGCGGCGTCGTATCGACCGCCACGATCAACGGATCGTTCGCGAATTTCGGCCTGATTGGAACCGAAGGCTTCCAAACATCCCAGAATCAATCGACCGGTGCGATCACGAGTCCGAAAGGCGCGGGCGATCCGCTTGGCGGTTCTGCGGTTCAGATCGGCAAGTCGATCCTTGGCGGCTTTTTCAATGCAGGCCCCGACGGCACGACATCCGGCGCCGCCACGGCCAACATCTCGATGGACGGCGGCGGCCTATCGAGTCCGGTGGTCTACGTCACGCCCGCGCTGCAGGGCGTGGCCTCGCCGACCGCGATCCAGATCGGGGTCTATGCGGGCGATACCGTCAATCCCGGCTATGCATTCTACAATCGCGGCGCCATCGGACTCATCAACGGCACCACGCTCGATCCCAATCTTTCCGTGGCCGGCGTTCTGTTCGCAGGCACGAGCGCGACTGCAGATGTCGAACTCGGCGGCAAGGGCTTCTTCAACTCCGGTACGATCGCTGTCGCCGGGCGCACGACCAGCGCCGGCAGTTCGCCCATCACCGTGGTGGCGCTCGGGTTTGGAAGCGTCGCCGTCAACGACACAAGCTCGGCGACCGGCGGCTTTGTGAAGGTGGGCGACGGCAGCGCAGGCTCCGGTCTGTTCAACAGCGGCAGCATAACCGCACAGGCGCAAGGCGATCTCGGCGCGACGGTCATCGCCATCGACATTGGCAAATCGTCGGTGATGAAAAGCCTGACCAATTCCGGAACCATTCTTGCCTCGGCGGCAACCAACAATCCGTCGACCGTGCAGACCGAAATCATGTACGCGATCAACGATCAGTCGGGCACGCTGTCGGCCATCACCAATTCCGGTTCGATCACCGCCGCCACGTCGACGCCTCTCACCGTGGGCAGCACCACGACGATTGCGGCCAATCTGGGCGCCAACACAACGGGCGTTAACTTCACCAATACGGGCCTGGTCACGGGCGACGTCATTTTCGGCGAAGGCGCCGATACGCTTTCGGTGACGGGCACTTCGACCAAAACGTCGTCGGTTTTCGGAAATATCAATTTCGGCAGCAATTTCGGCACTCCCGGCAGCACCGACAAACTCGAAATCGGTGCGTTCGGCGTGGTCTCGGGTCAGATCCAGGAAACCGATCTGGGCATGCTCGACGTCCATATCGCTTCGGGCGGCACGTTGAACGTGCTGAACAATTCCGTGCGCAAGTCGCTGTTGCTCAACGACCTGACGCTCGACAACAACGCGCATCTGAACATCGCGGTCTCCACCCAGCTGCCCGGCAACGTCTCGATCAGCGCGGACGACATCACCGTGACCTCCGCAAACGCCAGCACGATCGGCGTGGTGTTCTCGAGCTTCATTCCTGCGACGGGCCGCTTCGTGCTGATGCAGGCGCCCACCGGCCATCTCGATATCAACGGCGGCGATCCCTCGCAGGTCATCGCGGGCATCAACGGCAACATCCCGTTCCTGTTCACCGGAACCGCGTCGTTCCTGGCCGATCAGGCGGGTCTCGATCAGCTTGTGCTCGACCTGACGCCCAAGAGCGCGTCGGCGCTCGGACTTTCGGGATATGCGGCCCAAGTCTTCCCTTACGTCAACACCGCGCTCGAGAACGACGATTCGCTGGGCGCGGCGATGATCGCCGGCATCACCAACAACGCGCAGGCACAAACGGCCTATTCGCAATTCGCGCCGGATGCGAGCGGAGGCACGCGCGCCATCGCCATCTCGCTGACCGATCACGCGACGGGTCCGGTGGCGGCGCGCCAGCGCACGCTGCGCCTCTATGCGACGCAGCCTGGCGATCTCACGCTCTGGGGCCAGGAATTTGCGCAGCAGATTTCCGACAAAGGTTCGGACGGGCTGCCTGGCTTCAAGGATTCCGGCTTCGGCTTCGCGCTCGGCGCCGACGGCGGCGATGCGCGGAGCGGCTGGTTCGGCGGCGCCTTTACCTTCTACACCGGCAATGTCGATCAGCGCGCGCCGCAATCGAGCCGCGACAACACACAATGGTACATGCTGTCGGGTTATTCGACGTGGCGCGGCAAGGGCCTTTTCCTCGATACGCAGCTGACCGCGGGTTATGGCGATCTGTCCGCACACCGTTTCATTACGATCGGCGGCATATCGCGCCAGGCCAACAGCAAGCGATCTGCCGTGCTGGGCGCGGCCGGCATGACGACGGGCGCCAATTTCGTCTACGGCTCGACCACGCTGACGCCCAATCTCGCGCTCGACGGCCTGACCATGCGCGAAGAGGGCTATACCGAAACCGGGGGCAACGGCACGACAGGCGATGCCTTCGACCTGCATGTCAATCCGGTGGTGATGAGCTCGCTGCGGGCCTTCGTCGGTTTGAACGCACGCCAGGACGTGAATTTCGGCAGCTTCTACATGCAGCCCGAATTGCGCGCCGGTTACCGCTACGATTTCCTGGCCGACCGCATCGATCTGACGGCTCATTTCCCTGGCGTTTCGTCGACGGCGACCGGGCCGGGCACCGGCGATTTCACCATCACGGGGCCGCACCCGTCGAAGGGCAACCTGCTGGCCGGCGCCAGCATTTCGGCGACGACAGGCGCGTGGTCCATCGGCATCAACTACGATATGCTGAGCGGCAGCAACGGCAGCATGACCCAGGTGGGCACGCTGTCGCTCGTGGGCCGAATCTAACGCAAGGATTCCTGCCAGCGTTGCAGGCGCACATTGCCCGCGCGCAGCATCGCCACGGCCGAAGCGATGTTGGTTTCGTCGAGGCCGATACCATGACGCGGCAGGAGATAGCGGTTGATGCTCGCGTCGAGCGTGCCGGACAGCGTGGTAAAGGCCGCTTCGTAGCCCGCCTCTCGCACAGCCTGCCAAGCGGGCTTCGTCACGTCGCCGGCGTTGCCGAAGGGATAGGCGAAAACGCTGCACGCCCCGATTTCCTGTTCGATCAGCCGCTTTGAAAGCGTGGCCTGTTCGGCCAGATGATCCGGCGTCTGCCGCCCGTTCATCGGCCAATGCCAATGGGCATGCGCGCCGATCGCAACGCCGTGCGCAGCCAGCTGCTTCAACTGCTCCCAGGAAAGAAACGCATCCGACGGAAAGAGCGTGCCGAGATCGGCGAGCCCGGCTTCGGCGAGCGCATCATCCATCGCGTCCAATGTCTCGCGCGCCTGCGCAGCGGAAAGCGTTTTCAGGAGGGCAACAATGCGCTCTTCCTCCGTGTCGCGCGGGCGGGACACGAAATCGATGCGTCCCAGATGCGGCAACGCATATTGTCCAGCCGGCGCATAGCGCAGGAAGGCGCGCGCCCGGAAGATCGGGTTGCGTTCGGACGAGCCGATATGTGCCGTGGAAACGAACAAGGTCCATGGCAGATTCAACTCGTCCAGAATGCCGGCGGCGTCGAGCATGCTGGTGTAGCCGTCGTCTGCCATCAAAAACAATGCGCGCGAATGCCGGTCCGGATTTTTCAGCACCTCGTTGAGGGCCGCGAGCGGCAGCACGTCGAAGCGCCGTTTGAGCGTGCGCATGATCGCGATGAAGGTGTCGCGGTGGTGATGATTGCCCTGCAATACCGGATCGTCGAGCTTCGTTTCGACGCCGTGAAAGAACACGGCCGCCGGCCGGCTGAACGGCAGCACGGCAGCCTCCGGCACAAGGCGTGCGGCTTGCCGGAACGCGCGGCCGGCAAGGCCGGTCATGATCGGATCGCCCGCAACATCGCCGCAGATTCAGGCCGGATTGCTTTTGAAATGCTTAACCGCGCGCCGCGGCGACGAACCGGTCCACAGCTTCTTCCGGCGTGGCAAAGGACAGGACAAGGCGGATCAATGTCTTGCCGTCTTTGGGCGGCGCCCAGTCGTAGAATACCGCGCCCGCCTTGCGCAGCCGCGCGACCGTCGCATCCGGCAGACGCGCGAATACGGCATTGGCCTGAACGGGGCTTGCGAGTTCAGCGCCGGGAATTCGGGCGAGCCCTTCTCCCAGTTTTCTTGCAAGCCCGTTGGCGTGGGTTGCGGCCTTCAGCCAGCGGCCGTCTTCGAGATAGGCGTCGAGCTGTGCGGAGACGAACCGCATCTTCGACAGGAGGTGGCCGGATTTCTTGCGGCGGTATTCGAAATCGGCGACGTCCTTTATGTCGAAGAAGATCACGGCTTCCGCGGCAAGCGCGCCGTTCTTGGTTGCGCCGAACGAGAGCGCGTTGACGCCCGCGCGCCAGGTGAGATCGGCCGGCGAAGCGTTCAACGAGACGAGCGCGTTGGCGAAACGCGCGCCATCGACATGAAGCTTCAGGCCGTGTTTGCGGGCGGTATCGGCAATCGCGCTCAATTCGGCCTGAGAATAGACCGCGCCGCGCTCGGTCGCCTGCGTCAGGCTGACGGCGGCGGGTTGGGCGTGATGCACGAAGCCCTTCTGAAAATGGGCGAGCGCGCGTTCGATCGCTTCGGGGGAAATTTTCGCATGATCGCCTTCGAGCGTGACGAGCTTGGCGCCATGGGTGAAAAACTCCGGCGCGCCGCATTCATCGACCGCGATATGACTTTCGGCATGACAAAGGATGGCGCCGTGCGGCGGCACCAGCGTGGCCAGCGAAAGCGCATTTGCGGCCGTTCCCGTCACCACCGGATAGACGAAAACCTCATGCTCGAAGATGTCGCTCAGACGCGTCCGGACCCGAGCGGTAATGCCGTCGTCGCCATAGGAGCGCGCCGGGCCTTCGCCTGCACGGGTCAGGGCCGCCAGGATCTCAGGCATCGCGCCATAGGCATTGTCGCTTGCGAAATTCACGGCCGGCTCCCCCAGGGCGACAGGCGGTCCCTTACCAGGTACCCGTATTCGGCATGGAAGCCCAAGGCTCCTGTGGCGGTTTTGCAGCGCCTTCCTGCAACAGTTCGATCGAGATGCCGTCGGGCGAGCGGACGAACGCCATGTGGCCGTCTCGCGGCGGACGGTTGATCGTGACGCCGCCCTGCATAAGTCTTTCGCACACCGCGTAAATGTCGTTCACGCGATAGGCGAGGTGCCCAAAATTGCGGCCGCCGGTGTAATTTTCTTTGTCCCAATTGTAGGTCAACTCCACCATGGGCGCCTGATCGCGCCGGGCGCGCTCCAGATCGTCCGGAGCGGACAAGAAGACGAGCGTAAAGCGTCCCCCTTGATTGTCGATCCGGCGGACCTCCACCAAGCCCAGCTTGCTGCAATAGAAGTCCAGCGCCGTCTCCAGATCGGCGACGCGCACCATGGTGTGCAGATAGCGCAATGTTCCCTCCATCAGACGGTGTGGCTTCGAAGCTTATCGCATTTGCGAAGTGTGACACTTGCCAGGCGCGCGCTTTGACGCGGGCGGGGCGCAACGGGCAATCGCAATTTCGCCATGATGTTGCCCCACCGTCTTTTTGAGCGCGCTGGCTGGGGGACAATTCGCCGCATGAAATCGTCATGCGTCGCGTCGTTTGAGCCTCGCATCCAGGCAGCGTTCTTGTTGGTGAGGAAAGGCCGCTCGGAACAATTCGCGGAAAAAGCGGATGTCCGGACTGCATCAGACATGAAGCCGGCAAAACAAATTTGTTTGTGCGCGTAACGCCGTAAGCCGCGGCAGATTGACATTGCCGTCAATTTTTGCCCGCTCCGGCGTCTTCTTTTGTAATCAGGAGGTTGAATGGCGTTTCATTCCATGGTTACGATGGGTTCAAACAACAATAAGGGCGCTTCCAAATGGAGGTGCAGGGGGAGGGAGGCGCGTGAATTTGCTTCACAGGTTTCGCGCACCCGGCGTTTCCGCGCCGGGTTTCATTTTGTCCGGGTCACGTTGAACCATGCTCAAGCCTGAACATTTTGCTGCGCAGCAGCTACAGCACCAGCAGAACACCCAGCGTCGTGCGATCAGTGTCGCCATCGTTGCCGTGATTCACGTAGGCGTCATTTACGCGCTGGCAAGTGGCCTTGCTGCGAACATGACAGCGCACCTCATCCAGGATGTCGAAGTCGCGGTCGTGAAGGAGAAGCCGCCGGATGTGAAACCGCCGCCTCCGCCACCGCCGGATTTCAAGGTTCCACCGCCGGATTTCGTGCCGCCGCCCGAAATCAGCATTCAGTCCGACGCGCCGACCAATGCGATTTCGCAGGTTCAGAAACAGGTCGCTACCGTTGCGCCTCCGCCTCCGGTCACCCAGATCACGGCGCCGCGTTCGGAGGGCACGCACGACTGCCAATCGCAATATCCGCCGCTGTCCCGGCGTTTGAGCGAACAGGGCATCGTGACGCTGAAGTTCACCGTGATGGTGGACGGCACGATTGCCGGCCCGAAAGTCGTGAAGTCGAGCGGCTTCCAGCGTCTCGACGATGCGGCGGTTCAATGCGTGTCGCGGTGGCGCTATCACCCTGCAACGCAGGGCGGCAAGCCGCTGGCGGTCTCGCTAGAGGCAAATGTTCGCTACCAGTTGAGATGAGTTCCCCGGTCAACGGGTTTTTCGATCCCACTTTTGATGGAGTAACAACGATATGATCTCGAAGAAGCTGGCGATTGCCGCTGCAGTCGTCTTTTTGGCGGGCGCTCCGGCGTTTGCCCAGGATGCCGCTCCTGCGCCTGCGGGCACTGCCGATCAAGCTGCCCCCGCAGCTCCGGATCAGGCCGCGACGCCTGCCAATGCCGAGACGCCGGCCGGCGCCAACCAGATGGCGGCCCAGCCTGCTGCTGCCGCTCCTGCCGCTCCCGCGGCGGAAGCCAAGCCTGCCGGTGAAAACCCCTATGGCCTCTATCAGCTGTGGGCCAATGGCGACTTCGTCGCGAAGGGTGTCATCATCCTTCTGGCGATCATGTCGATCGGCACCTGGTACATCTTCTTCATGAAGTTCTGGGAACAGGCTCGCATGCTCGCCCAGGCCAAGATCGTCGAGAAGAAGTTCTGGGCGTCCGCCAATCTCAACGAGGGCATCGATACGCTGCCGAAGAACTCGGTGTTCCGCGCGGTTGCCGAAAGCGGCGTCTCCGCTTCTTCGGGTCAGGGCGCGGGGCTTGTGAACCTCAACGACTGGATCGGCATGTCGCTCACCCGCCAGGTGGAAGACACCAATGCGCGACTGCAAGGCGGCATCGCCTTCCTCGCCTCGGTCGGCTCGACGGCTCCGTTCGTCGGTCTGTTCGGCACGGTGTGGGGCATCTATCATGCCCTCATCGCCATCGGCATCGCCGGCCAGGCCTCGATCGACAAGGTTGCGGGTCCGGTGGGTGAAGCGCTCATCATGACCGCCATCGGTCTGGGCGTCGCCGTTCCGGCAGTGCTGCTCTACAACTTCCTCGTCCGTCGCAATCGCGTCATCCTCGAGAAGGTTCGCGGCTTCGCCGGCGATCTGCAGACCTACCTCGTCACGCGCGCGAAATAAGGGCGTGAACAGGGAACAACGGAGTCTGCCGATATGAGCGCCAAAGACGTAATGGCGACGGAGCACGAGGAAGCCAACCTCAACACCGACATCAACACGACTCCGTTGGTGGACGTGATGCTCGTGCTCCTCATCATCTTCCTCATCACCGTTCCGGTGGTGGTGAAGACGGTGAACCTGCAACTGCCGAAGGTGACCAACATCCCGACGCAGACCAAGCCGGAGAACATCGTTATTGCGGTGGACAAGAACGAGAACGTCTACTGGAACAATGCCCCGGTCGGCGACAACACGGAATTGCTCGCTCGCCTGAAGCAGAAGGCGATCGTCAAGCCGCAACCCGAAGTGCACATCCGCGGCGACAAGGAAGTGCGCTTCGAGGCGGTGGGGCGCGTGATTCTGGATTGTCAGCGTGCAGGCATCCTGAAGGTCGGGTTCTTGACCGAGCCGGAACATGTCGGCAGCGGCGGCTAGCGTTCCAAGCGATTCACCTATTCGAGGTAATTTGTCATGTCCATGAATGTTGGCGGACCTAGCGGCGACAATGAGCCGATGGTCGAAATGAACACGACGCCGCTCATCGACGTCATGCTCGTTCTGCTCGTCATGCTCATCATCACCATTCCGATCCAGACCCATGCGGTGAAGCTCGACATGCCGGTCGGCACGCCGCCGCCGCCGCCGGTTCCGCCCGTGGTGGTAGAATTGGGTGTGGATTTCGACGGCACGCCGACCTGGAACGGCAACCCCGTTCCGTCGCGCACGCTGCTGAACCAGTATCTGCAGATCGCAGCCAATACCGATCCACAACCGGAAATCCATCTGCGTCCGAACCGGCTGGCGAAGTACGGTGCGGTCGCCCGGGTGCTCGGCGATGCCCAGCGCATTGGCGTGACGAAGATTGGATTTGTCGGCCAAGAACAATATATGGAATAGAGGGAGCACCCAACGAAGGTCGGCATAGCGGCGCCATGACGCCGAACGAGGCCGCGCTTTGAATTTGGAATGAGGTCTCGGGAATTATGACTATGGGTAAGCTTCGCGCGCTTTCGATTGCAGTTCTTCTGGGAACGGCGGCTCTTGCCAATCACGGATATGTGATTGGAGCGGCCGAGGCCGCGGCCGTGCGTTCCGTCGTGGGCAAGCCGCTTCAGCAGGCGCAGGAGCTTGCGGCCAAGGGCGATTACAAGGGCGCACTGGCAGCGATCAACCAGGCCGATTCGGCGCCGAACAAGACGGCCGACGAATCCAAAGTCATCGACCAGATGCGCAATTACGTGATGGCCAAGTCGGGCAACGCCTCGGTCTATGAACAGCTGATCGCATCGGGCAAGGGCAGCGCATCGGTGGCGCGCAACATGATCCGCGCGCATTACATGCAGAAGCAATACTCGAAGGTGATCGCCGATGCGGCGGTCGTGCGCAGATTCGGCGCGATGGACGCAGCGACCGAAACGCTTATCGCGCAGGCTTATTATCTGTCGGGCGACTATGCGGGGACCATCCGCTTCCTGAAAGGCCGGACCGATCTCGACAGCCTCAAACTCATCTACGGCGCGGCGTTCAAGCTGCACGACATGGATGCGATCCAGTCGTCGCTCGAACAGCTGATCCTGGCGACGGGCAACATCGATTACTGGCGGGGCGGCATCGATATTGCCGAACATCAGCGTCCGCTCACCGATCACCAGACGCTGGATCTTCTGCGTCTGCGCCTGCTGACCAATACGATGCGTCCGACCGCCGGCGGCGATGACGACTATTCGCAGCTTGCCCAGATCGCGATCCAGCTTGGCTTCCCCGGAGAAGCCCAATCCGTGCTGCAAAAAGGCATGGATGCGAAGGTTGTGACCGGCGAACGGGCCAATCGTCTCATGAATATGGCGTCCACGCAGGCCACGGCCCAGAAGGCCGCGCTTGCCAAACAGGAAGCCGCCGCCAAGACCGGCGACGATATGGTCAGGGTTGGCGAGGCCTATGCGGGCTTCGGCGATAGCGACAAGGCGCTGTCGCTGATCCAGGCGGGAATCAAGAAGGGCGTCACCAACGCCTACAACGCGCAGATGGCGCTCGGCCAGGCATATCTCGCCAAAGGCCAACGCGATGCCGCGGCAAGAGCCTTCGCCGCCGTGCCGAAGGCCGATACGAAGGGCTGGAACATCGCCCATCTCTTCAACATCTATTCGCGTTCAAGCTCCAGCGCGCAGGCAGCCAACGCGCCGCGCAAGAAGAGGCACTGACCGCTTCTTCAAAGAAACCGGGAAGGCCGCCCGCGATAGCCGGCGGCCTTTTTCTTTTGAGCCATCTTTGGGGCCTCGTTCCGGTTCCGATATAAAGCGGCGATGATGTCCTTGAGCGATGCCGAGATCGGAGCGCTGCTTCTGAGCCTGCGCGTGTCATCGGTCGCTGTGGTTTCGGCCCTGCCGATCGCCTTCGCAGCGGCGCTTCTGCTGGCGCGCAAAAGCTTTCCCGGTAAAATTCTTGTCGATGCGATCTTGCATGCGCCGCTGGTTTTACCCCCGGTGGCGGTGGGCTATCTGCTCCTGATCGTGTTCGGTACGCGCGCCGGTCTGGGCGCGTTCCTGTACGAACATTTCGGTATCCGGTTCGTTTTCAACTGGACGGGCGCGGTTCTGGCGTCGGCGATCCTCACCTTTCCGTTCCAGATGCGCGCGATAAGGCTGTCGCTTGAATCGGTGGATGCGGGCCTTGGCGATGCCGCGCGCACGCTTGGCGCACGCGCCTTCGACCGCTTTCGCAACGTGACGTTGCCGCTGGCGCTTCCCGGCGTGGCTGCGGGCGCAATCACCGCCTTTGCCGCAAGCCTCGGCGAATTCGGCGCCATCATCACCTTCGTCTCCAACATTCCTGGGCAAACGCGCACCCTGCCGCTTGCGATCTACACCGCGCTGCAGACGCCGGGCGGCGAAGCGGCGGCTGCGCGGCTGGCCGCGCTTTCGATATTGCTTGCGCTTGTCTTCATGACGCTCGCCGAAGCCGTGCAGCGCCGCGCGCGCGCCCGTTTGACATGAGCATTGACGTTCGCATCCGCAATAGGCTTGGCGCATTCGCGCTCGACGTGGCGTTCCGCAGCGACGAGCCGGGTGTCACCGCGCTGTTCGGCCCTTCGGGCGCGGGCAAATCGACAATCGTGCACGCGATTGCGGGGCTGGTGACACCGCAGGACGGGCGTATCGCCATCGACGGCCGCGTGCTGTTCGATTTCGCCGCGCGCACGAATCTGCCGGTCGAAGATCGCCGCGTGGGACTGGTGTTTCAGGATGCCCGCCTTTTTCCCCATATGAACGTGCAGGACAACCTCCTGTTCGGCTGGCGGCGCGCAAAAGAGCGCGCAAGCCAATCCGAGATCGCCCATGTCGTCGATCTGCTGGGGCTGGGCGCGCTCCTGCCGCGCAGGCCTGCGCGCCTTTCGGGCGGCGAAAAAAGCCGGGTCGCGTTGGGGCGTGCGCTGCTTGCTTCGCCTTCGCTTCTCCTGCTCGACGAGCCGCTCGCAGCACTCGATGCCGTGCGAAAATCCGAAATCCTTCCCTATCTCGAACGATTGCGCGACGAAGCGAAGATGCCGATCTTCTATGTGAGCCACGCCGCCGACGAAGTGTTGCAGCTGGCGGATCGCGTGGTGATGCTGCGCGACGGGCGCGTGGAAGGCGAAGGTTCGGTGTTCGATTTCGCGGCCGGCGAGATCGGCCAGCTTCAACCCGCCGCGGGTGCTGTAATCGATGCCCGGCTGGAAGGCGATCGCGACGATGGATTGAGCGTTCTTTCCTTTCCCGGCGGTGCGCTGTCGGTGCCGCACACCGGACTTTCGCCGGGCACAAGACTGCGGGTGCGCATCCGCGCGGAGGACGTTCTGCTTGCGCGCGAAGAGCCGCGCGCAATCAGCGCCAACAACGTCCTGACCGCGCGAATTTCCGCGATCCAATTCGAAGGAACATCGCAGGCGGTTGTGCATCTTCTTTGCGGGGGCACGCGGCTGGCCGCGCGCATCACACAGGCCTCCGCCCGGCGGCTTGAACTGAAAGAAGGCGAGCCCGTATTCGCGGTGGTGAAATCGGTGATCCTCGATCCTCACGCTTTACGGAGCCGTGCTGCGCTGGAATGATGCGGAAACACGCCAAAGAGGAGACGCACCCATGCCGCGCATTCCCTACGCCGATCCTGCAAAAATGCCGGAACAGACGCGCGAGTCGTTCGACAGGCTGCCGCGCAAGCTCAACATCTTCCGCATGTGGTCGAATGCGGCCACCATTTTCCCGGCAGGAATCCGCTATGGCAACGCAATCCTGACCAAGCAGAAACTTTCGGCGGCGCGGCGCGAGCTGGTTATTCTCGCGGTGGGACGCATCGAAGGCGGAGTCTATGAATTTGCACAGCACATTCCCATCGCGCTTGCCGCCGGCTGCCGCGAGGATCAGATCGCAGCCCTAGAACAGGCCCGTTTCGACGACAAGGCATTCGACGAAGCGGAAAAGGCGATGCTGCGCTTGACCCGGGAAGTCGTACTCGACGTGAAGGCGAGCGATGCGGCGATTGAGGCCGCAACCAAACATTTCGATGCGCAGGAGATCGTTGAAATCATCTGCACCGCCGGCTTTTACATGACCATTGCGCGGCTGACCGAAACCACCGGCATTGAAGTGGATGCCGAGCGTATTCCGCATTTCGAAAAGATCAGGTAGCCGCCGGTCCCGCTCGAAAGACGAGATATTTGGACATGGTGAAATTGAATACGAGGCCCACTGCGGTTCCTGCAACAAGGGCGAAATAGCGGTTGTCGAACGGCTGCGGCGCAAAAGCGATTACGGCCGCGAATGTGCCGTAGTTGAATACGGCGCCTATGGAATTGGTGGCTGCGAATTTCAGCCATTCGATCAGGATCGGCAGCGATCCTTCTGCGGCACGGTCGCTGAAGGTCAGCATCCGGTTGCCGAGCCAGGTGCAAACCATCGCGGACAGAATGGAGAACGGCCGCGCCGCATAGGCATTTACCGAAAGCAGCTCATGCAGCAGGAAGAACACGGAGACGTCGACGGTAAACCCGAATCCCCCCACCACTGAAAAGCGCAGGAAACGCGAAGCGGCCAGCGCGCGTAAGAACGATGCGGCGCTGGTCACGGCAGGGACAGGTTGTGCGGACCTGGAATGGCCAGATAGGCCATGCGCTTGTTCTCCCAGCGTCCCTGCGTGACGGTATCGAGAATGATTCCGCTCATCAGCGACAGGAAGCCCAGCAGCATCAATCCAACGGCCAACACGGCGCTCGGCAGGCGCGGCACAAGGCCGGTCTCGAAATATTCCCTGATGACGGGAATGCCCACGAACAGCGAAGCTGCCGCCAAGCCCGCGAAGATGGAGGTGAAGAACAGCACCGGGCGCTCTTCGCGCACCAGGCCTGCGATGGTGAAGAGGATCCTGAATCCGTCGCGCCATGTGTTGAGCTTGCTGACCGAACCTGCGGGACGTTCCTTATAGGGCGTGTCCACCTCGGCAAACGGCATCATCAGGCGCACGGCATGAACCGAAAGCTCGGTTTCGATGCCGAATCCCTCCGCGGTGAAGGGAAACGATTTCACGAAACGCCGCGACATCACGCGATACCCCGTCAGCATGTCGTGCAGCTCCACCTGAAAGAGCAAGGCGGTGAGTCCGGTGAGCAGGCGGTTGCCGAAAACATGCCCCGGGCGATAGGCGCCGGTCCGCGTGGCGATGCGCCTGCCCGATACGATGTCGAGACCTTCCTCGATCAGCTTCCTTGCCAGCTTGGGCGCGGCGCTGGCGTCATAGGTGTCGTCGCCATCGACCATGATGTAGATGTCGGCCTCTACATCGGCGAACATGCGGCGCACGACGTTGCCTTTGCCCTGCCGCGTCTCGCTGCGCACAATGGCGCCCGCTTCGCGCGCGCGTTCGATCGTCCGGTCTTTGGAATTGTTGTCGTACACATAGATGCCGGCGCCCGGCAGATGTTTCTTGAAATCGCGTACAACGGTGCCGATTGCGGCTTCCTCGTTGTAGCAGGGCACGAGCACTGCGATGTTTGCAACGCGTTCTGTCATTTCACGCCTGGCGGTTTCGGAGCGAGCGGGCACAATCGATAGAGGCCCGTAAGATTGGACTCGAACACTGTGCATTCCAGCCAGCGGATGGCAAGACGGTAATCGGACAGCGCTTCGCGCGCGCGGCCCATGTCATAGGCATCCGCCAGCAGGTAAATGTCGCCTTTCTTTTTCACCCAGGCCCTGACCTTGCCGCGCATCTTTTTGGTGAGCAGCGTGCCGTCATTGGGCTGGATCATCCAGCCGTCGATGCGCAGGATCGGGATCCGGTGCGGTATCAGCGGCGCAAGGAATCCGAGCGGCGAATTGCCGGTCATCAGCACCAATGTCTTTTCGGGATGCGGGAAGGGCGGAATGCCGGCCTGCACGTAGGGATCGCCGAGCGGCACCCGTTCCAGATAGTCGGCGCGGGCATAGACGAGAACCGCCAGAAACAGCGCGCCCAAAAGGATCATTCGCGGCCGGAACGGAAGCGGCCAAAGTCCGACACCGGCGGCAATCACGATCGGCCCCAGCATTTCAAGGCCCACGATGTAGCGATAGATCGCAAACATGTTGATCCAGGCGAAAAAGGCCGTGCCCGCATAGGCGAAGATCACGCGCGTGGCGGAAGGCGAGAAGAACGGATCCTTCGCATTCAGGCGCAGGGCCGCGACAGCGATCGCGACGATCGTCGTCGCATAGGCCAGCCCCACCCGCATGTCGCGGAACGGAAGATCGTCGGCAATCGCCCAGTTGACGGTGAAGCGATAGGGCAGAAGCACCGTGTTCCAGAATCCGTGGGGCAGAAAGCGAATGTCGCGGTAGGGTTCGGCCAGCGCAAGGGGCGACTTGAAATACTCATTGAAGTAGGGAAACAGCGGGTTGCCCGTCAGCGTTTCCATTTTCAGCATCCAATAGGCCGCAAAGAGCGCGAAGCCCAACAGCCCGCCTATGCCGCCCGCGGCGAGACGCGCGATCAGATGTTTCCCGCTTCCGCCGAGCAGCAGCACAGCGCCTGCAAAACCCGCGGCGAATGGCATTTCGGGGAGTTTCAGTCCCATGGCGCTGCCCGCAAGGAAACCTGCGATCGCCGTGACGATGGCGGTCTGAACGAGCGAGCCGTGCGCCAGGGTTTCGCGTTTGGCGACGAGGATCGCCAGCGCCGAAAGCCAGAACACGCTCATCACATTGTCGTAGTATGTCGTGCCCAGCAGACTGAGGGTGAGCGCGCCGGTCATGCCGAGCAAGGTCAGCAGAGCAGCCCCAAGAAAAGGCTCCGGCGTGCGCAGCGACTGGCGCGCAATGAGGTAAAGCGGAATGGAATTGGCGCCCTGCACGGCGCCAAGCAAACCCAATGCGAACCACGACGTCGTATGCGTGGCAAGCAGATAAAATGGAACGTCGAGCAGCGGATTGTAGTAGCTCGCCTGATGGGCGACGGCCACGTCGATCCCCAGACGGTCATTCAGAAGTGCGTAAGGGATGTACCAATGGTAATTTCGGAAATCCCATGACGTATCCTTGCCCAGCGAAATCACGAACAACGACCAGCCCAGGACATTGAGCCCCAGAAAGATCCACTCGTTGCGTGTAAGCCTGAGCGGCGGATCGGCGTCTTTCCACGTCCAGTTCCGCGCCGCCTCGGCAGCCCCCTGACCCGAAGAAATCGTCATCTCGCTCCAAAGCCGCCGGCCTGTCCTGGTCATTCGCTCCCCGCGGACATCGGCCAAAGGCCTCCCCTGCCGCTTACCCCCGAAAGTGCCGGGCCCGGAGGTCGCAAGCGACCATTGCCGCCGCCCGCGAACCGGTCAAGAGGCCACAAGGCCCGGTTTCGGCACCGTTTCGGACCTCCCGGATGCCTATTTCTGGATGCTGGGCGGCAAGTTGGCCAGGAACTGTTCGGTGCAGGCGCGCCAGGAATTCTTCATTGCGAATTCGCGGGCGGCAGAGCCGGGGATTTCGAGCGCGTGCAGGCAAGCCTCGCGAAGATCGTTGTCCAGCGCTGCCACAGGCGCATCGCCCACCACGTCCTGCGGTCCCTGAACGGGATAGGCCGCAACCGGCGTGCCGCAGGCCAGCGCTTCCAATACCACCAATCCGAAGGTGTCCGTCTTGCTGGGAAACACGAAAACATCGCTTGCGCTGTATGCGCGAACCAGGTCTTCGCCCGTCTTGGTGCCGAGAAAGTGCGCGGCCGGATATTTTCGTTCGAGATGGGCGCGCGCCGGGCCGTCGCCCACCACGACCTTGCTGCCCGGAAGATCGAGCGAAAGAAACGCCTCGATGTTTTTCTCCACCGAGACGCGGCCGACATAAAGCCAGACCGGCTTGGGATATGGCAGCGCCGCTCCTTCAATGGGCCGGAATTTTTCGACATCGACGCCGCGCGACCAGATGCGCGCATTGGCGAAGCCGTGCGATTCAAGCTCGCGTTTCAGCGATTGGGTGGCCACCATCATGCTGTAGGCGGGCGCGTGAAACCATCGCAGCAGGCTGTAAACCAGCGATTTCGGAACGAACGGAAATCGCACATGGACGTATTCCGGAAAGCGCGAATGAAAGGCGGTGGTGAAGGCAAGCCTTCGGTCCACGCAGATGTTGCGTGCGGCCAGTCCCAGCGTTCCCTCCGTGGCGATGTGGATATTGTCGGGTTTGTATTCGTCGATCAGTTTTTCGAGAGAACGGCGCGGCAATACCGAAAGCCGGATTTCCTGGTAGGTGGGAAGCGGCACGCTCAGACGGCCCTCAGGCGTCGCGTAGCGCACCTCATGACCGAAGGCTTGAAGTTCCTTTCCCAGGATTTCAAGCGTGCGCACGACGCCGTTGATCTGGGGCGCCCAGGCATCGGTTACGATCAGGATTTTCAGGGTGTGGGCCTCGGTTGGCGCGCCCGTAAGACGCAGGTGGAGAATCGTCCAGTCCCCTTCATCTAGGGCCAGCGCAGCCGGGCTTTCAATCCGCTGGGCGGCAGCCGAGGGGGCACTCTGCCCGCGCACAGCGACAGTCTTGTGATTTCCGCACTGCAAAAAGAGCAAAGCGGTTATTTTTTAGGCGGCTTACTCAATAATTCTCCTTATATATCATGGACTTTGTGCGGCAGACGGGCGCAGGAGAAATTGCCGGACGAGCTTGATTTCGCAACTGCAATCTGATTTATTGTTGCAGCGCGGCATTGCAGACCAGGTCTGCGATACCGCCGCCCTTCCTGGGCGTTTCCTCCCTGAACTTGGCCGCTCCGCCCCCCGGAGCGGCCATTTTTCTTTTGAGACCGCATTTTGCCCGGTTGACTCCGATGTGAGCACGGTGACCATGCGGCCCATCACATGGAGGCTGGGAACGTGAAATACGCCATCGATTTTCGCTATTTGCCCAAAGGGGCTGACAGGCCCATCGACAATACCAATCCGGTGGACGTGCAAGTGGACGAAACCCAGTTCGCGTTGATTCCGGCCGTGGGCGATCTTGTCGATATGCCGGGCGATGGGCCCAGCATGCGCAACGTGCCGCTGAAGGGCCGTGTGCGCAGCCGCATGTTCCGCTACGTTCTTGGCTTCTGCTACATCACCATTGTTGTGGAAGATACGGACGAAAGCTGGTCGAAAGCAGGTAAGGCCTGATCATTCCGCTGCAAGCGGAGTCGCGCGCGGAAGGCCGATCGCCGCCAAGTCGGCCGAAAGAAGCGTGCGCAGCGCATTGTCCACCTGTGCGTGCAAGGCATCGAAATGCTCATTCGGCAGGATGCGCTCTTCGTCGAGATAGAGCGCCCGGTTGATTTCGATCTGCAACGCCTGAACAGGTCCGCCGCGCCGCCCATGGATATGGGTCGTGTGGCCGCCCGCATAAGGGGTGTTGCGCGCGACCGAGAATCCGTGCGTTTCGAATGCATGTTCGGCAAGGCGCGTGAGATGCGGCATGGATGAGGCGCCGTAGCGATCGCCAACGATCACATCGGGCACGGCCGCCGCCGAAGGCATGGAGTGACAGTCGATCAGGATCGCAAAGCCGAATTGTTCGCGCGTTTCCGCAATCAGCTTGGCCAGCATGTCGTGATAGGGCCGGTAGAGTTTTGCCAGGCGCATTTCCGCTTCGGCAGGTGAAAGTTTTTCGCGGTAGATCTCGGCGCCGTCGCGCACCACCCGCGGGATCACGCCGAGACCCGCCGTCACGCGCGGGCTTTGCGAATCCACCGCGAATGGAAGCGTGCCCGCAAACATCGTGTTGTCGAATTCGGACGGCGCTCGATTGGCATCGAGAAACACGCGCGGAAAGCGCGCCGCAATCAGCGGTGCGCCCAGACCGACCGCGCTGAAGAATATCTCGTCTATGAAGGCATCTTCGGAGCGGCGCAGCGCGAGCGGATTGAGCCTGCTCCTTGCGATGAAGCTCGCCGGGTAGTGCCTGCCCGAATGGGGCGAGGCGAAGACGAAAGGCGCGGTCTGCTTCTTCGGCCGCGCGACCGTGAAAGGTTCCGCATAGAGCGCGGCAATGTCGGGATCGATGTCCTTGTGACCTGCTTCGAGACGCGCCATGTCCTCTTTCCGAACGCCGTTGCCGCAAATCAACGGCCGGCCGGCCGAAATTGGATCATCGAAAGCGCATCGCGATCAAGTTCAGAGTCCGGATTCCAGGCCCCAATGGTGATTATAGCCGTACCACACGTTGAACTTGCAGATGCCGGGCAATCCGCCTTCGCGATCGGGCGGACAGGGGCAGGGAGGAGGCGAATGCCAGGGACATGGGCCCATGTCGTAGGCCTTGCCATAACCGTCGTGCCAGACCTGGCGATGCGGTGGGGGTGGCGGCGGCGGCGGGGCCGGCGCGTATTCGTCCTCGTAATAGCGCGGTTCTTCGCGATGTTTCCGGTGGTGATGCTTGAGCGGCTTGTAAGCCGCCTTGGTCACTGCGGGCCTGGCAGGCGGGCAATGGTCCGGGGCCGCATTTGCCAGCGGCAGCGGCAGGACAAGGGTCGCCGCCCCGATCATCCACAGCAGCTTCACCGGGCCCTCCGGGCACACCGAAACGGCACAGTATTTCCGCCTCGCAGACGTTTGGGAATGCTGTATTTTAAGATTTGGTTAACCATCGGCGGCGGCACGCCTCCTGCATTTACCGGAGGGAGCGGCTGCATTAAACGGTTTGCCGGGTAGGGGTTCGCTTCATGGCACATATACTTCTGGCGGAAGACGACGAGGCACTTCGGCGGTTTCTGGCTGCCGCCCTCGTCAAGGCGGGCCATGTGGTTGCCGATTTCGGAGACGGGGATTCGGCTCATGACTGCCTCAGGGCCCATCGTTTTGACATCCTGGTGACCGATATCGTGATGCCCGGGATGGATGGCATCGAGCTGGCCAAGCGGGCGGCCGAAGCCGACAGTTCGCTCAAGATCATGTTCATTACGGGTTTCGCGGCCGTGGCGCTTCACCCCTCGAGCCAGGCCCCCAAACAGGCCAAGGTGCTGTCCAAGCCTTTCCACCTGCGCGAGATCGTGGCCGAAGTCGAACGCATGATCGCCGCCTGACGGCCGCGCTTGTCGTATTCCCCCACGGCGGCTATAGGACGCCTCCCAAGTCCAAGGGGCGCGTAGCTCAGCGGGAGAGCACTACCTTGACATGGTAGGGGTCACAGGTTCGATCCCTGTCGCGCCCACCATTACTTGTGCAATACCCACCGTTGTTGCGAGCTTATCCAAAGTTGCCGAATCAGATAATTTGACAGTATTGGCGAGTCCGCGCCCGTTCCGCGTTTAGGACTGATTCATGCTGGACCCAAGAATACTTGCGACCTTGAAAGAGAGCGTTCAGCAATGCATTGAACTAGATAAGCCGCTACTGGATCAACTCGTCAACGAGATTCAACCACTTCGGTCCTCACAACGCCGAATTCAGCCAAGAGCGGCAACGAGTGTTTCGCTTGTTGGCGCAGACGGCGGCAACAACGAACTACGCTTTGATCCGTTCCAAGTCCAAATCATCCGGATCGTTGACAGTAACGAAAACGAATACTGGACAGAGGTGATTAGCCCCACATCGCCTTTGGAGCAGCTAAACAATCGTCATATCGGAGAGAATGGCGAGGCGAGGTCGCCGCTAGGGCGGATGATGCTTGCACTTGGTGTCAGGAGCTTGTCGGCCATCACGCCGATGATCAAAGACGTGCAGCCCGGCGAACCCCGCCCGCCTAGTTGGACACAAGTTTATCGCGAACTAACTGAATGGGCCGTACTTCTCGATCTCCTAAAGAAGGACTATGGCTCCGATACGCTGATCGTCTTTGACGGCCTGCTCCGTAGCAAGGTGTTCAGCCGCACACTCTTCCGTGATCTTGGTACATTGTTCAAAGCCGAGATTGATCGGTTGGCCCGGTCTCGGCGAAATGTCTTTCTCGTTGGTGTGGCAAAACATAGCAAGGTCATCGAGCGATATCGACTCGCGATGAAGATTCTCGGAGTTCTCCGCGATCCCTTTCCGGCTTTCGTTGAGGTGCCGCGCGAGCTAGAGGCCAAAGCCTATGTATGGCCTGAATACGCGAGAGGTCAGGACGACGAAAGCGAAGGAGGCGAGCAAGCCAAATACCTCAACGGGAAGATGTTTCTAGTCAAATTCGGCAATCGCCCCGGCGACACGATTTGGCCCGTTGATGTTTTTGAGCCCCAAACCCAGCACGCTTCAACAATATTTGGATACTTGGTCAAAGATGCAGAAGAAGGATTTCCAGTCGCGCTGTACCCGCGTTGCTTGCAGAAGGCTCACGAAGCTGCAGCCCTTTCAGGGCTGGGCATGGACATGTTGCAAGATATCATCTTCGCCGTAATGAGGCTCTCGCTCGGTGACAGAGGGACCGTGCTCGACGAATTCCAATTTGAGTCTAACGACCCAGCAGCCGCGCGCTACAGGTGATGACTATGAAATTGTTTCCGGACACGTCCAAGGTTGGTGTCTTTCGCGGCTTCCGAGAAGGAGGGCTGGAGTTTCATGCAGACATCGCCCTGCCGTATCGAAACGACATGCACTACCGTCCCATGCACGGCAGCTTTATTTTGGTCAGGCTCGAAAATGAGAACGAGGCAGTTCTCGGGCGCATCACATCGTTCTCATCGGAGGGAAAACTTGCAAGTTCGGGCGGTGAAGACTTCAGCATCCGCGCGGTCCAAGAGAACCGCAATGTGCCGGAGGATTTGAGAGAGCAATACTTAAAATACCATGTGAATATCAGAGTGCTTGGGGTCCTCCGAGCCAGTGATAACAAGATCACGTTTATTCCCTCACATCGTCGGCTGCCACACGTCGGAAGTCCCGTCGCGTTTCCTTCGGACGAAATCCTACAGGAGATCGCGGGGCACAATGGGGCGGGCGAAACCATCGGTCACCTTGCGCTCGGTGAGTACGTTTATGACCCAGAACGCAAGCCCACGCCCGATGAGGGATGGATGCAGCTTGTAAAGCCCAATGTTGAAATAAAGTTCGATATTGCGAACTTGATCTCGCGTCGGTCGTTCATCTTTGCAAGGGCTGGCTTCGGAAAATCCAATCTGAACAAGCTGCTGTTTAGCC
>DASZRY010000018.1:0-83885 GCA_035548975.1 Rhizomicrobium sp.
CCGCATCGCGGTCCCCTCCCCCGTTTCACGGGGGGAGGACGAACGCAGCGTAACTCTAATTCCTGTAGCTCGGATCCATGCGGTCGAGTTTGCGCAGCAGTGCCGGCCAGGCAAGTCCGCCGACCATGCCATCGAGGGCCGCCATGCCTTGCATCGCAGTCTTTTCCGGCACGCCCTGGTTGGCGCGGTTCCATTTCACGCCGCCCGCCAGCGCACGTACCTGCATCGAGCAGGCGCGTTCCAGATAGTAGATCCGCAGGAACGCATCGGCGCAGGTGCGGCCGACCGATAACGTGCCGTGATTGCGCAGCATCATGATATGCTTGTCGCCGATGTCCTTCACGAGGCGTTCGCGTTCGTCGAGATCGAGCGCGATGCCTTCATAATCGTGATAGGCGAGATCCCCCGTCACCATCATCGCGTGCTGGTCGAGCGGCAGGAGGCCGTCAGCCTGCGCGGACACCGCGATTCCATCCGTCGTGTGCAAATGGATGACGCAATGCGCATCTTCCCGGTTCATGTGAATGGCGGAATGAATCGTGAAGCCCGCGGGATTCACCGGATAGGGCGATTCCATTATCTTGTTGCCGTCCACATCGATTTTCACGAGGCTCGAGGCGGTAATCTCTTCGAACAACATCCCGTATGGGTTGATGAGAAAATGATGCTCGGGTCCGGGGATACGCGCCGAGATATGAGTGAAGATCATGTCATCCCACCCGTAATGCGCAACAAGGCGATAAGTTGCGGCGAGATCGACGCGGGCCTGCCATTCCTCAGGGCTCACCTGTCCTTCGAGCGAGCGCAACGCGGTGTGGTTCGGCGGTTTCCTCTGGGTCAAATCGAGCGCGTTCATGACGTGTTCCTTCCGGCAACTATGTATCGAGAGTGTCCCCGCCTCCCCCGCCCTGTCAAACGGCGGTGCGTACGCGAGAGACGGCTTTCTCCCAGCCTTCATATAGGGAGTCGCGGGCGGATACTGAAAGGGCTGGGACGAATTGGCGGTCAAGCGACCAGGATTTTGCAATATCTTCAAATCCTCCGAACAAGCCCGCGCCAAGACCGGCCAAATACGCCGCTCCCAATGCCGTGGTTTCGATGATCTGCGGACGTTCGACGGGAAGGCCGGTCAGATCGGCCAGCCGTTGGCAGAACCAGTCGTTCTTCACCATGCCGCCGTCTACTTTGATCGCCGCAGGCGCTCCGAGGCCGGCGGCTTTCATATCTCGGGCCATGGCATCGAGCAGGTCGCGGGTCTGGTAGCAGACCGCATCGAGCGCAGCACGCGCGATTTCGGCGGAACCCGCGTCGCGCGTAAGGCCAAGAATGGCGCCGCGCGCATCGGGATCCCAATAGGGCGCGCCCAAGCCGGTGAAGGCTGGGACGAAATAGAGACCGTCAGCCGACTTCGCCGTTCGCGCCAGCGCTTCGATCTCCGCCGCCGAATGGATGACGCCCACGGCATCTCGCAGCCATTGAACGACTGCGCCTGCGACGAAGATGCTGCCCTCGATCGCATAAGCGGTTTGACCTTTGGCGCGGTAGCCGGATGTCGAGATGAGTTTGTTTCGCGAAGCCGCGACGACATTGCCGGTGTTCACGAGAGCAAAACAGCCGGTGCCATAGGTCGATTTCACATCCCCGGGTTTGAAGCAGGCCTGCCCGAACAGCGCAGCCTGCTGGTCGCCTGCAACTCCCAAGATGCGGATCGGCGCACCGAACAAATCCGTGATTCCGAAATCGCCCGAACTGTCGCGCACATCGGGCAGCAGCGGACGCGGAATGTTGAATTGCGCAAGCATATCATCGTCCCAGGCGAGCGATTTGAGGTTCAACAACATCGTGCGCGAAGCATTCGTGACATCGGTGGCGTGAACCGCACCGCCGGTAAGTTTGTAGATCAGCCATGCATCGACCGTTCCGAACGCCAATTCGCCGCGCCCGGCGCGGGCGCGCGAGCCCGGAATGCGATCGAGCAGCCATTCGAGCTTCGTGGCGGAAAAATAGGGATCGAGCAGAAGGCCGGTGCGGGCGGAAATTGTTTCTTCCATGCCCGCGGCCTTCAACGCACGGCAGCGATCGGCTGTGCGGCGGTCCTGCCAGACAATGGCGTTGTGCAGCGGCTCGCCGGTCATTCGGTCCCATAGAACGGTCGTCTCGCGCTGGTTGGTGATGCCGATGGCGGCAACATTCCCCGGCGAAACATCCGCCAGAACCGCACGGCAGCATAAAAGCGTCGATTGCCAGATCTCGTTGGCATCATGCTCGACCCATCCGTTGTCCGGATATATCTGGCGGATCTCGATGGAATGAGACGCAACGGGTTGTGCGGCCGCATTGAACAAAATTGCGCGGCTCGACGTAGTGCCCTGATCGATAGCAAGTATATAGGGGCGTTGGGACGACATGTGTTCGGGTCCGCCTATTTGGATACAATCTATTTCACATCATCTATTGGCCAGTGCATTGCCGAGAGCATGGGCGCTGCAACCATTCCTGTGCAGCTTTCCGGAGAATTAACACAATCCCCTCCCGGCAGGAATCGTTAACCTGTTGAAGTGAAACGGTTACGTCCGGCAGAGCCTTAACACGCTGTTAACGCTGATGCGCCTAGCTTTGGGACGGTCGCATAAGGGGCGGTCAAGAGGGGCATTGTTGAATCCGTGGGTTTAACCGCGCGTGACATGAGCGACATGGGGAGGCTGGCTCAACTTGCCGCCAACCCGCAGGGGACCAGCAGGGAAGAAATATTCCTCGCCGTTGCCTCGCTTTATCGCGTTCAGGGAACGCATCTGACCGCGCGCGAACGCGAGTTGATGCGCGACATCCTCGAAAGGCTTGCGGAAAACGTCGAGATGACGATCCGCATCGCGCTGGCCGAAAGGCTGGCGGACGATATCACCGCGCCTCACGATCTCATTCTGCTTCTCGCCGACGACCGCATCGAAGTCGCGCGCCCGCTGATCCTGAGAAGCGCGCTGCTGTCCGACGCGGACATGCTCAACCTTATCGCCGAGGCAAGCGTTGCCCATCACGAAGCGGTTGCACAACGCCCGAATATCGGCGAACGCGTGACAGAGGCGCTTTCCCGATCGGAACATGAGTCGGTGCTGATTGCGCTGGTGAGGAACGCCACCGCGCGTATTGCCTCACACACTTACGAAACCCTGGTCGAGAAATCGCGCAAATTCGCGGGCATGCAGGAACCGCTGGTGCTGCGTAGCGACTTGCCGCCGGTGCTCGCGACGCGAATGGTCAGCTGGGTTTCCGATGCCCTGAAGGCGCACATCGCGCGCAACTTTGAAGTTTCGCCCGCCAAGGTGGCCGATGCGCTGGAGGATGTGGACACGGCGATCAATAACGCCCCTCCCCCACCGCGCGTGACGCCAAGCGAAGGGGCGCAGAAGCTGATCGAAAAGCTTTCCAGCGCCGGTCAGCTCAAGGCAGGCTTCCTATTGCGGGTACTGCACCAGGGGCAGGCCGATTTGTTCGATCTCGCCTTCGCGCGGCTACTGGGCATGGAGCTTGGCGCGGCGCGCAAGGCGCTCTACGACGGCGGGCCGAACAGTGTGGCACTCGCCTGCCGCGCGGTGGGTATCGACCGCTCGGTGTTTCCGACCGTTTTCAATCTGTCGCGTGCCGCGCGCGGGCTACATGCCACCCTGACCCACGACCAACGGACCGAAGTGGACAGTGTGTTCGTCAAATTCAGCAAAGAAGCCGCCCTGAAACAGCTACACGCCCCCGCCTGATGAAACTCCCGGCTTCGCCTGCTACATATGCAGGATGATCGACCCGTTCGGCCGGAAAATCTCCTATCTGCGCGTATCCGTTACGGATCGCTGCGACTTCCGATGCGTCTATTGCATGGCGGAGCATATGACGTTCCTGCCTAAGGCCGAGCTCCTGACCCTGGAGGAACTGGACCGGCTCTGCGGGGCCTTTATCGCCAAGGGCGTGGAGAAGCTCCGGATCACCGGCGGGGAACCGCTGGTAAGGCGCGATGTGATGTGGCTGTTCGATAGCCTTGGCACGCGATTGGGCCATGGTCTCAATGAGCTGACGCTCACCACCAATGGCAGCCAGCTTGCGAAATTTGCCGAACCTTTGGCCAAAGCCGGTGTGAAGCGCGTCAATGTTTCGCTGGACACGTTGGACGGAGCGAAGTTTCGCGAGATCACGCGGTGGGGCGACCTTTCGAAAGTGCTGGACGGCATCGAGGCAGCACAGGCGGCAGGTCTTTCGGTGAAGATCAATACCGTGGCACTGAAAGACATAAACACGGACGAAATTCCCGCCATGCTCGAATGGGCGCACGGACGCGGCATGGAGATGACGCTGATCGAAGTGATGCCGATGGGCGAGATAGACGGCGATCGCGTGGAACAATACGTGCCGCTATCGATTGTGCGCGGGCAACTCGAGGAACGGTACACTCTGGATGACACACCTTATCGTACAGGCGGACCGGCGCGTTATGTGCGTGTGCGGGAGACGGGCGGGCGGCTCGGATTCATCACGCCGCTGACCCACAATTTCTGCGAAAGTTGCAATCGCGTGCGTCTGACCTGCACCGGTACACTCTATATGTGTCTGGGGCAGGAAGACGCCGCGGATCTGCGAAAACCGTTGCGGGCTTCTTGCGACGATACCGTGCTATACGCGGCAATTGACGAAGCCATAGCCCGCAAGCCAAAGGGACACGACTTCATCATCGACCGGCGGCACGGCAGGCCTTCGGTATCGCGCGTCATGTCGCTTACGGGGGGATAGACTGGCACACGCTCTTCATTTCGTTTCTTCCGATGCACCGGAAGCGCAAGGCGCGCTTCAAAAACTTCGCGCGCGTTACAAGGACGCCGGACGCGACAAAGCCGACGTCATCGTCGCGCTGGGCGGCGACGGCTTCATGCTGCAGACGCTGCACGCTTTTCGCGATCTGGGAAAGCCGGTTTACGGGATGAATTTCGGATCTGTCGGCTTCCTGATGAACGATTATCGCGAAGAGGGCCTGGAGGAGCGGCTGGCCGCGGCAGAGAGCGCGGTGCTGCATCCCCTTCGCATGATTGCTCACACAAAGAACACGGTTCGGGAGGCGCTGGCCTTCAACGAGGTATCGCTGCTGAGACAGACGCGGCAGGCGGCGAAGCTGCGGATTGTCGTGGACGACAAGGTTCGCATTGAAGAACTGATCTGCGATGGCGCGCTGCTTTCCACGCCGGCGGGTTCCACCGCCTATAACCTTTCGGCGCACGGTCCGATATTGCCGATCGACTCGGCGCTTCTTGCACTGACGCCAATCAGCGCATTCCGTCCGCGCAGGTGGCGTGGCGCCCTGCTGCCTCACAGCGCCCGAACGCGTTTCGAAGTTCTGGAAGCCGCCAAGCGGCCGGTCAGCGCCGTGGCGGACGATCTGGAGGTTCGCGACGTTACTATCGTGGAAGTTGCAGAGGATCGCACGATCTCGGTAACATTGTTGTTCGACGAGGGCCGCAGCCTGAATGAGCGAATTCTGGCCGAGCAATTCGCCGATTGAGGCCGCCCGGTTACTTCGCATTAAGCAAAGATTGCTAACTTTTTGGAAAGGCTGCGAGGAGGCTCGCGGCCACATTGGATATTGGCATGAGTGGATATCGCTTCGATCGCCTGAAGGTTCTCGTCATCGACGACAATGCACACATGCGCAAACTCGTCGTCACGATCCTGCAGGCGTTCGGAACCGTGCAAATCTACGAAGCGGCCGATGCGCAGCATGCTTGGGCAATCGCCCGCGAGACCAATCCCGATGTGGTGTTTGTGGACTGGATGCTGGAAGGCATGAACGGTCTCGAATTCGTCCGCATGATGCGCACCTCGCCCGCCAGCCCCAACCCCTTCGTGCCGATCATCATGCTGACGGGCTATACGCAGATAGACCATGTGATCCAGGCGCGCGATGCAGGCGTCAACGAATTTCTGGCCAAGCCGGTTTCGGTGAAGGCCATCCTCTCGCGGCTGATTTCTGTGATCGAACATCCGCGTCCCTACGTTCGCACGAAGGTCTATTTCGGCCCCTGCCGCAGACGGCATTTGCGCGACGAATATCGCGGTCCGGAACGCCGCATCAACGACAACGCCACAGCGATCGACGAAGTCCCCGAGAAGATGAGCGCCTGAGGGAATTTGCATGAGCAAGAAACATCCGATCGAAATCTTCATGCCGCCGAATATCCTGAAGGCGAAGGTCGGCGGCAGCGTCGCGGCCATCGACATGGCCGCGGTCCGCCGCGCCGAGGCAGCCGTCGAATCGCTCAAGGAGAATTTTCACGCCTGGATCGGCGACGACGTGGAGAAATTGGCTACCGCTCGCGATGCGTTCGCAAGGGAAAAGACGGGCGTCGCGCGGGACACGCTTTTCCGCTCCAGCCATGACCTCAAAGGCCAGGGCCAGACATTCGGTTTTCCATTCGTTGCGCGCGTGGCAGCCTCACTCTGCCGATTGCTGGATGGCATTACCCCGGATCAGATTCCCGTCGGACTTCTCGATGCGCATGTCGACGCCATTCGCGTTTGCATGCGCGACCAGATCAAGGGCGACAGCGATTTGGTCGCCACCGCCTTGGCGAAGGAGCTTGAAGCCCGGGTCGATGAATTGGTTTCACCAAAAGCCGTAGCTGCGCAATAAAATCACTTCGTTGGACATTTCATTCCGCCGGGCCTAACTGGGGGCCGGAGGTCTGAGCATGACTGGCAAACGCTACGACGCGATCATCATCGGCGGGGGACACAACGGGCTCGTCTGCGCGTTCTATCTGGCGCGGGCGGGACTGAACGTTCGCGTGCTCGAACGGCGCGGCGTAGTCGGCGGCGCTGCGGTGACGGAAGAATTCCATCCCGGTTTCCGCAATTCGGTGGCGAGCTACACGGTCAGCTTGCTCAATCCCAAAGTGATTGCCGATATGGCTCTGCCGGCGCTCGGGCTTCGCATCGTCGAGCGGCCCATCTCCAACTTCCTCCCGCAGGAAGACGGACGATATCTGAAGGTCGGCGGCGGGCTGGAGCGCACAAAGTCTGAATTCCGCAAATTCTCGCATCACGATGCGGAAGTGCTGCCGCACTATTATCGCGCTTTGGAGAGTGTGGCCGACGTTTTGCGCGATCTTGCGCTGAAAGCGCCGCCCAATCTGGGAGACGGTCTGCCGGCCCTGATCAGCGCCGCACGTCACGGCCGCAAGATTTCGCGGCTAGGTCTGCCGCGCCAGCGCGATATTCTCGATCTTTTCGCGAAAAGCGCACGGAGTTTTCTCGACAGCTGGTTTGAAAGCGAGGCGGTGAAGGCGGCGTTCGGATTCGACTCCGTTGTGGGAAATTATGCGAGCCCCGATACGCCCGGCTCAGCCTATGTGTTGCTGCACCATGTTTTTGGCGAAGTGAACGGGAAGAAAGGCGCATGGGGACATGCCATCGGCGGCATGGGCGCGATCACACAGGCCATGAAGAAAGCCTGCGAAATGCTGGGTGTCGAGATCAGCGTCAACGCGCCTGTCGAACGTGTACTGGTCGACGGCGGACGAGCGGCCGGCGTTCGACTTGAATCCGGTCAGGAAATTTTCGGGGAAACGATCGTTTCCAATGTGGGGCCGAAACTGCTTTATGAGCGATTGATTGCGGCGGACGATCTCGATCCGGAATTCCGGCGCCGCGTGCGCGGATATCGCGTGGGATCGGGCACGTTCCGGATGAATGTCGCCTTGTCGGAGCTGCCACGGTTTTCGTGCCTGCCGGAACCGGGCGAACATTTGCAGAGCGGCATTATCATCGCGCCGACACTCGATTACATGGACCGGGCGTTCATGGATGCAAAACAACTCGGCATGTCGAAAAAGCCGATTGTCGAGATGCTTATTCCATCGATTGTCGACGGCAGTCTGGCGCCGGCAGGCAAGCACGTCGCAAGTCTGTTCTGCCAGCAATTCGCGCCTGAACTCCCCGACGGCCGGACCTGGGACGACGAGCGGGAGAAAGCCGCCGATCTGATTATCGACACAGTAAACGATTATGCGCCCAATTTCCGGACATCGGTGATTGCACGGCAAATCCTTTCGCCGCTCGATCTGGAGCGCACGTTCGGGCTCATCGGCGGGGATATCATGCACGGCGCCATGACTCTCGATCAGCTTTGGTCGGCGCGGCCGATACTTGGATATGGCGCGTATCGCGGTCCGCTCAAGGGGCTCTATATGTGCGGCGCGGGCGCACACCCGGGCGGCGGCGTGACAGGCGCGCCGGGACACAACGCGGCCCACGCGATCCTCGCGGGACGTTCGCTGCTCAGACGCGCGTTTTCTGCGGCCTGATCACATATCGTCTTTCAGCAGTGCCGAAGTTTGTTTGTATCCGGCGTCGTCGCGGATACGCAGAACCATTCCGTCCGAACCGGGTTCGGTCCATGGAAGGACCGGGACCGGCGGCCTGGCGCGTGCAGCCGCAATGGCTTCGGCGACGGTTTTAGACTCCGCGAGTTTCATCAAGTTGAGTTTTGTCGGGAAGATCACGGTCCATTTCTTGCGGTCGGCGATTGCGTCCTGCGGCCGTATCCAGATGGAATCCACCGACTCCCGGCCGTCATGCCTGCCGAGATGGCCCTGTGGCACGGCAGCGATGAAGAAATGCGTGTCGAAACGCTTGGGCATCATTTCCGGCGTGATCCAGTGCGCAAAATGGGTGAGCTGATCGCAGGCCAGCCGCAACTTCTCCTTGTGAAGCATCGCGGCAAGTTCGATTTCACGTTTGTCGAGTGGGGCGCGGTAATGTTCGAGTGCGGCGGCGCGTTCGGCAGAGACGAGCTCCTTGCTGCCCTCTTCTCTCGCAAGAAGAATTCCCGACTCTTCGAACACTTCGCGTATCGCGGCGGCGCCGAGCGCACGCATGTCCGTAGTCCAGTCGGAAACGCCGTCAGTGAGGTTTTCGAGCGCGGCATGGGAATCGCCCTCGAACACCTTGCCGCCCGGAAACACCAATGCTCCGGACGCGAAATCGATCTGGTGATGGCGTTTGACCATGAAGACTTCGAGGCCCTGCGGGCCGTCGCGAAGCAACAGGATCGTGGCGGCCGGTACGGCCGGTGCAACTTTTTTGGCTTCAGACATGATTCCCTCGGAAATAGCGATCGAGAAAAGCTTAGCGGGGTAACGCACAGGCCGCCACGCTCAATCCCATGACACACGCAAGTACGACGAAAAAGCCGCCCGCGCCCAGCGCCGTGATTGCTGAGCCCACAATAAGGGGCCCAAAAATCGAGCCGAGACCGAACAGCAGAACCAAGCCCGCCGCGGCTGCGACCCGATGGCGCGACTCCACATGATCGTTGGTGTGCGCTGCACCCAATCCATAGAGCGGCAGGATCAGCGCACCGATCAGTGCGAATGGAAGGTATTGGTAGATATGAGGCAATGCATGGGTATAAAGAGCCAACAATGAGGCTGCCATGCCGCCCAGCGACATGAACAATATCGTCGCGCGGCGGCCGACGGCATCCGACACCCAACCCAAAGGAAACTGCATCAAGGCGCCGCCGACCATCGCCACGCCCATATAGAGACCGATCTCCGATATGGAGAAGCCGGCACGTTGCGCATAGGCCGGACCGAATGTGAAAACAATCGACCAAGATACGCCCGAAAGCACGGTCGCCGCCGCGCCCATTGGCGAAAGACGCATCAGCGCGAAAATGCTGAATGGCAGAGGCGGTGCTTTTGCGGGAGCTTTGCCGCGCGCAAATGCGATCGGGATGGAGCCTGCAACAAACAGCACCGCAGATAGCTGGAACAATCCAAGCGCCTTCGGATCGCTGACGTTCAGCAGCGCCTGCGCGAGTGTCATGCCCACCATTTGCGAGACGAGATAGAGGCTGAACACCCTGCCCCGTACGCGGTTATCGGCGCGTTCGTTGATCCAACTCTCATAGCCAATGAAAACTATCGCCAGCGCAAAGCCGGAAACGATGCGCAGGATTGACCAAGCAACAACCGTGACTTCGATGCCGTGCAGGAAGATCACGATGCCTGCAACCGTCGTGCATACGACGATCGCCGCAATATGGCCGAAACGCGCCAGTATGGAATGGCTCGCGAGCGGCGCAGCCGAATAACCGATGTAGTAACACGCCATGATGACGCCCAGCGCCCAGGCAGGAAATGCCTCCAGCCCGGCGCGCACGCCCAGCAGGTCTGTCTGCAGTGCATTGGCCGTCTGAACTATTCCGGCGGCTGCAATCACCAGCCAGACGCTTCTGAGCGCGGTGCGCATTGGTAAAATTAAGGAGATTCCCCAATAAATCTGTAGGCGGCAGCCAAGATACCATATGAATTTACTCTTGGCCCCATGAACGACCACGAGCTTTTATGTCCGATTTGATTTCCGTTTTGATGTCTACA
This sequence comes from Rhizomicrobium sp., assembly GCA_035548975.1. Classification (GTDB taxonomy): domain Bacteria; phylum Pseudomonadota; class Alphaproteobacteria; order Micropepsales; family Micropepsaceae; genus Rhizomicrobium. Next base: position 10,416 of record DASZRY010000018.1, read on the forward strand.
TTCAACCGTGCCGACCTCATTGAATATAGTATTAACAGCATTCTCGGCAGCGGCCAAAATATCGACCTCATCGTCGTCATCGACGGATCGACCGACAATACCGAATCCATTCTGGCAAAATTTGGCGAACGGATCAGGTGGAAATCTATCCAAAATTCCGGAAAGTCGGGCGGATTGAATGCCGCACTTGAGATGGCACGTGGCGAGTTCGTCATCGTGGCAGATGACGACGATTTCCTGATACCGGAGGCGTTGAACGCACACCTCGCTGCCCTGAAAGAAAATCCGAATGCCGCATTCACCTATTCGCCGATCTATCGCGGGATCAGCGGACCGAGCGGTACAATCAAGGACAGAAAACTGTTCGCTTCGGAAGACGTCCCGGCGGACCGTCAATTCGCGCACCTCCTGTTTTCCATGTACTTCGCTTTGCAGGGCTGCGTTCTTCGAACGCGCCATCTTCGAGAAATTGGCGCTTTTGACCTCAAAATGATTCGTTCGCAAGACTATGAGATGCTATTGCGCCTTCTCCGAATTCATTCCGGTGTATTCGTCAATGCACCAATATCAGTTGTGCGCGGCCACAATGGCACGCGCGGGGCGTCGTCCGAAAGGTTCTCGGCAGGCAATCGTGCCATCCGCGGAATGAAATATCTAACGGAAGTTTATGACAGACTCTATCACGAATTGTCGTTGGCCGAATACCTGCCCAGATCTCGCGCGGACAACGGCTGGACGGCGCTTATCCAACGTGAAGCCCTCTTTCGCCGCATGTCGGTGATGATGCGCAAGGGGGTATGGAAACATGCCTTGCACGATCTGCGCGATATTGTAGAAAACCACATGGCAATCGGTCCTATCTCGCCAACGGAACGCGAAGCCTGTCAACGAGCGATGGGGAATCCGCCATCGGTCCTGGACTTACATCAAAATCGCGAAGTTTTGCGAATCCTGAGGCAGATACTTCCGCATCCGGCTGCACGCACAATATCTAGACACCTCCTGAAAGGAGCGTATTGGGCGTCGCGCGAAATGACTCGTGATCACAATTTCTGGCTAGCAGCCGAAATGCTCGGTCCTTCGATAAGGACGGGAGCAATCGTCGAGTTCAAGAGACTTATCGCCTAATACAATTAGGAACGCGTCGAGGCCTCGTCTCCGAGGCGCATAGCGGTCAAAACATCGAGTACAGCTGATGACAGCGAGACGGGAGGCCTCGGCAGTCTGCCGAATCCGGCGAGTGCGCGGATGTCGTCATTGTTGTGGCTGAACAGCATCAGGGGCAGCGATGCCGAACTAGATGCAGGCCGCATCGTGTCCGTGATCGAGCCGCACAGGTTCAAGTCTGCAGTGGTGCGCAGCTCCGGAACCGACGTGTCGCCGGAAATCTGTTTTGTCGCCCAAGCGTAGACCTCGTGGATCGATTTGGGCGTACCGTCAGCATGATAGAACACGCCGCGGTTGGCGCTGGCCGCCTGGGGGAAGGCGCTTGCCGCGCAGGCATTCGGGTTTGACGAATTCAGCTTGATCAAACGGCACGCTGAATCTGCGCCGAGGAAATGGGCGGCGTAAAGCTCGCCGTTATCGACGTTGCGGCCGAGAGAGCCTTCAAGTGCGTTCCTCGTATCGCTGGCGTAGTGGCCGGCCATCAAGGCTGCGGTCCTGGGATCGTTTTTCAGGGCAAGAATTGCCTGCCGGTCGGCAGGGCTGTCCGCCCGGTAGCGGCCGTCCGGGCCCTGGCTGATGGCATTGGCGTAGGCACCGAGGCCGTATTGGGCGCCATACTTCTTCACCAGCCCCATCCACGTCTGGTCGACGAACTGGAACAGGCCGGAGGCGCTGGAAGTGGCTGATTTGGCTTGGGTTTTCAGACCGGATTCACGCTGGGCGGTATCCAGAAGGTACTGAAAATCAGTGCCCGTGGCGCTCGCCGCCTGCTGAAGGGCGGCAACGATCTGGGACTTGGTGCCCGAGAGGGCGGATGCGGCTTCTGCCTGCATGGCGGTTCTCCTGTCCCTCACGGAGCAATGGCCATGCCAACGTCCTTAACAAAAGCTTTCAACGCTTTGGGCTCATAGGGCACGGGCGTGCCCTGACCCCAGACGGGTCCCGGCCAGGCGGCATCGCCGGGATTTCGGCCTACGATGTGGATATGAAGCTGTGGAACAAGATTTCCCAGCGCGCCTACATTGATCTTTGCCGCGTTGGAATAAGTCTTGAGTGCTGCGCCGGCCCGAGCGATTTCCTCCATCAGCGTTTCGCGGTCGGAAGCGGCGAGCTCATGGATTTCCGTGAGGCGTTCGCGGCGCGGGACAAGGATGAGCCAGGGATAACGCGCATCGTTCATCGCGAGCACGCGGCTTAAGGCGAAGTCGGCGATGAATTCAGTATCGGCTTCGAGACGCGGATGGAGAACAAAGCCGCTCATGCGAAACGGCGCGGGTCGAAAGCCGAGTACTCGCTCGGAAGGATTCCGTCCAGAATGGTTTGGGCCATCATATCGGCCAAAGCCGGCGCGAACAGGATGCCGTTGCGGTATTGGCCGGTGGCGGCAAACAGATTGGAAATCCTCGTCGGGCCCAAGATGGGGAGCTCATCGGGAGAGCCGGGGCGCAAACCGGCCCAATGTTCATCAACCTGCCAATTGGCAAGGGAAGGGAGCAGGGCTGCGGCGTTGTCCTGCAGCCAGCGTCCGGCTTTGCCGGTTACCGATGTGTCGAAGCCCGACTTGCTGACGGTGGCACCTATGAACAGGCGACGGCCGCGCGGGACCAAATAGACCTCGGCGCCGCGGATGACATGTTCGGGAACGCGCGCGTTCGCCGGCGCAGCGAGCGCGATCATCTCGCCCTTGACCGGAACGACAGGCGGAAGCGCTTCTCGCTGCAATCCTTCGAATAGGCCCGACCACGCACCCGCCGCGATAACATATGCGTCGGCTTCATGGAATTTGAACGGGCTTCGCAACCCGAAGATTTTCTCTCTATCGCTTTCGAATCGTACCCCAGCTTCGTTGAGCTGAAGTCTTCCGCCTGCCCGAACGAACGCGCGCGCAAGAGCTTCTCCTAAGGCCCGGTTGTCGACCTGGGCTTCGCCGGGGGCCCACGCAGCACCGGAGATCACCGGCGTCAGCAACGGTTCCCTTTCGAGCGCCTGCGGTGGTGTGAGCAATTCAATCGACTCTTCCTCTAGTGCCCGCTCACCTAGAATGTGAGCGCTGGCTTCATCGGGCGCGATGAACAATGCGCCGTTCTTTCGATAATCGATTTCGAGCCCGGAAAATGCTTCCAGTTCCTTCGCAAAGCCGGGCCACAAGGCGCTGGATTTACGTCCGAAATCTGCTTCGGCGCCGTGCACGCCTTCACCGGATGGAGCGATCATGCCCGCCGCCGCCCAGGTGGCGCCTCGGGCAGCTTGCGTGCGTTCCAGCACCGTGACCTGCGCGCCGCGCTGAAGCAGCCGCCAGCCGATGCCCAACCCCGCCACGCCTGCGCCGATGATGAGGACTTTCATGGTGCGGAAATAGGCGGAAGCTTGGGGGGCGTCAAACGAGGATTATAGTGGCGCCAGCCAGCGAGGGACGCGAGGATAGATGAGAACGATATTCAGGGGAGCGGCAATCGTCATGGCCATGGGGGTGGTTGCGAACGCGGCATATGGAGAGGTTTCGCGGGGAGACCGCTATTCGGGGGCACCTTGGGCGACACGCTCGCCCGTGGTGGCGCAGCACGGTATGGCGGCCACTGCAGTTCCGCTCGCTTCTCAGGTGGCGATCGACGTCTTGAAGAAGGGCGGCAGCGCGGTGGATGCCGCGATTGCCGCCAATGCGGCGCTGGGATTGATGGAGCCCGTGTCGAACGGGATCGGGGGCGATCTGTTCGCCATCGTGTGGGACCCGAAGACCAAGAAACTTTACGGCTATAACGGATCGGGCCGCGCCGCGATGGGACGCGATCTCAATAAAATGATCGAAGAGGTGAAGGCGGTCGCGGCGAAAACCGGCAGGCCCTACAAAGCGCACATTCCGCCGTTGGGATCGCTGCCGGTCACCGTTCCTGGAACCGTGGACGCTTGGTTCGCGCTGCACGAGAAGTTTGGCAAACTGCCGATAGCGGACGATCTGGCGCCTGCCATCGAATATGCGAAAAACGGATTTCCGGTTTCGCAGCTTGTGTCGCTCTACTGGCAACACAATTTCGCGGCGTTCGAGAAGAACGCAGCAATGATCGAGGAACTCGATAACGCCAAAGCGACCTATCTGATCGGCGGGCATACACCGGCGGAAGGCGAAGTGTTCCGCAACCCCGATTTGGCCGAGACTCTTTCACGTATCGCGAAGGGCGGGCGCGATGAATTCTATAAGGGCGGTATCGCGAAAACCATCGACGCCTATTTCAAACGGATCGGGGGCGACCTTCGCTATGAGGATCTCGCGCGGCATCACGGCGAATGGGTCGAGCCGCTGACAGTGAATTATCGCGGGTATGATGTCTACGAGCTGCCGCCGAACGGTCAGGGAGCGGCGGTGCTTCAGATGCTGCAAATCCTGAAAGGATTTGATCTGAGAAAAATGGGTGCAGGTTCCGCAGATGCGATCACCGCGATGCTGGAGGCCAAGCGGCTGACGTATGAAGATTTGGCGAAATGGTATGCCGATCCAGCGTTCGTTGATGTGCCGATGAAAGGGCTGTTGTCGGACGCGTATGCCGACAAGCGGCGTTCGCTGATCCATCTAAATCAAGCCAATCCAAATATCGGCCCGGGCGATCCGCGGCTCGGCCAGGGCGATACCACCTATTTCTGCACTGCCGACAAGGACGGAATGATGGTTTCGATCATCCAGTCGAACTATCGAGGCATGGGATCCGGACTGGTGGCGGATCATCTGGGATTCATGTTCCAGGATCGCGGTGAGCTGTTCTCGCTCGATCCGAAGGCGGCCAACGTCTATGCCCCGGGCAAGCGTCCGTTCCACACGATCATTCCCGGCTTCGTGATGAAGGACGGCGCGCCGTTCATGGCGTTCGGATTGATGGGCGGCGACATGCAGCCGCAAGGCCATGTGCAGGTGCTGACGGACATCATCGATTTCGGCATGAACGTGCAAGAAGCGGGCGACGCCGCGCGCTGGTATCACACCGGAAGCCCGGAAGTGACGGGCGAGCCTTCCAATGGCATCGGCAACGTGGAAATGGAAACGGGCTTCGATCCGGCGGTGAAAAGCGAACTTGCGAAACGTGGCTATACGATCAAGCCCGGTACCGGCGGGTTCGGCGGATACCAGGCGATCATGTGGGACGAAAAAAACAAGGTTTATTGGGGCGCGTCGGAGATGCGCAAGGATGGGTCGGCGGTGGGGTATTAGACGATCTCCCCTCCCCTTGGTGCGGAGGTAAGATTTATGCCGTTGCGCTTTCCTTCTCGCGTTCTTCCGCTTCCTCATTGAGCCGCATATTCACCAGCACAATGATAAAGGCGGCAAAGCTCTGAAATGTGCCGGGCAGCCAGATGATGAGCCCGCCATAGTGCTGGTCGCTGATCGGTGGAATGTCGATCACGCGGCCGCAGATTTCATAGACGGGATAGAAATCGGTCATTGAGAGCGACAGCACCGCGCCCAATACCATCTGCAACGGTTCGACCAGAATGATGAGCAACAGGCGCAACAGGCTTGAGATGCGCGCAGGTGGGCTGGGACGCGGATCGAGAATCAGTGCCCAGAAGAGGATACCATCCACGCCCATCGTCCAGTTCATGATGTCGTAAAGCGTCTTGTCGAGCATCACCTGCGTGTGCAGCGACGGCAGCAGCCAGAAATAGATCATCGCGACGAACAGCGTCGGCGCGACAACCGGATGCTGGAGAAAATCTACTGTGCGCTGCACCGGCTTCCATATCACCACAGGTTTGAGAAAATCGGGCATTCCCCGCCAGAGCACCGGCCCTGCAAACCCCAGCGCGATGAAAAACGCGCCCAGATGATGCAGCACGAAGTGCTGGGCGCGGTGTATGAAGAACATATGCTGCGCGTAATAATCCACGCGCGACTGCAACGAAAACCAGAACGACAACACACCGAACACAAAACAGAATGTGCGCCATGCGGGCGGGCGTTCGGCTGGCACAAGCGCGAGCCAGCCTTTTGCATACCAGCCGAGCGCCAGGACAGTTGCCAGATAGATGGGCCAGGAAAACTCCCACGGCATCCAAAACGGCAAGTCGGCGGGAAAATTCCGGCAGACGAAATCGAGCACCGCGCCGAACAGCAGCGCGATTCCATAGAGCGGCCAGTCCCTGGCGGTGGCATTCATGAGGACAATATATAAAGGCGCACACGCTCGCGCGGGAGGCGATTGGTCACAGGAACGGTAGCGGCGCGCCCTGCCCTGCTGTGCTATTTCCGGGCCATGTTGCGATATTGGAGACACGCTGCGGGATTGCTGTTCGTCTTGCTGCTATCGGCATGCGGGCAGGAAAAGGCGCCGCCCGGCATGACCGATATCAAGGGCGTCATGCCCGATCTGAAATTTTCCTTGACGCGCGCGAACGACAACGCTCCTGCCGACGCGCACAGCTATCGCGGCAAGGTTAGCGTCCTTTATTTCGGCTACACCCACTGCCCCGACGTTTGCCCCACGACGCTATCCAATCTTTCGATTGCGCTGAACGCATTGGGCGAAGACGCAAAAAAAGTGCGCGTGCTGTTTGTAAGTGTCGACCCGGATCGCGACACGATTCCGGTGCTTAAGTCCTATGTCAGCGCATTCGCGCCGCAAATTGACGGAATGCGCGGAACGGCCAATCAGGTGGCCGATCTGGCGCGTCGTTACCGCGTGGCGTTCAAGGTGACTCCCGCGACTTCCGGACGACCATACGAGGTCACACATTCCAATTCGATTTTCATCTTCGACGGAGCCGGCCGCGCGCGCTTCGTCACCATGAGCAGCGACAATCAACCTGCGCTCTTGGCGGCGCTTCGCAATCTATTGAACTGATCGAGCAACGAAATTGCTTCGATCCCGCGTGTGTGGAACTTCACGCAATGATAGAGTGCGCGCGTGGCGGCACGCCATGCTGAAAGGCCGGGAGCGCTAAGACCACGGATATTGGGAGGAATTGGCATGTCAGGCATGGTCATGAATCTGATTATCCAGTTGATCACAGGCGCAATCGGCGGCAATGCGGCCGGATCTGCAGTGAAATCCGTGAATCTCGGCACGCTCGGCAACACTGTTGTGGGCGCGATCGGCGGCATCGGTGGCGGACAATTGCTTGGCATGCTGATGCCAGCAGTGACGTCAGCGATGGGTGGCCAGGATATGGGTTCGGTCGTCGGAGAGGCGGTCGCCGGCGGAGCAGGCGGCGCGATACTCACCGGCATTGCCGGATTCATCAAGAACTCGATGGGCGGACAGGCGAAATCTTAAAGCGCTTATAATTCCGAAGGTTACCCAGGCGTCAGAGAACGCACGGCGATGTCCGCCGATATGATATTGACGCCGCTGTAAAGAAGTGCCGCAATTGCAGCAACGAATTCCTGCGCTGCAACACAGAATTCCCTTTTCGGAAATGAGGGATTGCCCCACCCTTTGGGAACTGCTTCGCCTGAAGAGCAGACGGGAGAGCGCGGGAAATGATCCCGAATTTCATCATCCACTTCGTGGTGGGTTTAATCGGCGGCAATGCGACCTGCGAATCCGCACCCCGATTCAGCCTTGGTCCTTGGGGAAATACTTTGGTGGGCGGACTGGGCGGTATCGGAGGCGCGCAGCTATTCGCGGCATTGGTTCCGATTGATATGACCCTGGCAAGCGCGGACATCCAGATGATGGTGGGTGAGCTCGCTGCGGCCGGATTATGCGGAATTGCGCTGACGGTCGCACTTGGCTTTCTGCGTAACACGATTTGGAAACACAACGATCGTCATCTGCATCATATATGAAGCGCGCGGCCATCCGCCGCCAGCACCGATTCGTGCAGCATTTCCGACAAGGTTGGGTGCGGGAAGATTGTCGCCGCAAGTTCGGCCTCCGTCGCTTCCAGCGTGCGCGCGATCGTGTAGCCATGGATCAGTTCAGTAACTTCGGCGCCGATCATATGCGCGCCCAATAACTCGCCTGTTTCGGCATCGAATACGGTTTTTACAAGACCATCCGGTTCACCCAACGCAATGGCCTTGCCATTTCCGATGAAGGGGAAACGGCCAATCTTGATCTTACGGCCTGTCGCTTTGGCTTTCGCTTCGGTGAGGCCGACGCTTGCCACTTGCGGATAGCAATAGGTACAGCCCGGCACTTTGGTTGTGTCGAGCGGATGCGCGCCCTCCATACCTGCAATACGCTCCGCCGCGATGACACCTTCGTGCATCCCCTTGTGCGCGAGCCACGGCGGGCCGACGAGATCGCCAATTGCCCAGATGCCTGGTACGCCCGTCGCGCCCCATTGATCAATCACGACATGGTATTTTTCGACTTTCACACCGGCCTGTTCCAGACCAATATTTTCCACGTTACCGACAATGCCAACGGCCAGGATCACACGATCGACCGTGAGAGTTTCCGTTTTGCCGTCTTTGGCTTTCAGAGTGGCAGTAACATTGTTCGCACCTTTCTCCAGCTTTTCGACAGTCGTCGACGTTTTGATCTTCATGCCCTGCTTTACGAACGCCTTGCCGGCGAGCTGGGAAATTTCTTCGTCTTCTACAGGAAGAACGCGGTCGAGAACTTCCACTACGGTTACGTCGCTGCCGAGCGTCCGGTAGAAGCTCGCGAATTCGATGCCAATCGCGCCGGAGCCCACGACCAGCAAAGATTTTGGGAAAACATCCGGCACCATAGCGTCGCGATAAGTCCAGATCAGCTTTCCGTCCGGCTCAATTCCCGGCAGCGCGCGGGCACGGGCGCCGGTGGCCAGCACGATGTTTTTGGCTGTAACTGTTTCGGTCTTTCCGTCCTTGATGACGGCGACTTTGCCCTGCCCCGCCAGTTTCGCTTCTCCGCCGAAGACCTGGATCTTGTGCTTCTTCATCAGGAAGGCGATGCCGTTGGACAACTGCGCGGCGACCTTGCGCGAACGCTCCACGATTTTTGGCAGATCGAATTTGACATTCTCGGCGCTGAAACCAAATTCATTCAGCCGGTGCATCAGGTGCCAGATTTCAGAGGAACGCAGCAACGCCTTCGTCGGGATGCAGCCCCAGTTGAGGCAGATGCCGCCGAGCCTGTCGCGTTCGACAATCGCCGTCTTGAGGCCGAGCTGCGAGGCACGAATGGCGCAAACGTAACCCGCGGGGCCGGAGCCGATCACCACGAGATCAAAACTGTCTGCCACTCAAGCCTCCGAAATGCTCATAAGGACTACGATGACGATGGCCGGTCCAAGGATGAAGATTAGATAGATCGCCATGGAAGCCAAAAACTTGGTCGTCGTTCGAATCCAGCCTTGACCATAGAAGCGCTTCATCGCCAGCAGAAGATATGCACCGAGGGCGAGAAGCGTGAGCCACGCGACGATAATGCCCGGCAAGATCTGCACGAGACCTGCGGCGATGAGAAGGATCACGAAAGCGGCGCAGAAATAGTTCAGCGTGAATACCAGATGATCGACGTAATAGTAGTGCTTGCGCGCGCGAATATAGAACACCATCAGCACGGCGGCGAAGAGCGGCACCAGCAAGAACAACATGCGCGGTACCCAAACAGTGAGCGGGCCATTGATGGCGGCGGGATCCCTGGCAATGTGTTCGACACCCTGCAACACGCGGTCAGAGCCTGCTAATGGCGTGTTGGTAAGTTTCAGGGCGAGACGCTGGCGTGCCGCCGATATGAGCTTGAGCGTTTCCGGCGGCAGGCGCGACTGAACAGAGCCTATGGGCGCAAAGAAGCGCACATCGCCGGTAATTATCGGCGCCGCGCCCGGCTCAAGTTTTCCCGGCTCAAGATCGATTCCGAATTTGCGGGCCTCCGCAATGGTCTTTGCATCGATCTTTGAATTCGGGTTGATCTTCAAAACATAGGGCGTATTGACATAGCTGGTGAACTTCGCCTCGCCCTTGATCTGCACTGCCACCTGCATGATCCCAAGATTGGCGAAGGACAAAGCAAGGAAGAAGACCAGGGAGACAAACAAATACAGCCTGACCGGCGGCACATAGGGTCTCGTGCGGCCTTCGCGGAAGGCGCAAGCGAGTTCGCCCGGTTCAAACAAGAGCGCGCGGGCTGTACGCAAAAGGCGGCTATCGAAATTGACGACATCCTTGACGAAATCGTGAGCGAGCCCGCGCATTGTGCGGCGATGAGTATCCAGTTCCTGGCCGCAGATTGCGCAATACGGTCCAACGAGAGGTGCATAGCAGTTTTTGCACTTGGCCAACGGTTCGCCGCGCCGCGCCAGCGCCTCTGCCGCCACCTCGACGGCAGGCTGGCTCGTTTCGACGATGGCGTTGGCGTCGGTCATGGCGGCTTTATAACAGCATCGCTGCGGGGTCTTCGACGAAGGTTTTAAAGGCTTGCAGGAAACGCGCACCGGTCGCGCCGTCAATCACGCGATGGTCACAGGACATGGTGACGGTCATTACGGTCGCGATCTCCACCTTGCCGTCTCGCACGATGGCGCGCTGTTCGCCTGCGCCGACCGCAAGGATCCCCGCATGGGGCGGATTGATGACGGCGGTGAACTCACGAATGCCATACATGCCGAGATTCGAAATGGCGAAGGAGCCACCTTCGAATTCGGTCGGTTTCAACTTCTTGGCGCGGGCGCGTTCGGCAAGAGATTTCACCTCGTTGGAAATGACGGCGAGACCTTTTTCTTCCGCATGGAAAACGATGGGGGTGATGAGACCGAAATCAAGCGCAACGGCCACGCCGATATCGGCGTGCTTGTGGCGCAGGATCGCGCCATCCGTCCAACTTGCGTTGACTTCCGGTACGCGCATCAGCGCAAAGGCCGCTGCCTTCACGATGAAGTCGTTGACGGACAACTTGTAACCCGCATCTTTCGGCGCGGCGGCGTTGAGGCGCGCGCGCGTGCCAAGCAGCTCGTCGATACGGCAGTCAATGGTGAGATAGAAGTGCGGGATCAACGTCTTCGCCGAGGTGAGCCGTTTGGCGATGGCCTTGCGCATCGAGTCGTGCGGAACTTCGTCGTAGTCATCGGGTTTGAAGTAGAGTTTCGCGTCCGGAAGCGGCGCGATGCCGGAGACTGCGGCAGCCATTGACGGCTGTGCTGCAGGCGCTGCCTTCGCGGCTGGCGCTTTTGTACCGGCTTTCGCAGACTCGACATCGGCTTTGACAATGCGGCCGCGCGGGCCGGAGCCTTTTAGCGCGGCAAGATCAATGCCCTTTTGTCCAGCAATCTTGCGCGCTAGCGGAGAAGCAAAAATGCGGGATTGCGAACCGATTTTGACACTCGCCCCCTCACCAATACCCGCTTCCCCTTGGCGAAGAGAGATGAGATGAGGCGACAATGCCGGAGCGGGTTTCGCTTCCGCATGCACCGCTTCCTTGATCGACGACATCGCGGATTCGATGTCTGGGTTGCCCCTACCTTCGTGTTCGCCATCTCCGATCAATGTGGCTATCGGCTGGTTGACCTTTATGCCTTCCGCACCTTCGGGCACGAGCAGCTTCCCGATGCGGCCTTCGTCGACAGCTTCGAATTCCATCGTCGCTTTGTCTGTTTCGATCTCGGCAATGATGTCGCCAGGGTGAACTTCATCGCCTTCCTTCACCAGCCATTTCGCAAGTTTGCCCTCCTCCATCGTGGGAGAAAGCGCTGGCATGAGGATGTTGGTGGGCATTACTTGTCCTCAAGCGGGGCGAGTGTGCCCGCATTGTCTTCCCATTGGCGGCCATCGAATTCCGTCGTGATGATGGAATGGAAATCGGATTTGTCGAGGCAGCGAAAATTCACGCTGTAACCATCAGGATGCGAGCGCGGGATATAGAATGACTTGATACCGCAAATCGAGCAGAACAAGTGTTTGGCGGTGCCGGTATTGAACGTGTAGGTCGTGAGCCTGGTTTTGCCTTTGACAAGCTTGAATCGCGACCTCGGCACGATCAGGTGCAAGTAGCCGGTCTTGGAACACATCGAGCAGTTGCACTCGACGAGCTCAATCTCGTCCGGTGTCTGCACTTCGAAGCGGACCGCGCCGCAATGGCAACCGCCGGTCCTTGTTTTGAGTCTTTGCTTGGCCATGTCAGCCCCGGTAGCAAACCGCCTTCACTGCGGCGACCACATCGCCTGCATGCGGAAGCGCAAGTTTTTCCAAATTGGCGGCATATGGCATCGGCACGTCCTTGCCGGTGACCTTGGTGGGCGGGGCGTCGAGATAGTCGAATGCCTCGCTCGCCACCACAGCGCAGATTTCCGAACCGATGGAACAAACAGGCCAGCCCTGCTCTACCGTGACGATGCGGTTGGTCTTCATCACGGAGCTGAGCACCGTGCGCGTATCGAGCGGGCGAAGCGTACGAAGATCGATGATTTCGGCGTCGATGCCTTCCTTCGTCAGCGCTTCGGCGGCTTCGAGCGCAAGACCGACGCAGATCGAATAGGTGACGATTGTCACGTCCTTGCCTTCTTTCACCACGCGCGCCTTGCCGATGGGCAACACGAAATCATCGAGCTTCGGTACCGGGAACGAACGGCCATAAACGATTTCGTTTTCGAGAAAGATTACTGGGTTGGGGTCACGGATTGCCGCCTTCAACAGGCCTTTCGCGTCGGCAGCGAAATAAGGTGCTATCACTTTCACGCCCGGAATATGGGCGTACCACGATGAATAATCCTGGCTGTGCTGAGCGGCCACGCGTGCGGCCGGACCGTTCGGCCCGCGGAAGACGATTGAGCAACTCATCTGGCCACCGGACATATAACGGGTCTTTGCAGCGGAATTGACGATCTGGTCGATGGCCTGCATCGCAAAGTTGAAGGTCATGAATTCGACAATGGGTTTAAGGCCGGCGAATCCCGCGCCGACACCCAGGCCGGCGAAACCATGTTCGGTGATCGGCGTGTCGATGACGCGGCGTTCGCCGAATTCCTCCAGCAAGCCCTGGCTGACCTTGTAGGCGCCCTGATATTGCGCCACTTCCTCGCCCATCAGAAAAACCGTGTCGTCGCGGCGCATTTCTTCGGCCATTGCATCGCGCAAGGCTTCGCGCACAGTCATGGTGACAAGCTCAGTGCCGTTCGGAACGTCCGGTTCTTCAAGCGTGGCCTTCTCGGCTTCCGCCTTCATGGCAAGCGGCGCCTTGCGCTGTTCGGCAATGGCCTGCGCCTTCGTTTCTTCGCGCGCGGGCTGTTTTGACTGGGTCGCCGCGACAGGCACGGCCTCCCCTTCGCTGTCCCCGACCAGCGTGGCGATCGGCTGATTGACTTTCACGCCTTCGGTGCCTTCCGGCACGAGCAGCTTGCCTATGCGGCCTTCATCGACGGCTTCGAACTCCATCGTCGCCTTGTCTGTTTCGATTTCGGCAATGATGTCGCCCGAATGCACTTCGTCGCCTTCCTTGACGAGCCATTTGGCAATCTTTCCCTCCTCCATGGTGGGCGAAAGCGCCGGCATGAGAATGTCGGTGGTCATTATGCGAGCACGTCCGTGTAGAGTTCTTCCGGCGCGGGCTCGGGAGATTCGGTTGCGAATTCCGACGCAGTGTTGACGATCTGGCGCGTTTTCTTGTCTATCGCCTTGAGGTCGTCTTCAGTTGCGAGCTTGTCCGCGATCAATTTCACGCCCAGATGTTCGATGGGATCTCGCTTCTCACGCACTGACTGCACTTCCTCGCGCGTGCGATATTTCGCTGGGTCGGACATGGAATGGCCGCGATAGCGATACGTTTTCAATTCCAGGATTATCGGACCGTTCCCGCCACGGCACCAGGCAGCGGCTTCTTGGGCTGCGGCATAGACGGCTTCGACGTCCATGCCGTCGACTTCCTTGCCGGGGATATTGAACGAGGCGCCGCGCTTGTAAAAATGCCGCTCTGCGCTGGAACGTTCGACGCTGGTCCCCATCGCATATTGGTTGTTTTCGATGATGTAGATCACCGGCAAGCGCCAGAGTTCGGCCATATTGAACGCTTCGTACACTTGACCTTGGTTGGCCGCGCCATCGCCGAAATAGGTGAAGCTGACGCCATCGTTACCGCGGTATTTATTGGCAAAGGCGAGACCCGTTCCGATGGGCACCTGCGCGCCGACGATGCCGTGGCCTCCATAAAAGCGCTTCTCTTTCGAGAACATGTGCATCGATCCGCCCTTGCCTTTGGAGTAACCGGCAGAGCGGCCCAGGAGTTCGGCCATGACGCCCTTGGGATCCATTCCACAGGCGAGCATGTGACCGTGATCGCGGTAGGCGGTGACGATTGGGTCATTCGGTCCCGCGGCGGCTTGCATTCCAACCACGACGGCTTCCTGGCCAATGTAGAGATGGCAGAAGCCGCCGATCAGCCCCATCCCATAGAGCTGGCCCGCCTTCTCCTCGAAGCGGCGGATCAGGAGCATGTCGGAATAGAATTTCTTGAGCAGGTCGGGGCCTGCCGGTCTGGTATGTGGTGTTTCGGCCAAATCGGCCATGCGCGTGAATCCGGGGGGACAGCTTGGTTCTCGCAAGCGCGTCCCGCTTTGGCAAGCCATGACGAATAATCAGAAAAACGGAAAAAACACCAATACTTACAAGGGTGTTAGTGTACAGCGTTCACCGCGCGTCGCGCGGCACGGCCACCTGGTTGGGCCCGCCGTCATGCAATTGGCCCCGGGCCAGTTCCTCTACCATATCGGGATCCACCGAGCCGGGCTCTAGAAGCGAGATGCGATGCTGCAGTCGAATGCGTTGGTCTTTGATCTGGGCCAGGCGTTCCTTTTGCACTGCCAGTTTTCCATTTACACGGCCGAGTTCCACGACGCCGCGTGAACCCCAGATCGCGTAATAACCAAAATACAAGGTGGCAGCGGCGCAGATCGCCGGTATCACCGAAGCGCTAAAAAACCGAGATACGCTACGCCGGATTCGCATGAGCGCAACGAATCACGAAGAGAGTCAGCGGTCAAGCGGCTTTGGTCGAATTCTGGACGCTGGCGAGCACCGCGGCGAATGTGAAGTATCTCAATTTCATCCCCCTTGGTCCTATAGAAGATCAGATAGGGATACCGCACCAGCGACAGCATTCGCATATCAGCTTGGCCGATTTCCTATCCAAAATGGGGAAAGTACGAATCCGTCGAGATCATTTTATCGATGCGCCGTAAACAGGCGTCATGCCGCCAATATATCAGTTCCCACGCAGGACGGAACGGCCCGCATAGATCGCCTGGTCGCCCAGCATCTCTTCGATGCGCAGGAGTTGATTGTATTTGGCGAGCCGGTCGGAACGCGCCAGCGAGCCGGTTTTGATCTGGCCGCAATTCGTGGCGACGGCCAGATCGGCGATCGTCGTGTCTTCGGTTTCGCCGGAGCGGTGACTCATAACGGCACGATAGCCCGCGCGGTGCGCCGTGTTCACGGTATCCAGCGTTTCCGAGAGCGAGCCGATCTGATTGACCTTCACCAGGATGGCATTGGCAGTGCCTTTCTTGATGCCTTCGTTGAGGCGTTTGACGTTGGTGACGAACAGGTCATCGCCGACGAGTTGCACCTTCTTGCCGATGGCCTTGGTCAGTTGGGCCCAGCCATCCCAATCGTCTTCGGCCATGCCGTCTTCGATGGAAACGATGGGGTAGCGTGCACAAAGATCTTCGTAAATCTTCACCATGCCGGCGGAATCGACCGTTTTGCCCTCGCCTTCCAATACGTATTTGCCGTCCTTGAAGAACTCGGTCGAAGCGGGATCGAGCGCCAGCATCACGTCGTCGCCAGGCTTGTAACCGGATTTCTCGATGGCGCGCGTGACGAAAGACAGCGCTTCGTCGGCGCTCTTCAGATTCGGCGCGAAGCCGCCTTCATCGCCGACATTGGTGTTGTGGCCGGCGTCGTGCAGCGCCTTCTTGAGCGTGTGAAAAATTTCGGCGCCCATGCGCAATGCATCGCGGAATGATTGGCCGCCCACCGGCATGATCATGAATTCCTGGAAATCGATCGGATTGTCCGCATGAACGCCGCCATTGACAATGTTCATGAGCGGGACAGGCAATGTACGCGCATGCGTTCCGCCGACATATCGGTAGAGGGGCAGGTTCGCCGCAACCGCTGCCGCCTTGGCCACCGCCATTGAGACGCCAAGAATAGCATTGGCGCCGAGGCGTCCCTTGTTGGGTGTGCCATCCAATTTGATCATCGCGGCGTCGATATGCTCCTGCTCTTCGGCCTCAAGGCCCACGAGGATGTCGAAAATCTCGCCATTGACTGCCGCGACTGCTTTTTCCACACCCTTGCCGCCGTAGCGCTTGCCGCCATCGCGGAGCTCCACGGCTTCATGTGCGCCGGTGGACGCGCCGGAAGGTACCGCAGCACGGCCAAAGGAGCCGTCTTCCAACCGCACGTCCACTTCGACGGTGGGGTTGCCGCGGCTGTCAAGAATTTCGCGGCCTACAATGTCGATAATGGCGGTCATGGCGGTCTCCCTGCTGCGCGCCGCTTCTAGGGCATGGTTCCCCGCCCATCAAGACAACGTAAAGTCGCTCGCGAAGCCTCTGTTCCCGTTGTAGGATTTGGGTATGAACGATCGTCCCACGACCCTGGAAAGGGCTTTTGAGCTGGCGAACTCCGGAGAGTGCGCCAATATCGAACAAATTCGCATCCGGCTGAAACGGGAGGGCTATAGCGACGGACAAGCCCATACCAAAGGTCCATCGATTCGCGGCCAGCTCACCAAACTTTGCCGGGCGGCGATAGCCAAGGCGAACGGCTGAACCGGAAATTTGCTAGGGTTCGTTCGCGGACTCGCGGCCCTCGCGAGTCGTCACAGGGGAAACGCCATGCCGATATTCGCAACACAAGGCGGCATTCACTCCGCCATCGTCACGATTCTCGCGATACTTCTCTATTCATACATGAGCATCCGCGTCGGTCAGATGCGCGGCAAACACAACGTCAACGCGCCCGCTACAACGGGTCATCCGGAATTCGAGCGCGCATTCCGCATTCACTACAACACGATGGAAGCGCTGACCGTATTCATTGCGCTGCTGTGGCTCGCCACCATCTATTTCCACAGCATTCCCTGGCTGCCCGCCCTTGTCGGCCTGATCTGGGTGATCGGGCGCATCCTTTACATGACGGGATATATGGCCGATCCGGCAAAACGCAGCACGGGTTTCACGATCGCAACACTCTCCCAACTCGCGCTGCTGATTTTGGCGGTCATCGGAATCGTTCAGACCTGGATGGCAGCAAGCGCTGCTTAATTCTTCCTGCGCTTGGCGATGCGGTCGATTTCGACCAATTCGCCAAGCAGCGCGGGCACGTCCTTTAGCCTGACCATATTGGGGCCGTCAGACGGCGCATTGTCCGGATCTTGATGAGTTTCCATGAAGACTGCTGCGACGCCAACGGCGACGGCTGCGCGCGCAAGATACGGAACCATTTCCCGATCACCGCCCGTCGAGGTGCCCTGCCCGCCGGGCTGCTGCACTGAATGCGTGGCGTCGAACACCACCGGCGCTCCGAATTTCGCCATGATGGGAAGCGCGCGCATGTCGGACACAAGCGTATTGTAGCCGAAGCTCGAGCCGCGCTCGGTGATAAGAACGTTTGGGTTTCCCGCGCCCGTGATCTTGGCGATGACATTCTTCATGTCCCAGGGCGCCAGGAATTGACCCTTCTTCACGTTCACGACTTTGCCCGTTCGGGCGGCAGCCACGAGAAGATCGGTTTGCCGGCAAAGGAAGGCGGGTATCTGCATAATATCCACAACAGGCGCGACGACCGCACATTGCTCGCGTTCGTGAACGTCGGTCAGCACCGGCAATCCAAGTTTCTCGCGAATCTCCGCGAAGACCGGCAGAGACGCCTCCAGCCCTATGCCGCGTTTGCCACTCGCGCTCGTGCGGTTGGCCTTGTCGAAGCTCGTTTTGTAGACGAGGCCAACTCCTGCCTTTTCGGCAATTTCCTTCAACGCGCCCGCCATTTCGAGCGCATGCGCGCGGCTCTCAAGTTGGCATGGTCCGGCGACGATCGACAGCGGCAGTTCGTTGCCGAACGCGACCGTCCCCGCCCTCACGACTGTGTTTGGTTTCAATTCCATCGGGGTTCTATCGCACAGGCCCGCGCCGTAGACAAAATCAGCCTACCGATCGATGTGGGCCAGCAATTCCCTGAGCATCGGGGCAAGCCGCCTCAACTCCTCACGATGTACGGTTGACAGGGCCGCAATCTTGGCTTCGCCAGCCCGGGTCAACGATAGTGACACCTTCCGCCCATCCTCCAAATCCGTAGTTCGCCGGAGCCAGCCGGCCAGCACCAGCCGATCCACCAGACCGACGGCGCTGTGGTGGCGGATACCCAGCCGGTTTGCGAGATCGCCCATCGAGGGCGGCGCATCGCCGGGGAACCCCTTAACGGCCAACAACGCCTGATGCTGCTGTGGCGCCAGGCCCGCTTTGCGCGCAGCCTTTTCGCTAAAGGCCAGAAAGTTTCTCAGGAGAAAGCGGAATTCCGCCAGGTCGCGGTAGTTCCCGGCTGTCAGCCCCTTGGTATTGGAACGCGGCATTCATACTCCCAACATTTGATTTATATCGCCTCGCGATATAAGAGCGGCAACCCCTCACAAGCACGATCCATGGCCGTCACAGACAACCTTCCGCTCGCACACAAAGACAACCTTCGCGACTTCACCGCCGACACCCGCGTTCTGATCCTGGGTGCGATGGCACTGCTGATCGGCACGATGGGTGCGGGCGCAGCCTGGGTGCTGCTCAAGCTGATCGCGCTGTTCACCAACATAGCTTATTTCCAGCGCATTAGTACGACACCCGTGATGTTTTCAACCGTCCATCTGGCGCCATGGACGATCGCCATCCCCGTCGTAGGCAGTCTGATCATCGGGCTAATGGCACGATTTGGGTCGGAAAAAATTCGTGGTCACGGAATCCCGGAAGCCATCGAAGCGATCCTTATCGGCAGGAGCCGGATTGAACCCAAAGTTGCATTGCTTAAGCCCTTGTCGTCCGCAATCTCCATCGGCACCGGCGGGCCTTTCGGCGCTGAAGGGCCAATCATCATGACGGGCGGCGCGCTCGGCTCGCTCTTCGCGCAGATGTTCAGCCTGTCTTCCGCCGAGCGGAAGACATTGCTGGTTGCCGGTGCGGCGGCGGGCATGACCGCCGTCTTCGGCACGCCCATTGCCGCGGTGCTGCTTGCCGTCGAATTGCTGCTGTTTGAGTGGAAACCCAGGAGCTTCATTCCCGTCGGCGTTGCAGCGGTGGTTGCGGCAGCTTGGCGACCCTGGCTGCTCGGTCCAGGACCATTGTTTCCTTATGCAGGTATTCCCACTGTGGAATGGTGGGGCCTCGCAGTCTGTGCCGCCGCCGGCGCGGTTGCTGGCCTTCAATCTGCCCTGATGACGATCAGCCTCTATGGCGTCGAAGACCTGTTTCGCAAACTGCCCATACACTGGATGTGGTGGCCCGCACTTGGCGGCGTGGTAGTCGGCATCGGGGGATACCTCGATCCAGCCGTGCTTGGCGTCGGTTACGACAATATCCGCGAGTTATTGAAAGGCGCGCTGGATATGCATGCCGCCGCCGCGCTGCTGATCGGCAAGGCGGTTGTTTGGATCATTGCGCTTTCGTCCGGCACCTCCGGCGGCGTTCTGGCTCCGCTTCTTATCATGGGCGGTGCCCTGGGATCGCTGGAGGCGCATTTCCTGCCGTTCGGAGACAGCGGATTTTGGGCGCTGCTCGGAATGGCTGCGATCCTTGGCGGCACGATGCGTGCACCACTGACTGCCACGATGTTCGCATTAGAACTGACCGGCAACATTCACGTCTTGCCGCCTCTTTTCATTGCATCTCTTGCGGCATTCCTTGCGACGGTGCTGTTGATGCGGCGATCGATTTTGACCGAACGGATTGCGCGCCGCGGGCTTCATCTCACGCGCGAATACACTGTCGATCCATTCGAAATCATGCGCGTGAGCGAAATCATGGCCAGGCCGGTGGACACGTTGCCCGCCAGCATGCAGGTGACCGATGCAGTGGCCTTCTTCTCGCTCGACGCGGCGGCGCCTCTTCACAAGAGTTATCCCGTTATCGATGACCGGCACAATCTTGTTGGAATCGTTTCCCGCGCAGACATCTTCCGCTGGATACGCGATGGCTGGAATGAGGGCCTGACGCTTGGCAATGCGTGCGACGCCGACAACCTCATCACTGCCTATTCCGACGAATTGGTCGGCCAGCTTGCCGACCGCATGGTGGAGACGGACATCGGCCGGGTACCGGTGGTAGATCGCTCAACCCGCAAGCTCGTGGGGCTGGTCGCGCGCCGAGACCTGTTGCGCGTCCGAGCCGCAAAGGGGCGCGAGGAACTCGAGCGCGAGCGGGCGCTCAAACTGTTTGGTTCGTGATTTCTCAGCCCGAGAACAATGCGGCAAAGGCTTGCCACTGTTCGGTTCCACCCAGCCATAACCGGAACGCCTGCAAGAACACGATCGTGCCGCCAGCCCACAATGTTGCGGGATGGATTCGCCGCAAGGTTGCGTAATCGTAGAGAGCTACTGCAACGATGAAGAGATCGGTCAGCCCGAAGAAGACAGGAGGGCCGCCGTTCGCAATAAAATCGAAGGGAAACCGGGCAATTGCGGCACCGAGAATTGAAGCGGTTGCCAAAATCATGAATCGCTTATGCCACGCCGATTGCGCGCGATAGACAAAACCCGCTGCAATCAGCACCGCAAACGTCACCATGTCGAATACGGGAACAACGAAAAACACAGATGGCGGTAATCCCGCGATCGGCGAAAATCCGCGCTGCAACGCATCGATCGCAAGCCACGGTCCGAAGAGGAGCATCGCCGCAGCAATGCCAATGCCGGCGGTCCCGAGTTTCCGGTGCGTATTGCGACGATTTGCGGCCACAAGGCCAGTCTGCGCGATGAGGACCGCCATCCAGCTCGTGAAGACGAGACCGTGGACGATCATCAGAACGGAAAGTTCGGGCGGCGCATGGAAGACGGGCTTCAGGAAGAAGCTGCGTGAGAATCCCGTGAACACCACGAGAGCCATCACTGCGGAAATTGCCGGGAAGAATGTGGAATCGGTGCGCGACGTACGCGCCATGCTCTCTGCAAATGCCATTGGCCCCTCTTGGCTCACCGAAGCAGAAAAATGTTAGCCGCGAAAACTTAATTGAGAAAGCGATTCAGACAAGGCGGCTCTGGCGCACTGCGGCCGCTATGAACGAAGTGAACAATGGGTGCGGGGCAAGCGGGCGCGATTTCAATTCCGGGTGGAATTGCACGCCAATGAACCATGGATGATCGGGTAACTCCATGATCTCCGGTAATCGATGGTCTGGGGACCAGCCGGAAACGACGAAACCGTGTTTCGCCAGTTGCCCGGTATATTCCACGTTCACCTCGTAGCGATGGCGGTGGCGCTCGCTGATTTCGTTTGTGCCGTAAACCTCGGCCACGCGGCTTCCCGGCGTGAGCACTGCGGGATAGGCGCCAAGGCGCATTGTACCGCCCATGTCGCCATCGGCAGAGCGCACTTCTTTGGTGTTGCCCTTCGTCCATTCGGTCATCAGGCCGATCACCGGATGTTTGGGTTGGCCAATTTCAGTTGTGCCGGCCCCTTCAAGCCCGGCCAAATCGCGCGCGATTTCGATGACTGCCATGTGCAATCCGTAGCAAATGCCAAAAAACGGCACTTTGCGCTCGCGTGCGAATTTGACGGCCTGGATCTTTCCCTCTGTGCCGCGTTCGCCGAAGCCGCCGGGGACCAGGATGCCGTGGACATTTTCCAGAAACGCGGCGGCGTCATCACGTTCGAAAATCTCGCTGTCGATCCAGTCCATATGGACCTTCACATTGTTGGCAAGGCCGCCATGCGTGAGGGCCTCCGACAATGATTTGTAAGAGTCCTTCACCTGGATGTACTTGCCCACCACGGCGATGCGCACTTCGCCCTCAGGATTTGTGACGCGCTCAACAACCTCTTTCCATCTGGATAGGTCAGGAGGCGGCGCATCCTTGATACCGAAGACGTTCAATACTTGCGTATCGAAACCCGCTTCGTGATAGCGCACAGGCGCATCGTAGATTGTGGGCATGTCGAGCGCGGGAATCACGCATTCGGGCCGCACGTTGCAGAACAGCGCGATCTTGCGCCGCTCGTCATCCGGGATGGGATGGTTCGCCCGGCATAAAAGGACATCGGGCTGGATACCGATGGCACGCAATTCCTTCACCGAATGCTGCGTCGGTTTGGTTTTCAACTCGCCTGCCGCTTCAATGTAGGGAACCAGCGTGAGGTGCACGAAAGCGGTCTGGTCGCGGCCGAGTTCATTGCCCAATTGGCGAATCGCTTCGAAGAACGGCAGGCCTTCGATGTCGCCTACGGTGCCGCCGATTTCGCACAACAGAAAATCGAGATCGCCGGTTCCCGCCATCACGAATTCCTTGATGGCATCGGTGACGTGTGGAATCACCTGAACGGTGCGGCCGAGGTAACCGCCGCGGCGTTCCCTGGAGATCACCGTCTGGTAAATTCGACCGGCAGTGACATTGTCGGATTGCGCCGACGATACGCCGGTGAAGCGTTCGTAGTGGCCGAGGTCGAGATCGGTCTCGGCTCCGTCGTCGGTGACATAGACCTCACCGTGCTGGAACGGGCTCATCGTGCCCGGATCGACGTTAAGATAGGGATCAAGCTTGCGCAGACGCACGCGATAACCGCGAGCCTGCAGCAAAGCACCGAGTGCTGCCGAAGCGAGACCTTTCCCAAGGGAGGAGACCACGCCGCCGGTAATGAAGATCAACCGCGCCATGGAAGGCCACCATGTCCTAAGGCGCTGTCCGGCTCAAGCTCAAAAAGCGCAAAAATGAAAAGTTCAACAATCGGCTCAGGAACAAGCCGGAAGTTGCTGGATTCGAAGAATTTTAGTTCGCCTTCGGGACTGAAGGCGCCGGCTGTTTCGCGGGTCGGGCAGGAGTGGCCGGAGCGGAGACCGGTGCCGGCGTCTGCGAATCGAGGATCGATGCCGGCCGTGTCCCGCCACCATGTTGCGACAGGATCGTGAGTGCAATCGACGTAAGAAAAAACAGAATTCCCAAAACCGTGGTCGCGCGGGTCAACGTATCGGCAGCGCCTCTCGGGCTGAAAAGGCCGCCGAAGCCAGAGCCGCTCCCGCCCATGCCGAAGGCCCCGCCCTCGGACTTCTGAAGCAGGACGACAACGATAAGCGCGATCGATACGAAAAGCTGAATG
The DNA here is from genome assembly GCA_035548975.1 of Rhizomicrobium sp. Lineage (GTDB taxonomy): Bacteria > Pseudomonadota > Alphaproteobacteria > Micropepsales > Micropepsaceae > Rhizomicrobium. Next base: position 33,789 of record DASZRY010000018.1, read on the forward strand.
ACAATGAGAACAGTCTGCATAGGATGCCCGGTGATGCGATGGGGGTTAGATAGAGGGAAGCCGCCCCGCCCGCAACCATTCAAAGGTAAACGGTGTGATCGACTGCAGACGGGGGAACAAAGCGCGAGCTATTTAAGGATGGTTAATCCTGGTTCCGGCTCAAGAAGCCATTTCCACCGCCTGGCGGGCGTGGATTATCGCTACGGTCGCGTCGATCTGACTGAGACGCTCATTGGCAGGGGTGTTGGGATCGAAGACCTCGTTCAGATGAAGCGCCGCCTTGCCGAGAAGGTGCAGCGAGGCATTGCGATCCACGCCCTTATTTAAGCCGTCGATAGCACTCAGGATTTCGTCGCACCATTGCACGGCAGCCGCCTGGTCGGTGCCCATCGCGCGGCTGGAAACGCTTTGGGTCAAACCCGTCAGCTTGGCAAGATCGAGGTCGTATTGCGCCACGCCGGGACCATAGCCCTGCAAGAGACGCCACAACACACAGATCTGATAGGCATCGCGCCGCAGCTTTTCCGAACCGAAAACCTCTCGCGCCGTGCGCAATTCGCCATCGAGGCGTGCGGCCACCTCTTCGCCGGAAAGTCCGTCTGCCGCTTTCAATTTGAGGGAGTTTGGCGGCTGATAGAGTTCGATGTTCGAGCCGCGATTGCCGTCGCGGCGGCGGTCAGGGCCGATGTAATCGGTCGTGATGACGAAGCCCTTGCGCCGTTCGATATGCACCCGCACGCGCTGGCCCAATTGCGTCACAGAAAACGGCCGCAAGAGAAGATCGTCCGCACCGGAATTGAGGACCATGTTGACGAGGCCATTGGAATTGTCCCACGCCGTAACAATTACGACGATGAAGGGATTCTCGCCCGCACCCTGGCGCAAATTCTGGATCAGGTCGCAAAGCTGCGCGCCCGCACCTTGCACTTCACACAAAACCAGATCGGGTGGAGTCTTAAAAATGTATTCGGCAAACGCTTCGAGAGTTGCAACCGTTTCGATGCGGCGAAACCCGAGCATGTAAAGCGATGCCCGCGTCGCATTTCTGTTGGCCGCGACGGGGTCGTACACCAACACGTCAGCCGTATCGTAAGTAAGCCGCTGCATGTCCGAACCTGCCCAAGGTTCGAAAAGTCGCACGGCAGGTGTTAACGAAATATGGTCCGAATACTCTAACCGCCTGCCGCGCAAGCGATAATCGCGAGAAAATCCGAGGCTTTCAGGCTCGCACCTCCGACAAGGCCGCCGCCAACATTTTCCAAGGCCAGGATTTCCGCGGCGTTGGAGGGTTTCATGGAACCGCCATACAAGATGCGGATGGCCTCGCCTTCCGTGCCGAACCTTGCAGCGAGGCACTGCCGAATATGCCGGTGGACATCTGCAATCTCGGCTGTTGTCGGAGTCCGCCCCGTGCCGATCGCCCAAACGGGCTCATAAGCGATCGCCGTATTCGATGCCATCGCGCCGTCAGGTACACTGGCTGCGGCCTGACCTGCACATACTTCGTGTGTCTTTCCCGCATCGCGCTGCTCTTCAGTTTCGCCGATGCAAATGATGGCGAGTAGGCCCGCACGCCATGCGGCCTTCGCCTTTGCCGCGACTTGTGCATTCGTCTCACCGTAATATTGCCGGCGCTCCGAATGGCCGACGATAACCGCGGTGGCACCAGCGTCTTTCAGCATCTCGGCACTGATATCGCCCGTGAAGGCACCGGAGACCTGGGCATGGCAATCCTGCCCACCCAGCTCAAATTCATGAGCGACGGACGCAAGCGCGCGGCTCAACAGCGTGGCCGGGGGGCAGACCAGGACGTCTGCCCTCGGCGGCTTGGCGGCCAGCGCGGCCCTAAGGTCTGCCAGCTCCCGCAAGCTCTCGCGGGTGCCGTTCATCTTCCAGTTTCCGGCGATCAATTGCCTCATTAGCCTAGCCTTGCGCCTTGCTTGCCCCTACAAGGCCCCCTCCCTATCATCCGCCGCTTTTCGCCGCCAAGGCCGGGATTTCGTCATGCTTCAGCAGATGCGTGGATTTGCCAAGTCGTGGGTCTCGTCCATCCTCCTGGGCGGGCTGGCACTTGCCTTCGCCTTCTGGGGGATCGGGGACATCTTCCAGGGCCGTACCTCCACCGACGTGGCCTTCGTCGGCGGCCGGCCCATCACCCTGGAAAGCTTCCAGACCGAATACCGCAACGAAATGCGCCGGCGAAGCATGATGGGTGCCGAATTTACCCCGGAGATGGCGCGGGCAATGAATTTGGGCAAACAGGTGCTCGATCGAGCCCTGTTCCGCGCCGCGCTGGACAATGTTGCAGACAAGCTGAAACTTACAATTTCGGATGCACTGGTAGCTGCGCAAATCAAGAACATGCCGGACTTCAAAGGCCCGCTTGGCACCTTCGACAAGCAGACGTTCCTGCGGGTCGCGGCCGATAACGGATTCACCGAACAGAGCTTCATCAACCAGATCCGCGCTGACACCGCACGGGACCAGATGATTCGTGCAGTGCAGGACCGGTATGGAATTCCGGCCGGCTATGTCAGTGCGATCTATGCTTACCAGACAGAGGTACGCGGCGCGGAATATTTCGAAGTACCTGCGACCGCAGCGGGCGCAATACCGGCACCGACCGATGCACAACTCATGACCTATGTAAGGGCGCATTCTGCGACATTCTCCACGCCGGAATACCGAGAGGTCACATATGCGGTGGTCACGCCGGATGACGTGATGAGTAAATTGCCACCTGTCACCGACGCCCAAATCAAGCAGCAATACGATGCGCAGAAGGACAATTATAACATTCCCGAGAAGCGCGACATCGAACAGATCACCTTCCCCACCGAAGCCGATGCGAAGGCGGCACGTGCCAAGATCGACGCAGGTACAAGCTTTGTGGATATCGGAAAAGAACGCGGACTGAAACCGAACGAGCTTTCATTAGGCACGCAGACGCAAGCGGTTCTCGATGCGGCGCGCGGCAAGGCGGCATTCTCGATTGCGGAGAGCGCAGTCACGCAGCCCGTGAAAGGGCCATTCGGCTGGGTACTTATGCGCGTGACCAAGATCACGCCCGCGATCCACAAGTCGCTTGATGACGTGAAGGCGGAAATCTCCGACACAGTGAAAAAACAGCTCGCGGGCGGCAAGCTGGTCGACATCGCGAACGCCTATCAGGAAGCTGTGGACGGCGGCGATACGCTCGCGGATGCCGCAAAGAAGGCAGGAATGCGCGTGGTGCATTTGGCGTCGGTGGATTCGAGCGGTTTGACAGCAGACGGCGCAAAAGCCGACCTGCCGAACGACCCCGATTTCCTGCCGCAAATCTTCCAGGCAGAAGTGGGCGAAGAAGGCGAGCCCTTCCAGACGAAGGCCACAAATTACTACGCTATCAAAGTCGATGGCGTGACGCCGCCCAAACTGAAGCCGCTCGATCAGGTCCGCGCCCAGGCGACTGAAGAATGGATCGCACAACAGCGCGCCAGGCAGCTCGAAGCCAAAGCGAAAGAATTGGCCGCGCAGGCAACGAAGAACGGCATCGCCGCTGCCGCGAAATCCATTGGTGCGCCAGTGGAGAAAAGCCCGGGGCTGCAACGCAACATGCCTGTAGATGCGCTTTCACCTGCGACGATCAAAGCGATCTTCTCAAGTCCCGCGGGGGTCGGCGTCTATGGCCCTGCAGCAAAAGGCGACGGATATGTCGTGGCGGTTACCAATTCGGTGCTTCATCTGCCTGCTCCTTTTGCCAATCCGCAGTTCCAACAGAGTGTAGCGCAGGCCGGACAACAGGTGGGTGCCGACCTTTACTTGTCGCTTGCGGCCGCTGCCGAAAAGAAACAGGGCGTTACCATTCATCAGGACCGCGTGAACCAGGTCACCGGCGAAGGCTCGTGAGAAACCGATGGCGACACATCCTGATTTTGCCGCCTTCGCGCGCATGTATGACGAAGGACGGCCGCAGGCGCTCTTCACGCGGCTGATTGCCGATCTCGAGACGCCCGTATCGGCGTTCCTCAAACTTGGCGAGGGACGCGACAATGCCTTCCTGCTGGAAAGCGTGCAGGGCGGCGAAACCCGTGGACGGTATTCAATCATCGGGTTGAAACCGGATCTCATCTGGCGGTGCGTGAACGGAAAAGCAGAGATTAATCGCGACGCGCGTACGAATGCGAACAATTTCACGCGCGCTGAGCTCGCAGACAAGCCGCTAGAGTCGCTGCGCCTGCTGATCCGCGAAACTCAAATGAAACTGCCGCCCGAATTGCCGCCAATGGCGGTCGGACTTTTCGGCTATCTGGGTTACGACATGGTTCGGTTGATCGAGCGTCTTGGACCGCCGCCGCCCGATCCGCTGAATTTGCCGGACGCGATTTTGATCCGCCCCACGATCACCGCAATCTTCGACACAATAAAGGACGAGATCATCATCGTTACGCCGGTGCGGCCGGAACCAGGTGTCGATGCCCGCGCCGCTTATGCGCGTGGATGCGAGCGGTTGAGCGATGCGGTGGCCGATCTGGAGCGCCCTGCCCCAGCTACGCCTCCCGTTCCCGAGAATCTTCCGGCCGTTTCGGCAGTCGATTCCAACACAACGCATGGGGAATATCTTTCGATTGTCGAGCGCGCGAAAGAATACATACGCGCGGGCGACATCTTTCAGGTCGTGCCGAGCCAGCGATTTCGCAAACCGTTCAAACTGCCGCCGTTCTCGCTCTATCGTGCCTTGCGCCGCCTGAACCCATCGCCATTCCTGTATCACCTTGCATTCCCCGGCTTTGCAATCGTGGGATCGAGCCCGGAGATTCTCGTGCGCTTGCGCGATGGCGTGGTGACAATCCGCCCCATTGCGGGTACGCGCAAGCGCGGGAGCACGCCTGCCGAAGATGCGGCGCTGGCCGATGAACTGATGGCCGATCCAAAGGAACGAGCCGAACATCTGATGCTACTCGATCTGGGCCGTAACGATGTAGGCCGCGTGTCTGCCACCGGCACGGTGAAGGTGACCGACAGTTTCTTCATCGAACGTTACAGTCATGTGATGCATCTGGTTTCCAATGTTGAAGGGAAAATCCGCAACGGGCTGGACGCAATAGACGCGCTGGCAGCAGGACTGCCCGCGGGCACGCTTTCGGGCGCGCCAAAAATTCGCGCCATGGAGATTATTGACGAGTTCGAGAAGGAAAAGCGCGGCGCTGTCTATGCAGGCGCAGTCGGCTATTTCGCGGCCGATGGATCGATGGATACTTGCATCGTACTGCGCACGGCACTGGTGAAAGACGGCATGATGTATGTGCAGGCAGGCGGCGGGGTTGTTGCGGACAGCGATCCGGAATCGGAATTTCAGGAGACCGTGAACAAGGCAAAGGCGTTGCTCAGCGCCGCCGATGAAGCGGTCCGTTACGCCTCACTCAGCCGCCGTGGACAATGAGCCATTGCGCTTCTTGATCGCCTCGCTAAGCGGTATCAACTCGTAGCCCTGTTTCTCAATTGCGGGTATCCATGCTTCGAGCGCCGCAAGCGTCTGGTGGTGCGGGTGGCCGATGGCAATTGCGAGGCCCTTGCGCCGCGCGAACGATTCGACTTGCCCCAATTGCCGCGCGATAGCCGCAGATTCCACAACATCATCGATGAAGACATCGCGGCCTGCGACCGGCACACCAGCAGCACGCGCCAGTTTTACGCCTTGCGAATATACGCTGGTGCGCGAGTCCAGAAAGAAAAGATGCTTTTCGGCCAGCACCTGCATGACCGGAATAAGCGCCTTGTGATCGGAAGTGAACCAACTTCCCTCATGGTTGTTCATGCCGTCCGCGTCCGGCACGCGCGAAAGGGCCCACAACACGCGCCGTTTGATCTCTTCCTTCGGCATTTCCAGTGCCAGTGCCATCGGACCCGGATCGGAAGTGCCCTTCGGTTCCATTGGCATATGCAAGATCACTTCGTGCCCGATGCAGAATGCGTTGTGCGAAAGTTCCGGCGTCCGGTCAGGATATGGCAGGAACGAGAGCGTCACTTCCTTCGGCAGCGTCATGGCTCGCCGAGCGCCCGGCAAATCCGCACCAAGATCATCGATCACAATGGCGATCATCGGCCGGCGCGAGACCGGTGCTTCAGGCGGCAGTTGCGTAGGTGCAATAGCGGTCTGCCTGGGTGAGACGGGAACGATGGATGGCGTCGGAACGGGTTTGGGCTTCGGCACCAAAGCTATCTGAGATGGAGCCTTTGGCTGTCCGGCCGTCCGGGGCGGCGGCGGAGGTATTTTCGGGATGACGATCTCTACTTTTGCAGGCGGCGTTTCGGCATGCCATGCCTGCGAGAGCGAATAGCCCAGACCAACGGCTGCCAAAGCGCCGACCACGCCGATGGCCGCGCCGGCGACTTTTTCCCAGAGTTCCGTATTCCCGGCCATGATTCAGTGGACCCGCCCCATGGTTAACAAGTCAACCAAAGCGGCTTTTACCATTTGGTGACAACTTGAGATTGCTCGAACGCCGTGCTCGCAATCTACGCGATTCACACGCGCGTTGCAGTGAAGTCACAAGGGGAAACTTTCTCCTCGGGCGCCAGGCCGACATCGGTGCCGCCGTGACTCGCAAAAGCCTTTCTTTAAAAGGCTTTTTTGCCGGGATGCCCGCCCGCCCCATCGTGCACACACCCAAGGATTCTTATTGATTAGCTTTCTATACATCATTTGCGGCTCTATACCTTAGACTTCTAAGGAATCGCCCGGCCACGAATTGCGCCGGAGGGGAGGAACTCATGTCCATTCATCGCATTGCGCTCAAATCATCCGTTGCCGCGGCGACCCTTCTTTGTGCGGGCGCACTCCCCGCCTTCGCGGCCGAGGAAGATGCCGTCGAAACCGTCATCGTAACGGCAGAAAAGGTCGAACAGGATATTCAACGCATTCCGCTTTCGGTGACCGCATTCAGTGCACAGGACATCGAGAAGAGCCATATCGAAACACTGACGGACGTGGCGCTGCGCACGCCTGGCTTTACGGCCACAGCGTTCACGCCCGCCGAACCCAACCTCACTATCCGCGGTATCGGCAGTGCCGAAGCAGTAAGCCAGAACGCGGGTGGCGATCCGTCGGTCGTGCTGTATATGGATGGCGTCTACCTTGGCCGCGGCGGCATCGCGGATATCGACGCCTATAGTCTTGAACGAATTGAAGTTCTGCGTGGGCCGCAAGGAACGCTCTACGGCAAAAACGCGGCGGGCGGTCTCGTCAACTTCATCACCAAGAAGGCGGATGACGAGACCTATGTCCACGCCTCAGCCACTGTTGGCAACTACAGCACGATCAACGGTAGTGCCCAGGTAAACGTGCCGCTAACCGACAATCTGTTCTTTGCGGGTGGCGTCGCGTCCAAGAACCGCAGCGGCTACGAATACAACGAGTCCACCGGCAATCATGTGAACGACGAACACGTTTCGACGGTTCAGGGTCAGTTGCGTTATATACCTTCGAACGATCTGGAAATTATCCTGGCCGGCGATTACACCCATCAGGATCAAAAAGGCAATCCTCGACACAACAACTGCAATGCGGCATTGGCCGGAGGAATCCACTGCGTGGGCATCAATCCAGATCCGCGCGTGGTGGACGCCTATACCGACGGTTATCTTCGTCGCGATCTCGCCGATGCGCGATTTGAGGTGAACTGGACTACGCCCCTCGGCACCGTTACTTCCATCACGGCATATCGCGATACGCGCCTGGGCACGTTGACGCCGTTCTTCAGCAATCCGGTCAATCCCCCGGCACAGATCGAATCCACCGAAATCGATGCTGAAAAGAACCATCAGGTCAGTCAGGAATTGCGGCTTGCTTTCGATGCGATGGATGATCGGCTAACAGGCGTTGCGGGCTTCTATTTTCTGCACGAAGACAACAATCGTACAGAAACGCTTATTCAAGATTTTCCCGCACCGTCGATCAGCGGCACTGCAGCCTATCCCCAGCATCTGAGCGCACGAAGCGTGGCGATTTTTGGTCAGGCCAACTACAAAATCTTCGAATCCCTGACCGCCACGTTCGGCGCACGCATGACTTGGGAAAATAAGGACGGCGAGTTCGCAGGATTTCTTGTCAGCGGAGCCACGCCAACTTCCTTGCCGCCCCCATTGTCCGGCAATTATGACGTCACAGCCAGCAAGAGCTGGAGTGCTTTCACGCCGAAAGCCGCCTTGGAGTGGCAGGTCACCGACGATGCGATGACTTATTTCAGCGCCTCCCGCGGCTTCAAGAGTGGCGGCTTCCAGGGCATCGCGGGCAGCGGCATCAGCCAGCAGACGCCATACGATCCCGAATACGCCTGGAGTTTTGAAGTCGGCGCGAAGACACGCTGGCTGGATAACCACGTTCAATTGAATGGTGACATCTTCCAGACCAACTACAGCGGCTTGCAGATTTCGCAACTTATTCCGCTGGTGGGGCTCGTGATCGGTAACGCCGCCGAAGCACGTATTCGCGGCGCCGAACTTGAGTTCGTCGTCATCCCCGTCAATCACGTTCAGCTGGACGGCAGCTATACCTATCTCGACACCACGATCACGAAATGCGATCCGGCCGCCTCCATCTGCCATGTCGGAAACGAGTTGACACGCGCGCCGAGGAACAAGCTCAATTTCGGTGTGCAATTCGATCAGGATTTGGGCTTCAGCGTCCTCTCCGCACGGCTCGACTATCTCTACACCTCAAAATACTATTTCGAGATCACCAACATTCCGACACAGACGCAGGATGGCTATTCCATGGTCGATGGACGGATCGCGTTCACATCGCCCAACGATCATTGGGAAGTCGCGCTGTGGGGGAAAAACCTGAACGACGCTCTGGTGGCGACTTATATCACTGCCTTCGCGCCCTACGGTCAGGTGCTTGTGCCATATGCCCCTCCGCGCACATTCGGTGTTACCTTGAGTTTCAAGAACTGATGCCAGAGCTGAAGACACGGCCCTTGTGCCAATATCATGCCACCCTCGAGCCGGTGCAGCACGACACAGGGACCGGACATATGGGCCGGCGAATGATCGCGGTGGTGACCGGCGGCGCGTTCGAAGGCGAAAGGCTGCGCGGCAAAGTGCTCAACGGCGGCGGCGACTGGGCGCTGATCGAAGAGGCTCGCGACGTGTTGCGCCTCGATGCACGGGTGACGTGGCAAACCGATGACGGGGCGAAGATTTACGTCTCCTATCGCGGCGTATTGCGCCCACTTTCAGAGATCCGTCGCCAACGCACCGCGGGCGGAACAGCGAAAGAGGAGGATTACCGCACGCTCTATTTTCGTACCTCGCCTGTTTTCGAGACCGGCGATTCGCGATATCTCTGGCTCAATGACATCGTAACCGTCGCCATAGGTGGGGCTATATCCAACGGCGTCAAGTACGACATCTTTGAAGTACTGTAGGTTAGTGTGTGAGACCCGCGGTCCTGAGTTCCTCTTTGGCTTCCTTGAACCAGCCCTGAAACACGGGATTTTTCAGCATCTCGACGGCCAACACGGTGCCGAATTGTTCGCCCGCAGAGACGTCGCTGCGGAAGTGGAAGCCGCAAACGATACGATTCTCGCCATATTGTGAGGCCCGTTGCAGTAGGGCTTGGGCACGTTCGGGCATAAGTGAGGCCAGTACTACAGCCAGTTCAAAGCCTAGCATCGTGTGACCGCTGGGATAGGAATTGAGTGCGGGGCCGCTGTCGTGCGGCGCACAGGTCTGCACCCGCGCATCGACGATCCATGGCCGGGCGCGGCGGAAGAAGTGCTTTGTCGTAACGGAATCCACGCGGTCCACATCCATGACGCGGTCCATAAGAAATTTCGTCTTCGGCAGTCTGCGAAGATTCCACTTCGGGCCGAGGACACTATCGAAGATCGTCGGGTTCTCGGTATCGTTGTCGCGCCTGGCTGCGATGAGCTGCTCGCGCGTGGCCATTGCGCGCGCTCTCAGTATTTCGTCGATCTCATTCTTCTCGGTTTGCGACCCCCGCACAGGCGGTGGCGGGATGATGTTTTCAAGCGGGATACGGTCGATCCATTCGATCTGGGCAGCAGCATACGCAACCTGACCACCCAGCATGCCCACCGCGAAGACCGCAGACACACATTTGCGCATGACGCCCCCTTCCCTTCTTCGGGCAGGCTAAAGAATTGCCGCGACACTGAAAACAACGCGTTCGGAACAAGGCAAAATCTGTTCCATTTCATAGACTTATGACTTACAGACGACTCTGGCCTTATCAGGTCTCCGGCTGCTATTCGCTTTCGGGCTTTTGTTTGGGCGAGACAACACCTTAAAAGGTCCGCCAACAGGCAGGTGTGCTTTGCTTCTACTGATCGATAACTACGACAGCTTCACCTACAACCTCTTCCATTATCTGGGAGAGCTTGGAGCGGATGTGCGCGTGAAGCGCAATGACGAAATTTCAGTTGAAGAAGCCCTTGCGATGAAGCCCGAAGCCATCGTGCTGTCGCCCGGCCCGTGCACGCCAAACGAGGCTGGGATTTGCCTCGATTTGATCCGCAATTCCAAAGGAAAGGTACCGATCCTTGGCGTTTGTCTGGGCCATCAATCCATAGGCCAGGCATATGGAGGCAAGATCGTTCGTGCCAAGGAGCCGATGCACGGCAAGCTCTCCCGCATACATCACACCGGTAAGAGTGTTTTCCGCGGTCTCAACAACGATTTCGAAGCCACGCGATATCATTCGCTCGTCATCGCGCCGGAATCTCTGCCCGCCGATCTCGAAGTCACCGCGACGACGGAAGACGGTACAATCATGGGCGTCATGCACAAACGCTTTCCCGTTCATGGCGTACAATTCCATCCGGAAAGTATCGCTTCCGAACAGGGACACGCGCTCCTGCAGAATTTCCTGAACATTGCCCGCGAATTTGCGTTCGAGCCCGCATGAACGCCGATGAGACCTTCACGCCCATTCTGAAACGTGTCGGCGGTGGCCAAGCCCTCGATGCAGCGGACTCGGCGCGCGCATTCGATGCAATCATGTCCGGCGAAATTTCCGAACCGCGAATCGCCGCCTTTCTCACGGCCCTCGCCGTTCGCAAGCCAACAGTTGACGAGATTGTAGGCGCCGTTCGCTCCATGCGTTCGAAAATGCTGACCATCAAGGCTCCAGAGGGTGCAATCGACCTCTGCGGGACCGGCGGAGACGGGCATGGTACACTGAACGTTTCCACTGCTGTTTCATTTGTTGTTGCCGGTTCCGGCGTACCTGTCGCCAAACACGGAAACCGCAACATGTCGTCAAACACCGGCGCCGCGGACGTACTGGAAGCCCTGGGCGTAAAAATCGACGTTACGCCGGATGTTGCCGAACGCTGCCTCGCGGAAGCAAAACTGTGCTTCCTGTTCGCGCAAACCTATCATCCCGCGATGAAATACGTGGCACCTGTGCGCCGCGCGCTCGGTTTCCGCACAATTTTCAATCTCCTCGGTCCCCTTTCGAATCCGGCAGGCGTGACGCGGCAGTTGATAGGCGTATTCTCAGAGGAGTGGATCGATCCGGTGGCGGAGGCGTTACGACAATTGGGTACCGAGAAGGCCTGGATCGTGCACGGCGGCGATGGCCTCGACGAACTCACCACCACCACACACACAGACGTGGCCGCGCTCGAAGACGGTGCAATCGAACGCCACGAAGTACGTCCGCAGGATGCCGGCCTCGAGACCGCCAAACTAGCGCAACTCAAAGGCGGAAGTGCACGCGAAAATGCCGATGCGATCGTCCGTGTACTTGGGGGAGAACGCGGAGCATTCCACGACATCGTCTTGCTGAACGCTTCAGCCGCACTCATTATCGCCGGCAAAGCAAGGAATTTGCGGGAAGGCGCCGGTATTGCAACCGAAACCATACACAGTGGAAGGGCGAAGGAGGCTCTTGCCAACCTAGTTGCCTGTTCGCGTGCAACATGAGCATTCTCACCGAAATCGCTGCCTACAAGCGCCGCGAAATTGCGGAGGCGAAGGCCAAAATTCCCGAACCTCTGCTCGAAGATCGCGCATCCAATGCGGCTGCGCCGCGCGGATTTCGCGCCGCATTGGAAAAGGCGCGCAGTGAAGGCCGTTATGGTCTGATCGCGGAAATCAAAAAGGCAAGCCCTTCCAAGGGACTGATCCGCGCCGATTTCGATCCGCCAGCGCTCGCGCGCGCGTATGAAGAAGGCGGCGCTGCCTGTCTTTCCGTGCTGACCGACACGCCGTCATTCCAGGGAGCGCCGGAGTTTCTTGTTTCCGCGCGTGCCGCGACTGAGCTTCCAGTGCTGCGCAAAGATTTCATGTTCGAGCCTTATCAGGTGGCGGAAGCGCGCGCGTGGGGTGCTGATTGTATCCTCATCATCATGGCTGCAGTAACAGATGCCGAGGGGCGCGCCCTGATGGATGCGGCCCACCGGTGGAATGTCGACGCGCTGGTCGAGGTTCATAACGAGAGCGAACTGGATCGCGCGATCTCTATCGGCGCGCAAATGATCGGTATCAACAATCGTGACCTGAATACGTTCGTGACGGATATTGAGGTGACATTGCGGCTGGCTCCGCGCATCCCGAATGACCGGCTGGTCGTAGCCGAAAGTGGCCTAGGTTCCCCAGAAGACCTGAAGCGGCTCGCTGGCGCGGGCGTTACAACCTTTCTGATCGGCGAAAGTCTGATGCGGCAGAAGGATGTAGCAGCGGCGACAAGGGCCTTGCTGGCCAGATAGCAAGAGAATTTGAGAGCGCCTCAATCTCGCTTTATCATTGTCCCATGAACAAGCTCACCCATCTGGACGAAACTGGCGCCGCGCGCATGGTGGACGTATCCGAAAAGCCCGACACTGCGCGTGAGGCAACGGCCGAGGCGACTATTGCGCTTTCTGAAGAAGCCTATGCGGCCGCACTATCGGGCGATGCCAAGAAGGGCGATGTTCTTGCGGCGGCACGCATTGCGGGCATCATGGCGGCGAAGAAAACGTCCGAACTCATTCCGCTCTGTCACCCGATAGCACTGAGCAAGGTGACCGTCGATTTCGAGCCCCTAGAAGATCGTCACGCCGTCCGCATCGTTGCAAGCGCCAAGACCACCGGCCCCACTGGCGTGGAAATGGAGGCGCTGACAGCGGCAAACATCGCGGCCTTGACGATTTATGACATGGTGAAGGCGGTGGACCGGGCCGCGGTGATCGAGACTGTACGGTTGATCGCGAAGTCTGGCGGCAAGAGCGGTGATTTCCGGGCCGCGTCCGTGAATTCGGAGCACAAACCTTCCATCGCTACACGGCTTGCAAAGGCGCGAGCGGCCAAACCTTCGACATTAATAGGCGAAGTTGCGGCGCCGAGAACGGCTGCGCCCATCGTGCAACGCGAAGCTTTCCGTTCCTTCATGACCTCGCATGGATTGCGTGCCAGCGTGTGGGCGAAAGAAGCAGGTGTTTCGCCTTCGCTGATCTATTCCTATCTCACCGGCAAGTCGGCCAATATTCCGATCGACGCGGCAACGAAGCTTGCACAGGCCGCGAAGGTGCGCGTCGAGGACATGTTCCGGTGAACAAGACCGCATTGCGCCTCAACGATTACCTCCCACTTGCGGAGATGTTGTGGCCCGGCACCGCATATCGGCAGGAAGAGGCGAGTAACAGCATATGATTTCTGTCGAAGATGCCCGTTCGCGAATCGTTGCCGCATTAAATCCTGTCGGAAGTGAAACCATCTCTATTGCAGACGCGGACGGCCGTGTTGTTACGCGCGACGTTTGCGCAAAACTTGCTCAACCCCCCTATCCCGTATCGGCGATGGATGGATATGCGGTGCGATCTGAAGACGCGCAGATTCCAACCACACTGCGCATCGTAGGTGAATCGCCCGCAGGTCATCCTTACCAGGGCAAAGTTGGAAAAGGCGAAGCCGTTCGTATCTTTACCGGCGGCGTTGTGCCTGAAGGCGCTGATGCCATTGTCATTCAGGAAGATACGGTCGCGATCGCGAATGAAGTCACGCTGAAATTGCCGGCACAAAAAGGGCGCCACATCCGGATGGCAGGGCTCGACTTCAAATCGGGCGATGTACTGGCTCCCGCAGGCAAGCGTCTTGGACCTCGCGACCTATCCCTGCTGGCAGCAGGCGACGTGGCGAGTGTGGACGTACGACGACGTCCGCGTGTGGCTTTCGTCGCAACGGGCGACGAGCTTTCGCGGCCGGGAGAAACGCGAAAACCAGGTGGCATCGTCGCATCGTCGGGGTACGGACTATCTGCCTTCATTTCGCGCTGGGGCGGGGAAGCAATCGACCTTGGCCTGCTCCCCGACCGTATCGAGGCTTTTGCGGAATTGCCCGAACAGGCCAAGGATGCAGACCTTCTCCTCACGTTGGGCGGCGCTTCGGTTGGCGATCACGATCTCGTTCAGCGCGCGCTGGCGCCCAAGGGTTTTGCACTCGACTTCTGGAAAATCGCGATGCGGCCAGGAAAGCCACTGATATTCGGACGGCTGCAACAGACGCCGTTTCTGGGATTGCCGGGAAATCCGGTCTCGACGCTGGTGTGTGCTATCCTTTTCGTACGCCCAGCGATTTTCGCGCTACTTGGCGCGAAAGACGAGTTACAGATCCGAACTGTCCGGCTTGCGCGCGATATGGAAGCAAACGACACGCGGCAGGACTATGTCCGTGCACGGATCATCTGGCGTGACGGCGAGCCTTGGGCGGACCCGTTTGATGTCCAGGATTCCTCAATGCTCGGGGTCATGGCGCGAGCCGACGCCTTGATCGTTCGCCAGCCCCGCGCGCCCGCGGCGAAATCGGGGGAACCCGTGGACATCATTTCCTTGGCTGCTCTCTGACGCCCCACTCGAAAATAGGAAAAACACAACCAGCAAGGGGGCTTGGCCCAAGATATTGGCAGTTGACCCGCGCCGAGAACTAAAGTAGAACATTTCTCCATGTTTCGGATTTGTTCGTGTGCACTGCACACAGCGTCAAGGAGGGACATGGAATGCTGACCCGAAAGCAATACGAACTGCTCATGTTCATCCACGAGCGCGTACGCGAGACGGGAGTGCCACCGTCCTTCGATGAGATGAAGGATGCGCTGGATCTCAAGTCCAAGTCGGGCATTCACAGGCTCATCATGGCATTGGAGGAGCGCGGCTATCTCCGCCGGATGGAAAAGCGGGCAAGAGCTCTGGAAATTGTGCGGCTGCCCGAGAACGTCTCAGACACGTTGAGACCGGCGACTTCCCGCAGCCAGGTACAACGCATGGTCCACCCGGCGCCCCGCCACGGGCGCGGAGAAACGCGCATATCGGCAGATGCGCGGGGTGCTGGCTCTCCCCGGCGGCCTTCCGAAAGTGAAGGCTCGATGCAGGTGCCTATGGTCGGCCGAATCGCCGCGGGCACCCCGATAGAGGCCCTTCAGAACAAGGTGGGAGAGGTTCCGGTCCCGTTGGGAATGATCGGGCGGGGCGCAAGCCACTATGCGCTCGAGGTGACTGGTGATTCCATGATCAATGCCGGGATTCTGGATGGCGACACCGTGATCATCCAGGAAGCGGATTCCGCCAACACGGGTGATATCGTGGTCGCCCTGGTGGACAATCAGGAAGCCACCTTGAAGCGGCTGCGCCGGCGTGGAGATTCCATTGCGCTCGAAGCGGCCAACCCGGCCTACGAGACACGCATCTATGGACCGGACCGCGTGCGCGTCCAAGGCAAGTTGGTAGGGCTTATTCGCCGCTATTGAATCGCTTCTTCGGGATTCGGATGGGCTGGCTCCACGGCCGCTGTCCACGTTCGCCTTCGACGGTCTCGATATGAGTGCCGCCGTTTAGCCAGACTGCATAGCCGCCATTCCTTGCGAGATCGAACCTGTCGATCACAAGCTTCGGACCCTGGCATTGTCGTCGCGTTGGCACAGCACTGACCACAATGTCCGCCAACGAGCAATCTTCCAGAGCCTCGGCGCGCGAAATCGCGGCCATAACCCTTCCGGATTGCAGGGTCGCGACACAGCCGAGTTCGTCACACCGGACGCCCTGCCCGGAATTTGCGATCGCTTGTGCGACCTCACGCGCGTCCCCATCGCGCCGGAGCCATATTTCTGCGGCGTACTCATCTTGCGGTTCCCGGAGGAAGCCGAGCGATCCATCCGGCAAGCGCAAGGCAATCGTCTTTGCATCGCGGTCGATCATAAGGTCAGGACGGGCGACAAAGAGCGTCGCGATCAGCCCCAGGCAAATCGGCACCAGGCCGAACCATCGCAATGACCCTCGCCAGAAGGCGATCCACAGTCCCCCAAAGGCCACGATTATGAGAGAATATGCGGGCCATACCACGGCGACCGATGCTGCGCCCGGCAGTTTTGCCACCCAATGGGCAACACCCGTCATCATCACAACACCCTTGCCCATCAAGAGTAGCGGCCAACGTTCGAGGCCGAACGGCATTGCGATCATCGCGAGAGTCGCAGCGGGCATGATGACGAAGTCTGCAATCGGAAGAGACGCCAGATTGGAGAGGGCGCCGTATTGCGTAGAGCGATCGAAATGAAAAATCGCAAACGGGGTAGTGGCAAGCGTGGCCACGATGCTGGCGATGACGATACCGATCAAGTACCTCCATATCCTGCGAATCAAACTTATGCGAATTCCCTCGAAGGGTTTCTCTCGCTTTTCCTCCCATTCTGCGACGGCGATCAGCCCGATTACGGCGGCGAACGACATTTCAAACCCGGGTTCGGTGAGGCTCTCAGGTTCGATCAGCAGAATGAGTCCTGCGGCAATCATTACCGAGCGCATGCTCAATGCCGGCCTGTCTGCCAGAATGGCGAGAAACATCATCGCCAGCATGACATAAGAACGGACCGCAGGAGCCTCGCAGCCGCTGATGAAGAGATAAAACGCAGCACCTAGAAGTGCTGCGACGGCGGCCCACTTCTTGATTGGATGGTTGAGCGCAATTGAGGGAAACAACGCAAGGATCGCGCGCACGATCCAAAAGAAGAAGCCGCCGGCGAGCGCGAGGTGCAAGCCGGAAATCGACAGCACATGCACCAGGCCGGAATCTCGGTAGGCGGAATAGTCGGCGGCGTCGATACCTCCGGTCTCGCCTGTGATCATGGCGGCGGCCAACCCTCCTTCGCTTCCCGGCAAGATTTGGCGCACACGCGAGGTCATCGCATTGCGCAATTGTTCAAGGCGCGCGTTCCAGTGTTCGGAAAAGGTTTCCTCTGCCAGCGGCGCGATCACCTTGGGTTGCCCGAACGAAAAGCCCACGGCACCAATACCTTCGTAGAAGGCCCAACGGCCGAAATCGTAGTCGCCGGGAGCCGCAGGGGCGGGCGGCGTCATCAGGCTGGCCCGAAAGGAGATCCAGCTCCCCGGCCTGAGGCCAGATGGCACCTTGCGGAAATAAAGGCGCGCACGCCACGGAATGACGCCGCTCAAGCGGCGCTCCGGCTTGAGGCGATTCAACACCGCGCGCATACCCTTTCCGTGCTGTTCGATGCTTTCGACCCGGGCGGTAAAAGCGGCGTATCCGATCTTGTGAGAGAGCACAGGCCGCGCGATCAGGTCCGTGCGGAATTTGGCGATGGAGAATCCCAAGGCAGATGCGGCGCAGAGCGCGAGAACGGCGACCATGGCGGGCCTCGCGATCCGGGTTGCCGCGACAATGCACGAAATTGCTGCCGAGAGCGTTGCAAAGGCAACCCAGAGGGCGGGCTCGGCGGGCAGCGCGAAATAAAGGCCGATTCCAGCTGCCAGCCCCGGCGCGAGCCACAGGAACCAACGTTCGCGCTCAGAAAACATGGCACGACCGAGGGATTGCAACGGGTGCGCAGACGCACTGCGCAGGCGGGCCAGCAAGGCCGCTGCGCCGGGCATACCAGAAGTCGAAAGCGGAGCTACCCCCACGGGATTCTGTTTGCTAGAAGCCTCGCCACAATCAGGCCGAATAAAGCCGGCCGCTCCCGAAAGACACTATGACAAAAGATTCGAAACCCGTCCTGCGCTTTGCGCCTTCGCCCACCGGTTATCTGCATATCGGTGGCGCACGGACCGCTCTGTTCAATTGGCTCTATGCCAGACGTCACGGCGGTACCTTCCTGTTGCGCATAGAGGATACGGATCGCGAACGTTCCACACCCGAAGCGGTGGAAGCGATCCTCAGGGGGATGGAGTGGCTGGGTCTCAACTGGGACGGGCAGGCCGTTTATCAATTCGCGCGCGCGGGCCGCCACCGTGAAGTGGCGCAGCAGTTGCTTGCGGAAGGTAAAGCCTATCGCTGCTTTGCGACGCCTGCCGAGTTGGACGAGATGCGCACCAAGCAGCGAGCGGAGGGCAAACCCATTCGCTATGACGGGCGCTGGCGGGATCGCGATCCGTCGGAAGCGCCGGAGGGGGCGCCCTTCGTCATACGGCTGAAGGCGAAGCAAGACGGCGAAACTATTGTACGCGACAAGGTGCAGGGCGACGTGCGTTTCGCCAACGATCAGTTGGACGACATGATCCTTCTGCGAAGCGATGGCACGCCGACATACATGCTTGCCGTCGTGGTGGACGATTACGACATGGGCGTTACACATGTGATCCGCGGGGCGGACCATCTGAACAACGCGGCGCGCCAGCTGCAAATCATCAATGCGCTGGGCTGGCCCGTTCCGGTCTACGCACATGTGCCGCTCATACATGGACCCGACGGGGCCAAGCTATCGAAGCGGCACGGCGCGATGGCCGTGCATGAATATGAGAGGATGGGATATCTACCGGAGGCGATGCGGAACTATCTGCTTCGGCTCGGTTGGAGCCACGGCGATGACGAGTTCATCCCGACCGAACGCGCCATTGAATGGTTCAATCTCGAAAACATTGGCAAGAGCCCAGCCCGCTTCGATTTCAAGAAGCTGGACAATCTGAACGGGCAATACATCCGCTCCATGAGCGATGCGGCTCTTGCTGACGCCGTAACCGATTACCTGGCCGGCGGGGAACAACCGCGAACTCTGAACGCGAGTGCGCGCGAACGCCTGATTGCGGCTATGCCGGGGCTAAAGGAGCGCGCCAAGACTTTGGTCGAGCTTTCCCAAGGGGCCGAGTTCTTGCTCTCGGATGGGCCACGCAAACTGGATGACGCAGCAGCCAAGATCCTGACGGCTGATGCCCGACGGGTTCTGGGCGGCCTCGTGGCCGCGCTTAGGGCTCGGGATTGGGTCGCGCCCGAGCTTGAAGCCGCTACTCGCGAGTTCGCAGAAGCACAAGGACTGAAGCTCGGCCAAGCCGCACAGCCGCTTCGGGCAGCCTTGACGGGCCGGGCCGTTTCGCCCCCCATTTTCGAGATGCTGCAAATCCTGGGGAGAGAGGAAAGCCTAGCCAGACTCTCGGCTTACGCCACCTGACCGGATAGTGATGGAAACATTGCCGGCGCGAAAGAGGTGACGAATTTAACCATTAGGCTATAAGATTGCTGCACTGCGATATGAGGGAGATGACCGTCCGATGAGCATAAGAGAAAGCAAGGCAACCCCCGCCGGCTCCGCGACGCTGACCTATAAGGATAAGACATACAAAATTCCGGCCTTTTCAGGCTCTCTGGGCCCTGACGTTCTGGATATCCGAAAGCTTTATGGCGATGCGGATGTCTTCACTTACGATCCCGGTTTTACCTCGACCGCTAGCTGCGAAAGCACCATCACATTCATCGACGGCGACAAGGGAATTCTGCTGTACCGCGGTTATCCAATAGACCAGCTGGCCGAGAAATCGACTTTTCTCGAGGTCTGCTACCTGCTCCTTTACGGGGAACTGCCGAACAAGCAGCAAATGGCTGAATTCGATCACGCGATAACCAATCATACCATGCTGCACGAGCAGCTTGTGCTGTTCTTCCGTGGATTCCGCCGCGACGCGCATCCGATGGCGGTGATGTGCGGCGTGGTGGGAGCGCTCTCCGCCTTCTATCACGACTCGACGGATGTTAACGATCCACGCCAGCGCGAGATCGCGAGCCATCGGCTGATCGCAAAAATGCCGACAATTGCGGCAATGGCCTACAAATATTCCGTGGGGCAGCCTTTCGTGTATCCGTCGAACAATCTGGGTTACACCGAAAATTTTCTGCGCATGACATTCTCGGTTCCCGCGGAAGAGTACAAGGTCAATCCGATCCTATCAAAAGCACTGGACACGATATTCATACTCCACGCCGATCACGAACAGAACGCCTCAACTTCTACCGTTCGGCTGGCCGGATCCTCAGGCGCCAATCCATTCGCGTGTATCGCGGCCGGCATTGCCTGCCTCTGGGGACCGGCGCATGGCGGAGCGAATGAGGCCGCGCTCAAAATGCTGGAAGAAATCGGGACGGTAGATCGCATTCCGGAATTTATTAAACGCGCGAAAGATCCGAGCGATAACTTCCGCCTGATGGGATTTGGGCATCGCGTTTATAAGAACTACGATCCGCGCGCAAAGGCGATGCAGATTCAGGCGCACAACGTCCTGAATGAAGTCGGTCACCAGAACGACCCACTGCTAAAGGTGGCGATGGAGCTCGAGCGAATCGCCCTGCAGGACGACTACTTCGTTGCGAAGAAGCTCTATCCGAACATCGATTTCTATTCGGGTATCACGCTGCGCGCCTTGGGCTTTCCGTCGAGCATGTTTACGGCCTTGTTCGCTCTGGCACGCACGGTTGGCTGGATCGCGCAATGGAAGGAAATGCTGGAAGACCCACATCAGAAGATTGGACGCCCCCGGCAAATCTATACCGGCCCGACGGAACGTAATTACGTCGAGTTGGCAAAACGCTGATTCTCAGCGACTTGATCGAACGAAGTCGACGATTGCGCGAGCGGCTCGCAGTGATGGGCGTTCGCCGCCCTGCCCCAACCTGCGCGTGGCTTCTTCAAGATCGACGATCTGGCGCCCGGCGGCACCATCGTCCTGAAACAACGTGATGACGGCATTGGCGAGGTTTTCCGGCGAAGCGGCCGCTTGAAGAAATTCGGGCACGGCTTTGCGTTCGAGCAGAAGGTTGACCAACGTGAAATACGGCAGCTTGAACAGCCATCGCCCCAAAGCATAGGTGACCGCGCCGACGCGATAAGCCGACACGAATGGCGTACGGGACAGCGCCAGTTCCGTGGTCACCGTTCCCGACGCGGCAAGCGCCACATTTGCCGCATCGAAAGCCGCAAACTTGTCGTTGTCGCTTTCGATGACATGAATCTCGGTAGGCCAGTCCTCGACAGCGGCACGCACGCGCGATGCAACATGAGGAACAGTCGGAAGAATCGTAACAAGATTGGGAACACGCCTCGCGACTTCGCGAACGGCATCACGAAAGATCGGCAGGATAAACCGAATTTCGTTCGTGCGGCTGCCGGGAAGAACAGCCAACAGCGACGCTCCAGCAGGGATGTTCAGCCGGGCGCGCAATTCGGCACCACCCTTCATACGTTCGGCGCGCTCGATGACCGGATGGCCGACGAAGATTGATTTGAGCCCATGAGCTTCGAAAAACGGCGCCTCGAACGGCAGAAGTGCAAGTACAAGATCGAAGTATCTTGCCATCGCGCGGGCGCGGTAAGCCCGCGATGCCCAGACTTGAGGTGCGACGTAATTGATTGTTTTTATCGCAGGATCGGCACGTTTCAGCGCGCGCGCGATTCGGTGGGTGAAATCGGGACTGTCTATCAAAACAACAGCGTCCGGACGGGTCGCCAAAGCGTAATCTCGCGCTTGCCTGACACGTGCAAGGATTCTGGGAATTCTGGGAACGACTTCGCGCAGACCCATGACGGCGGTGTCGTCTAACGGGAAGAGACTCCGCAATCCCTGTCTGGCCATTGCGGGGCCGCCCACGCCGGTGATCGTGACGTTGCCGGCCTCCAAGGCGCGCAACCCCGCAATCAACTGCGCGCCGAGCTGATCGCCGGACGGTTCGCCGCAGACGAGCATGAGCGAGATTTTCTTTTCGCGAAGTTCGCTCATGCCTTAGGAATTTCGATGCCCGCGATGAAAATATTTGCACTATTCGCCGCGCGAACAACATGGTCGCGATCGACGATAAGCGCACCATCCGCTTCCAGGGCAATCCCAGCGAGACCCGCCGCCGCTACGTTTCTCACAGTTTCAACGCCGATAACTGGAAGATCGGTCTTGCGGTCTTGTATCGGTTTGGGCGCCTTAACCAACACCCCACGCCGCTTTGCGGGCGTGCCACGTAAGCGTTCGGGGAGTTCGGCCACGCGCTTCAACATCCGATCCGTGCCTTCAGCGGCTTCCACTGCGAGTACCAGGCCGTCGCACACAGCAGCTGCCTGACCAATATCGAGTTCGCCGAGCCGGGCTACGACCTCGAAGCCCTTTGCGATGTCTTTCATGGAGTCGCCAGACGGTTCATGCTTTCCGACATTGCCTTTGCGCACGACGAGTGAGGGCGCGGCCTCGGCGATGCTGACGACACGATGACCTTCCCTTTCGAATATCTCGACGATTGCGCGCAAGAGAGCGTCATCGCCTTTCATTGCCGCCGCGGCGACACGCGGCATTAGCTTTGCGCCCTTTGCATCAAGCCGCACATCGGACAGGCGTGGGCGATCCACCCTGCCGGCAAAGATCACCTCATTGCAATCGTTGGACGACAAGGCGCGAAGTGTTTTTCCTATCTCGCCAAGCGACACCGTTTCGCGAGGGAATTGCATCGTCCAATCGTCGTTCCGGCCGGTGAGCGAAACGACAAATACGTCACGGCCACTTTCACGCGCAGATTGGGCAACCGCGCGTGGAAGATCGCCGCCACCGGCGATGATCCCGAGCTTGCTCATTCGACGTCGTCCGCTTGCGCGCGGCGGCGATGCGGAATGGCAATTGGAAGTTTGCGGTCGTACAGTATGAAATTTGTAATATCCTGCACCTCTGTGACATCAGGCCAGTTTTCGCTTGCGCGTTGGGCGCGGTCGTAGAGACTGCCGCCTTCTGTATGGAAGATCAGGCGATAGGCGGCGCGGACTTTGTGAATGGTTTCGCGCGGCACGTTGCGGCGTTTCATGCCGATGATATTAAGACCGTCGAGCGCTGGTCCGCGATCGATGGCCATCCCGTAGGGGATTACGTCGCGCGCGACACCGGTAAGGCCTCCGATGAAAGCATATTTGCCGACACGGCGAAACTGAGCGACAGGCGATGTGCCGCCGATTATGACTCCATCGCCAATTTGTGCATGTCCACCGAGCTGAACGCCGTTGGCGAACGTAACATCATCTCCGACGTGGCAGTCATGGCCGATGTGGGACGTGGCCATGAAATATCCACGATCGCCCACTTTCGTGACACCGCCACCTTTCTTGCTGCCGGTATGCATCGTGACCGCTTCGCGTATCACCGTATCCATGCCGATAATGAGGCGGGCATCGGGATCGTGATGATTGCGGATCTGGCCTTCGTCTCCGAGCACCGCGTGACTGTGTACGATCGAACGCGCGCCCAGTTCGACACGGCCTTTGATGACGATGTGGGAATGCAGGCGCACACCTTCACCCAGGACGACATGTGGCCCGACAATGCAGTACGGACCGATCTCGACGCCGTCGCCGAGCGTGGCTCCGTCTTCAACTATCGCTGTGGGATGGATTTTCATTAGACTGTGGGCCGTCGGCGATCATGGCACTGTATTCAGCTTCGGCGCACAGTGTGTTGCCGATATACGCTTCGCCAGCGAAGCGCCAGACCATGCCACGATTGCGCAATGCCCTGACCGGCATTCGCAGCATGTCACCGGGCCGAACCGGGCGGCGGAAGCGCGCTTTTTCGATCGTCATGAAATAAACCAGGCGGCTTCCCGCCGTAAGGCCCAATGTCTGCATCACGAGCGCTCCCGCGGTTTGCGCCATTGCTTCGACGATGAGAACGCCAGGCATCACCGCGAAGGATGGAAAATGTCCCTGAAAATGCGGTTCGTTGAAAGAGACGGCTTTCCAGCCTGTTGCGCTCTGGGCGGGAACAATGTCCGTCAGGCGTTCGACGAACAAAAAGGGGGCTCGGTGCGGCAGCAAACTTTTGATTTGCTCGACATCCAGTTCCAGCTTCACGCTTTCGGTCATCTCATTTCTTCCGACGCCTGGCCAGGAGGGCAACCGCAGCCAGTTGCCTTCTCCACTCGCGTACAGGAACAGGCGGCGCACCACCCCAATCCTGCCCGTCATACTCTCCCGGCGGCACCCCCGCTCTGGCCGCAAACCGCGCGCCATGGCCGATACGCACATGGTCGGCCAATCCCACCTGTCCGCCAAGCACCACGAAATCGCCCAGCTCGCAGCTACCGGATATGCCAACCTGGCCGACAATCATGTCGTGCCGTCCGAGACGGTTGTTGTGCCCAATCTGCACCAGATTATCAATCTTGGTGCCCTCGCCGATCACAGTGTCGCCCAGGGCGCCCCGATCGACCGTGGTACAGGAGCCGATTTCCACCCGGTCCTGGATGATGACCCGGCCCAATTGCGGAATCTTTTTGTGGCCGCGTTTGTCGGAAGCAAATCCGAATCCAGGCTGCCCGATCTGTGCCCCCGGCAGGATCAACACTTCGTCGCCAATGTAGGAGTGCGTGATGGTGACATTCGCACCGATCTCGCAGTTTCGTCCAATCGCCACGCCGCGGCCAATGACGGTGTTGGGGCCGATCCGCACATTGTCGCCGATCTCGGCATCCGCGCCGATTACCACGCCCGGTCCCAGGTTCACATTCGCACCGATGCGAGCAGTCGGCTCTATTGCCAAAGATTGTGTCCATGCAACCTGATGGTGATCAGGATAGAACAGCTCGGCCACCTCCGCGAACGCGTGCAGCACCGAGTCTACGGCAAGAAGCGTCATGCCATCGGATGGATACTGCCCGATGTTTGAGCGCGAAACGAAACAAAAGCCTGCGCGTGATTGCGTGAATTGGTCAGATGCGGCAGGTCCTGTGAAAAACGTCAGATGATGACTGCCAGCGCTTGAAAGGCTCGCCACGTCGGCAATGATGGATTGCGAGTTTGCGCCGTCGGGCAGGCTTGCGCCTGCCCGTGCACAAACTTCACCCAACGAAAATGGGCCCTTGTTTTTGTAAAAGCGCGGGTCGGCCATTAGTTCTTCGCGGCCGAAAACAGGTCAGCCCTGTTTCGGCTTGGGCGGCGAAACCAGGTTGACTTTCACGGTAGTCATCTTCTGGTCAAGACGCTGGATTGCCGTGCGCGTAATGTCGATGTCACCCGTACCCCACACGACCGCGCCGCGATCGAGCAGAAGTGTGGCGCCGCGTTCCTGCATAATACCCTGCACGATCGGACCGAGAGCGGTTTCGATCTGCTGACGGGCCTGAAGCACACCGCCCTGAATTTGCTGCTGACGGGTCTCAACCTTGGCTTGAAGCGCGCGTTCACGGTTCTGGAAATCCGCGATCTTTTTGGCCTTCACGTCGGGCGCAAGAATGGCGAGTTGCTGCTGGAGCGCGGCCCCGTCCTTCCGGAGCTGTTCGCCCTGCCCCTTGAACTCCTTCTCAGCAGCTTGAGTGTAGTTGTTGACTTGCCGCACGATGTCTTGGCCAACCTTCGAGAGGCGCAGAATGGCCTCCCGATTGATTACCAATATCTTCGGAACCGGGGTTCCTGCCGGCTTCTGTTGCGCTTCGGCGGGCGTCGCAAACAGCGACGCCGCTACAGCAAATGCCCCGGCGGCGATGGCCCCGCGGGCGAAGATCGTCTTATTTTTCATGGAGTTAAAGTCCTGTCCCAGCACTGAAGTGAATGATTTCCGTCCGATCATAAGGTGTCTTTGCGAACGGTATCCCAAAATCGATCTGGATGGGCCCGAAGGGCGACTTCCAGCCTACACTAATACCAGCGGAAGCGCGTAGCGCGAGATTGTCGGCAATGCAACTGTTCGCGGAGACACCGCCCGGTTTGACATGCTTACAGATTTCCGCAGCCACCGTGGTCGAGTTGCGGTCAATCCGGCCCAGCGTGCCAAAATCACTGAATAGTGAGGTGGATATTCCGTAATCCTCCGGCAGGAAGTTCGGGACGCGGATATTGACCGATCCGATGGCATAGACGTTACCGCCAATTGCACCGCTGTTGCCGGGGATGGCCACATCGCGCGGACCGATGCCGGCGATCTGGAATCCCCGAAAGCTGTCGCCCCCCTTGAAGAAGCGCTCATTAATTCGGACGGTCTGACCGTCATAGGCGGTGATATAGCCCGCGCTCCCCGTCAGCGAACCTATCACGCCGTCAAAGAACAAGCGGTGGTAAACACTCGCGGAAGTTTCCGCGCGCATATATTTCAGCGTTCCGCCAAAACCAGCGAAATCCTGACTGAAACTAAAGGTCAGGCCTCTGGTCGGTTTCTGGTAGTCGTCGAGCGTGTTGTAGCTGAACGTGTAGCCAATCAGCGACGTTTGGGTCGTACCCGCGGCGTCGAGTATTTGCTGCGGAATATTGGCGATGTTGAAAGGCGTGACCTTGTCGATGCGGTAGCTGTAGCGAAGTTGCACGCTGCCGAATTCCGAAGTCGGGAAACCGAATCGAAACGTCACCGCAGAGGTATCGCCTTGATAGGCCGCCTGATCGAAATTCGTGAGGTATTTGATCAGGTCCACGCCGGCAGCGAGCGGTCTATCCATAAAGTAAGGCTCGGTGTAGCTCACCTGGAACTGTTTGCTGATCGACGATAGCGCTGCGCTCAAACGAAGATATTGAGCGCGGCCGAACAGGTTGCGCTCCGTATAACTGAATTCGCCGACGAACGAGCTTTGAGAGGAATAGCCTGCACCAAGCGAAAGCTCGCCAGTCGATTGCTCTGTTACAGCAACGTTGAGAGTCGTCTTGTCAGGAGCACTGCCGGGCGCGGTTTTAATGTCGACATCCTTGAAGAACCCAAGCGCACGAATGCGCGTGCGCGAACGGTCCAGCAGAACGCGGTTGAAGGCGTCGCCTTCCACCAAACGCATTTCACGGCGGATAACCTTGTCCAGCGTGCGTGTATTGCCGGTGATGTTGATGCGCTCGACATAGACGCGCGGACCCTGATCGATTTTAAGCACCACGCCGATGGTTCGATGTTCGCGGTCACGCCGAATGCGCGGATGAACTTCGGCGAATGCGTAACCTTTCGTACCTGCCGCATTGGTCAGCGCATCGATCGATTTCTGTATCAATTCCGCGTTGTAGGTATCTCCGCTGTGGATCGGGATGCTCGCACGCAGCACTTTTGTGTCCAATTCCTTGATGTTGGACTCGATCTCAACGTCACCGAATTTGTAGACGGGGCCTTCATCTATGGTGAATGTCAGATAGAACGCGGATCGGTCCGGAGTCAGCTGCGCAACCGCCGATACAACGTTGAAGTCGGCGTAGCCGTGACTCAGATAGAAGCGGCGGAGCTGCTCACGGTCGAACGTCAGCCGATCAGGGTCGTAGTTGTCGTTTGTGGCGAGAAATTTCCACCAGGCGCTTTGTTCCGTAGCAATCTGGCCGCGCAATGTGTCGTCGTCGAAGGCCTTATTGCCGATGAAGGTGATGCGCGCGACGCCGGTCGTTGCCCCCTCGTTGATCGAGAATATCAGGTCGACGCGGTTCTGCGGGCGCTGGATGATCTGAGGATCGACGGTTGCCGCAAATTTGCCGTTACGGCGGTAAAGTTCGATAATGCGCTGAACGTCAGATTGCACGCGAGCACGTGTGAAGACGGTACGAGGTTTAAGCTGGACTTCTTTTTGCAAGTCCTTAGTTGAAACCTTGTCGTTACCCTCAAAGTCGATCTGGTTGATAATCGGGTTTTCGACCACTTGAATTGTGATCGTTTGCCCATCCCATCGGAACTTGACGTCGGCAAAGAGACCTGTCGCAAAAAGGGTCTTAAGCGAACGATCGACAGCCTGCTCGTCGTATTGATCGCCCTCGCGAACCGAGATGTAGGAAAGAACCGTTGCAGGTTCGATGCGTTGCGTGCCGGTCACCAAAATCCGGCGAATGGGCGGACCAAGAGGAAGTGAGCTCGAAGGCGAAGCGCTTGGTGACTTTGGATTGAGTAGTTGGGCGTTCGAGCTCGTGGCACCAATGGTAATCATAACGGTCGTGCATAGCGCAGCCGTACGCAATATTTTCACCGACAGATTGGCGATGGATATCATCCACTCGTCTCTGGTCTAGCCGCCGGGCGTTACGGCGGGTTTGGTGGCTTCAGAAAAGATCCAACCGGACGAGGTCGTTCCAGGTCACCAAAACCATGAGACCGAGAACAGCCGCCAGCCCAAGCCTAAATCCCACGTCCTGGGCGCGGACGCCAAGCGGCCGACCCAGAACTGCTTCGAATCCATAATACAGAAGGTGCCCACCGTCGAGCAGCGGGATGGGAAAAAGATTGATGAGTCCAATACTTACGGACATAAACGCTGCGAGGGAAATCAGCGCAACAAAGCTGATCGAAGCTACCTTTTGCGAGACGGAGGCCACCCCTATGGGCCCTCTGAGCTGGCTCGCGTCTGCGTAACCTGTGCTCATCTGCCACATATAGACGAAAGTGCTTTTGACGATCAGCCATGTCTGCTCACAGGCCGCTCTCGCCGCCTGAACCGGGCCAAAATAAACACGTGTGATCCGGTCTTGCTTGACGGCGTTGACGATTCCCAACCCCATCATGCGGTTCTTGCCGCCGAATGGGTCATTCACGGTAGTCATTCTCGGCTTGGCCATGACCGTCAACAGCCGGCCATTTCGCTCAAGGCCGATAGCAAGCGTCTCGCCCGTGTTGAGAGTGACGACTTGCCGGATTTCATTGAAATCGTTGATCGCTCTGCCGTTGATTGAGCGAATTACGTCGCCCTTGTGGATTCCCGCAATCGCCGCAGGACTTCCCGGCGCTACCTCGTCGACGACCGGCTTGTTGTAAGTCTGGCCAAAGATCATGAACATCGCGGTGAAAATTGCGATGGCCAAGATGAAATTTGCGAAAGGCCCGGCAGCGACGATCGCTGCGCGCTGCCACAGCGGTTTCAACGGAAATGCGCGCGTGCGCTCATCTTCCGGCAAGGTTTCGAGAAGCGCGCGGTCCGGAGTGCTGGTTGCACCTATATCACCCAAAAATTTCACGTAGCCGCCAAACGGAATCCATGAAATTTTCCAGCGCGTGCCGTGACGATCGTTCCACCCGGCGATTTCCGGACCAAAGCCAATGGAGAAAGTCTCCACCGCCACGCCGCACCAGCGAGCGACCAGAAAGTGACCGAGTTCGTGGAAGAACACCACGACCGTGATGAGAAAAATGTAGGCTGGAGCTCCGCTCGGCAGCCATTCAAGAAAATCGCGCAACGCTGTCATACGCTTTCCTCGCGCTTCCCCGAAGCCTCAGCTTCTTATCGCTCTGCACACATCGTTTGCCCACTGGCGGGCTTCGCTGTCCGCAGCCAGTACCACGGAGAGATCCGAAGGCAGATGGTTCGACAGCTTTGCTTCCCCCGTTTCAAGCGCCGCCTCGACCACACGCGGTATGTCCAGGAAGCCGATGCGGCGATCCAGAAACGCCTCTACCGCGATCTCATTGGCGGCGTTCAGGATGGTAGGGGCGAGCCCGCCAGCGCGCAAGCAATCGGTTGCCAGCCGAAGTGCCGGAAAACGCTCGGAATCAGGGGCAAAAAAGCTCAACGGCCCCATCGTCGCGAGGTCCAGTTTACGCGACGGAGAGGCAATACGCCGCGGATGGCCCAGGGCATGTGCGATGGGCGTACGCATGTCGGGTGCGGAAAGGTGGGCGAGCGTCGTTCCGTCCTGGTAGGACACCATGCAATGGACGATAGATTGCGGGTGAATGACAACGCTTAATCGTTCACTGGGCAATGCGAACAGGTAATGGGCTTCAATCAGCTCCAATCCTTTGTTCATCAGGCTGGCGCTATCGAGCGAGTTCTTCTTGCCCATTGACCAGACGGGATGCGCCACCGCCTGCTCCGGGGTAACGTCACGCATTTTTTCAATGGTCCATTCGCGGAACGGGCCGCCCGACGCGGTAAGCGTGACCAATTCGACCTCGCCCGCGTCACCGCCGTGAAGAACCTGAAAGATTGCGTTGTGCTCGGAATCCACGGGAATGACCGAAGCCCCCGATTTTTCCAATGTCTCGCGGAACACTGCACCTGCCGCAACCACACATTCCTTGTTAGCGAGTGCGACGACGGCACCTCGGCGGATTGCTTCGAGTGCGGGTTCGATTGCGGCAGCACCAACAATTGCAACCATCACGAACTCGGATGGACGTGCGCCCGCCGCAATCACTGCATCCCGGCCAGAGGCTGTTTCGATTCCGGTGCCGGCGAGAGCTGATTTCAATTCGCCGTACAGCGAGGGATCGCCAATGACCGCGATCTTCGGTTTGATTTCGCGCGCCTGCCTGGCCAGCAATTCGACGTTGACTTGTGCAGTGAGAGCCTCGACGGGCATGGCGTCAGGGCCATAGGTCTTACGCGCATGCGCGATAACATCCAATGTACTGACACCGATTGAACCCGTGGAACCAAGTACGGTGATGCGTCGTTGGAGCACCGGGCCCAGATCGGGAATCGAGCCGTTGGATTTTCCGGCGATGGCTTTCATTGCGCCACCACTGGATTGATGCCGGCAATGAACACAGATGCCGCAAGAACGGGAACGGCCAGCAACGTGGAATCTATGCGATCCAAGACCCCTCCGTGACCAGGGATCAATCCGCCGCTGTTTTTGATGCGGAAAGTCCTCTTAACCCAGGATTCGAACAAGTCGCCCATATGTGCAATCACTCCAACCAGCGCAGCAAACAAGGCGCCGCGCCCTGCCCCCAAATGCATCACAGGGAATGCAACACTCCCAGCGATCGCGGCAACTAGTATACCCCCAAAAAAACCAGCCCAGGTCTTGTTCGGCGACAGTGCAGGCCACAATTTCGGGCCTCCGATCAAGTTCCCGAATATCAAAGCCCCTGTATCTGTGGCCCAGATCGCAATCAAGAAAATAAGCAGAAGGTCGAAACTCTGCTCCGGCAGAGTACGTAACATGACCGCAGCCAGCGCCGGGACGCCGAGGTATAGCACCCCTCCCGCTTCCCAGAATGGCAACCTGCCACGGAGCGATGCTAGCGCAAAACTGACAATGGTTCCCGCCCCGACGACCGTCCACGGCACTATCGAGCCTGGTTTTGACACCTCGAGAAAGACTGCAGCAGCGACCACGACACTGGTGACGACAAATTCCTCCGTGAATTTTCCCTGCGCGATCATACGGTGCCATTCGCGGGCGGCGGCAACCATGACGGCCACAACAAGAAATGCGAAATAGAATCCGCCGTTATAGAGGGCAGCAACGGCGATCCCCGCGAGAAGCAGCCCGAACACGGGGCGCGTGATCCAGTCAAGAGAGAACTTCAGGGGCTTGCGGCCGCTGTTCGCGCTTAAGATCCCTCCGGGGGACGCGGTTTCGGGCGTATCGTTCAAGCGACTGCGTCCGAAGCAATCGCGCCGAAGCGGCGCTCACGTTGTGCGAACTGTTCGAGCGCTTGGGTGAATTCCTTGCCACTAAAATCCGGCCATAGTGTATCGACGAAGAGAAGTTCGGCATAAGCCGATTGCCAAAGCAGAAAATTGCTTAAGCGATGTTCACCGCTGGTGCGGATGATGAGATCGGGCTCGGGAAGGCAATTGGTAAACAGCCGGCTGGAAAAAAGTTCGGGCGTGATCGTTTCCGGATCGAGACGGCCTTCGAGAGCGGCTCGCGCAAGCTCGCGCGCGGCATTGCAGATTTCTTCCTGCGCGCCGTAGTCGAAAGCGAGAGTCAGATTCAGGCCGTTGTTGTGCGCGGTGCGCGTTTCGGCTTCCTCAATCATGGCGCGGATATCGCGCGCCACCCGGGTACGTGAGCCGATTACTCGAACGCGAACATTGCGTTCGATGAGGTCTTCCAGATCGTCCCGGAAGTAGAGCCGGAACAGGCCCATCAGGTGATTGACTTCAAGTTTCGGACGCTTCCAATTCTCGGACGAGAAGGCGTAGAGCGTGAGGTTACCGAGGCCGATCTCGGTTGCGGCGCGGACCACGTCGCGCACTGCAGAGACGCCAGCGACGTGACCTGCCTGCCTGGGTAGATGGCGCCTCTGCGCCCAGCGGCCGTTGCCATCCATGATGATGGCAACATGCCGGGGAAGGCTTCCTGGCGGGCGATTCATGACCGTCATCTAAGCAAACCTACTGATCGCCCCCGCCCCTTGTCAGCCTAAACCTGCATGATTTCCTGTTCTTTTGCATGAAGGGCGGCGTCGATGTCCTTCACATGGGCGTCGGTGAGCTTCTGTAGTTCGTCGCCCAGCTTGTGATGCTCGTCCTGGCTGATTTTGTGGTCTTTTTCGAGCTTTTTCAGGAGGTCCATGCCGTCACGGCGAACGTTGCGGACGGCAACACGGGCCGCTTCGGCATACTTATGGGCCAATTTGGCCAATTCCTTGCGCCGTTCCTCATTCAGTTCGGGGACCGGAATGCGCAGCAGCTGGCCGTCGACCTGAGGATTAAGGCCGAGGCCGGCGTCACGGATGGCCTTGTCCACGGCTTTTACCAGCCCCTTGTCCCATACCTGGATGGTCAGAAGGCGGGGTTCGGGCGTCGAGATATTGCCCACCTGGTTAATGGGGAGCTGGCTGCCATAGGCATCGACAGTAACCGGCTCGATCAGCGCTGGACTGGCCCGGCCAGTGCGCAGGCCCGAGAACTCGCTCTTGAGTGTGGCCACTGCGCCGTTCATGCGGCGGTTGAGGCCTTCCTTGTCGTATCCGGCTGCCATAGCAACCCCCTATTGTGGCAGGCTGGGCTCAGCCCAAAGCCGCCTGTTCCTGTATAATCGTACACCGACCTTCGCCCCGGAGCACTGCCGCTAACGCTCCCCGATCATGAATCGAGAATACGATAATCGGGATGCGGTTCTCGCGTGAGAGGCTGACCGCACTTGCATCCATCACCTGAAGATCGCGGGACAAGACCTCGTGATAGCTCAAGGAATCGTAGCGCTGAGCGTTCGCCACCTTTCTGGGGTCGGCGCTGTAAACGCCGTCTACCTGGGTGCCCTTGAGCATTGCATCGCAATTCATTTCTGCGGCGCGTAGCGCGGCCGCTGTGTCCGTCGTGAAGAACGGATTGCCTGTGCCTGCCGCGAAGATGACTACCCGGCCCTTCTCCATGTGGCGAATGGCACGGCGCCGGATATAGGGCTCGCACACCGTGGACATGGGTATGGCCGACTGGACACGCGCAGGCACGCCGATGCGCTCCAACGCCGCCTGCACCGCCAGCGCGTTCATCACTGTGGCAAGCATTCCCATGTAGTCGGCCGTTGCCCGGTCAATGCCTTTGGCGGCGCCCTGCAAACCCCGAAAGATATTGCCGCCGCCGATGACCATGCACATCTGACTGCCGGCGCGGACGGCATCCTTCACGTCGGCCGCAATGCGATCGACCACAGCCACGTCGATTCCGTAACTGCCATCACCCATCAGCGCTTCGCCGGAGACTTTGAGGAGGACTCGGCGGTATTTGGGAACGGCCGTCATATTGTCCTCCCCCATATCAATTCAGCGGCCCGCGAGCTTATTCACTTCATCGCTGAAATCGTCATCGACTTTTTCGATGCCTTCGCCAACCTGAAAGCGGACAAAGCCAACGACTTCGACCGGCTTACCGATTTCCTTGGCGAGCTTTTCGACTGCCTTGTTCACCGGCGTTTCGCCGTCGATCACGAAGATCTGCGACATGAGGACCGACTCCTCGTAGAACTTTCGCATCCGGCCTTCGATCATCTTCTCGACGACGTTGTCGGGTTTGCCTGACTGCTTTGCAAGTTCGCGCTGAACATTGCGTTCGCGTTCCACAATATCGGCAGAGAGATGTTCTGGCGTCAGAGCCAATGGCGCGGCCGCGGCAACGTGCATCGCGAGTTGTTTACCGAAGGCTGCGAGTTTTGCCGCATCGCCTTCGGACTTCAGGCCCACAAGGACGCCGATCTTGCCGAGTTCAGGCGACGTAGCATTGTGGACGTAAGAGGCGACAACGCCCGGCTTGACGGCGAGCGCTGCTACGCGCCTGACGCTCATGTTCTCGCCGATCTTGGCGATGAGGCCCGTCAGTTCTTCCTGCACGGTCGAACCGCCCATCGGCCTCGCAAGAAGCTTTTCGAGATCTCCGTCAATTTCCAGCGCGATTTGAGCGGCAGTCTTCACGAATTCTTTGAACTGGTCATTGCGCGCGACAAAGTCGGTTTCCGAATTGACTTCCACCAGCGCGCCTGTGTCACCGCCGACAGCGACGCCAACCAGACCTTCCGCAGCAATCCGGCCAGCCTTTTTTGCGGCCTTCATCAGGCCCTTCTTGCGAAGCCAGTCGATTGCCGCTTCGGCATCACCGTTGGTTTCAGCGAGCGCGGCCTTGCAATCCATCATGCCCGCGCCAGTCTTGTCGCGCAGGTCCTTCACCATTGCAGCGGTGACGTTCGACATATCGAGAACTCCTGAAAGGCTTAGGCAGCGGTCGCTTCTTCGGCAACCGGCGTTTCGTCTGGCAGCACTTCGGCCTCACCGGCATCAATACCGGCAGCTGACTGTCCTTCGGAGAGACCGTCGATAATGGCGCGCGCGACGAGATCGCAATAGAGCGACAGCGCGCGAGCCGCATCGTCATTGCCAGGTATCGGATAGGTGATGCCTTCCGGGTCGGAATTGGAGTCGAGGATCGCGGTCACCGGGATGCCAAGCTTGCGGGCTTCGGCAACAGCGATGGCTTCCTTGTTCGTATCGATTACGAACAACATGTTCGGAAGGCCACCCATCTCCTTGATGCCGCCGAGGGAACGTTCCAGCTTGTCCCGTTCGCGAAGGAGGCCGAGCAGTTCCTTCTTGGTCAGGCCCGAACCTTGTGCGGAGCCGAGGGTTTCTTCGATCGACCGGAGGCGCTTGATCGAATTGGAAATCGTCTGCCAGTTGGTGAGCGTCCCGCCGAGCCAGCGGTGATTCACATAATACTGGGCACAGCGCTTCGCGGCGGCGGCAATGGGTTCGGATGCCTGGCGTTTGGTGCCGACAAACAGGATGCGTCCGCCACCGGCCGCCACATCTCGCAGGGCGACAAGGGCTTGGTGGAGCAGCGGGACTGTCTGCGTCAGGTCAATAATATGAATGTCGTTGCGCGCACCAAAAATGAAGGGCGCCATTTTGGGATTCCAGCGCTGCGTGCGATGGCCGAAATGGGCGCCAGACTCCAACAGTTGGCGCATGGTGAATTCAGGCAAAGCCATTGGAAATAAACTCCTTTTCCGGTTGAGCAGACGCGAGGGGTGTCACCCTTTCGGGCACCGGACGGGGACGGGGCAACTCACCCCATGAACCCACCCTCGCGCGCGGATGGCCGGGCTTATAGGCGGACGTTTCCACAGACGCAAGCTGTTCTTCCGGCAAGGGTACCGGCCAATGTCGCATGCAGGACGGCTATGCGCCGGGCCATTCTCCCGGACGGGCGGCACCGGCCTAATCTAATATCCGCGTATTCGGAGTAACGACATGCCCTCCCCGATTCGGCCATCGATTGCAAACCTCGAACCCAATGGCATCGGCCGGGTGGCCATGCTTGGGCTGGGCGACCCAAGCATCATTCCGCTGTGGTTCGGCGAAAGCGATCTGGTCACACCCGGCTTCATATGCGAAGCGGCGAAGGAGGCGCTCGACACGGGGCGAACGTTTTACACCGGTTCGCGAGGCATACTGCCGTTGCGTGAGGCCATACGGGAATTCCATGCGCGCACTGTCAAGGAAGACATCGCTGTAGAACGCATCACTGTGCCCGGCGCAGCCATGCTTGCGGTCGTGACGGCACTGCAATGCGTTGTGGAGACGGGCGACAACGTGGTGTGCGTTTCGCCGGTTTGGCCTAACATTTTTCAGGCTGCGAAGATGACTGGCGCCGAAATCCGGTTCGCACGACTGAATGAAGAATGGAACGCGACGCCGCCGCGCTGGAGACTCGACCTTGGCAAGCTGTTTGCGAAATGCGATGCGCGGACAAAGGCCATTTTCATTGCTTCGCCGGGCAATCCCACAGGGTGGGTGATGTCGCGCGACGAACAGATTGCGGTGCTGGACTTTGCCCGAAAGCGCGGTATCGCAATCATCAGCGACGAAGTTTATGGCACGTTGATCTATGACGGATCGCTTCACGCGCCATCCTTTCTGCAAATCGCGGAACCGGACGATGCCGTATTCGTCATCAATTCGTTTTCGAAGCCATGGGCCATGACCGGATGGCGCATCGGATGGCTTGTGCATCCGAAAAGCCTCGATCAGCAAATGTATGTGATGAGTGCGGCCAACAATACGGGGGCCACCACCTTCGCGCAGTGGGGTGCACTCGCAGCTCTTTCGCCTCAAGGAGACGAATTCCGCGGGCAAATGCTGTCGCGATGCCGGGCGGGGCGCGAGGTCGTTGAAGGATTCCTGCGGGAGCAAAACCGGATTCGCTGGATCAGACCAGAAGGGGCGTTTTACGGCTTCCTGCAAATTGAGGGACTAAAAAACAGTCTCGAATTTGCAAGCGGTCTCGTGCACGGCGCGAAGGTTGGCGTTGCGCCCGGTTCGGCATTTGGACCGGAGGACGACGCAGCTTCGGACGCGCATGTGCGGATCTGTTTTGCGCAGGATCCCAAATTGTTGGCGGAAGGATTACGGCGTCTGGGCGGGGCAGTCTCCTCTATCTAGACCGCCTCGACGGCAGCGACGCCGGGCAGAGATTTGATTGCATTGCGATGAGCGGCAGTGATCTGGAGCTGTTTGGGCAGCTTTATTTCAACTTCTCTGCCTTCTCCTATCGGCACGACGATGGTGACAATGCCCTTGCCCGGGCGATTCAACTGGGTGGCAATCCCATTCAGCGGGGATTCGTTTTCCAAAATTATACGTAGCCCCTCCCCCGCGTCGGCAGCGGCCTTTTCGAGATCGTTGCAAGACAGCGCCCTGAGTTTCAGCTCGTCATCGACCCAATCGACGGCGACGGCCATCAGCACCGATTTCCCGGCTTCGAGAAGCTGGCGCGATGCGGCCAGAACCTCGGAGAAGACCATCACCTCGAACATTCCGGTTGGGTCGGACAGCGAGACGAAGGCATATTGCTGCTCGCT
Source organism: Rhizomicrobium sp. (assembly GCA_035548975.1). Classification (GTDB taxonomy): domain Bacteria; phylum Pseudomonadota; class Alphaproteobacteria; order Micropepsales; family Micropepsaceae; genus Rhizomicrobium. The sequence goes on from DASZRY010000018.1 coordinate 70,981, forward strand.
GCGGCCGCGGCGTTCCTGTTTACGGATCACGGTTCCCGCAACGACGGCGCGGAAGCCGGAGCGGCGCCGGTCTTCGTGCAATTCGGCGATTGTGACCGCCCCAAGACGTTTCAGTGCCGCGCGCAAACCATCGAGCGGGTGGCCCGACAGGTAGAAACCGATCGCTCCGAATTCTTCGTTCAACCGGTCGTGAGGAAGCCACTCTTCGACAGCCGGCAAACGCAAATCGTCTGTAGATTCGTCGGCGCCGCCAAAGAGCATTGATTGGCCGCTTTCGCGTTCGCGAGCGGCAAGCGCGCTGCCGCTCAAAATCATGTCGGCGGATTTCACGAGCTGGTGACGGTTGCGATGGAGCGCGTCAAATGCGCCGGCGCGGACCAGACTTTCAAAGGCGCGCTTGTTGACGAGCCGCGGATCGATGCGACGGGCAAAATCTGCGATCGAACGGAACGGTCCGTCCTGTTTGCGCAGTTCGACCACATGGTCCATCGCCTGGCGGCCAACGCCTTTCACGGCGGCAAGCGCATAGAAAATAATCCGCTCTTCAGCGTTCACCGTGAAGAATGAATCCGAACGGTTGATGTCCGGCGGCAGAATGCGAATACCGAGACGCTGCGCTTCCTGACGGAATACGTTGAGACGGTCGGTATTGCCGATATCCAGCGTCATTGAAGCGGCGATAAATTCGACCGGAAAATTCGCCTTGAGATAGGCAGTTTGATAGGCAACCTGGGCATAGGCCGCGGCGTGGCCCTTGTTGAAGCCGTAACCCGCGAACTTGGCGGCCTGTTCGAAGATCTGCTGGGCGACGGCCTTGGCGACGCCGCGCTCTTCGGCGCCTTTGACGAATCTTTCTTCGTGCACCGCCATTTCGGAGGCGATCTTCTTGCCCATCGCACGGCGCAGAAGATCGGCCTGGCCAAGCGAATAGCCCGCTAGCTCACGCGCGATGTTCATGACGTCTTCCTGATACGTCATGACGCCATAGGTTTCCTTGAGGATCGGCTCCAGCTTGGGGTGCAGATATTCCGGTTTTTCGCGGCCGCGCTTGCAAGCGATATATTTCGGGATCGAATCCATCGGGCCCGGGCGATAGAGCGCAACGAGCGCGACCAGATCGTTGATGTGGTCCGGCTTCATCTTGCGCATCAGATCGCGCATGCCGGCGCCTTCGAGCTGAAATACACCGACGCTTTCGCCGCTTGCCAGCATGTCAAACGTTTTCTTGTCGTCGAAATCGATGCTCTGCGTGTGCAGTTCAATGCCCCGTTTCTTGAGCAGCTCTTCGGCCTTGGCAATGACGGTAAGCGTTTTCAATCCCAGGAAATCGAATTTGACGAGGCCGGATTTCTCCGCATCTTCATAATCGAACTGCGTCACCGGCATGTGGGAACGCGGATCGCGATAGAGCGGCACGATTTCGTCGAGCGGTCTGTCGCCGATCACCACGCCCGCGGGGTGCGTGGAGGCATGCCGGTAGAGTCCTTCAATCTTTTCGACAATGGAGAAGAGGTCGCGGGCAGCCGGTTCTTCCTCCTTGATCGCCTGAAGACGCGGCTCGCTTTCCAGCGCATCCTTCAACGACACCGGATGGCCGGGCGGATTCGGAATCATCTTGGCGATACGGTCCACCAGACCCAGCGGCATCTGCAGCACGCGACCAACGTCACGCACTGCAGCACGGGCTTGCAGTGAACCAAGCGCCATGATGTGCGCTACCCTGTCCTCGCCGTATTTCTGCTGGACGTAGCGCACCACCTCGTCGCGGCGTTCCTGGCAGAAGTCGATATCGAAGTCCGGCATCGATATACGTTCGGGATTGAGGAAACGCTCAAACAACAGACCGAACCGGATGGGATCCAGATTGGTAATATCCAGAGACCATGCCACCAAAGACGTGGCGCCCGAACCGCGAACGCCGACCGGGATTCCCTGGGCGCGCGTCCACTTCATGAAATCGGAAACGATCAGAAAGTAGCCGGGGAAGTCCATTCGTATGATGACGTCCAGCTCGAAAGCGAGACGATCGCGATAGACTTTCTCATCCGCGAAAAGGCCGTGCTCGGCGAGCCGGCGCTTGAGACCCGCTTCGGCCTGGGCGCGCAGCTCATCGGCGGGCGACAGGCCGGACTCAGGTTCGAATTTCGGAAGGATGGGATTGCGCTTTTTCGGCCGGAAGGCACAGCGGCGCGCTATCTCCAGCGTATTCTCAATGGCTTCCGGAAGATCGGCAAACTGCGCGGTCATCTCCGCGGCGGTTTTGAAACGATGATCGCGGGTGAGACGGCGGCGATCTTGCTGAGAAACGAAAGTGCCATCCGCAATGCACATCAGCGCGTCGTGCGCCTTGTACATGTGCTCCTTGCCGAAATGGACATCATTGGTAGCGACGATGGGAATGTCGTGCGTGTAAGCAAGCTCGAGCAGCGTGTCTTCGACAGCGCGCTCTTCGGGCAGGCCATGACGTTGCAATTCCACATATAGGCGATCGCCGAAGATTGCTTTGAGCTTCAAGAGCAATGCCTCGCCCGCCTCCGGTTGACCTGCCACGAGAAGCGCGTTCAATGGGCCGCCGGGGCCGCCGGTAAGAGCAATCAAGCCTTCGGCGTGTTTTTCGAGCCGCAGCAGATCGACATGAGGCCAATCGCCGGGCTGTGCTTCAAGATATGCGGCACTCAGAAGCTTGGAGAGATTCTCGTAGCCCTTGGCGTTTTGCACCAGAAGCGGAAGACCCGGCGGTTTGGGACGCGAGGCAGAGGCTGTCGGCTGGGCGGGAACAAGGTCTGCAGAAACAAGACAGCCGACGATGGGCTGCACCCCGGCTTTTGCCAGGGTTTCGCTGATTTCAAACACACCGAAGAGATTGTTTGTGTCGGTGACGCCAACCGCAGGCATGCCGTTGGCTTTGGCGAGATCGGCAAGCTCCTTTGGACGCACCGCGCCCTCAAGAAGCGAATAGGCGCTCTTCACCCGCAAATGAACAAAGGATGCCGTCTTGCGATCCGCCACGGACGCGATTCCCTCTCAATCTGAGCAGTTCAGTATCGGAGCCGACGGCTGCGCGTGACACGCGGCCAAGGCTTCCATCCACAGCTTCGCTTACGACCCCATCACCAGACGCGCCGCATCGGCCATGCCGAACGAAACGACAATGAAGGTCATCAGGAATAGACCGGATAACGCATCTTTGAACCAGGCAGACATTTCTCTTCTCTCCATCAAAGGGCGCCTATTGTTCCATCTTTGTTCCCGCTGTGTCAAGAACAAAACGTGATCGATCTTGCCCCGCTTGACTTAGCGCTTATGTTATTTAACTTTTTTATTAAATGACGCAGCTGGATCAAATATTTCAGGCACTTGCGGACCCGATACGACGGGCAATCCTCGCGCGCCTGGCGCTAGGGAGCGCCACGGTGGGGGAACTCGCGGCCCCGTTCGCCGTCTCCATGCCGGCCGTCTCGCGCCATCTGAAGGTGCTGGAAAACGCCGCCCTGATCGAGAACCAGCGCGTTGGGAAGCACCGGCGCTGCAGCTTGAAGGTCCCTGCGCTGAAAGAGGCCTATGAACACCTCGGCCATTATGCCGGCTTCTGGGCAGCCTCCCCCGGCCCTGAGAAAGTGTGAGGGCGGATCTGTGGGGATGCGGTTGCCAGCTTTGCGCAGCGGTCGCGCCTTGGCCAAAATAAGGCAAGCAAGATCTTTTGATCCGCGCGGGCTTCTACGCTTGGGATAACCGGCCCTGATCCAGAACCAGCGTGCGATCCATTCGTCCGGCGAGTTCATAGTTGTGCGTGGCGACGAGCGCGGCCACGCCTTCGTTGCGGACAAGCGCAAGTAGTGCGTCGAACACGCCGCCCGACGTGCGCGGGTCGAGATTGCCGGTGGGTTCGTCGGCCAAGAGAATTTTCGGATGATTGGCAAGTGCGCGCGCGATGGCGACACGCTGTTGCTCGCCGCCGGAGAGCTGCGACGGGCGGTGGTCGAGTCGTTGTCCAAGACCAAGTGCGGTGAGGAGGCGCGTGGCTTCCTGTTCCGATGCCTTGCGGGGTTTGCCAGCGATCAATTGCGGCAAGACGGCGTTTTCGAGCGCGTCGAATTCCGGCAGCAAATGGTGTGCCTGATAGATGAAACCGATGGTGTCGCGGCGCAGGCGCGTGCGGTCTGTATCCGTCAGTGACGATGCCGCCTGATTCCCGATGATGACTTCCCCGCCGGAGGGCGCTTCAAGAAGGCCAGCGATGTGAAGCAGCGAGGATTTGCCTGCGCCCGATGGCCCAACAAGCGCGACCAATTCTCCTGGCTGTATGGCAAGGCTTACGTCACGGAAGACTTCGAGTTCGCCCTCGCCTTCCTTGAAGGTGCGTGTCACGCGTTCGAGCCGCAAAGCCGTTTCACTCATAACGCAGCGCCTCGACCGGATCGAGCCTTGCGGCGCGCCAGCTTGGATAGAGCGTGGCAAGGAACGACAGGGACAGCGACATGATGACGACCGCCGCCACTTCACCGGTCTGCATTTCTGCGGGCATACGGCTGAGGAAATAGATTTCGGGGTTGAAGAGCTCGGTACCCGTCAAGGACGATAAAAACTGGCGGATGGATTCAATGTTCTGACAGAACAGCACGCCGATGACGAAGCCGAGCAAGGTGCCGAAGATGCCGATGCTGGCGCCCGCGATCAGAAACACGCGCATCACCGCTCCGCGCGTGGCGCCCATGGTTCGCAGGATGGCGATGTCGCTGCCCTTGTCCTTCACCAGCATGATGAGGCCGGAAACGATGTTGAGCGCAGCCACAAGAATGATGAGTGTAAGAATAAGGAACATCACATTGCGTTCGACTTCGAGAGCGCCAAACAGGCTGGAGTTGATGTCCTGCCAGGTGAGTATGCGCGCGGCGGGACCGACGGCTTGCGCAATGGCGAGCGTATATTTCGCGACCTGATCGGGCTGGGCGACCATGGCTTCAAGGCCGCTGACGCCATCTCCGAGATTGAAATAAAGCTGAGCTTCCTGAAGCGGCATGAAGATAAAGCTCGAATCGTACTCGCTCATGCCGATGTTGAAGGTTCCGGCAATGGTATAGGTCTTCACGCGCGGCGTGGTGCCGAAGGGCGTGACATTGCCCTTGGGTGCGATGAGAGTGATCGTCATGCCCGGGCCGATGCCCAATTGCTGCGCCATCCGCCAGCCGATGATGACGCTGTCGCCGCCCTGAAACCGCGCCAGTGCGCCGGGACTCAGCGATTTGGAAACGGTGGTGAGTTTGGCGAGGTCTTCCTTGCGGATGCCGCGCACGAGCGCGCCGCGCGAGACGCTGTTTGCCGTGGCCATCACCTGTCCGTCGACGACAGGCGAGACGCGGGTCACACCAGGGACGGTACGGACTTTGGCGGCGGTCTTGTCGAAATTCATCAGTTCGCCGCCATAGCCCTGGACGACGACATGGCCGCTGAGACCCAAGATGCGTGACAACAGCTCGTGGCGGAAACCGTTCATCACTGCCATAACAATGATGAGCGTGGCGACGCCCAATGCGATGCCGACCAGCGAGAAGCCTGAAATAACGGAAACGAAACTTTCCCGCCGCTTGGCGCGCAAATAGCGCAATGCGATCATCCATTCGAACGGAGCAAAAGGACGTGTCGCGTTGGCCATGTCAGGCTTTTCCGAACCGATTGATCGCCGCTTCGAGGGTGAGTTCTTCCTTGGCGCCGGTGGCACGGGTTTTCACCTCGACCGTGCCGGCGGCAAGGCCGCGCGGACCTACGACGATCTGATAAGGAATTCCGATCAAATCCATGGTGGCGAATTTTGCGCCGGGACGTTCATTCGTGTCGTCGTAAAGGACATCTTTGCCCGCCTTGGTGAGCCTGGCGTAGATGTCTTCGCAAGCCTTGTCGGTGGCGGCATCACCCGGTTTCAGATTGACCAGCGCTAAGTCGAATGGCGCCACAGGCTCAGGCCAGATGATGCCCGCATCGTCATGGCTTGCTTCGATGATGGCACCGACGAGGCGGGAAACGCCTACGCCATAGGAGCCGCCGTGGATGGGCACTTCCTTGCCGTCCGGTCCGGTAACGGTCGCTTTCATGGGCTTCGAGTATTTGGTGCCGAAATAGAAGACCTGCCCCACTTCAATGCCACGGGCCGAGACGCGCTTGCCGGCCGGCACCTCTGCTTCGAACCGCGCGGCGTCATGCACGTCTTCGGTGGCGGCGTATAGATTGGTCCGTTCACGGACGATCGGTTCCAGATCGTCCTGTTCGTAGACGTCCTCGCCGGGTATGGCCATGTCCACCAGGTCGCTATGCAGATACACCTGGCTTTCGCCGGTCTGCGCCAAGACGATGAATTCGTGCGAGAGATCGCCGCCGATGGGCCCGGTCTCGGCGCGCATCGGGATCGTCTTCAGGCCCATGCGCGAAAAGAGGCGCAGATAGGCGACATACATGCGGTTGTAGGACTTTCGCGCGGTTTCCTGATCGATGTCGAAGGAATAGGCATCCTTCATCAGGAATTCGCGGCCGCGCATCACGCCGAAACGGGGGCGCACCTCGTCCCGGAATTTCCATTGGATGTGATAGAGGTTGAGCGGCAGCGCCTTATAGGACTTCACATAGGCGCGAAAGATTTCCGTCACCATGTCTTCGTTGGTGGGGCCGTAGACCAGCTCGCGCTCATGGCGATCTTCCACGCGCAGCATTTCGGGACCGTAGGCATCGTAGCGGCCGGTCTCCTTCCAGAGTTCGGCGGGCTGCAAGGTCGGCATCAGGATCTCGATCGCGCCCGCACGGTCCATTTCGTCGCGGACGATGGCCTCGATCTTCTTGAGAACTTTGAAGCCGAGCGGCAGCCAAGCGTAAATGCCCGCCGCCTCCTGCCGAATCATGCCTGCGCGCAGCATGAGCCGGTGGGAGACGATCTGGGCTTCGGAGGGCGTTTCCCTGAGGACGGGCAGGAAAAAGCGGGATAGACGCATCGGGAATCGACCTTTTGATGTTTCGCTGCTTCTAAGGAAGCGGCTGGTATTCGGCAAATGACCTCAAAGATTGAAATAAAATATCCTCTACCGATCTAGTCGTGAAATAAAGTCGCAGAATGTTCGTGACAGCAAGGCCGCGTTGCTTTAAGGGTCTCGGCCACAAATTGAGGCGCTGGATTACGAGCGGCCAAGTTTGGGGAGAGCCAGGAAGATTTGAAAGGCCGGGCAACCGGCCTTTCTGCATTTTTGAAGCTATATATCCAATACGCCGAAGCGGATCAGGCCGTAGAAGATTCCCCAGCCTACTACCGCAATCACGGTGGCAATCAGAAACTTGGTAGTGAGCTTCATCGTAGGTTCGGCGTCTTCGCGCATTCCCACCGGAAGCAGACAGAACAGTGCCGTGAACCAGATAATGGCGAACGCGCCGAGGAAGGCTGCGCCACGGACCATCTGTTATGCCTGTTCGAGTTCGATGAGCGTGCCGTTGAAATCCTTCGGGTGAAGGAAGACGACAGGCTTGCCGTGGGCGCCGATCCGCGGCTCGCCCGTGCCGGTGATGGTGGCACCCTTTTCCTTCATCTGCTTCACGGCGGCATAGATGTCGTCAACCTCGTAGCAGACGTGGTGGATGCCGCCACCGGGGTTCTTTTCCAGGAATTTGGCGATAGGGGAATTGGCGCCCAGAGGCTCCAGTAATTCGATTTTGGTGTTGGGGAGTTCGACGAAGACCGTGGTCACGCCATGGTCCGGCTGGGGTACCTGCCCAGAGACCTTCGCTCCAAGCGTGTCGCGATAGATGGCGGTCGCAGCCGCGATATCCCTGGTGGCAATGGCGACGTGATTGAGGCGGCCGATCATCTTTCCTTCTCCGTTGCTTGTACGGATTTCTTAAGTTGCCGGATGAGGCCCGGCAAGCCATTCCGTTATACCCAGACGCATTCCACCCGGGTCACCGGCTTTTTGCCCCATGCCTCGGCGGCAGCGCGTCGGACAGTGCGGCGAACACTCTCCTTCAATGCCTCTTCATCATCCCGCTTGGGGTTGTGGCGGCGGATGACGCCGTCCAGCGCCTCCCGCACTCGGTCGTGAACGGCTTCGGGAATGCCTTCAAATAATATGGCCGGCTCGGCGGCGATGCGTCCCTTCTGGTCGAAGACAAGAGTCACGGCGATCAGACCGGCAAAGCCCATGGCACGGCGGGACTTCGCATAGCCGTCGCCTTCGGCAACCAGCACCGTGCCATCGAGGTGGAGACGGCCGGATGGGGTTTCGTCGATCAACTGGGCGCGGCCGGGCGCGAGTCGGAAGAGTTGGCCGTTCTCGGGCACAATGGCTTGCGGCACCTGAAGCGCCTTGGCGAGGCGCGCATGCTCTTCCTGATGGCGGCGTTCGCCATGGACCGGTACCGCGATCTGTGGACGGACCCAACGATACATCTGTGCCAGTTCTTCCCGGCAGGGATGACCGGACACATGAACGAAATGGTCCTTCTCCGTAAGCACTTCCACACCGCGCGCAGCGAGCTGATTCTGCATTTCGAAAATCAAGAGTTCGTTGCCCGGTATGATGCGGGAAGAAAAAACCACAGCATCGCCGGGGCCAAGATTGACCGTGCGGTGTTCGCCAGCAGCGATACGGGCAAGCGCGGAACGGACTTCGCCCTGGCTTCCGGTACAAAGATAGAGCACCCGATTGGGCGGGAGGTGTTCGGCATCTTCTTCCGATAACACACGAGGGAAACCTTCGAGGTAGCCTGTGTCGCGGGCGGCATTGACGATGCGATGCATCGATCGGCCGACCAGAACCAGTTCGCGACCGTTCTCGCGCGCAGCCTTGGCCACGGATTCCAGACGCGCGACGTTGGACGCAAAGGCGGTAACGGCCACACGGCCTTTCAACGTGGCGATAAGGCGAGACAGGCTTTCGCGCACAGTGGCTTCAGAGCCGCTTTCGCCGGGGACGAGTGCATTGGTGGAATCGCAGACGAGCGCAAGAACGCCCTGCTCGCCCAGCTTCTTCAGTGTGGTTTCATCGGTGAGATCGCCGATAAGAGGTTCGGGATCGAGCTTCCAGTCGCCCGTATGAACGACCGTACCAAGCGGCGTCCTGATCGACAGCGCGTTTGGTTCGGGGATCGAATGGGTAATCGAGACGAAGTCGATTTCGAAAGGACCGAGCGAAAGATGCCCGCCCAAGGGAACGATTTTCACCCGGACGGTTTCGTCGAGACCAGTCTCCTTCAGCTTGTCTTCGATCAGGCGCGCGGTGAAAGGCGTGGCATAAAGCGGGCAGCGAAGCTGCGGCCATAGAAGGGCAACTGCACCGATGTGATCTTCGTGGGCATGGGTGAGAACGATTGCGTGAACGTTTTCGCGCCGTTCGGCAAGAAATCGGACGTCCGGCATGATGAGATCGACGCCGGGCGTCGAGGTTTCGCGGCCGAACATCACACCGCAATCAACGACGATCCACGAACGGTCGTCCGGCGGACCATAGCCATAGGCGTTGAAGTTCATGCCGATCTCGCCGGAGCCGCCCAGCGGCAGGAAGACGAGTTCGTCGTCGCGCGATACTGCCATCAGCTCTTTTTCTTGGCGTTGCGCGCGTGGATCATGATTAGGCCGCGAATGGTGAGATCCTGATCGAGATGATCTATGGCGGTGGTTTGTTTGTGGAACAGGCTGGCAAGGCCGCCCGTGCCGATCACGGTCATCGGCTTTCCATATTCTTCCTTGATTTTGGCGACGATACCTTCAATCAACCCGAGATAACCCCAATAGAGGCCGGATTGCATGGCGGGCACTGTGTCCTTGCCGATTACACTTTGGGTGCGGGCGACAGCGACGCGCGGCAACATGGCTGCGGCCTGATGCAGTGCTTCGGCAGACAGGTTGGCTCCAGGGGCGATGACGCCGCCTTCGTAATCGCCATTCGCACTGACGATGTCGAATGTGGTGGCCGTTCCGAAATCGACCACAATCAAGGCGCCCTTATATGCCGCGTGTGCCGCAATCGTGTTCACCAGACGATCCGCGCCCACCGCACCGGGCCGATCCACATTGACCTTGATGCCCAGTTCGACATCCGGATCGCCGACGACGGTGGGATCGCATTTCAGATATTTGCGGCAGAACATGCGAAGATCGAACATCGCGGCGGGCACCACAGAGGCGATGATCGCCGCATCGAGATCGGAAAAGGCCAGCCCTTCCAGCGCCAGCAACGGCTGCAAAAGCACAGCGTATTCGTCCGCTGTCCGGGTGGTTTCGGTCACCGCGCGCCATTCCGCGCGCATGTCCTTGCCGTCATGGACGGCAAAAACGATGTTGGTGTTTCCGGCATCTATCGCAAGAAGCATTTTTACTATCCGAAAAAAACTTCACCCGCGGCGATGCGGCGCGTTTTGCCCTGACCTTCACGCAAAACAAGTGCCCCTGCTTGATCGATCCCCTCGAATATTCCCCAGCAATCTCCATCCGGCAACCGCGCACGAATGCGGGCGCCCAATCCCGCCGCACGGGCAAGCCACGCATCTCGCAATGGCGAAAAGCCACCCGCGCACCAGATTTCATACCATTTCGCGAACGAAGCAGCGAGATGCGTGAGCGCTAGCGCAGGAGCGGGCGCAATTGCGCCCAGTGCAGCCAGACTCGTCGCCGGAAACTCGGTTCCTTCGGGATGATGGGCGAGATTGATACCGACGCCAATGGCGAGCCATTCGGGAACGACGCCGGTGCTTGCAGATTCCAGCAGGATTCCTGCGATTTTCTTGCCGTTCGCCAGCACATCATTGGGCCATTTCACGCGGACGCCGGCATCAGGGAGGAAGCTGAATACGGTCTCCTGCGCCGCGATCGCCGCGGCAAAGGAGAGCTGAGCACAATCGGATGCGGGCTTGCCCGGAGAGATCAATAGCGTGGCCGCGAGATTGCCGGCAGGCGTTTCCCAGCTTCGTCCCCTGCGGCCGCGGCCAGCAGTTTGCCGGTCCGCCCTGATCCAGATGGGACCACGCTGACCGGCGGCAGCCATACGCCGCGCTTCCTCATTTGTGGAATCGACGATATCGAGGGTTTTCAGATCATAACCTGCAGGCCACGCCGTGTTCACGGGACCAGCGTCTTTGCCGCAACAGATGCCGCGTTCACGAGCGGCGCGGCGCCCACCACGAACAACAGCGTAAAGACGCTTGCGAGCGTCAGCACCGTGCCAAGACCCGGACCGACTGCGCGATCGAAAGCGGGAGCAGGATCGTCGAAATAGATGATCTTGACGATGCGCAGATAATAGTAAGCACCCACGACGCTCGTCACCACGCCGATAATGGCAAGCGCATACAGGTGTGCGTCGATAGCAGCCATGAAGACGTAGAACTTGGCGAAAAAGCCTGCAAGCGGCGGAATGCCGGCAAGACTCAGCATCAACATTGCAAAGGCGAAAGCAAGCTTCGGCTGCGAACGCGCAAGGCCCGCAAGATCGCCGATCGTTTCGATCATCTCTCCGTCGCGGCGCATGGCGAGAATGCAAGCAAACGTTCCCGCGTTGGTAATGAGATATATCAGCAGATAAAGCAAAACGCCCTCGACGCCGGTCGAAGTGCCCGCCGCAAGGCCCAGCAAGGCGTACCCCATATGACCGATGGAACTGTATGCCATCAGACGCTTGATGTTTGTCTGTCCGATAGCCGCAACGGCGCCGAGCGCCATCGACAGGATTGAAACGAATACGATCACCTGCTGCCATTCGTGGAATGCGTTAGGGAGCGCCTGCAGCAGCGCGCGCAATATGATCGCCATTGCGGCTACCTTCGGCGACATCGCAAACAGCGCGGTGACGGGTGTGGGCGCACCTTCATAGACATCCGGCGTCCACATATGGAAGGGAACGGCCGAGATCTTGAAAGCTATGCCGGCAATGAAGAAAACCAGACCGAAAACAAGCCCAATGTTCACGCCCGATTGCGTGACGACACCCGCCACGGCGCCGTAATCCGTACTTCCGGTAAAACCGTAGATGAAGGAAATGCCATAAAGCAGCATGCCGGACGACAATGCACCGAGAACGAAATATTTGAGGCCGGCCTCGGAAGATCGAAGCGAATCCCTGTTGAAGGCCGCCAGCACGTAAAGCGACAGGCTTTGCAGCTCCAGTCCCATATAGAAGGCGATGAAATTCTGCGCCGATACCATCACCATCATTCCTGCAGTGGCAAGCAGGATCAAAATGGGGAATTCGAACTTTGCGATTTTCTCATTGCGCAGAAAACCCTGCGCCAGAGCTATCGCAGATGCGCTTCCCAAAAGGATCAGAAGCTTGGCAAAGCGTGAAAACCCATCCGCCACAAGTGCGCCGTGGAAAGCCTGCGAGGTGCCATCGCCCTGTCCCAGCACGGCACCCGCCGAGGCGGCCATGGCTATGACGGCAAGAATGGAAAGCAGTCCAAGAGATTTGTCCCCGCGCACTACGCCAACCATCAGCAGCATCATTGCACTGACAACGAGGATCAGTTCCGGCAGGAGAATGTGGATATCCACCTCTGTCATTCTGCCCTCCCCGCCTGGGCAAGCTTCGGTGCGCGGTCGATCGCAAGAGCTGTCTGGTGCTGCTCAATGAGATGCGCAACAGAGGCGCTGGTTACAGCAAACACCGGCTTTGGAAACACACCCATCAGGATTGTGATGATGACAAGCGGCGCAAGGATCGCAATTTCGCGCGGGCTGAGATCTGCAATGTTCCGAAGCGCGGGCTTTACCAGCGCGCCGAAAATGATGCGTCGATAGAGATAAAGCGCGTAGGCTGCCGACAGGATGACGCCAGTGGCGGCGAATATGGCGACCCAGGTGTTCACACGGAATGCGCCCAGCATGGTCAAAAATTCGCCGATGAAGCCACCGGTCCCCGGCAGCCCGACATTGGCGAGCGTAA
>DASZRY010000019.1:0-12526 GCA_035548975.1 Rhizomicrobium sp.
CGTCCGCGCCGCAGCGTTCTCTACATGCCGGGATCGAACCCGCGCGCGCTCGAAAAGGCGCAAACGCTGCCCGCCGATGCCTTGATCCTCGACCTCGAGGATGCGGTCGCCCCCGACGCGAAGGATGTGGCCCGCAAACAAGTCCATGACGCGGTGAAGGCCAAAGGCTTCGGCAAGCGCGAGATCGTTATCCGCATCAACGGGCTTTCCACGCCATGGGGCGCGCAGGACCTGAAGGCAGCGGTGGAGGCGGGGCCGGATGCGATTTTGGTGCCGAAGATCTCCAAACCCGAAGATCTTCACGAGGTCGACCGCCGCATCGGCCATCAAAGCCCCGTGCATGTGTGGGCAATGGTGGAAACGCCGCTTGCGATTCTGAACATTCAGGCCATTGCATCGGCCGGCGGCAGGCTTTCCTGTTTCGTGATGGGTACCAACGATCTCATCAAGGAAATGCGCGGGCTGCACACGCCGGACCGGATGAACCTTTCGGCAGCACTCGGCCTTTCCGTTCTGGCCGCGCGCGCCAACGGACTTGCCGCCATCGACGGCGTGTACAACGACATTCAGAATGCGGAAGGCTTTGCCGAAACCTGCCGTCAGGGCCGCGCTTTCGGCTTCGACGGCAAGACCCTGATTCATCCATCGCAAATAGAAACCTGCAACGGCATCTTCGCGCCTTCGCCCGCCGAAGTGGAAGCGGCCCGCAAGGTGATCGCCGCTTTCGAATTGCCAGAGAACAAAGGCAAAGGCGCGATCAAGGTGGACGGGCGCATGGTCGAACTTCTCCACGCAGAGATCGCGCGCCAGACGGTGGCGCTGGCCGATGCCATTGCGGAGCTCGCACAGTGAAAACAAATTCGGGTAATTTCTTCGAGGATTTCAAGCTCGGTCAGACGCTGCATCATGCGACCCCGCGCACGCTGACAGAGGGCGACCGCGCGCTCTATACCGCGCTTTACGGCTCGCGTTTTGCGCTGCAATCGGGCGATGCCTTTGCCAAACATCTGGGCTTTCACAAGAGCCCGATGGACGACCTGCTCGTCTTCCACACCGTGTTCGGGAAATCGGTACCCGACATTTCGCTCAACGCAGTGGCCAATCTCGGCTATGCCGAAGGCCGCTTCATGAAACCCGTCTATCCGGGCGAGACGCTGACCGCCATATCCGAAGTTATCGGGCTGAAGGAAAATTCCAACAAGCAGACGGGCGTGGTTTATGTGCGCACGCGCGGGCTCAACGAAAACGAAGAGCTCGTGCTCACCTATGTGCGCTGGGTGATGGTCAGAAAGCGCGACCCGGAAGCGCCCACCGAAACCAGGATTCCGCAACTGGCCGAAAGCGTTTCGCCGGAAGAGCTGCATGCCCCGCCCCATACCGACTATGCCACGCTCTTCAACACGCAGCTTTCCGGAAGCCCCCATCGCTGGGAGAATTACGAGCCCGGCGAAAAGATCGACCATGTGGACGGCATGACGGTCGAAGAGGCCGAGCACATGCTGGCCACACGGCTTTATCAGAACACGGCGAAAGTCCACTTCAACCAGTTCGCCGAAAGCAAAGGCCGCTTCGGCAAGCGCCTTATCTATGGCGGTCACGTTATCAGCCTTGCGCGCGCGCTTTCGTTCAACGGGCTTGCCAATGCCGTTTCGATTGCCGCGATCAATGCGGGCCGTCACGTCAATCCGCTGTTCGCGGGCGACACAGTGTTCGCGTGGAGCGAAGTGCTCGACAAGGCCGAGATTGCGCACCGCAAGGATGTGGGCGCGCTGCGTCTGCGCCTAGTCGCCACGAAAAACCTTCCTTGCGGCGAATTTCCAGACAAGGACGCCAAGGGCGCCTATCCCGAAAACGTGATCCTCGATTTCGACTATTGGGCGCTGATGCCGCGGAAAGCCTGATGCCGCTTCTGGAGCGTTATCGCGCACTGGTTGCCGAGCGTGCGCTCAAGCCGGATGCCGAACAATTGGCGGCCGCAGCCAGGCTCGATGCGCTCGCACGCGCATTGAAGTCCTATCGGACCGGCGGCTGGCCGCTGTTCAAGAAACCGGCCAGCCCTCGCGGCCTCTACATATGGGGCGATGTGGGCCGCGGCAAATCCATGCTGATGGACTTGTTCTTCGAAGCCGCGCGCGTTTCAAAAAAGACGCGCGTGCATTTCAATGCCTTTATGGTCGAAACCCATGCGCGCATTCATGCCGAGCGCCAGAAGGGGGAAAGCGCAGATCCCATTCCCCCTGTCGCGCGCGCCATCGCGAGCAAGGCAAATCTTCTCTGCTTCGACGAATTCCAGGTGACGGACGTGGCCGACGCCATGATTCTGAGCCGGCTGTTCGAGCAGCTGTTTTCTTTGGGCGTGGTGATTGTGGCGACCTCGAACACGCCGCCCGAAAAACTCTATGACGGCGGGCTCAACCGGCAGCTTTTTCTGCCGTTCATCGCGCTGATCAAGGAGCGTCTCGACATCGTCAATCTCGACGGCGCCGTCGATTACCGCCTGCAACGCATGGCGGGGATGAAGGTCTACATTACGCCGCTGGGGCCCGATGCCGACCGCGCCATGGACGAGGACTGGCGCAAGCTCACCGATGAAGAGCGCGGCGAAGCTGTGGAATTGACGGTGCTCGGCCGCAAGTTGACGGTGCCGCAGGCTGCGCGCGGCGTGGCGAGATTTTCCTTCGACGATCTGTGCGTCGCAGCGCTCGGTGCGGCGGACTATCTCGCGATTGCAGAGACCTTTCGCACGGTGATGATCGACCGCATTCCCGCGATGAGTCCGGAGCAACGCAACGAGGCGCGCCGTTTCGTGCTTCTCATCGACACGCTCTACGACGAAAACGTGAAGCTCATCTGCTCCGCGGCGGCGGCGCCCGAAGCGCTGTATCCGTCCGGCGACGGCGCCGATGCCTTCCGCCGCACGGTCTCGCGGCTCATCGAAATGCAAAGTGCGGACTATCTTGCGCACGGTCACAAGACGGACATGCCGGCTGCGGACATCGACTGATGCGCGATCTGTTCTACATGGCGCTTCTGGTGCTGTTGCTGGTGCTGATGTTCGGCTATCGCGAACGCATTCTTGCCGTGCTTGCCCGTTTCGACCGCCGCAACGTCGAACGCCAGATGGAACAGGCCCAGGAGCGCAGCGATCCCACTGCGCATTTCCGGCACACGCTCAAACTCGCCGAAGAACAGGTCGAAGCGATCTCTGAAATCACCGTCAGCGACGAACGCACGGCAACGCCGGTGACGCGCTATCTCTTCGAAGGCGAAACCTTCGCCACACGGCTGGAAGCCGAAAAGGCCCGCGCAGAGGCCATCGGCCGGATCGCGCGCGGGTTCTATGCTGAATTGCCCAGGGCGCTTGCGGGGCGGGGCAATGGGAAGTTGGGGCGGGAGTAACCTCGTATAATTTGTCATCCCGGACGCGCGTCAGCGCGAGCCATGACCCATCCAGGCCCGGCACGATGGGGCCCGGTTCTTCGCGGCCGGCGCCGCTTGGACGGAATGACAAAGGTATGTGAGAGTCCGGGATACGACATCGGGAGGAAGCCAAGATGTTCGATCTGAAAAACAAGCGTGTGCTCGTCGTCGGCGGAAGTTCCGGGATCGGCGAAGGGGCGGCCAAAATGGCCGCCGAACATGGCGCCAAGGTCACCATCGCCTCGCGCACGGAAGCAAAACTGAAGGAAGCCGCCCAGCGCATCGGCCGCGGTTGCGAATATGCCACCATCGACACGCGCGAGGATTCCTTCGTCGAGGCTTTTTTCGCCAAGGCGGGCGCCTTCGATCACGTGGTGATGAGTGCGGCGCAAGTGACGATCAAGCCTGTCAGGGAATTCACCGTTCCGGAAGCACAAGCCTCAATGAATTCGAAATTCTGGGGCGCTTATCGCGTGGCGCGCAGCGCGCAGATCAACGACGGAGGTTCGCTGACGCTCGTTTCGGGTGCGGCGGCCGTGCGCGCCACCAAGGGCCGCGCGCTTCAGACGGCCATAAACGCGGCGGTAGAAGCGCTCACCAAGGGCCTCGCACTGGAATTCGCACCGGTGCGCGTCAACACTGTTTCTCCCGGCATTGTGGAAACGCCGATCTGGGGCAATCTGGACGAAGCGCGCATCGCCCAGATCAAACAGATGGCAAGCCGCACGCCCACCGGCCGCGTGGGCCAGCCGCAAGATATCGCGCAGCAAATCCTCGTCTGCATGACAAATCCGTTCATGACCGGAAGCATCGTCTACATCGATGGCGGGTATCTGCTTTGAGGGACTGCATAGCCAGCAGGTAACGGGCGCGATAAGCTGAACAAGACCGATATCGCAAAGTGGAGAACGGTTATGGCCGACACATATGTGCCCCCAAAAATCTGGACCTGGAACAAGGAAAAGGATGGCGGGCGCTTTGCCGCCATCAACCGCCCGATCGCCGGCGCGACGCACGAAAAGGTTCTGCCCACCGGCAAACATCCGCTGCAGCTTTATTCGCTCGGCACGCCCAACGGCGTAAAGGTGACGGTGATGCTGGAGGAACTTCTGGCGCTCGGTCACAAGGGCGCCGAATACGACGCCTGGCTGATCAATATCGGCGGTGGCGATCAGTTCGGCAGCGGTTTCGTCGAGATCAATCCCAATTCCAAGATTCCCGCGCTGCTCGACCGCAGCACCAATCCGCCCACGCGCGTTTTCGAATCGGGTTCGATACTTCTTTACCTCGCGGAAAAATTCGGGGCGTTCCTGCCGAAGGATCATGCCAAGCGCACCGAAACGCTGAACTGGCTGTTCTGGCAGATGGGTGCGGCGCCCTATCTCGGCGGCGGTTTCGGCCATTTCTACGCCTATGCGCCCACGAAAATCGAATACGCCATCGACCGCTTCGCGATGGAAGTCAAACGCCAGCTCGACGTGCTCGACAGGAATCTCGCGAACCGCGAATACATGGCGGGCGACGAATATACCATTGCCGATATGGCGATCTGGCCGTGGTACGGCGCGCTGGCGAAGGGCCTTGTCTACGATGCCGGCGAGTTCCTGCAGGTGCAGGAGTACAAGAATGTGCAGCGCTGGACCGGCAAGATCGCCGAACGACCGGCGGTGAAACGCGGCCGCATGGTCAATCGCGTGTTCGGCGAACCTTCCAGCCAGTTGCGCGAACGCCACGACGCCAGCGATTTCGAAACGAAGACGGCGGACAAGCTGGAGCAGGCAGGCTGAAGCAGCACTTCGTGGCGCGATTGGAATGTCTCACGTGGAGACGCGGAGAACACGGAGCGCTCCGCGCCACTCCGCGTCTCCGCGAGAGCATTTGTGAAATTAAGCCGCTTCGCCTCTTAACAACCGCGGCAATTTCCCGATCTCGCCGCCCGCGTGCCGCATGAAGAAGCGGCGCGCGGGACCGATACGATCGACGATTCCAAGCCCCAGATCGCGCGCAATCCTTAGCGGCGCGATGTCGTTGGAGAAGAGGCGGTTCAGAGCATCGGTCGCCGCCGCCAGCATGAAGGAATCGAAACGCCGCCAGCGTTCGTAGCGCTTGAGCACATCGAGCGCGCCGATATCGAGGCCAAGGCGCGCCGCATCGAGCACGCTTTCAGCAAGCGCGGCTGCATCCTTCAAACCGAGATTGAGACCCTGCCCCGCAATGGGATGAATGCCGTGCGCGGAATCGCCCGCGAGCGCAAAGCGCGGGCGCACATAGGACCGTGCCAAATGAAATTTCAGCGGATAGGACCAGCGCGGTCCCGCAGCCCTTGTCGCACCCAGGTGCTGGCCGAAACGCCGCGAAAGCTCGGCTTCGAACTCCATCTCGCTCGCGTTCAAAATCTTCGGCGCGAGCGAATCCTTTTCCGTCCAGACAAGCGACGAGCGGTTGCCCGTCATGGGAAGGATGGCAAATGGACCCGACGGCAGAAAATGTTCGTAAGCCACGCCGTTGTGCGGCCGGGAATGTTCGACGGTCGCAACGATTCCCACTTGCGCATAAGACCATCCGACGACGCCGATGCCCTGGGCTTCACGCATCGCCGATTCGCGCCCGTCGGCGGCAACCGCCAGGCGCGCGCGAATGCTTTCGCCATTCGACAAGGCGGCTGCGATGTGTCCGCCTTCATGGGCAAGCCCGGTCATTGCGGCGGGCGAAACGAGTTCGACATTCGCATTCGCGCTTACTGCTTTGTAGAGCGCGGCGCGCGTGTGACGGTTCTCGACGATATGTCCCAACGGCTCGCCGATTTCGCGGTGGTCGAAGTGAAGCGAGAAGGGCGAGGCCTCGCGATCGAGCTTCGCATCGGTGACGAGGATGTCGTTGATGGGCTGCGCGCCGGCCGCGAGGTCCGGCCATACGCCCAGCGCCTGATACATGCGCACCGAGGCATAGGCCAGCGCGCTCACCCGTCCGTCGAATTTTGCGTCCAGCTGGGCGGCCTGCGGCAAGGGGTCGGCCACGGTGACCTTGAGGCCTCCTTGCGCCAGGGCCAGCGCCAAGGTGAGGCCCACCATTCCTCCACCCCCCACCACCACATCGGTTTCGCGCGCGTTCATGGTCTTGCCTATCTCTCGCCCGGCGGCGATGCGCAAGTGTGCTCAGAAAATGTGCAGCGATAATTATCTGCACAAAAAAGCAGCCATCCATGCGTGCTGCCGGCGAGGGGATTCAGAAATACCTTCTATTTCCAAAGAGTTAGGAGATCGCTGCAGTGCGGCACGGTTCTTGATGAAGCCATAAGACCCAAGGCGTTCCTCGGGGGCAGAACCTAATCGGAAGGACATCGGATGAAGCTCATCACGGCGATCATCAAACCCTTCAAGCTCGACGACGTGCGGGAGCAACTCTCCACGCTGGGCGTCCAGGGCATGACGGTGACGGAAGTCAAAGGCTACGGGCGGCAGAAGGGCCACACGGAAATCTATCGCGGCGCGGAATACGCCGTGAGTTTTCTGCCCAAGCTCAAAATCGAAGTGGCGGTCAAATCGGAACTGGCAGGCGCGGTGATCGACGCCATCGTCTCCAGGGCCAAGACCGGACAGATCGGCGACGGAAAGATCTTCGTCACGCCGCTCGACAAGGTCGTCCGCATCAGAACAGGCGAAACCGACGGGGATGCGCTGTGACGCAATTTCCCGATTCTCATTTGCGCATAGAAGGGGTCAAAAAATGAAAATGACTGGGTTAAAAAAATTCGGGACGGGAGCGCTTGCGGCCGCCGGCGCACTCGCCCTCTCGGCGGGAACCGCTCTTGCCGATGCGGCACCGCCCGATCCGCTGAACAGCGGCGACACGGCATGGATGCTCACCTCGAGCGCGCTCGTGCTGATGATGACCATTCCGGGCCTGGGATTGTTCTACGCCGGCATGGTGCGCAAGAAAAACGTGCTGGCGACGATGGCGCAAAGCTTCGGCGCCACCTGCATCATTACCGTATTGTGGATGATCATCGGCTATTCGATCGCGTTTACGCCGAACGACAACGCTTCCACCAACCAGTTCATCGGCGGCTTCAAATATCTGTTCCTCGCGCCGATGGGCCTCAAATCGGTCAGTTCTCTGGCGGGCACGATTCCCGAATCGGTCTACATGTTCTTCCAGATGACGTTCGCCATCATCACGCCGGCGCTGATCGCCGGCGCATTGGCCGACCGCATGAAGTTCTCAGCCTTCATCACCTTCATGGGCGCATGGCTTCTGCTCGTCTATTGCCCGATTGCGCATTGGGTGTGGGGCGGCGGCTGGCTTGGCTCGATGGGCGCCCTCGACTATGCGGGCGGTTCCGTTGTGCACCTGAATGCGGGTACTGCGGCACTCGTCACCTGTCTTGTGCTCGGGCCGCGCAAAGGTTACGGCACCGAAAACATGGCGCCCCACAACCTCGTTCTCAGCGTCATCGGCGCCTCGCTCTTGTGGGTGGGCTGGTTCGGCTTCAACGCCGGCTCCGCCGTCACGTCCGGCTACAATGCAGGAATGGCGGCAGCAGCCACTCAGATCGCTACGGCGGCTGCGTCTCTGGGCTGGATGTTCTCCGAATGGATCGTCGCCAAGAAGCCGAGCGTGCTGGGCATGATCTCAGGCGCGGTTGCCGGTCTTGTGGCGATTACGCCCGCGTCGGGTTTCGTCAATCCGATGGGCGCGCTCATCATCGGCATCGTGGCGGGTATCGTTTGCTACCTGTCGGCTGTCCACATGAAGAAGCTCTTCGGCTACGACGACTCGCTTGACGCCTGGGGCGTGCATGGGGTGGGCGGCGCACTGGGCGCGCTTCTCACCGGCGTGTTCGCCTCCAACGCGATCAACTCGCTGGGCAAGGGCTGGCTGATCGACGGCAATGCGCATCAGATGGTCATCCAGCTCTACGATGTGCTGGGCACGTTCGTGTATTGCGCCATCGCCACCTTCATCATCCTGAAGGTGATCGACATGATCATCGGACTGCGGGTTTCCACCGAGGTCGAAGTCGAAGGTCTCGACATCAATCTCCACGGCGAAACCGTGCATGGCTAAATAGGGTTTCTCCCGGCAAAGGGGGCGTCCCTCTGGGGCGCCCCTTTTGTTTTGTGCTACGATTCGGGCGCTGTCATTTCGAACGAGTGCCTGCGTTGCTGCCCGGACGATTAGCCGAATTGCCGCCGTCGTCCTTTGCGCGACTGGCAAACCTTCTCGATCCGCACAAGCCCGGAAAGCCGCCGCTCAGCCTTTCCGTCGGCGATCCGCAGAGCATTCCTCCGCCCTTCGTCGCCGAGACGATCGCAAAACATGCTGCGAGTTTCGGCCAATATCCGCCGATCAACGGCACGGCCGATTGGCGCGAGGCGGCCGCCTTTTGGCTCCGCCGCCGGTTCAATCTTCCCGATGCAGCGATCGATCCCGAACGCCACGTTCTTCCGCTCAACGGCACGCGCGAGGGATTGTTCCTCGCGCCGCAAATACTCACGCCGGACAAGAAGGCAGGCGGCCGTCCCGTTATCCTGATCCCCAATCCGTTCTATCAATGCTATGCAGCGGCGGCGCTGGCCGCCGGCGCGGAAGCGGTGTTCGTGCCGGCCACCGCGGAAACGGGCTTTCTTCCCGATTTCGAAAATCTTCCGAAAGATGTTCTGGAGCGCACCGTCGCAGCGTATATCTGTTCGCCCTCCAATCCCGAAGGCGCATGTGCAAGCGAAAGCTATTGGCGAACATTGTTCGCCCTGGCAGACAGGTATGACTTCACGGTGTTCGCCGACGAGTGCTACGCCGACATCTATTTCGGCAAAGCGCCCGCCACCGCGCTCGACACCAGATACAAGCAGAGCGGCAGTTTCGATCGGCTGCTGACGTTCCATTCGCTGTCGAAGCGCTCCGGGCTTCCCGGCTTGCGGTCCGGCATGGTGGCAGGCGATCCCGCGCTGATGGCGAGATTGCGCTATCTGCGCAACACGGCGGGGCCGCAAGTGCCGACGCCCATACTGGCCGCGTCGGCGGCAGCATGGCGCGACGAAGAACACGTCATCGCCAATCGCGCGGCCTATGCCGAACGCTTCTCCGCCGCCCAACGCATCCTCGGCAACCGCACCGGATTCCGGATGCCGGATGGAGGGTTCTTCCTCTGGCTCGACACCGGCAATGGCGAGGAGACGGCGCTCAGGCTTTGGCAGAAGGAAGGTATCCGGGTGCTGCCCGGCGCCTATATGGGCCGCGAGACCCGGCCGGGCAAACCCCAGTCGAATCCGGGGTTTCGCTACGTCCGCATCGCGCTCGTTAGTGATTTGGTAACTATTTCGGACGCACTCGAGAGGGTGGCCGAAAATCTGGGCGGGGTCTCATGAGCCGCAGCCGTTCGATGGGGGGCGTTTACCAGCCCCGCGCGCGCAAAATGGCATTCGCCGACGCCATGGCCGAAGCCCGTCTTGCGGTGCTGCGCGCGCTGCGCATCGCGATGATCCGCTCGACGGGCGCGGTGCTTTTCATTTTCGCCATTACCGGCATCGTCGCGATCGCAAGCTACAATTCGCTCGATCCCAGTTTCGACAACGCGACCGCGCGCGAGGCGAGCAACCTGCTTGGCCGTTATGGCGCGATCGAAGCCGATCTCCTGTTGCAAATATTCGGCCTGGCCTCGCTGAGCTTCCTCACCGCTCCCGCCGTCTGGGGCTGGCGCACTGCGATGGGCCGCTCATTGCCTTATACGTTGTGGCGCGCGCTCGCCTGGCCCATCGGCGCGATCCTTTTCGCTGCGGGCCTCGGCCTCATGCCGGCTGTCGCGTCGCTGCCGGCGGGTGCGGGCGGATTGCTGGGACTGGGCTGGGCGCAGCTTTCGCAACTGATTGCGAACGGTGCGGGCCTTGGCTGGCTTTCCTGGCTGTTGCCGCTTCTCTTCCTGATTGCGGGGGCGGTCATTTCCTTCCTCGCCACCGGCCTCGAATTCATTCCGCTGATGCATCGGGCGATGAACATTCCCGCATTCTTCGTGCTGGCGGGGCACCATGCGAAGAATCTGCGCCTGCCCACCTTCCCCAAATTCGGCCGCAGGAAGGACGAAGAACATATCGAGCCCCGCTTCGACGACGAGGAGAACGAAGAAGACGAATATGAGGGCGAAGACGAAGGAGAAGAAGAGGGCGAGGAATACGATGAAACACCCGCGCGCGAGCGTGCGATCCGCGTCAAGCGCGAGGAACGCAAGTCTCCGCCGCAAACCGCCAAGCGCGCACATCAGCCCGCGCTCAATCTTGTCAGCGACGAATACGAACTGCCCTCGCTGGGCCTGCTCGCCGAGCCCGTTCACGTCAGCGATCAGAACACGCTCTCCGACGAAGCGCTGGAGGAAAACGCACGCATGCTGGAAAGCGTGCTGGTCGATTTCGGCGTGCGCGGGCGCATCAATGCGGTGCGTCCCGGACCGGTCGTGACGCTTTACGAATTCGAGCCGGCGGCCGGCGTCAAATCTTCCCGCGTCATCTCGCTTGCCGACGACGTGGCGCGATCCATGTCGGCGGTTGCCGCGCGCATTGCGGTCATCCCCGGCCGCAACGTGATCGGCATCGAACTGCCCAACCACACGCGCGAGACGGTTTACCTGCGCGAACTTCTTTCGAGCACCGATTACGAAAAGGCGCGCGCGCCTCTCACGCTTGCGCTCGGCAAGACCATCGGCGGCGAGCCGGTGATGGCCGATCTTGCAAAAATGCCCCATCTGCTCATCGCGGGCACCACGGGTTCGGGCAAGTCGGTCGGCCTCAACACCATGATCCTGTCGCTGCTCTATCGCATGCCGCCGGAACATTGCCGCCTGATCATGATCGATCCCAAGATGCTCGAACTTTCCGTCTATGACGGGATCCCGCATCTGCTTGCCCCCGTCGTCACCGATCCGAGGAAGGCCGTCGTCGCACTGAAATGGGCGGTGCGCGAGATGGAAGACCGCTACCGCAAGATGTCCAAGCTCGGCGTGCGCGGCATCGAAGCCTTCAACGACCGCGTGAAGAAGGCCAGGGACAAGGGCGAAACGCTCAAGCGCACCGTGCAGACGGGTTTCGACCGCGAAACCGGCAAGCCGGTTTATGAGGACGAAACGCTTGAACTCGAGCCCATGCCTTTCATCGTGGTGGTGGTCGACGAAGTGGCCGATCTGATGATGATCTCCGGCAAGGAAATAGAAGGCGCGGTACAACGTCTGGCGCAAATGGCGCGCGCCGCGGGCATTCATTTGATCGCGGCCACGCAACGCCCGTCCGTCGACGTCATCACCGGCACCATCAAA
The DNA here is from genome assembly GCA_035548975.1 of Rhizomicrobium sp. Classification (GTDB taxonomy): domain Bacteria; phylum Pseudomonadota; class Alphaproteobacteria; order Micropepsales; family Micropepsaceae; genus Rhizomicrobium. Next base: position 11,723 of record DASZRY010000019.1, read on the forward strand.
GCGAATTTCCCCACCCGCATCTCCTTCCAGGTCACTTCGAAGGTGGACAGCCGCACGATCCTGGGCGAGCAGGGCGCCGAACAACTGCTCGGCCAGGGCGACATGCTTTACATGATGGCGGGCGGGCGCATCCGCCGCATTCACGGCCCCTTCGTCAGCGACCGCGAAGTCGAAGACGTGGTGAGATTCCTGAAAACGCAAGGCGTGCCGGAATATCTCGACGCCGTCACCGAAGAACAGGACGACGAGAGCGACGATCCTTACGCACTCTATGGCGGCGGCAATTCCGAATCGGGCGACGATCTCTACGACCGGGCGCTTGCCATCGTCGCGCGCGAACGCAAAGCCACGACCAGCTATATCCAGAGACGCCTGCAGATCGGCTACAACCGCGCCGCTCGCATCATCGAGCGCATGGAACAGGAAAACGTGCTCTCAAAGCCCAACCACAAAGGCGTGCGCGAAATCCTTCTGCCCGATCACGGCGACGATTAATCCCGCACCGCCGGCAGAACGGCACGCCCGCAAAGCGCCGTTAAAATATATCACGCGGGGACGCGGAGTATCGCGGAGAAGAAACTGCTCCGCGCCTCCGCGTGAGGTTTCTCAGGGGCACTATGCCGCCTTCAACTTACCCTCGTAATACGCCGCCAATCCTTCCAACTCCGCTGCGCAATCGCCTTCGAAACAGGTGCCGTGCATCACGGCTATACGCTTTGGCTTGAGCTCTTTCAGCGCGCGGATGGTGGGCCCCGTGGCAGGCGTGATCGCCGTGGCGTGAAATCCTTCCTCCGCCGCGATTGC
>DASZRY010000020.1:0-41542 GCA_035548975.1 Rhizomicrobium sp.
GGGTTCGTCCATCCGGTGACCGGCCGGCCGCTGCGGTTCCAGACCGATCCGCCGGGGGAAATGGCCGCCCTCGAATCTTTGCTCGCGCGGTTCTAGATAGTTGATCGATGTCATTGGCGAGGCCCCCTCTCCGGGGGTAGCCCCATCGTGCAGAATGGGAGCTCGACATGCAGATCAATCCGTTGAAAACCGGCGTGGCCGTTGGCGTGATCGTGGGCGGGGGGCACCTGTTCTGGGCCACCATGGTGCTGCTGGGGTGCGCCGCGCCTCTGCTCGATTTCATACTCAGGCTGCATTTCATCAGCCTACCGATCTCGATCGCCCCGTTCGAGGCGGGAACGGCCGCCATGCTGGTGAGCCTGACCGCCCTCGTCGGGTTCGTCGCCGGATGGATTTTCGGAACCCTATGGAACGCCCTGCATCAGACTTCCTGAATCCGCATTAGAAAAAATACCCGACTGCGGTAGTCTGATATGTCTTCAAATGGACGCAACACTTCCTATCTTGATCCGTTGAAAGGGGAGGCCCGGCGTTCGCACCGTCGCGCCTGAGAACAAGGGGACAGCAACCATGGCCGTCAATCAGCTCGCCGTCATGACGCCGGAAGGCGGCCTATCCCGTTACCTGACCGAAATCCGCAAATTCCCCATGCTGACCAAGGACGAGGAGTTCATGCTCGCCAAGCGGTGGAAGGAGCATGAGGACCCCGACGCGGCACACCGGATGGTCACCTCGCATCTGCGCCTGGTGGCCAAGATCGCCATGGGCTATCGCGGCTATGGCCTGCCCATCGGCGAGGTGATTTCCGAAGGCAACGTCGGCCTGATGCAGGCGGTCAAGAAGTTCGATCCGGACCGCGGCTTCCGCCTGGCGACCTACGCCATGTGGTGGATCCGCGCCTCGATCCAGGAATACATCCTGCGCAGCTGGAGCCTGGTGAAGATGGGCACCACGGCGGCGCAGAAGAAGCTGTTCTTCAACCTGCGCAAGGCCAAGAGCAAGATCGATGCAATCGAGGAAGGCGACCTACGTCCCGAACAGGTGACGGAGATCGCAACCAAGCTCGGCGTGCGCGAGGATGAAGTGGTGGATATGAACCGCAGGCTTTCGGCGCCGGATTCTTCTCTGAACACGCCATTGCGTTCGGATTCCGAATCCGAATGGCAGGATTGGCTGGCGGACGACGCGCTGGACCAGGAAACACGGCTTGCCGAACGCGAAGAATTGAACGAGCGGCAGGAGCTTCTGAACGCGGCCCTCGGAGAATTGAGCGAGCGCGAACGCGACATCATCGAAGCCCGCCGCTTGCGCGACGAGCCGGTGACGCTCGAAGAGCTTTCCAAGAAATACGATGTCAGCCGCGAACGCGTGCGCCAGATCGAAATGCGCGCGTTCGATAAATTGCAGGCCGCGATGAAGGCCGCCCTGGCCGAAAAACGCAGCCACACGCTGGAAGCGGCGCATTAGGCGTTGCGTGCCCATCCTTCGAGGATGGGATTGTTGCATCTCCGCTATGCAGAAACGCGAGTTCCGCGCGGTCGCGCCGCGGCCTTATCGTGCGTTCATCCGATAGGAGAGTGCAATGAAGCTGAAGCTTTGGCAGGTCGATGCGTTTGCGGAAAAACCACTGGGTGGCAATCCGGCGGCGATTGTTCCGTTGCCGGCGTGGATCGACGACGGTCTGATGCAGAAGATCGCCAACGAAAACAATCTGGCCGAAACCGCGTTCTTCGTTCGCAATGCACCGGGCCAATATGCACTCAGATGGTTCACGCCGGCGACTGAGGTGGAGCTTTGCGGTCATGCGACGCTCGCCAGCGCGTGGCTGTTGTTCAACACGCTGGACCGCGAACTGAAATCGGTCGCGTTCGAGACGCGGTCGGGCACGCTGAACGTGGAGCGCGGACGTGACGGGCGCCATGTGATGAGCCTGCCTTCGGATCAGATAACGCCGCTGGAAGCAGATGGCCTGAAGGAAAGCATCGGCGCGGCTTTGGCAAGCGTTGCGCCGGACGAATTGTTCAAAGGCCGCTATCTGGTGGCGGTATGGAACGATCCGGCCGTCGTGCGCAATCTTGCCGGACCGGGCGAAATTGCACCGGTGCTGCGCAAGGTGGGTTTCTGGGGATTGATCGCAACCGCAAGGGGCGATGAGGGATATGACTTCATTTCCCGCTTTTTCGCACCCGACAAGAGCGTGCCGGAAGACCCGGTGACCGGATCGGCGCATTGTGCGCTGACGCCATTCTGGGCCAAGCGACTGGGAAAGAAGACGTTGAAAGCGCGGCAGGTTTCTCCCCGCGGCGGCGATCTTTTGTGCACCGATGAAGGGGCGCGCACCGTTCTTTCGGGTCCTTGTGCGCTTTACATGACGGCCGAGATCGAGGTGTGACGCCGTTCTATGCCTTGTCTATTTCTTCCCTTTCGGCGTCAGCCTCGAATTCCTCTTGCGTCTCGTCTTCGAAATCCTTGCCGAATGCCGCCAATCCTTCCGCAAGATAATCGCCCAGCAGCGGCAAGCTGAGGAGATATTGCGCGGTACGATTGTTGTGTTCGTTGCGCGCAGTGTCGATTGCGTCTTTCCACTCCTCGATGTCGTAGGTACCACGGCCGAGCCAAGCCAGCGCCACAAGGTTTATCTGTTCTTCCTCATCCAGGCTGTTGATGAACCGGGTCAGTTCCTCTTCGACCGAATCTTCGTCCGGTTTGTCTTCCAGCACGTCACTCATCATGTCGTCGATGGCGTCGGAACCTTCATCGGGGTCGGAATCCTCTTCCTTGGCGTCGAACTGACGCGCCTTGACGATGACGAAACGGACCTTTTCCGGCGCTATGCCAAGCTCCGGCATCTCCGGATCTTCCGGATTTCCCTGCGCGAAGAGCGGCATGACATTCCCTTTCCATGGGCAAAAGCAAAATCATTGTTCAACCAGAACGTTTCCTTGGCCTTGATATGCGTCAATCGCACGACGGGCCGTCAATTGACCTTTAACGGGTAAATCCGTATATCAGCCGCGGGCCACACCTCCCCAACGAGGTGCTTCATTCTGGAAGGAATGATCGATGACCGGAAATAGTCCGGCCGTGCGCCCTGCACGGCCTTTTTTTTCGTCCGGACCTTGCGCCAAACGGCCGGGTTGGACTGCTGAAGCCCTGGGCGGCGCACTTTTGGGGCGTTCGCACCGTTCCAAGCCGGGCAAGGCGAAACTCAAGGAAGCGATCGACCGCACCAAACAGGTGCTGAAAATTCCCGCCGATTATCGCGTGGGAATCGTGGCTGCATCCGATACGGGCGCGGTCGAGATGGCAATGTGGTCGATGCTGGGGCCAAGGCCCGTCGACATGTTCGCATGGGAAAGCTTCGGCGAAGACTGGGTGACCGATGTTTCCAAGCAGCTGAAACTGAAGGATTCGCGCGTCATCAAGGCCGGTTATGGCGATCTGCCGGACCTGAATGAGGCCGATCCGGCGCATGACATCGTGTTCTTGTGGAACGGAACGACATCGGGCGTGCGCGTGCCCAACGGCAACTGGATTTCGAGCGCGCGCGAAGGGATCACAATTTGCGATGCGACGAGCGCCGCATTCGCGATGGACCTGCCGTGGGACAAATTGGATGTGACGACCTTCTCCTGGCAGAAAGTTCTGGGCGGCGAGGCCGCGCACGGAATGCTCATATTAAGCCCGCGCGCAGTTGCGCGGCTCGAATCCTATACGCCGCCATGGCCGTTGCCGAAGATCTTCCGCATGACCAAGGGCGGAAAGCTGATCGAAGGCATTTTCGAAGGCGAGACGATCAACACGCCGTCGATGCTGGCACTGGAAGATTATCTCGATGCGCTGAAATGGGCTGAAAGCGTGGGCGGGCTCGATGGGCTCATCAAGCGATCCAACTCCAATCTTGCGGCAATCGAGCGGTGGGTGCGCGAAAGTTCCTGGGCGGCGTTCCTCGCGAAGGATGGAGCAAGCCGTTCCAACACCTCTGTCTGCTTGAAGATTGTGGATCCGTGGTTTTCCGGCCTTTCGGAAGAGGCCCAGGCCGAAGCGGCGAAGAAGATCGCAAGCATTCTGGAAAAGGAGAAGGTCGCCTACGACATCGCGGCTTATCGAAGCGCTCCCGCCGGACTTCGCATCTGGTGCGGCGCAACCGTCGACCGCGGCGATATCGAAGCATTGATGCCCTGGCTCGACTGGGCCTGGGCGCAAGTGAAGCAGAACTAGTGTGCTTCAAGGCTCCGCTTTGCGGAGCCTTGAAGGATGGAGATGTAAATGCCGAAAGTCCTTATTGCCGACAAATTGTCTCCCGCAGCCGTTGCGATCTTCAAGGAGCGCGGCGTCGAGGCCGACGTGAAGACGGGATTGAGCAAGGAAGAGCTGCTCAAAATCGTCGATCAGTATGACGGGATGGCCATTCGTTCGGCGACCAAGGTGACGGCGGACGTCATCAAGGCGGCGAAGAAATTGCGCGTGGTGGGACGTGCGGGAATTGGCGTGGACAATGTCGATATTCCGGCGGCGACGGCAGCCGGCGTGATCGTTATGAACACGCCCTTCGGCAATTCGATCACGACGGCCGAACACGCCATCGCGATGATGATGGCGCTCGCCCGCGACATTCCGGCCGCCAACGCTTCCACGCAGGCCGGCAAATGGGAAAAGAACCGCTTCATGGGGACCGAGGTTTACGGAAAAACCTTGGGCCTTATCGGTGCGGGCAATATCGGCTCGATCGTTGCCGATCGCGCCAAGGGGCTGAAGATGCATGTGATCGCATTCGATCCCTATCTTTCGCCCGAACGCGCGGCATCGCTCGGCATCGAGAAGGTTGAGCTGAACGAGCTTCTGGCGCGGGCGGATTTTGTCACGCTTCATACGCCGCTCACCAACGAGACGCGCAACATCATCTCCGCCGGCGCCATCAACAGAATGAAGAAGGGCGCGCGTATCATCAATTGCGCGCGTGGCGGATTGGTGGACGAAGCGGCGCTGAGAGCCGCCATAGATTCCGGACATATTGCGGGGGCAGCACTCGACGTTTTCGAGGAGGAGCCGGCGAAATCGAACGTGCTGTTCGGCTGCGAGAAGGTGATCGCCACGCCGCATCTGGGCGCTTCCACCGAAGAGGCGCAGGAAAACGTGGCGCTGCAGGTGGCGGAGCAAATCTCCGATTACCTGCTGACGGGCGCCGTCACAAACGCACTCAACATGCCGTCGATAAACGCCGAAGAAGCGCAGAAGGTGAAGCCGTGGATCTCGCTCGCCGAGAAGCTGGGCGCGTTCGTCGGGCAGCTCACCGACACGAGCCTGCAAAGCATCGACATTCTCTACGAAGGAACGGCTTCCGAACTGAATCAGCGCGCGCTGACGCAGGCGGCGATTGCGGGCGTTCTGAAGCCCGCGCTTTCGGACGTGAACATGGTCAATGCGCCCATCGTGGCCAAGGAACGCGGCATCAAGATCAGCGAAACGCGCCGTCCGCAGCAGGGCGCTTATGAAGGCTATATCAAGATCACCGCGGTGCTGGATGGCACGACGCGGCGGGTGGCGGGCACGGTGTTCTCCGACGGGCGGCCCAGGCTGATCCAGGTGAAAGACATCAATCTAGACGCCGAGTTTGCGCCGCACATGCTTTATGTCGTGAACGAAGACAAGCCGGGCTTTATCGGCAAGCTTGGAACATTGTTGGGCGACGCGAAGGTCAACATTGCGTCATTCGCGCTGGGCCGCAGCGCGCCCGGCGAAGATGCCATTGCGCTGGTTGAAGTCGATGGCGGCGTAACCGACAAAGTGCTCGCCGATATCGGCAAGCTGCCGCTCGTGAAGCTGGCCAAGGCCCTTGCATTCTAGATTCGGCATGACCACTTCTTCGCTGTCGGGGACAGGAGGGTGCCACGACAGCGATAGCGGCATGTTATGCGATCTGGATCGGATGGGTGATCTCATGGATCGCAGCTTCGGGCTGGACCGGACGGACGGTGGCCCGGCCGTCCGCTTCGCGGCAATGGTCGTATCTTCCGCTTGAATTGGCCGGATTCGCGTTGCTTCTGGGCTATGTTCACTTCGGAGGAACGGGTAAGCCCCCGATGCTGCTTGCACCGCTTTGGCGGTTGCCTTTCGCATTGCAATGGGTGTTTGTCGCGATTTGCGCGGGCGGGATCGCGTTCGCCTGGTGGGCGCGCATCCATCTGGGAAGATTGTGGTCGAGTACCGTCACGCAGAAGGAAGGCCATCGCCTTGTCGACTCAGGCCCTTACGCCATCGTGCGCCATCCGATTTACACCGGGTTGATCGCAGCGGCGATTGCAATGTCCGCGGTGAAGGCAACGCCGCTTGCCGCGCTGGGATGCGTGCTTCTCGTCTTTGCCTATCTTGCAAAAGGCGGGCTGGAAGAACGCTTCCTGCGCGAAGAACTGGGCGCGGCGGCCTATGACGATTACAGCCGCCGCGTTCCCATGCTTATACCGTTCGTGAAATTCTAAATCGCATCGAACAGCTGAACGTCCGGGCGGCCGGCCATGGCGGGGCCCATTTTCGGGCCCAGCGTCTTGAAATGATCGGAATTGCGGTGCGCTTCGACGGCAGCCGCGTCATCGTACATTTCCATCACCACATAGGTGTTCTCGTCCGTCTTCGACTTGAAGAACTGGTAGAGCTTGTTGCCCGGCTCGTTCTTGCGCACCGCGGCCATCAGCTCTTTGGCCACGCTTTCGAGTTCGGCATTCTTGCCCGGTTGAATCTTGATCGTTGCGACAATTCCAATGGCCATGGTTTCCTCCCGATAGTGCCGGGCATCACGCTAGACGGCGGCTTCAAACGGTTCAATAACCAATTATCTGCCCTTGAAATCGCCGGGGCGCTTTTCGAAGAAGGCAGTGACGGCTTCGCGATGGTCCTCGGTCAGATGGGCGAGAGCCTGCATGGAGGCACTCATTTCCATGATTGTGTCGAAGCTCACGCTCTGACCGTCGCGCATCATGCGCTTGGTCATGCGAAGCACGTCCGGCGGCTGGCGGCAGATGCGCGCGGCCAGCGAACGGGCTTCCTCCATCAACTGGGCGGCGGGAACGACGCGCGATACAAGGCCCCACGAGAGAGCTGTTTGCGCATCGATCGTATCGCCGGTGAAGAAAAGTTCGGCGGCGCGCGCATGGCCGATGGTGCGCGGGAGAATCCACGAGCCGCCATCGCCCGGAACCAGGCCTATCCGCAGGAACGTGGCGCCGAATATCGCGGTGTCGGCGGCGACGCGCATGTCGGCCAGACAGGCGACATCGTTGCCCAATCCGATGGCGGGGCCATTGACCGCCGCAATCATGGGCACTTCGACACCCCAGAGCGAGCGCACGATACGATGAATGCCGTTGCGATAACGCTCCCGGATATGGACTCCTGCGCCGGCGAAAGAACCGGAACGTTCGCGCATCGCCTTCACGTTTCCGCCGGCGGAAAACGCCGGACCAGCGCCCGTCAAAATCACGCAACGCACCTCGCGATCGGCGTTGATGCGGGCGACGGCATCCGCAAACAGATCGCCGTCGCCTTCCTCCCCGAGCGGGTTTCGGCTTTCAGGCCGGTTCAAGGTGAGCGTGACGATCGGACCGGTCTTTTCTGACAGAAGCGCGGACAAGGATTCCTCCAGAATTCATGGTGAACGCGAATTTACCACTTACTTTGGCAATCGCGAAAAGCTCCATTAACGGACGGCGGGGCATTCTCACGGGTAGAGGCAGGATATCCGTAGCCACCGTGGGACAAAAAAGTAAAGCGGCCAGGGCCGAGCCGAAGCGTATTGGCCGGCTGCGAACAGCGGTCAGGCGCATGCGCGACAATTTCATGCGCGCCATGGTGCCCCAAACCGAAGCGGATATCCGCCTTGTCGAGGCGCAGCTCGACATTTCACGCAAGCAGACGGCCCCCACCACCTATACCCTGCCTTTCACTGCGATCGTGGTGGCTGCAACGAATTTCTTCTGGGTGCCGACGATAAGGCTCTTGCTTTGGCCGCTGGCAGTTCTGGTGTTGAGCTTCCTAGCCGAATTGAAGTACCGGCATTTCCTCAAGCATGACGATCACTCGCCGCAATCGGTGCGCTATCGCGCCAAGATGGCGGTCATCATGGGCGGCGTGCTGGTGACGGCATGGTGCTCGATGGTCGTGTTCATCTGGGTACCGGGGGTGGCCGGCAATCACTTGCTGATCCTGTTCCTGCTGTGTGCCTCGCTTTCGGGCTGGGTGACGTCGGGCGCGTTCTACCTGCCAATGCTTTATGTCACGCTGCCGGTTTACCTCGTGTCGATGACAGTGGTGCCGATGGTTGCTGGCGACATGATCGACGCAATCCTCGGCTGGCTGTGCATCGGATTCTGGCTGATGATGGCGACCCAGGCTTCGCGCAACTACGAGGCGAGCACAAAGAAGCTCAAACTCGAAGACGAACGCGCGCTGCTGATCGAGGATCTGCGGCGCGCGAAGGAAACATCGGACCGCGCCCGCGAGCGCGCCGAAGCTGCCTCACGCGCCAAATCGACCTTCCTCGCCAATATGAGCCATGAGCTGCGCACGCCGCTGAACGCCATCCTCGGCTTTTCGGAGATCATCAAGACGCGCGCGTTCGGAAATTCCATCGAACAGTATTCCGAATATGGCAACTACATCCACGGGTCGGGACAACACCTGCTCACTCTCATCAACGACATACTGGACCTCGCCAAGATCGAGGCTGGGCGCATGACGCTGCGCGAAGAGGAAATCGATATCATCCGGCTGATAGAGGATTCGGTCGAGATGATGCAGGTCAAGGCAGAGCAGGCCGGCGTCACGATGACCATCGATGCGGATGCCGGATTTCCACTTGCCTTTGCCGACGAACGCGCAATCCGGCAGATCATCGTCAATCTGCTGTCCAACGCGATCAAATTCACACCGTCCGGCGGAACGATCACCGCTTTCGCCAGGCGCGCGCCGGACGGCCGCCTCACCTTCGGCGTCAGCGACACCGGCATCGGTATCGCGTCCGAAGATCATCGCAGGGTGTTCGAAAGCTTCGGTCAGGGGCGGCACGACGCCGTGCAGGCGGACAAGAGTACGGGGCTTGGGCTTCCCATCGTCAAAGGACTGGCCGAGGCGCATGGCGGCTCGGTCGTGCTCGAAAGCACGCCGGGGGTGGGCACCAAACTTACGATCCTGCTCCCCACGACGCGCATTCGCCCTCGGCCCGCGTCATTGAAGGTTGCCAGCTAGCTTAGCGAAGAATAGCGCTTCAAGTGATGATCGACGTTGCCGAACAGCGTGTCGATCATGGTCACGCGCTTGAAATAGTGGCCGACATTGAGCTCATCGGTCATGCCGATACCGCCATGGATCTGCACCGCTTCCTGACCGACATAGCGGCCCGCGCGCCCGATCTGCACTTTGGCGGCGGAAGCCGCTTTCTTGCGGGTGATTGCGTCTTCGCCGAGATGCAAAGTCACCATCAGGGTCATCGACAGCGACTGCTGATAGCTGGTGAACATGTCCACCATGCGGTGCTGCAATGCCTGGAACTTGCCGATCGGCACTCCGAATTGCTTGCGCGTCTTGGAATATTCGACCGTGGTATCGACAAGCACCTTCATGGCACCGGTCGCCTCGGCGCAATGGGCCGCTATGGCTTCATCGGCTGCGCGTTCGACAAGCGCAAGGCCATTGTCAGCCTCCCCGATCACGCGCGAGGCCGGAACCTCGACATTTTCGAAGGTGATCTCGGAGGCACGCATGCTGTCGACAGTGGGGTAATCGCGCGTGGCAATGCCCTTGGACTTCTTGTCGACAAGGAAGACGGTCACGCCCTTCTCGTCGCGCTGTCCGCCAGAAGTACGCGCAGTGACGATGAGCGTGTCGGCCCATGGCGCGCCGATCACGACCGCCTTGTTGCCGTTGAGCACATAGCTTGAACCCTGCTTCTTCGCCGTGGTCGAAATATCGGCGAGATTGAAGCGGCTCTTGGGTTCGGCGAAGGCAAACGCAATCATGGCTTCGCCGCCCGCGATCCTGGGCAGCACTTCGTCTTTCAATTCCTTCGAACCGTCGCGCGCGATCATGCCGCCGCCCACAACGACGGTGGGAACGAAAGGCTCGACGACCAGCGATTTTCCGAATTCCTCCATCACGATCATGTTCTCGACCGCGCCGCCGCCGAGACCGCCGAAATCTTCCGGCAGGCTGGCCGCGAGAAGACCGAGTTCCGCAAATTGCCGCCAATGGGCGGGATCGCGGCCCGGCTCCGCGCGCGTGAATTTGCGCCAATTCTCGAAGGAATAGTTGTCGGCGAGATATTTCTCTACCGAATTGCGGAGCAAGGTTTGCTCTTCGCTGAAGGAAAAATCCATGAGCGTTTCCTGTAGTGATCGGGTCGAGCTTTTAAAGCCCGAGCACCGCTTTTGCGATAATGTTGCGCTGGATCTCGTTCGAGCCGCCGTAGATGGAAGCCTTGCGCATGTTGAAATACCGGCCGGCGGAACCTAGAGCGTAGTCCGGGCCGATATATTCATTGCCGCCAAGCTTGCGGTCGTCGGGATAGCCGTAATAGCCGACGGCTTCCAGCGTGAGTTCGGTAATGCGTTGCTGTACTTCGGTGCCCTTGATCTTGAGGATCGAGCTTTCGGGGCCCGCCATCTGACCTTTCGATTCCTGGGCGAGTGTGCGCAGTTCGGTATATTCCAGCGCGGTAAGATCGATTTCGAGTTCTGCGATCTTGGTGGAGAACTCATCCGTCTTGATCAGAGGCTTGCCGTCCAGCGTTTCGGCGCGTGCGATTTCCTTCAGCCGTTCGATCGCCCTTTTGGAGCGCGCCACGCCGGCGATGCCGGAACGTTCGTTGACGAGCAGGAACTTGGCGTAGGTCCAGCCCTTGTTCTCCTCGCCGATGCGGTTTTCGACCGGCACTTTCACGTTGTCGAAAAAGACTTCGTTCACTTCGTGCGCACCATCGAGCACGATGATGGGCTTCACGGTGATGCCCGGCGATTTCATGTCGATTAGCAGGAACGAGATGCCTTCCTGTTGTTTCGCATTGGGATCGGTGCGGACAAGACAAAAGATCCAGTCGGCATATTGGGCGAGCGTCGTCCACGTCTTCTGGCCGTTGACGATGTAATGGTCGCCCTCGCGCACGGCGCGGGTGCGCAAGCTGGCGAGATCGGAGCCCGAACCGGGTTCGGAATAGCCCTGGCACCACCAATCATCGCCCGAGAGAATGCGCGGAAGATACTTCTTTTTCTGCTCTTCGTTGCCGAAGGTGAAGATCACCGGGCCGACCATGGAGAGCCCGAATGGAAGCAACGGCGTGGTCTCGGCACGCGCATTTTCCTCGTTGAAAATGTAGCGCTGGGTCACGTTCCAGCCGGTGCCGCCATACTGCTTGGGCCAATGGGGCGCGACCCACCCCTTCTTATAAAGTGCCTTGTGCCAGGCGAGATACGCCTCCTTGGACTTGACCTCTTCGCCCATCGCTTCGCGCATCTCACGCGTGAAGTTTTGCTCGATGAAGCTGCGAACTTCCTGGCGGAAGGCTTCTTCTTCGGGCGAGAAGCTGACATCCATAACGCTCTCCCAATTCCGACAAATTGTCAGTTGACTATGATAGCCGGAGGATTTCCGGCTGCAAGGTGTCCTCTAGCCGCGCTCGCGGCGGATGGCTTCGTGGTGGCGGATCACTTCGGTGACAATGAAATTCAGGAATTTCTCCGCAAAATCCGGGTCGAGATGCGCCTCTTCCGCAAGTTTGCGCAACCGTGCGATCTGCACGGCCTCGCGCGCGGGATCGGCGGGCGGCAGGCCATGCCTGGCTTTGTATTCTCCGACCGCCTTGGTGCATTTGAAGCGCTCGGCCAGGAGGTGGACAAGCGCGGCGTCGATATTGTCGATAGACTGGCGGAAACGGGCCAGTTCCTCATTCACTTGCGTCATTTCGTTTTTCCCGCCTTGCCGCCCTGCCAGCGATGTACCAGACCGGTTTCGATATCGAAAAGATCGAGCAGACGCCCAACCGAATGATCGATGATGTCGTCCACCGAATTTGGCCGCGGATAGAAGGCGGGCACAAGCGGGGCGACGATCGCACCCAGATCGGAGAGGGTCGCCAGATTGCGCAAATGACCTGCATGGAGTGGGGTTTCACGCAAGGCGATCACCAGACGGCGGCGCTCTTTCAGCACCACATCGGCGGCCCGCGAGAGCAAGGTGCCGGTGACGCCGGTTGCGATTTCGCTCATCGTCTTGATGGAGCAGGGCACGACGATCATGCCCATTGTCTTGAACGATCCTGACGAGATGACAGCGCCGACATCGCCCACAGCATAGGAAGCATTGGCAAGCTTACGGATTTGTGCGGGCTTGAAATCGGTTTCGTAAGCAAATGCCATTTCGGCGGCTTTGCTGATGACGAGATGGGTTTCGATTTCGATTTTGCGCAGCGCCTCCAGAAGGCGCACGCCATAAATCACACCCGAAGCGCCGGAAATGCCGACGATCAGCCGCTTTTTTTCGTTGGATGCCGCCTTGCCCGCCATACCCTACCCTACTTTGCGCAACAGAATTTCGCCAAGCCTTCTACGCTGGACGGCAGCGAAAGGCGCATGCGACCATCGGCGCGCAGCCATTAACCGTTCCAATCTCATGCAATCTCAGGCCCTGCAGACCCTTCCGGCGGAGCTTTATCGGGACCGCGGCACATACGAAACGGAGCGGCGCGCGGTGTTCGGCCATTCCTGGCTGTTCCTCGGCCACGAGAGCCAGCTTCCAGGTCCGGGAAACTATATCTCGCTGACTTTTGCAGGGTTTCCGCTATTCGCAGTGCGGGGGAAAGACGGCACGATCCGGGCTTTTCACAATGTCTGCCGCCACCGCGCTGGTCCGCTGGTGGAGGATGGATCGGGCAGCTGCGGGGAAAACATCGTCTGCCGCTATCACGGCTGGCGCTACGCGCTGGACGGGCGGCTTGCATCGGCGCGCGATTTCGGACCCGCAAACGATTTCGATGTGCGCGATTACGGATTGATTGCGCTTCGCTGCGAGACCTGGCGCGGCTTTCTGTTTGCGAACATGGACGCGAATGCTGATCCGCTCGAACAAACCATTGCGCCGCTCGAACGCGAGGCGGGCGCGCTCGGCATGGAACGCTTCGTTTTCAAGCGTTTCGAGACGCATGAGATCAAGTGCAACTGGAAGACCTATGTCGAGAACTATCTCGAAGGCTATCACATTCAGGACGTGCATCCCGGTTTGAACGCGGCGGTGGATGCGCGCCGATATGAAGTGAATGTGGTGCCGCCGGCGATCTTCCATCGCGCTCCGCCCAGGAATGACGCACCTGTTGCGGGCTTGTGGGCGTGGCTTTGGCCGTGTCTTGGCGTGAACGTCTATGCCGACGGGATGATGATGGAGCGCATGTCGCCCGTAGGGCATGAGCGCACCCGGCTCGACTATCTCTATTTCTTCCCCGCCGACGTTCCGGCCGCCGAAGTGGAGCGGGCCATCGGCTCATCGGCGGCGACCACGGCGGAGGACATCCGCATCACCGAGGCGGTGCAACGGAACCTCGATGCCGGGGTCTATGAGACGGGCCGCCTCTCCCCAAAGCACGAGGTGGGCGTGGCCTGGTTTCAGGGGCGCATTCTGGAAGCCCTCGACCGGGCCTGAGCAGGACGTTCCCGCAAGCACATTCGTCTCAGTGTGCAACGCACAAAAAGGGTTGCATTGGCCGTTGTTTTCGGCCCCATAGGGGATGGCAATTTACGCTCTAGCCAAGGCCACCCTCGCAAATATTATTGCGGGCGGGATGGGGTAGAAAATATGACGCATTCGGGCACCACGGCGCCGGTCAGACAGGGTCTCTACGACCCGGCAAACGAGCACGACGCGTGCGGCGTGGGCTTTGTCGCCAATATCAAGGGCCGGAAGTCTCACGAGATCATCCAGCAGGGGCTGCAGCTCCTTATCAATCTGGACCATCGCGGGGCGGTTGGCGCGGACCCAACGGTCGGCGATGGCGCGGGCTGCCTGATCCAGATCCCGGACCTGCTCCTGCGCGAATGGGCGGAGAAGACGGGCGTTACATTGCCTGAACCGGGACACTATGCCGTCGCCATGTGCTTTCTGCCGCAACAGGCCAAGGCGCGCGATGTCATCGTCAAGCAGTTCGAGCACTTCATCAAAGTCGAAAAGCAGGTCTTGATCGGCTGGCGCGACGTGCCGGTGACGGCGGAGGGGCTGGGCAAGACCGTGCTGGCGCAGATGCCGCTGATCCGGCAGGCGATCATCGGGCGCGGTCCGAATGTGAAGGATCAGGATGCGTTCGAGCGCAAAATCCTCGCGATCCGCAAGCAGACGCAGAACCCTCTGGCCGCACTTGCCAAAAAACACAGGCAGCCGAGCATCACCGATTTCTACATGCCGTCGTTCTCGACTCGCACGGTGGTTTACAAGGGGCTGCTGCTCGCGCCCGATGTCGGCAAGTTCTACGACGATCTGCGCAATCCGCTGACGCAATCGGCCATTGCGATGGTGCATCAGCGATTTTCGACCAACACGTTTCCTTCCTGGAAGCTCGCCCATCCCTATCGCTTCATCGCGCACAACGGTGAAATCAACACCGTGCGCGGCAATGTGAACTGGATGAATGCGCGGCGGCGCACGCTGGAATCCGAACTTCTGGGACCGGACCTCGACAAGATGTGGCCGCTGATCCCGCACGGGCAATCGGACACGGCTTGCCTCGACAACGCGCTGGAGCTGTTGCTGGCGGGAGGCTATCCGCTGGCGCATGCGATGATGATGCTGATCCCGGAAGCCTGGGCCGGCAACAAGATGATGGATGCCAAGCGCAAGGCTTTCTACGAGTATCACGCAGCCCTGATCGAGCCGTGGGACGGTCCCGCAGCCATCGCTTTCACCGACGGGCGTCAGATCGGCGCCACGCTCGACCGCAACGGATTGCGCCCGGCGCGTTATATCGTGACCGACGACGATCTGGTGATCCTTGCTTCCGAAGCGGGTGCTCTTCCGGTGCCGGAAGAGAAGATCGTGCGCAAATGGCGTCTGCAGCCGGGCAGGATGCTGCTGATCGACCTGGAGGAAGGCCGCATCGTCGAGGACGACGAGATCAAGCGCAAATTGGCCGATGCCGAGCCTTACGAAGAGTGGCTGAAGGAAGCGCAATACAAGCTGGAGGAACTTTCCGATCTGCCAGGCGAGCAGCCCGCTATTGCCAACGATCCTTCGACCTTGCTGGACCGCCAGCAGGCGTTTGGCTTCACGCAGGAAGATCTGCAGTTCTTTCTGGAACCGATGGCGACCAACGCCGACGATCCGGTGGGTTCGATGGGCACCGATACTCCGCTCGCCGTGCTCTCCAGGAAACCCAAGCTGCTCTACAATTATTTCAAGCAGAACTTCGCACAGGTGACCAACCCGCCGATCGATCCGATCCGCGAGGAACTGGTGATGTCTCTCGTTTCGATGATCGGTCCGCGGCCGAATCTGCTGGGCCACGAAGCGGGCACGCACAAGCGGCTGGAAGTTTCGCAGCCGGTTTTGACCAATACCGACATCGAGAAGATCCGTTCGATCTCCGAACTGGTGGACGGAGCGTTCCGCACCTTCACCATCGACTGCACCTGGGACGCAGCCGAAGGCGCGGATGGATTGGAAAAAGCCGTTCAGCGCATCTGCTCCGAGGCGACAGACGCGGTGTTGGCGGACAACAACATCCTCATCCTTTCCGATCGTGCGGTTTCGGCAGAGCGCATTCCGATACCCGCGCTGCTTGCCACCGCCGCTGTGCATCATCATCTGATCCGTCAGGGTCTCAGGATGCAGACAGGGCTGGTGGTCGAGACCGGCGAAGCGCGCGAAGTGCACCATTTCTGCGTACTGGCGGGTTACGGCGCGGAAGCGATCAATCCCTACATGGCGTTCGAAACGCTGGAGCAAATTCGCCTGCAGCGCGGGCTTACGCTGAAAGCCTATGAAATCCAGAAGAATTACATAAAGGCCGTGGGCAAGGGCATTTTGAAGGTTATGTCCAAAATGGGCATCTCCACCTACCAGTCCTATTGCGGAGCGCAGATCTTCGACGCAGTGGGGCTCGCGTCCGACTTCGTCGAAAAATATTTCACGGGTACGGCCACAACCATCGAAGGAGTGGGCATTCGCGAAATCGCGGAAGAAAGCGTGCGGCGGCATCGCGACGCCTATGGCGACAATCCGATCTACCTCAACATGCTGGATGTGGGCGGCGACTATGCCTATCGCATTCGCGGCGAGGATCACGCCTGGACGCCGGAATCGGTGGCAAAGCTGCAGCATGCGGTGCGCGGCAATCTGCCGGAGGAATATCGCGCTTTTGCCGCCAGCATCAATGAACAGAGCGAGCGGCTTCTCACCATTCGCGGGTTGATGCAGTTCAAGTTCGCCGACAAGCCTATTCCGCTGGAAGAGGTGGAACCGGCATCGGAAATCGTGAAGCGGTTTTCCACCGGCGCGATGAGCTTCGGGTCCATTTCCCGCGAGGCGCATACCACGCTTGCCATCGCGATGAACCGTATCGGCGGACGCTCCAACACCGGCGAAGGCGGGGAAGAACCGGATCGCTTCAAGCCGCTGCCGAACGGCGATTCCATGCGCTCTGCGATCAAGCAAGTGGCATCGGGACGGTTCGGCGTGACGACGGAATATCTCGTCAATGCCGATGACATCCAGATCAAGATGGCGCAAGGCGCCAAGCCCGGCGAAGGCGGGCAGCTTCCCGGCCACAAGGTGGACAAGAACATCGCGCGCGTGCGCCATTCGACGCCGGGCGTGGGGTTGATATCGCCCCCGCCGCATCATGACATCTATTCCATCGAAGACCTGGCGCAACTCATTCACGACCTGAAGAACGCCAATCCGAAGGCGCGCATTTCGGTGAAGCTGGTATCCGAAGTGGGCGTTGGCACGGTGGCCGCCGGCGTTTCGAAGGCGCGCGCCGATCATGTGACGATTTCGGGATTCGAAGGCGGCACCGGCGCGTCGCCGCTGACATCGCTTACCCATGCCGGCAGCCCCTGGGAAATCGGGCTTTCCGAAACGCAGCAGACTTTGGTGCTGAACGGTCTGCGCGGGCGCATCGCCGTTCAGGTGGATGGCGGATTGCGCACGGGACGCGACGTGGCCATCGGCGCGCTTCTGGGCGCCGACGAATTCGGCTTCGCCACCGCCCCGCTGATCGCTTCGGGGTGCATCATGATGCGCAAATGCCATCTGAACACCTGCCCCGTGGGCGTGGCGACGCAGGATCCCGTGTTGCGCGCGCGGTTCACCGGCAAGCCGGAACACGTCATCAACTACTTTTTCTTCGTCGCCGAAGAACTGCGCGAGATCATGGCGCGGCTGGGCGTGCGCACACTCAATGAAATGATCGGGCGTGTAGACCTTCTCGACATGCGCCACGTTCTGTCGCACTGGAAGGCGAAGGGCGTCGATCTTTCGCGCATCCTGCATCAGGTCAAACCGGCCGAAGGCGTGGCGATCTGGAATTCCGAACGGCAGAATCACGGCCTCGGCGGCGCGCTCGATCACGATCTTATTCAGGCGGCAAAGCCCGCCATCGAGAGCGGCCAGGCCGTGCGGCTGGAGCGCAAGATCAAGAACGTGAACCGTACGGTGGGCGCGATGCTTTCGGGCGAAATCGCCAAGCGTTACGGCCATGCGGGACTGCCGGAAGACACCATCTCGGTGAAGTTCGAGGGCACTGCGGGACAGAGCTTCGGCGCATTCCTGGCGCGGGGCGTAACGCTTGAGCTTGTGGGCGACGCGAACGACTATGTCGGCAAGGGTCTTTCGGGCGGCCGTATCGTCGTGCGCCAGCCGAAGAACACGCGGCGCGATCCGGCGGAAAACATCATTGTCGGCAACACCGTGCTCTACGGCGCGATTGCAGGCGAGGCCTATTTTCAGGGCGTGGCGGGCGAGCGCTTTGCCGTGCGCAATTCGGGTGCTGTGGCCGTCGTGGAAGGCACGGGCGATCACGGCTGCGAGTACATGACCGGCGGCGTTGTGGCCGTGCTCGGCAAGACGGGGCGCAATTTCGCGGCCGGCATGTCCGGTGGCGTGGCCTACGTCTATGACGCCGGCGGCGATTTCGAGACCCTGTGCAATCCGTCGATGGTGAGACTTTCGCGAATCGAACCGGCGGCAGGCGGAGACGATCCGGACGCGCCGCGGCAGCGTTCGGTGAGCGTGGAAGACAGCGGCATGGGCGACATGCTGCGCTTCGATGCCGAACGCATTCGCATACTCGTCGAGCGGCACTTGCTGCACACCGGCAGCGCCAAAGCCAAGTCGATTCTGGAAAACTGGAACGCAGCACTTGGCAAGTTCGTGAAGGTCATGCCTATCGACTATGAGCGGGCGCTGACAGAATTGAAAAACGAGCGTGCAAAATCCGCAGCTGTTGCCGCGGAATAACGTCCACAAACCGGAGTTTGGGCCATGGGAAAACCCACGGGCTTCCTTGAGATCGAACGCAACGACCGCGGCTATGAAAAGCCGGAAGTCCGAAAGACGACGTGGCGCGAATTCGTCAAACCGCTGCCCTATGCGGAGGTCAGCAGACAGGCGGCGCGCTGCATGGATTGCGGGATTCCGTTCTGTCACAACGGCTGCCCCGTCAACAACATGATCCCGGACTGGAACAATCTGGTTTATCGCGATCAATGGCGCGCCGCGCTGGACACGCTGCATTCAACCAACAATTTTCCGGAATTTACCGGCCGCATCTGCCCTGCGCCCTGCGAGGCATCGTGCACGCTCAACATCGACGAAAATCCGGTGACGATCAAAACCATCGAATGCGAGATCGTCGACCGCGGATGGGAAGAAGGCTGGATCAAGCCGCAACCGGCGGCGCGGCAGACCGGAAAAAACGTGGCCGTCGTGGGTTCGGGGCCATCGGGCCTTGCTTGCGCCCAGCAATTGGCGCGCGCCGGCCATAGCGTGGTCGTTTATGAAAAAAGCGACCGGATCGGCGGACTGCTCCGCTACGGCATTCCCGATTTCAAGATGGAAAAGCATCTGATCGACCGGCGCATTCGTCAGATGGAGGCCGAAGGCGTAACCTTCCGGACGGGCGTGGAAGTGGGAGTGGCGATTTCGGTCTCGATGCTGCTCAAGGATTACGACGCAGTCGTGATGGCGGGCGGAGCCGAAGACCCTCGCAATCTGGAAGTGGAAGGCCGCGAACTTCCGGGCGTGCATTACGCGATGGACTTTCTTGCGCAACAGAACAAGCGCGTGGCGGGCGATGACGAGGCGGTTGCTGCCCCCCACGGTACGATAAGCGCGAAAGACAAGCATGTGATCGTGATCGGCGGCGGCGATACGGGATCGGACTGCATCGGTACCTCGATCCGGCAAGGCGCTGCCTCGGTGACGCAGCTTGAGATCATGCCAAAGCCACCTGAGCAGGAGGACAAGGCGCTGACCTGGCCCGATTGGCCGCTGAAGCTGCGCACGTCCTCGTCGCAGGAAGAAGGCTGCGACCGCGACTGGTCGGTACTGACGCGGCGCGTGGCCGGCAACGGCAAGGCCGAGGCGATCGAGTGCGTGCGCGTGGACTGGATAAAGGATGCAAACGGCCGTCTCCAGATGGTTGAAATTCCCGGCAGCACATTTCAGCTCAAGGCCGATCTCATTCTGCTGGCCATGGGTTTTGTGGGACCGCGCAAGGCGGGGCTGGTCGAGCAATCGGGCGTCGAGCGCGACGGACGCGGAAACGTGAAGGCCAATACCTTCGACTACAAGACCACCGTTCCGAACGTATTTTCTTGCGGGGACATGCGCCGCGGGCAGTCGCTCGTGGTATGGGCGATCCGCGAAGGAAGACAATGCGCGCGCGGCGTGGATGAGGCGTTGATGGGATATAGCGAACTGCCGCGCTAAAACGATACGCAATCCGCGCCATCGACACGCATCACGGATTCCTGGGCAAAGCGCTTCTTATAGGCTTCGCGTATTGCATCGATACGAGTGGACGCATCGCCATCGTACCAGATCAGCAGTGCGCGCGACGGACCCCGTTCGATCCTGCCGTCGCTGCCCTGCCATTGGCCGTAGGCTTCATAAGCGGTGAGACCGGCGGGAAAACGCGGCGTCACCTCGCGGTCGAGAAAATCCTTCCATTCGATGGCATCGATGAGCGTGCCGTCATTGGTGGCTGCCCCGAACAGCAGTTCGACGCGATTCATGGCACGCGACGGCGGGCTGCACGACAATTTCCTTGGCGGCGTTGCGCAAGCCGTAAGCATTGACAGGGCCATGATGACGGCCATGTGAAAGTTCCCACGCATCCAACCCACTCGCCTCTTTTGCAAGGAATAAGGTAGCATGAACGGACACGCATCATGGAGGCCCGGATGATTGAGCTTGTGATCGACCAGCGACGGCGCGATCTGGGCGGCTTCGAGGTCGGGCGCGTGCTGCCCTTCGCGCACCGTCGCATGGTGGGCCCATTCGTGTTCTTCGATCACATGGGACCGGTGACCTTTCCGCCGGGACTCCCCAAGACCGTGGACGTGCGGCCGCACCCGCATATCGGGCTTTCGACGGTGACTTACCTGTTCGAGGGCGAGATCATGCATCGCGACAGCGTGGGTTCCGAACAGGCGATCCGTCCGGGAGAAGTGAACTGGATGACGGCGGGGCGCGGCATCACCCATTCCGAGCGGTTTGAGAAAGCGCGGGCGGATGGCGGCAGGATGCACGGCATCCAGGCCTGGGTGGCGTTGCCGAAAGAGGAGGAGGAGACGGATCCGGCGTTCTTTCATCACGGCGCGGCCGATTTGCCGACTTATGAAAACGGCGGATTGTGGGCGCGGCTGGTGGCCGGAAAGGCTTTCGGCGCCGAAGCAAAGGTGAAGACGCATTCGCCGATGTTCTATGTGCACTGGAATTTGAAGGCGGGAGCAAAGGCGGGATTGCAGCCGGAATATACCGAACGTGCCGCCTATATCGCTACGGGTTCGGTGGAAGTGGAAGGACGCACTTACGAAGCGGGACATATGCTCGTCTTCGCACGCGGCGATACCATCGCATTCACGGCAACTACGGATTGCACCCTGATGCTGCTGGGCGGCGAACCGCTGGGCGAACGCTTTATCGAATGGAATTTCGTTTCATCCTCCAAGGAACGCATCGAACAAGCGAAGGCCGATTGGCGCGCGGGCCGGATGAAGCTGCCCGATCTCGACAACAAGGAGTTCATCCCGCTGCCCGGCGATCCGCCGCCGCCTGCACCGCCCATGTCGTGATCATTGTGCGGCGACAGCGTGCGCCGTTCCGAGCGGCGCAAGGTATCCAAAACCGAAAACGGGATCGCGGCCCGGCGCGCCGAGATCGGCCGCCTCGCGCTCGAGCGCAATCCAGGCGGCATGGGCAGCCAGGGGATCCGGTTGCCTCATCAATAGCGCGAAGCGGATGGCGACCGCCGGTGACGCATAGGATGTGCCCGTGACCGTCGCGTGGCCGCCTTTCATTGCGGCGACGCGGCGATGAACACCAAGCGATGCGAAAGCGATATGCGGACCCCTGTTGGCGTCAAGTTGAACGGTATGGTCTTCATCAACCGAAGTGACGGCCACAACACCTTCATATGCCGCTGGATATTCGGGCGGCGCGGCAGGGCCATCGTTGCCTGCTGCGGCGGCGATGATGTGGCCGCGTTTGATAAACGCTTTCACCGCAGCTTCGAGGATGATGTTGGGCGGGCCCGCGAGGCTGATATTCGTAACAGGCACGTTGCTCTCAGCAAGCCAGCCCAGGGCGCGCGCGATGTCATCGGCGGCGCCTCCCGATGCTTCACCGCCATAGACATCGGCGGCGTAGAGTTCGGAGGAAGGCAATGTGCCCTGCTCATCACGGCCGATGAGCAATGATGCAACCGCGGTACCGTGCTCGGTTGGAACGCTGCTTTTGTCGCTCGCAAAATTCTTCGCAAAGATCGTGGCACCCGCAAAATCGCCGTTGTGGCGGTCGATGCCGCCGTCGATCATGCCGATGCGAATTCTCGTATTCGATTGCGATGCGGGTTGCGCGGGGCTCCAGCTTGCCGCCGTCTGCGCCTCTCCGGATGGATTGTAGATATGGTCATAGTCATATGTTCCGAATGGATCGGCGCGGCGCAAAATCGATAGGGCTTCGGTCGCATCCATATTCTCCGGCGCGCGCAATTGGACAATCGTCAAGCCCAAGGACGCGATGTCTTGCCGGCGGACGATCTGGAAGCTCAGGCCCTTTGCGGTGGAAAGGCTTTGCTCGCTGGGCGACAGGGCCAATACGGTCTGACGCAGAACTTTGAATCCTTTCAGGTCGCGATCGAAACGGACCATCCGCTGCGGACGGCCGACAGTATCGCGCACAACCCCGAGCGTGGAATCGATTGTACCCGTTGCGGTGTTGAGTACGCCGGGGACGATGCCCGTGCGTGGCAGCGGACCGATGGGTCCGGCATTCACCGGCAGGCCCAACGGACCGGCATGAGCCGTACCCGCCGCAAGCAGGAAAGAGGGCGCGAGAATTTTGAGCAATCGCTGTAGCGTCTTCACGGAATGCTCCTTTCCGGCCTTGCCCGCCGGGCCCAGTGAACACATAGTCCACGCCCGGAGTAAACCGAAGGTGACCGGACAAGTTCCCTGCATCCGGTGCATGGAAGAAACCGTCGGACTCAACCGTTGTGACCGTAGCGATGGGCGCATCGACCCAATCGATCCGCAGCCAGATGACCGCGCTTCTGCCGCGGTTGCGCCGCTTTGCGCTGTCGCTGACAGGCAACGCGGCAGATGCCGACGATCTGGTTCAGGACACCGTCGAGAAGGCTTTGCGCAATCTCCATCGCTGGGAAGAAGGCACGCGATTGGACAGCTGGATGTTTCGCATTGCGCAAAATTTGTGGATCGACAATGTGCGCTCCAAACGCGTTCGCAACGCGGTTCCCCTGGAAGAACACCATGGCGGAGCCAGCGACGGCGCGCGTGACGCCGAAGCGCGGTTGACCTTTGCCGACACCTGCAAGGCGCTTGCGAGCTTGCCGGAAGAGCAGCGCGTTGTAGTCTCGCTCGTGCTGGTCGACGGCATGGCCTATCGCGAAGCGGCGGAGATTCTGGAGGTGCCGATCGGAACGGTGACGAGCAGACTGGCGCGGGCGCGCGAGGCGCTTGCCATGCGCGTGTTCGGAAACAAGTCGGAGGCAATGTCATGACGCTTTCCAAGGAATTGCTGATGCAATTCGTCGATGGCGAGCTGTCGCCCGGTGAAGCCACCCGTATCGAGGCCGAATTGGAAAACAATGCGCAGGCGCGTGCCTTCGTGCAGGAACAGACAGATTTGCGCGAGCAATTTCGCACCGCGTTTGCGCCCACGATGGAAGAGCGTGTTCCTGACCGGCTGCTTGCGGCCGCCGCCAATACACCCGTGTCGTGGCGCTGGCGATTGCGCCAGGGATTCTCGCGGCCAGACGCCTGGGTCTGGACGGGATTGCCGGCAGCGGGTGCATTGGCACTGGGTTTGGCCATCGGTGTAATTGTCATTCCTTCGGACCTGGGACCGGTTGCCACGAAAAACGGAACGCTGGTGGCGCAAGGAGTGCTGGACGATGCGTTGAATACGCAGCTTGCATCTGCTGCGCCGCAAGCGAACGCTCCCCACATCGGCATCAGTTTTCGCGCGAAAGACGGGCGCACCTGCCGGACATTCGAAACGGATGGCATTGCCGGAATCGCTTGCCGCGGTGACGCCCATTGGGAAGTTGCGGCTCTAGCTTCCTCCAAAGCGCAAGCAGGCGGTGCGTATCGCATGGCCGGCAGCGCCATGCCGGATGTGATCCGCGACGCGGCCGAACAAATGATCGCCGGTGCGCCCTTCGATGCGGCGGCCGAACGCCGGGCGCGCGATCGCGGCTGGAAATAAGTCCAAAAGTTTCCTCCAAAAATTCTCGGCATGCTCCGGAAGAAATCTCCGTGCCCTCCGTTGTCGGGGTGAGGGACGCAGGAAAATGGCCGTTCTGGCCGGTTTTCCGCGTTCCACAGGATTAACGGAAAGGAACCCGGTCATGACATTCAATCTTCGCAATAGCTTCACGGCGGCGCTTCTTTGCGGCGCGGTTGCAATGGCAACTCCGGCGCTGGCCGGCGGTCTGTTGGGTGGCGGCGGCATGCTTGGCGGCGGCGGCATGATCGGCGGTCCGCTGGGCGGCATCGGCGGTATGGGCAATCTCGGCGGCAGTCTGAACGGAACGCTTGGCGGAATGGGACCAACCGTGATGCGGCCTGCGGCCGGTGCAGCCGGCAACATCGCCGGAAACGGAAATATCAACGCCTCGCCCGATCTTTCGCCCGTTACCGGCAAGTTGTCGAACGCAACAGGTACAGCGGAAGGCACGATCAATGGCACCGCGTCTGCCGCAACATCCCAAGCACAGTCTTCGGGCAACGCCCTTGGCACGGTCAACTCGACGCTGAATGGCGTAACGGCGGGCGGCAATGCGAGCGGCACCGCGTCCGGCGGATTGAGCATACCGAATGCCGGCAGCGTTTCCGGATCCGGCAACGCCAACGCAAGCGCCTCGGGTCCTGACTTGAGCGGCGTGACGAATACCGTTGGCGGCACGGCGAACGGCGCTGTGTCCACCGCAATTGGAACGGCGAACACGGCGGCAACCGCAGCCGAATCCAATGCAAACGCAGCACTTGGCTCCATCGCCGAAACGGCGAATGGCGCGAGCCTGAACGCAAGCGCCAATGGGGATGCCAGCGGCAATGCTTCGGCAGGCACATCCGGCGCAAGCGATTCTTCGAAAGGCACGGCATCTGCATCGCCCACGCCGCAGAAGCAGAGCACTGCGCAGAAATCCACCGGCCACACCCGCCACGCGTCGAGAAAATCCCAATAGCCCCACCTCTCGCGCGGGCGACGGGCGGAGCGGAATGCACTTCCTGCTCCGCCCGTCTCTTTTGCGTTTGAAAAAAGCCGGCGCTCTCCTACGATGACGGCGATTGCAGCACAGGAAATCCGATGTCGGGGGAAGTTCTCAGCAACCGGCTGGCGATGCCGGTCGACGAGACGCGCGACCATATTCTCGGGCCTGCAGGGGCCGCGATCACGCTGGTGGAATACGGCAGCTATGACTGCCCCCATTGCCGCGCCGCCAACGAACGCATCACCGAAGTACGCAGCCAATTCGGGCAACGCTTGCGGTACGTGTTCCGGCACCGGCCGGTCACCGGCAGCGACATCGCCAGGCGCGCAGCGGAACTTGTGGAATTTGCGGCCACGCCGGCCGCTTTCTGGGATGCGCACGTTTCCCTGATGACGCGCTCCACTACGCTGACGGAAGACGACCTGCGCGCGGTGGCAGCCAAACTTAACGCCGGAACGGAAGACGAAAGCGCCGCGCAGGAAGCGGCCGAGCGCGCGCGCGCCCATGTGGAAGAAGACGTGCTGAGTGCGCGCGAAAGCGGCGTTCGCTTCACGCCAACCTTCTTCATCAATTCCCGGCGATACGATGGTCCCTGGGATACCTCTTCCTTCACCGATGCGATGCTGGGCTCGCTCGGCCACCGCGTGCGTACGGCCGCGCTCGGTTTTGCAAGCTGGGCGCCATCCACCGGATTGCTGCTGCTATTGGCGACAATCGTTTCCATTCTGGTTGCCAACTCGCCGTTGGGACATCCGTTCGCGGAATTCTGGCACACCGATCTGGGACTGAATTTCGGTTCGCTCGTCTATCCCATGCCGCTGCTGCACTGGGTGAACGACGCTCTGCTCACGATCTTTTTCTTCGTTGTGGGTCTGGAAATCAAACGCGAATTCACCGTGGGAAGCCTTGCCGGATGGAAGCAGGCGGCATTGCCGATTGCAGCCGCCATCGGCGGAGTAGCGGCGCCCGCACTTACCTATCTTGCTGTTATTCATCAGGGGCCCTGGAGCGCTGGATGGGGCGTGCCGACGGCGACCGACACCGCATTCGCTGTAGCCATCATTGCGATGATGGGCGCACGTGTGCCGGTGGAACTGCGCATCTTCCTCACCGCGGCTTCCATCGTGGACGACATCGCTTCCATCGTTGTGGTTGCGATCTTTTATTCGGGCGCGCTGCATCTCGAATGGCTGTTCGGCGCGGGCGCACTAGTGGCGGCCCTGTGGCTGCTGAACAAATCTTCTGTCTATCGCGTGTCTCCTTACGTCATCCTGGGTGTGGCGCTCTGGATTTGCGTGCAGGCAAGCGGACTGCATCCCACATTGGCGGGTGTCGTTCTGGCCGCGTTCATTCCCACCCGCCCGCCGCCGGACTATAAAACGCTCGCGCTGCAGGCCGAATCCATCCTGATGGAAGAAGCCCGCCACAGCGGCGAGCATTACCGCCGCGGACCGTCCGAATCGGCCATGCAGGCGCTCGATGCCATTCATGACAGGCTGGAGTCGCCGGCGGATCGCATGTTGCGCAACGCCGCGCCGCGTTCGAGCTATATCGTGCTGCCGATCTTCGCGCTCGCCAATGCCGGCGTGGCAATCAGCGCCACGATGCTTGAGGGACGCCAGATCCTGGCGGGAGCGATTGCGGCAGGTCTGATCGCCGGAAAACCGCTCGGATATCTCGCCGCCTCCGCACTTGCCGTGAGCCTTGGACTTGCGGAGAAACCTCGCGCCTATAGCTGGCGCCAGCTTGGGGGCGCGGGCGCGCTTGCCGGCATCGGTTTCACCATGTCGTTGTTCATTGCAGGTCAGTCCTTTCCTGTTTCGGGCGACTTCTCGGCCGCCAAGATTTCGGTTTTCGCAGCATCGCTTCTGTCGGCGTTGATCGGTATCGCCGTTCTATGGAACGCCAAAGCCCCAGCCGCCGCGGAAGGCTGAAGCGCTTTCCGCCGGTTCATTCAAACGCAATTGCCGGGATGTAGGGCATATGTGCGCAGCAGCGTCACGCTGCAAGGGCGCTCCAAAAAAATTTGCAGCGTAACGCTGCCGGGGGTTAAGTCCCTGAATCCCCACAAAACCGCATGTTTCATTTGTGTCTTGCTGCCGGCAAGGCCGCAGGATGTTGAAAGGGAACTCGCCGAAACTTTTTGGTTGCGCATTCGTTGTACGAGTTCCAGCCGTGCAACAGATGCATATGGGGCCGCGCGTTGACAAGATAGCTGCCCAGGCAGACATTGTTGCAGCAGCATACGGACTGCCCTTTGATGACAAGAAAGTATTACAAGGTGGACACATTCCAGTCGCGCAGGGCGCTGGGCTATCTGATCAGACGCGCGCACAATCTTATCGTTCCCCATGCCGAAGCGCTGTTCGCCGATCAGGAAATCACCTTTACCCAATGGGTTGCACTGGTTTCGCTGCGCGACGGGCTGACCAGCACCTGCGCCGACATAGCGCGCCACATGGGCCATGACAGCGGCGCGACAACCAGGCTGGTGGACCAGCTCGAAGACCGCGGACTTCTGACGCGGACGCGTTCCAAGGCGGACCGCCGTGTCGTCAATCTGTCGCTGACCGCGGAAGGACGCGCGGTCGCCAAGGCGCTGACGCCGCGAATCCTGGAATTCTGGAACAATGTTCTGACGGACTTTTCCTCGCACGAAGTGACGACGCTGATCGAACTGCTCACCAGACTGCTCGGCGCCGTCGAATCCGAGATTGCGAAGACGGGCCAAAGAGCAGGGAGCGGAAAGTGAAGCGGATTGCCGTTCTGCTGCTTGCGGGCGTTTCGATTGCCGCCTGCGTTTCCGCACCTTCCACCACGCCCAGCCAGATCGAAGTGAAATCCGAAACGCTTGGACTGAGCGCAACGCCCGAACCCGACATTTCTGACAGGTGGTGGACGGCCTTCGGCGACAGGCAGCTTGACGATCTTGTCGATCAGGCGCTGTCGGGCAATCCGACGCTTCAGGTGGCGCTGGCTCGGATGCGGCAGGCTCAATCCGAACTTTCGGCCGTGCGCGCCGGCACCTATCCGCAATTGACGGGAGACGCGCAGGAACAGCGGCAGTATTTCAGCAAAAGCTATATCATTCCCCCACCTTTCGGCGGCACCACGCAATGGATCGGAACCGCCCAGGCAAATCTTTCCTGGTCGCTCGATTTCTTCGGCAAGCAGCAGTCGCAGGTGGACAAGGCGCGGTCTTCGGCCGATGCCGCCGCCCTTGACGCGACCGCTGCGCGGCTTGCGCTCGCGGGTTCGGTGGCCGAAGCCTATATCTCACTCGCCCGTGCCTATGTTCTGCGCGACGTGGCGCAGGATGCCGTCAAGCAGCGCGAAGGCGTCTTCAATCTGACAGCCAACCGCGTGAAAAGCGGACTGGAAAACAAGTCGGCGGAAAAGCAGGCCGAAGCGCTGCTCGCCATCGAGCGCGAAGACCTGATCCGCGCTGAGGCAAACATCGCATTGGCCGAACATGAGATCGCGTCGCTGATCGGGCGCGGTGCGGATGTCTATGACCATATCGCGCGTCCGCAATTGAACTACGCCGCGCTTGCCCTGCCGGACACGCTTCCGGCCGATCTTCTGGCCCGCCGCGCCGACATTCAGGCCGCAAAAGCGCGGATCGATGCGGCCATGGCCGGACGCGAGGTGGCGCGCAAGGCTTTCTATCCCGACATCAACCTGTTGGCCTTTGCCGGCTTCGCCGCCATCGGGCTTTCGCCGATGTTTAGCGCGCAATCGCTGACCTATGGCGCGGGGCCCGCGATCCACCTGCCCATATTCGACGCCGGCAAGCTGCGCGCGGATTTTGCGGGAGCGACGGCCGAGCTGGATGCGGCGGTGGCAGATTACAATGCGAGCGTCGTTGGCGCCGTGAAGCAGACGGCAGATGCTCTGACGCAACTCAAATCGCTTGAGGATCAGGCCGGCCAGCAGCGCGCAGCCCTTGCCGCCTCGGAAGAAAGCTTCCGTCTGGCGCAATCGCGTTATCGCAACGGATTGAGCCCGCAACTGAACGTGCTCGATGCGGAGAATATTTTGCTTGAGGCCCGCCGGCAGCAGGCGACCATCGATTCCGATCTGGCAGCGGAGCGCGTGATGCTTCTGACGGCACTGGGCGGCGGTTTTGGCGGCCAGACAAAGATTTCTACCAATCAGGATGCAAGTCATGAGTGACGCTTCTTCCGGCAATCCGGCAAACGGCAACGGCGCAGCGCGCAGGCGCGGGCTCATCATTCTGTCCGCCGTGGTGATTATCGGCGCGGTGCTGTGGGGCATCTACTGGTTTGCCTATGCGCGCTATTTCGAAGCCACCAACGATGCCTATGTCGCAGGCGACATCGTTGCGATCACCAGCCGCGAACCGGCGACCGTGCTGGCCATTCACGCAGACAACACGCAGGCCGTGACGCGCGGGCAATTGCTGATCGAACTCGACCCCGCACGCGCAAAAGCAGCAATGGAATCGGCCGAGGCCGAACTGGGACGGATCATTCGCAGCGTGCGATCGGATTTTTCCAGAGTGCATCAGTTCGATTCGCAGATTTCGGCGGCAAAGGTGCAATTGGCGCAGGCCGAAGGCGATTATCGGCGCCGGCGCGAAGGCGCGGTGGATGGGTCGGTCTCGGCAGAAGAAGTGGCCCATGCGCGCGAAGCGGTGGCATCCGCCCGCGCCGCATTGCGCGTAGCCGAAAGCGGCCAGGCTCAGGTACAGGCGGCGGTCGATAACACTTCAGTCGCAAACAATCCGAACGTGCTGGCAGCAATCGCACGGGTGCACGATGCCGCGATCACGCTTGCGCATATGCGTCTGATCTCGCCGGTGAACGGCGTGGTGGCACAACGTACGGTGCAGGTGGGCCAGCAGGTGGCGGCGGGCACGCCCTTGATGGCGGTGGTGCCGCTCGATCAGGTCTGGATCGATGCGAATTTCAAGGAAGGTCAGCTGCGGGACATGCGCGTGGGACAGCCGGTAGAAGTGACGGCCGACATCTATGGCGGCAGCGTGACCTATCATGGCCACGTCGCAGGACTTGGCGCGGGCAGCGGCGCAGCATTCTCCCTGCTGCCGCCGCAGAATGCTTCGGGCAACTGGATCAAGATCGTGCAACGCGTGCCGGTGCGCATTTCGCTCGACCCGAAGGAATTGCGCGATCATCCGCTGCGCATCGGCCTGTCGGTGTCTGCGTCGGTAGACGTGCGCGACACGTCCGGACCGATGGTTTCGTCGCAACCGTTGAACGCGAATATGCGCGGACAGGCCGTGGACGCGGATGCTGAGGCCGATCGGATTGTGGCGCGAATTCTGGCCGCCAACGGGGCATCAAAGTGAGCGCCGCGGGCGCAATTCCCGCGCCATTGAAGGGCGCCGCGCTCGCGATCACATCCATCGCGCTGGCGCTCGGTACCTTCATGCAGGTGCTGGACAGCACCATCGCCAATGTCTCGCTGCCGACGATCGCGGGCAATCTGGGCGCCTCTACCGATCAGGGAACATGGGTCATCACATCTTTTGCCGTTTCGAACGGCGTCTCCGTTCCGCTGACCGGATGGCTGATGGGCCGCTATGGCGTGGTGCGCACCTTCGTGATGGCGGTGCTTCTGTTCACGCTTGCTTCCTTTCTTTGCGGCATCGCGTGGAGCCTGCCCTCGCTCATCTTTTTTCGGGTGTTCCAGGGCGCCGTGTCGGGGCCGATGATTCCGGGCTCGCAGGCGCTTCTGATCATGATCTTTCCGGCGGAAAAGCGCGCAACGGCACTTGGCATCTGGTCCATCACCACTTTGGTGGCGCCGATCTGCGGGCCGATATTGGGAGGCTATATTTCCGACAATTATCACTGGAGCTGGATATTTCTGATCAATGTGCCGGTTGGGGTTGTCGCAGCTGCCTTGTGCTGGAACGGACTGAAGACGCGGGAAACGCCCACACGCAGATTGCCGATCGATCGCGTGGGGCTTGGCCTGCTGGTACTGTGGGTCGGTTCGCTCCAGGTCATGCTGGATACGGGCAAGGATGCCGACTGGTTTTCGTCGCCCCTGATCGTTTTGGAAACGATCGTCGCGGCGGTTGGCCTTATTGCCTGGGTCGTCTGGGAGCTGACCGACGATCATCCGGTGGTCGACCTGTCATTGTTCAGAAAACGAAACTTTGCCCTGGGGACCGTCGCATTCTGCCTGGGCTATGCGATTTTCTTCGCCAACGTTCTGCTCCTGCCGCTGTGGCTGCAGACAAGCATCGGCTACACCGCCACATGGGCGGGGTTCGTGGCCGCTCCTTCGGGCGTGGTGGCGGTTCTGGCGACGCCGATTGCGGCACGCTTCATGTCGCGCATCGACGCGCGCTGGCTTGCCACGGTCGCGTTTGCGGCGTTTGCCGCTTCCTACTTCATGCGCGCCGGCTACACGACCTATGCGAGTTTCTGGGATTTCACGATGCCGATGCTCGTGCAGGGCATCGCGATGAGCACATTCTTCGTGGCACTCTTGACCATTTCGCTCGATGGCGTGGAACCTGAACGCATTCCCTCCGCATCTGGCATCTCCAACTTCTCGCGCATCACCGCGGGCGCATTCGCCGCTTCCATCGTGACGACCGTCTGGGATCGCCGGGAGGCGTTGCACCAAAGCAGGCTTTCGGAAGCATCGAGCCTATATGATCCGGCGATGCAGCAGGCGGTTTCGGGACTGCGTCATTTCGGTTTTACCGATCTGCAGAGCTATGGCGTGTTGACGCGCAGCATGGTGCAGCAGGCCTATCTGCTGGCCTCGCTCGACCTGTTCTGGATATCGGCGTGGCTTTCGGTGGCAATGATCGGCGTGGTATGGCTGGCGCGGCGATCGATCAGCGGCGGCGGCGCGCAAGCGTCAGCGGACTAGGCGGCTTCCGGCACCAGCGGACGCGGTTCGAAAACACGTATTGTTCTTGCTTCCACCGGATCGGCCCAGGTCACAACGCGCAGGCGGCCCATCGCATCTTCGGTGAGAGCTGTGCAGCTTTCGACCCAATCGCCGTCGTTGCAGTAGAGTATGCCGCCAATGTCCTTGACTTCGGCGTGATGGATATGGCCGCAAATCACGCCGTCCATCCCGCGCGCACGGGCTTCGCGCGCCAAGGCTTCTTCAAAATTGCTGATGAATTTGGCGGCGTTCTTCACCTTGAATTTGAGATAGGCCGACAGCGACCAGTAACGCATGCCGATCAGGCGGCGTGCGGCATTGAAGACATTGTTGAGGGCAAGCGCCAGCGCATAGGCGCGATCGCCCAAATAGGCGAGCCATTTGGCGTAAGCGATAATGCCGTCGAACTGATCGCCATGGATGATGAGGAATTGCTTGCCGTCGGCAGTCCGGTGCACGAATTCCGGCTTCAGCTCGACACCTGCGAGCGAAACTCCGGCATAGTCCCGCAACGCCTCGTCATGATTGCCCGGCACATAGATCACGCGTGTGCCGCTTTCGACCTTGCGCAGGATTTCGGATATGACGTCCGTGTGAGATGCCGGCCAATACCAGCCGCGGGTGAGCGCCCAGCCATCGATGATGTCGCCGATCAGATAGAGAGTGTCGCAGTCGTTATGAGCCAGGAAGTCGGCAAGACGCTCCGCCTTGCAGCCGCGCGTGCCGAGATGCGTGTCTGAGATGAAGATCGAGCGGTAGCGCCTGACGCGGCTCAATGCGAGAGCCGGAGATCTGGACGCTTTGGCAGGTGCTTTCCTTGCGGCGCCCGGCAGGGCAGTCAACAGAGACGCAATCACGACGCAACTCCCCTCCAGGTGCTTGCGGCCCGCCGCAAATCACGCCGGCGGCACGGGGAGATGTGGGGTATTTACGTGACAGTGCTGTTGCGGTTTGCCTTAGAGTTTGTGTATTTGCTCCGTAAGCGGACAAAATATTGCAGCGGCCGGGCCGATCCGGACCTTTCGTGCCACCGGCGCCTGCACTGGACCCGGTCCAAAGAGGCCGTTAGTGATCCTTCCGCATGGTTCTTTCGACCCGCTTTGCGGCTCATTTTGCACCGCGCGCCATCGGGCTTTGCGCCCTTCTCGCGGCATGGACGGCCTGTTCATTGCCTGCGGGGGCGGCCGATCCTCAATCCTATGGCGTGGACATCCAATCGACCGGTCTGGGCGAGCTCGACCAGGCGCTTCGCGATTCCTCGCTGCTCGTGGCCTTGTCCCAGAAGGCGCCCACGGCTCCATTCGCGCTGATTGCGCGAGCGAAAGGCGATACAGGCCGGCTCGAAACCGCGCTGCGCGCCTATGGCTACTATCAGGGACACATTTCCATCGAAATTTCCGGCCGCAAGCTGAACGATCCCGAACTGCCCAATCTTCTCGAAGCGGTTCCGGAGGGAAAACCGGCCGATGTGAAGATCGCAGCCACGCTTGGCCCCCTCTATCGCCTGCGGCGGATCACGATCGAAGGAAACGTGCCCGGCGCATCCCGGCTTGAGCTTTCCACCGGACAGCCCGCAATCGCCGCAAATATTCTCTTCGCAGGCACCAAACTCCAAAACGCATTGCAGGAAGACGGCTATCCGCTTGCCAAGGTCGATCCGCCCATCGCATGGGCCGATGACGACGCCCATGTGCTCGATGTGATCTTCAAAGTGGATGCAGGCAAACGCGCGAATATCGGAGCGATCCACATCGAAGGGTTGAAGGACGTCAACGAGGATTTCGTGCGCAAAGCGCTCACGGTTCGTTCGGGCGACCGTTTCAACCCCGCAAAGATCGAGGCGGCGCGTCAGGCCTTGACGGAAACGAATGTATTTTCGGGCGTCGAGGTGCGCGCAGGCGATCACCTGGACCCAGACGGGTCAATTCCCATCACCTTCGACATTCAGGAACGCGAGATGCATTCGGTGGCCTTTACCGCGGCCTATTCCACCGATCTGGGCATCAGTCTTTCGGCGAGCTGGCAGCACCGAAATCTGTTCGGCAATGCAGAACAGCTCAATCTTTCCGCTGCGGGCAACGGATTGGGCGGCAGCGCCACCAACGCATTGGGCTACGATCTCACCGCGCAATATATCGAGCCGCTGTTTCTTGAGCGCGACCAGGTGCTGGAATTCGATATGGGTGCGGTGAAACAGGATCTCGACGCCTACAATCAGACTGCGATAAATGCAGGCGCCTTTGTGCGGCGCAAATTCTCCAGGCTATGGACCGGAAGCATCGGCCTTACCGCCACACAGGAACGGATAGGGCAGCAAGGCGTCGATCACGACTATCAGCTTGTCGGCATCCCGCTGACGGCAACCTACGACAGCACGGGATTGAGCGACCCCCTGCTCGATCCGGCGCACGGCGTGCGCACCGCGTTTTCGATTACGCCTGCACACGCCTTCGGCTCGCCGTCCAGCAATTACATCATCCTGCAGGCGGCAGGCTCGACCTATCTCGATCTTTCCGATTTCGGACTTTCGGACAAGGGGCGCAGCGTGCTCGCGCTTCGGGGGCTGGTTGCGAGCGTTCAAGGTGCAACGCAATTCGGCCTGCCGCCGGACCAGCGGCTCTATGCGGGCGGCAGCGGCACCGTGCGCGGCTACGACTACCAGTCTATCGGACCGCAATTCCCCGACGGCAAACCCATTGGCGGGCTTTCGGCGGAAGCGGCAACCATCGAATTCCGCCAGCGGCTTTTCGAGAATTTCGGCGCGGCCGCCTTCATCGACGCGGGACAGGCCAGCGACGTGAGCGCACCGTTCACGGGAACCGTGCGCGTGGGCGCCGGGTTGGGTGTACGCTACTACACGCCCATCGGGCCGTTGCGTGTGGATGTGGCCGTGCCGCTTAACCGCGCGCCGAAGGGCGCTGCGTTCGGCATCTATATCGGGTTGGGACAGGCATTCTGATGAACGCAAATCTCCGCAAGGCGATGTTGGCAAGCGGCGGCACGATCGGCGCCGTTGCGATGCTGCTGGCGCTCGTCATCCTGTTCGGCAACACAGCAATGGGACAGCGCAGCATCGAATGGCTGGTGCTGCGCCTGACGGACGGACAGGTGACATTGAACGGACTCGACGGGCGTTTTCCCGAAGGTCCGCGCGTGAGGCGGCTGGAGCTGCGCGACAGCAAGGGGCTTTGGCTAACAGCAGATGATGTGGCGGTCGATTGGGCGCCGCTTGCCTATCTCTGGAACAAAATCGAGATAAAAAGCATTGCAGCGCGCCAGATCGACGTGCTGCGCCGGCCCGTCGAAACGGCCGGGAGCGAGGAGCAGGGCCCGCATATTGAAATCGGTGCCTTGAACATAAAACGTTTGAACGTGACGGAAGCCGTGGCATGGCGTCCGGCGAGCATCACGCTCAGCGGCAAAATCGACTACCGATCGCTTGACGATGCGCGCATCGATATCGCAGCGCGCAGGCTGGACGGGCCAGGAACCTATCGGATCGATTTTGACGTGTCGAAAGCCGCCATTTCCGGTTCGGCCGACATACGCGAGCCGGCGAACGGATTGATAGGCGGGCTCGCCGGCCTTCCCGATCTCGGACCGTTGTCGCTGCAGGCGCGCGCATCCGGACCGCGCAATGCACAGTCGGTAGTCCTGACGCTGACGGCGGGCGCGCTGCGCATGGATGCTCGCGCCCTCGTCGATCTTGCCGGGCGCACCGCAAGGATCGGCGTTTCGGCCCACGCACCGGCAATGGCGCCGGGCCCGGACCTTTCGTGGTCGTCATTGACTTTGGAAGCCAATGCGAGCGGCGCATTCTCGAAGCTGGACATTGGCGCGCAATTGCGGATTTTCGACCTCAGGGCGTGGGACGTGCGCGCGCGAATCGCGAGAGCGGATATCCAGGGCAAGGATGGCGACGTAGC
This sequence comes from Rhizomicrobium sp., assembly GCA_035548975.1. GTDB lineage: Bacteria > Pseudomonadota > Alphaproteobacteria > Micropepsales > Micropepsaceae > Rhizomicrobium. Next base: position 35,809 of record DASZRY010000020.1, read on the forward strand.
TGTAGAGGCCGAAATCGGCAATCCGGAATGGAGCGGGCTTGCAGGCGATTTCTTTGGCGGCGCTCCGATCCGGCTTCGGGCCAAAGCCAGGATCGACAACAGGAACAACCCGGCCGATTTCGAGATTTCACATGCGCTCGCAACAGTGAAAGGGCATGCAACCTTCGGCAGCGAAACGAAAGCGAATGCGGCTGTGGACATCCATTCGCTTGCGCCTTTCGCAAATCTCGCCGGTCTCGATCTTGCCGGAACCGCGAAGATGTCCGCTTCGATCGCCGTGAAGAACGGAAAGACATCCGCCGTTTCCGACGGATTGCTGAATGTCACGGGCGGCGATGAAACGCTTACGAAGATCATCGGTGGAAAGGTGAAGCTGGGCTTTGCGGGCGTGTTTCGAAAAGGAGACGTTCTGTTAGAGCGCGCAAGCCTTGACGGTGCATTCGCAAGGCTTGACGCGAAGGGTGGATTGGAAAGCGGCTCGCTGCGAATCGACTGGACGGGCGCCTTGCGCGATTTGAGCCGCGTGGCCAGCACGCTGTCCGGCAGCCTCGATGTGCGCGGTCATGTGAAGGGAGCGACAAGCCGTTTTGAAGTCACGGTTGCCGGCGACGGGCGGATTGCAGGAGGGGCATATGCGAAGGGGCCAGTGCATATCGCCGCGCGCATCGGCGGCTTGCCTGACGCCCCGCAAGGCAGCGTGAATATCGACGGACGCATCAATGGCGGCACGCTGCAAATGCAGGCCCGCCTGGAGCAGCGCGACGGCGCGCTTTCCATCGCGATCGACAAGGGCGATTGGAAAAGTCTGCGCGCGCGGGCCAATCTTCTTCTGGCGCATGGCGCGAGACTTCCATCCGGGAAAATTGTGTTGGAGGAGGGACAGCTGGCGGATCTGCGGCCATTCCTCGGCATCGACGTTTCGGGCAGCCTATCGGCATCGGCGAGTCTCAACGGTGGAAAGGAGCCGACTCTTGCGCGGCTAAGCCTCGCCGCAAAGAACCTGACCGTCGAAGGCGCACATGCCGCGGTGCTCACCTTGGGCGGAGACATTTCAAATCCTGTGGCAAGGCCCACGGCCGATCTGAAACTCGCAGCAACAGGCATCGCCGTCAGCGGATTTGACGGCGATCTGCAAGCGCAAATCGCAGGACCTGCCGATGCAGTAGACATTCGCATCCTCTCCAAACTGTCGGATGCGGACGGGTATGTCGCGAAAATCGAATCCGCAGCAAGGATGGATGCGACGAAGGACTTGATCTCGTTGAACGTCTTCAAGGCGAACTATCGCGGGGAGACTGCAAATCTCGTTGCGCCCGCAAGGTTTGATGTTGCGAAGGGAATCACATTCGGCAGGCTGGAACTGAACGCAGCCGGAGCGAAGCTGGTTGCCCAAGGCCGCGTTTCGCCCACGCTGGAGCTCACCGCAACCGCACGCAACGTGACGGCGCGATTTGCCAGGCTGTTCTCGCCCGATCTCAATATCGGCGGCGTGATCTCTGCAGACGCGAAGCTTTCGGGGACCTTGTCCGCGCCGCGCGGCGCGATTTCGTTGCACGGGACGGGACTTGCCTTCGAAGGCGCGGCGAAAGGAACGGAGAAAGGCGAACTTTCCGCCACTGCATCGCTGAACGCGAGCACGGCCCAGCTCGATGCCCGCCTCATCGCCGGAAAATCGATTTCGCTGAGCGTTTCGGGGACCGCTCCGCTAACGGCCGATGCGCCCATGAATTTGAAGGTGAAAGGCGCGACCGACCTCGCCCTCATCAACCCGGCGCTCAATGCGGAGGGGCGCAATCTGCGCGGAGTCCTCAACCTCGACGGCGTTCTGACCGGATCTCAATCGCAACCGCATGTGGAAGGACAGGCAATCCTTTCCGGCGCCGACTATCAGGACTATGTGCAGGGCATACACCTGGCTGACGTATCGGCCCGCATCGGGGCGGTGAACAACAAGATCGCGCTTACAGATTTCAAGGCGCGCGCCGGAAAGGGAACGGTCAGCGCAAGCGGAGACATAAATTTGTGGGCGCCGGGCATGCCCGTCAATCTTTCGATCAAGGCAAGCAACGCGCGATTCCTCGCAAGCAATTTGATGACGATGGACGGCGATGCGACGCTCAAGCTTACCGGACTGGCCCAAGGCCACGTCGATCTTGCTGGAGATGTGCGCATCGATCAGGGCGAAGTGAATCTTCCCGAATCCCTGCCGCGCAACGTCGCCGTACTGGATGTGCGCCGCAAAGGCCAAAGCCATGCGCCGCCTGCCAAGAGCAATGCACCCGTCATAGGACTGAATCTGACCTTAACATCGCCCGGCCGATTGTTCGTGCGCGGACGCGGGCTGGAAGCGGAGGTGAGCGGGCGCCTGACCGTGGCGGGAACAAATGAGATGCCGGATGTGCGCGGCGGCTTCACTATGCGGCGGGGCGAATTCTCGCTTGCAGGCCAGAGCCTGAACTTCACGAGCGGGCGGTTGGGTTTCGACGGCACAGGCGTTTCGAGCAGCCTCGACCCGTCGCTCAATTTCGTGGCGGAAAGCACATCGGGAAGCGTGACGGCGAAGCTGCAGGTAACAGGTTATGCCTCGGCGCCGAAGATCAAGTTGTCGAGCACGCCATATCTCCCGCAGGACGAGGTGTTGGCGCATCTTCTGTTCCAGCAGAGCGTCAAGCAGCTGGGCCCTTTGCAGGTGGCCCAGATCGCCGACGGGCTGAGCACCCTCACCGGCATTGGAAGCGGGATCAATCCGCTGTCGCGCGTGCGCAAGGGTTTGGGCCTTGACCGGCTGGCGGTCGGCACCGGGCGAACCGGAACCGGGGCCACGCTGGAAGCCGGAAAATATGTGATGAACGGCGTCTATATCGGCGCCAAACAGGAAACCGGCGGCGGCACCTCGGCGAAGGTACAGGTGGACCTGACCGAACGGCTGAAAGCCCAAGCCATTGTCAACACCGGGACCCCCGCCAACGTCACCGGCAGCGCCGCCCAGGTGGACCGCGGCAGCAGTATCGGCTTGAGCTATCAATTCGACTATTGAAGCCCGGGTTCGCGATATTTGTCGGCGCAGATATAATCGCTCCGGCTTGAAACTGCGCGCGGGGGGAAGCGGAATGAAACGGATAGCAACGGCGGCGGTTCTGGCACTGGCGATGAGCATGGGATCGCAGGCTCTTGCTGCCCCGCGCGACGATGTGGGCAGCATCGATCCGGGTGGCGATCACGATCCGTCGGAAAACCAGGTGCAGCTGCCGCCCGACCCTGAAGGAAAAGCCGTCGATCTCCGGCTTGCCGGAAAATGCGACGAGGCTTTGCCGATATTGCGCCGCCTTTCCGATAGCGACGACATCGCGCAATACAATCTTGGGCTTTGCTTGATCGATCAGGGCAAGAAGGAACTCAACGCCCAACGCGGCGCGAGCCTCGAACAGGAAGGAGCCGCATGGATCTTGAAGGCGGCGAATGACGGGCTGCCGAATGCGCAATCGAGCCTGGTGACGATTTATCTCGACGGCAGCGGCGTGAACAAGGATCCGGTCGAGGCGGGAAAATGGTCGCTGCTGTATCAGGAAAACGGCACGCGGCTGGCGCTCGGCCTTCCCGACATTCCAGAGGCGGTGCAATCGCGCCTCGACAACTCGCTCAGCCAGGACAATTGGGCCGAAGCGCAACAACGCGCGGCAGCTTGGTCGCCTGCGACCCGGCGGAACGCGGAATATTAGGCATCGATTGCAGACAGTTCTCTCAGTACCGGTCCGCTTAGCCTGGCGGCACAGACTGCTTTGCGCGCGGCGGATTTCATGGCAGATAAAATCCATGGAACTGACATCATTCATTCCCCCCGCACACCGGTTCGACGCCGCGGCATTGGACGCTTATCTGAAGTCCAATATCCGGGGGTTCGCCGGACTTGATTCCGTGCAGAAGTTCAGCGGCGGTGCGTCGAATCCCACCTTCCTGCTGACCGAAAAAGGATCGGGGCGGCGCTTCGTGCTGCGCAAGAAGCCGCCCGGCCAGCTTCTATCGAGCGCGCATCAGGTCGATCGCGAATTCCGGATCATGAAGGCGCTCGAGCCCATGGGGATTCCTGTGCCGCATATGCAGGTGCTGTGCGAAGACAGCGAAGTCATCGGAACGCCGTTCTATGTGATGGATTTCGTCGAAGGCCGCATTTTTCGCGATGCGAGGCTTCCGGGGCTTTCGCCCAGGGAGCGCGCGGCAGTCTATGACGAGCTGAATGCAACGCTTGCCAAGCTGCATTCGGTCGACATCGAAAAGGCCGGCCTTTCCGACTTTGGGCGTGCGGGCAATTATTTCGAGCGTCAGATCGGCCGCTGGACGAAACAATACCGGGGTGCGCAAACCCAGAATATTCCGGAAATGGAAAATCTGATCGGATACCTGCCGCAGCACATACCGGAAGACAATTCCGTTTCCATTGCGCACGGCGACTACAGACCCGAGAACACGATGTTTCATCCCACCGAGCCGCGGCTGATCGCCGTGCTCGATTGGGAGCTTTGCACCATCGGCCATCCTCTTGCGGACCTTGCCTATAATTGTCTGCTTTACACCTCGAAATCGGAAAGCTGGGGTACGCTGCAAGGCGTCGATTTCAGGACTTCCGGAATCCCCAGCGAAGACGATTATGTGGCGGCCTATTGCAAACGCACCGGCCGCGAGAAAATCGAAAACTGGAATTACTATCTGGCGTTTTCGCTGTTCCGGCTCGCCTCCATTTCGCAAGGCGTCTACAAACGCGCGCTGGACGGCAATGCAAGCTCGGACCGTCCTGCCATCAACGGTACGCCAGAACTGGCGGCTCAGGCCTGGAGTTTTGTTGCGCCCTGATTTGACCTTTGACCGGAATTTCCATTGGGCTAATTTTGCAATCCGGAATATCGGGGAGAACGACAATGCCGAAGACGATCACCAAACAATCCATCGCTGCGGAGACGGCGGAAAAACTGATTGCGGCTGGCCAAGCCGCAGCCCGCGAGATGGGCGTGCCGATGGTTATCGCAATCTGCGATGAATCGGGCGTGCTGAAGGCCTTCAGCCGGATGGACGGGGCCGCACTTCTGAGCGTCGAGATTGCGCAGGACAAGGCGCATACCGCCGTCTCGTTCGGCATCGCCACGCACGAATGGTTCGAATTCGTGAAGAACGATCCGCCGCTCCTGCACGGCATCATCAAAACGCCGCGCCTTGTGGTGTACGGCGGCGGCTATCCGATCAAGATCGACGGCGCCGTTGTCGGCGGTATCGGCGTCAGCGGCGGGCACTACGAGCAGGATATGAAAGTGGCGCAGGCGGCGCTTGCGGCGCTCGGCTGAGCAGCGCCGCCATATGACCATTCGAACAGGCCGGCCTCGTGGCCGGCCTGTTTTTCCTTGGGCTTGAAGAAGGCGCCGACATATTGTCCTTTCCGGTTGCCCTCGCTCCATGCGAGGCCGTTGCTATGGGCTAATCGTTTGGTTTATCAGGAAAAAATCTTCGCCATTGCGCCGATGATGGAATGGACGGACCGGCATTGCCGGTTTCTCCATCGCCAGCTGTCGGCGCACGCACGGCTTTATACCGAGATGGTGACGGCCGACGCTGTGATTCGCGGAGATCGCGAGCGCCTGATCGGGTTCGATCCCGCCGAGCATCCCGTGGCGATACAGTTGGGCGGCAGCGAACCTGCGCGCCTTGCGGAAGCGGCGAGGATCGCGGCCGATTTCGGGTATGACGA
>DASZRY010000021.1:0-1725 GCA_035548975.1 Rhizomicrobium sp.
GAACATCGCCACGCGCAAAGAGGCCGCGGAATGACCCTTCGTGGCTCGCTCCGCTCGCACCTCAGGGTGACGAGCAAAATTCCTTCTGTCGTCATGCTGAGGAGCGTTGCGAAGCAACGCCTCAAAGCACAACACGAGTGCCACCAATGACCTACATCGCGAAACCTAAGCTGCATCATCCGAGCCTTGTGCCGAACAAGCTGGGGTTCACGCATCGCGATTACGAGGGCTCGATCTCTACCCTTTGCGCAGGCTGCGGACACGATTCGATCAGCGCGTCGTTGATACAGGCCTGCTACGAACTTTCCATCGAGCCGCACAGGGTGGCGAAGCTTTCGGGCATAGGATGCTCGTCGAAGACGCCGGACTATTTTCTGGGCAACAGCCACGGGTTCAACTCCGTGCACGGGCGCATGCCGAGCGTGCTGACGGGCGCCAACCTTGCCAACAAAGACCTTATCTATCTGGGCGTTTCGGGGGACGGCGATTCCGCCTCTATCGGCCTGGGGCAGTTTGCCCATTGCGTGCGGCGCGGCGTGAACATGGTCTATATCTGCGAGAACAATGGCGTCTATGGGCTGACCAAGGGGCAGTTCTCGGCAACCGCAGACAAGGGATCGAAGAGCAAGGCGGGCGGATTCAATTCGGATTCGCCGATCGATCTGGTGAGCTTGGCCCTGGTTCTGGGCGCGAGTTTTGTGGCGCGCAGTTTTTCCGGCGACAAGAAACAGCTTGTGCCGCTGCTGAAGGCGGCGATTTCGCATCGTGGTGCGGCCGTGATCGACGTCGTCAGTCCCTGCGTGCAATTCAACAATCATCCGGGTTCGACCAAATCCTATGATTTCGTGCGCGCGCACAACGAGGCGGTGAACCGGCTCGATTTCATGCCGCCGAAATCGGAAATCACCGTCGACCATGAGCCGGGAACGGTGGAAATGGTGACGCAACATGACGGATCGGTGATCAAGCTGGCGAAGCTGCATCCCGATTACGATCCCAACAATCGGGCGGCGGCGCTGGCCTATTTGCAGGAAAAGGAAAAGGCGGGCGAAGTGGTGACCGGCCTGCTTTATGTCGATCCCGCAGCCGAGGATTTGCACGCCAATCTGAATACGGTAGATACGCCGCTGAACCGGCTTGGCGAGAAAGAGCTTTGCCCGGGTTCGGCGAAACTGGCAGCCATCAACGCGGCCTACCGATAGGATTTTCCATGACCTCGAAACTTTTCGATATCAGCGGCAAGACGGCGCTGGTGACCGGCGGATCGCGCGGCATCGGCTTGATGATCGCGCGCGGCTTCGTGGAGAACGGGGTGAAGGTCTATATCTCCTCGCGCAAAGCCGATGCCTGCGAACGCGCGGCGGAGGAGCTTTCGAAATTCGGCACCTGCATTCCGCTCGCCCATGATCTGGGCAAGATGGATGAAGTGAAAGCTCTGGTTGCCGGCATCAAGGCGCGCGAGAGCAAGCTCGATTTCCTGATCAACAACGCCGGTGCGGCCTGGGCCGAGCCTTTGGAGAAATATTCCGAAGAAGGCTGGGACAAGCTGATGAACGTCAACCTGAAGGCGATCTTCTTTTTGACGCAAGGGTTACTGCCTCTGCTGAAAGCAGCCGGAACGAAGGACGATCCGGCTCGTGTGGTGAATATCGGCTCCATCGACGGCATTTTGCAGCCGATGCTCGAATCCTATGCCTATTCGGCGAGCAAGGCGGCGGTGCATCA
>DASZRY010000022.1:0-6447 GCA_035548975.1 Rhizomicrobium sp.
GAGCAATGCCGACATCGAAGCATTGCTTGCCGCACAGGCGCCGAACATCCAAGGCGTGGTGATCGGACGCGCGCTCTATGACGGCCGCATCGATGTGGCCGAAGCCTTGAAGCTGGCGAAAGGCTGAAGTGGACTCCCCTCTCCCTTGTGGGGAGGTTAAAGAGACTGGCGCGAAGCGCCATCAAAGATCACGCGCAGACCCGGGGCACGCGGAGTGATCTGTCCGCGTCCTCCGCGGCTCCGCGTGAGATTTTCTCGATTGCGCGCTTATGCGCGCGGCCGGGGAACGCAACGATCTCCAGCGCCTGTGCAGCCGAGAAACCCCTTCACTCAGGCCCTTTCTCCAATTCCGACGAGAGGGGAAGTTCAGGTTCTATATGCAATAGCCCTGCCCGCGAGGGGGGTTAAGTGGAGTCAGCCCCGGCTCAGCCTCCGGCAGACCTCGTCGAGTTGTTCGAGGGTCTTGTAGCGGACCTTCACCTCGCCGCCCTTCTTGCCGCGGTCGTGGATTTCGACCTGCAGGCCCAGAACGTCGGAGAGCCGCTTTTCCAAGGCCAGCGTATTGGGATCCTTCTCGAAGCCCTTCTTTTCTAAGCCTTTCCTGGCTTGGTCCGAACGCTGTTCGGCCTGCCGAACATTGAGTTCGGCATCGATGATAGCTTTGGCCCGTGCTTCCGGATCGGGCACGCCTATCAAGGTCCGGGCATGTCCGGCGGTCAGCCTCCCGTCGCGGAGCATGGCCTGAACGGCCTCAGGCAGCTTGAGCAGACGCAGCGTGTTGGCGACATGGCTGCGGCTCTTGCCGACTTCCTGTGCGATCCTTTCCTGGGTGTAGGCGAAGCGGCCGATCAGTTCCTGATAGGCGGCCGCCTCTTCGATGGCGTTGAGATCGGCGCGCTGGACATTTTCCACGATGGCGAGTTCGAGCGCTTCGCCGTCGTCGAGCTCGCGCACGACCACCGGCACGTCATGCAGCTTTGCGCGCTGGGCGGCGCGCCAGCGGCGTTCGCCTGCCACGATTTCATAAGAGTCGCTTGCGCCTTTGACCGGGCGCACCAGAATCGGTTGCAGCACGCCTTTCTCGCGGATCGAATTGGCGAGATCTTCGAGTTCGGCTTCGGCGAAATTCTTGCGCGGCTGGTTCGGATTCGGTTTCAGGAATGCGATGGGAAGCGTGCGGGCGCCCTTGGCGTCGGCACGCGCAGGCGCGATGTCGTCTCCGATCAATGCGGAGAGCCCGCGCCCCAATCCCGACCGTTTCTCCGCCATCATGCCGCTTCTCGTGCCTGTTCGCGCTGGATGAGTTCGCCGGCGAGCTTGATGTAGGCCTGGCTGCCGGGACATTTGAGATCGTAGATCAGCGCCGGCAGGCCGTGGCTCGGCGCTTCGGAAATCCGCACATTGCGCGGAATGACGGTTTTATAGACTTTTTCGCCCATGTGACCGCGCACGTCGGCGGCGACCTGATCCGACAATTTGTTGCGCTTGTCGTACATGGTGAGCACGATGCCCTGCAGTTCCAATTGCGGATTCAATCCGGCGCGCACGCGTTCGATGGTCTTGAGCAATTGCGTGAGACCTTCGAGTGCGAAGAATTCGCATTGAAGGGGCACGAGCACCGCATCGGCGGCAGCCATCGCGTTGACGGTGAGAAGCGTGAGCGACGGCGGACAATCGATCAGCACATAGGCGAAATTCTGTTCGCCGCCTTGTGCGAATTGTTCGAGCGCATCCTTCAGGCGGAAATTGCGGCGTTCGAGATCGATCAGTTCGAGTTCGGCGCCGGAAAGATCGACGGTGGCGGGCACGATGGAAAGGCGCGGCACCTTTGTGGGCGTCACCGCATCGGCAAGCGCCGCGCCGCCGAGCAGCACGTCGTAGGTCGTTACCTTTCGCTCGGTGCGTTCGATTCCCAATCCGGTCGAGGCGTTTCCTTGCGGATCGATGTCGATCAGAAGCGTGGGCTTGCCGATCGCGGCCAGTGCGGTCGCCAGATTGATGGCTGTCGTGGTCTTTCCCACGCCGCCCTTCTGGTTGGCGACCACCAGAACCCGCGGACGGCGGGCGTCCGGCCGGGACAAACGGGCGACCAGGTTAGACATGGGCGAGCTTTCGTATCTCCAAGATCGTGCCGGGGCCTGATCGGGAAGAATGCTTGAGAACCTCCATCTTCCAATATTTTGTGGCTTCTTTCAATTCGGCCTCAATATCTTGTCCTTTTAGGAACAAATTCAAGGTATTTGGCTTCTGAAACCGGCTGGCATAGCCCAACAGCAAATTCAGGGGCGCACAGGCCCTTGCCGTGACGGCATCAAAGCCTTCCCTTGGCCCCTCTTCAATCCGCGCATTGCGAATATCCACCTCAACTTGCAGGGCACGGGCCGCCTCGGCTAGAAACCGGCACTTTTTGGCGGTGGAATCGATCAGGGTAACCTTTACATCCGGGCGCAAAACGGCCAGCACCAGGGCCGGAAATCCTGCCCCGCTCCCCAAATCGACCAGTGATTTGACGGATTTGGGCAATAGCGGAGCCAGCTGCGCGCTGTCCCATACATGCCGGCGCCAGACGTCTTCCAAGGAGAACTTGGAAACGAGGTTCTGGCGGGTGTTCCACTCCTTCAGAAGGTCCACATAGGCATTGAGGCGCTGGAGTGTTTCACGTGAAACATTGGCCGCGGCCGCAAATTCGCCGGGGCCGAAGGGAGTTTCAGGCAACGGCCCGTTCCTTGCCGCTTGCCCGCACATGCGCCAACACAAGGGTCAGTGCGGCGGGGGTCACCCCGTCGATGCGGGCAGCCTGACCCAGCGTGGCCGGGCGTATGCGGCTCAGCTTCTGGACGGCTTCCGTGGAAAGTCCGTGGACCCTTGAATAATCAAGGTCTTCCGGCAGACGAAGAGACTCGTCGCGGCGGAACGCGACAATGTCGGCCTCCTGCCGTTCCATATAGCCTGCATATCGCGCGTCGATTTCGAGCTGCTCAAAAATGGTCTCGGGGATGAGGTTCAATTCGGGCCAGATGCGCGCAACCTCGCCAAAACCCACGCCGGGCAGCCCCATCAGGTCATGCGCAGAGCGGCGGACGCCGTCGAGGCGGATCTGCAGCCCGAATCTCTGGGCCTCGTTCGGGGTGATCGTGAGCGAACGCACCTTGCGGCGCGCCTCGGCAAGAATTCGGGATTTGCCGGCGAAAGCCCTGCTCCGCTCAAGCCCCACACATCCGGCGGCCTCGCCCAGCCCAGTCAGACGCTGGTCGGCGTTGTCGGCCCTCAGGCTCAGCCGGTATTCCGCCCGCGAGGTGAACATCCTGTATGGTTCGCTGACGCCCTTGGTCACCAGGTCGTCGATCATCACGGCGATATAGGCGTCCGCGCGATCCAGAACGATGGGATCGCTGCCGGCGGCCGCGCGGGCGGCATTCAGACCGGCCATCAGACCCTGGGCCGCTGCCTCCTCATAGCCGGTCGTGCCATTGATCTGGCCCGCGAGATAAAGGCCCGGCACACGCTTGGTCTCCAGCGAGGGCTTCAGCTCGCGCGGGTCCACATAATCATATTCGATGGCATAGCCGGGACGCAGAACGCGCACCTTTTCCAGGCCCGGAATGGTGGCAAGAAGCGCGCGCTGCACATCTTCCGGCAGCGAGGTGGAGATGCCGTTGGGATAGACCGTATCGTCGTCAAGCCCTTCAGGCTCCAGGAATATCTGGTGGCTCTCGCGCGCAGCAAAGCGGACCACCTTGTCCTCTATGGAGGGGCAATAGCGCGGGCCAGTGCTCTGGATCTGTCCGGAATACATGGGCGCGCGATCGAGATTGGTCCGGATGATGGCGTGAGTGGCCTCGGTTGTCCGCGTGATGTGGCAGGCAATCTGGGGCGTTTCGATGCGGCTGGTGAGAAAGGAAAACGGAGAAGGTGGATCGTCGCCCTCCTGCCGGTCGAGCGCCGCCCAGTCGATGGTTTTGCCGTCCAGGCGCGGCGGCGTGCCGGTCTTCAGCCGGCCCATGGCAAGGCCAAGGCCATAAAGAGTCCGCGAAAGCCCTATGGACGGGGCCTCCACATTGCTTCCCGCGATGGGCTCACCCTTCGCGGAGGCGCGGCCTGCCGGGATTTTGACCTCGCCGATATGGATCAGGCCCCTGAGGAACGTTCCGGTGGTCAGTACCACGGCGCCTGCACCCAATTCCTCACCTTGCGCCGTGACCACGCCCGCCGCGCGTCCGTCTTTCAGGATCAGGTCCTCGGCGGCGGATTCCCGGATTTCGAGATTCTCCAATTCCGCCAAGGCCTTCTGCATGGCGAGCTTGTAAAGCTTCCTGTCGGCCTGGGCGCGCGGACCGCGGACAGCGGCACCCTTGCGGCGATTGAGAACGCGAAACTGGATACCGGCCGCATCGGCAACCCGGCCCATCAGACCGTCGAGCGCATCGATTTCGCGGACAAGATGACCTTTGCCCACGCCTCCGATGGCGGGATTGCAGGACATTTCGCCGATGGTCTCGCGCTTGTGCGTGAGCAAAAGCGTGCGCGCGCCGGTTCGGGCTGAAGCGGCGGCCGCCTCGCATCCTGCATGCCCGCCCCCAATGACGATCACGTCGTAGCTCATGGCGCGGTCGTTTAGGCGCGACGACCGCGCTCCGCAAGCCGGATATGATTCATGTGAAACATCGTCCGCACAGTTACGCTTGACGTAATACGTAACGAGGATACATTCTGGATATGATCCTGAGCTATCGCGACGCGCGGACAGAACGATTCGCCCGTGGCGAAAGGGTCAAGCAATTCGAACCGTTCCGTGCCCGCGCCGAGCGGTTGCTGGACCGGCTGGACATGGCCGCAAGTCTGACGGACATCGCCAATTTCCGGGGCCATCGGCTGGAGAAATTGAAAGGCGACCGCAAGGGGCAATGGAGCATTCGGATCAACGGCCAATGGCACACCTGCTTCAAATGGGCGGATGGCGCAGCGGGTCCGGGCGAAGTCGAGATCGTGGATTATCATTGAGGTAGGATATGGCACGCACTCCCATCCATCCCGGCGAGCATCTGGCCGAGGCTCTAGAGGAATTGGGCTTATCGGCAGCCGAACTGGCGCGGCAACTCAATATCCCCACCAACCGCATCACGGGAATCATCAATGGCCAGCGCGCGGTGACGGCCGATACGGCGCTGCGCCTCGGTCACTGGTTCGGCATGAGCGCCGATTTCTGGCTGAATTTGCAAAAACTCTACGAGCTTCGCCTTGCCGAACAGGAAAAGGGGGCGGAGATCAGAAAACTGCCGAAGCGAAAGGCGGCGTAATGCGAGAAGGGAGAATGATTTTTGTTCAAGCGGCCATATCGGCGGCTGCGGTTCTCCTCCTCACTGGTTGTGCCACGCAGCCTCCGCCTTCCGGAGAGGATTTACCCGGCTTCTTTTCGGGTTTCTGGAACGGCCTAACCATAGTATTCTCTTTTATCGGAAGCCTATTTTGGGACGTGCGAATCTACGCATTTCCAAATAATGGTGGTTGGTATGATTTTGGATATGTTTTAGGCGTTAGCGCAGCGCTCGGCGGTGGCGGCACCGTCGCTCACAGGACGGCCAAGTAAATAATCAATTCTCGTCCATCATCAGCGCGGCGGCGAGTTGTGGCGGATAAGCAATCGCCGCACGGCGGCATCGAGTGCAGGCAACCCTTGCTCAATCGTCTCCCAGAGAATTTTATCTTCGGTCTTTTCATAGGCATGCCGTAGCCAGTTGCCCATATCGGCCACCTTGCGCCAGGGTACCTCCGGAACTTCGGCTTTCAATTCGCTAGTTATGTGGCGGCTCGCCTCGGAAATGATTTCCAGATTACGCACGACCGCATCGTGCACCAACGCATCGCTGGCAAAATCGTCGAATGTTTTGCCAGCGAGGAACCGGCCGATTTTCCCAATGCATTCGGCGATATCCTGCAGGCGCTCGATTGGGGTCCGGGCCGCCGCCATCAGAACACCTGTAGCGCATCCGACTCGATACTGCTCCGGTAACCGGGGCGGATGCTCTTGCGAATCGCAATGTCCGCCTGATGGCCAAGCACGTCGCTGGCGTAGAATTTAATTTCCGACAGATCGAACAGCGTCATACGCCGGTTCTCGTCTAGTTCCACGAGGACATCCACGTCGCTGTCGGGGCGTGCTTCGCCGCGTGCCGTCGAGCCAAAGAGCGCAAGCGAGGTCACGCCGCGCGCCCGAAGCTCGGGCTCGGCCTGTTTCAGAATGCGGATGGCTTCTTCTCTACGCATGGGCGCATCATAGCATAAAGCTGAGGAAAAGCGTTAATCCGTATCCATCTTCAGCGCGGCGATAAAGGCTTCCTGAGGGATTTCGACCTTGCCGAACTGGCGCATCTTCTTCTTGCCCTCTTTCTGCTTGTCGAGGAGCTTGCGCTTGCGGGAGATGTCGCCGCCGTAACACTTGGCAGTCAC
>DASZRY010000023.1:0-4844 GCA_035548975.1 Rhizomicrobium sp.
GCCGCGCCTTCGATCGCGCTGCGGTCGCAAGGAGGCCCCGATTTTCTCCAGGGAAAACGCGGGTCTATGCCGGATGGTCCGGCGTCCTTGCGATCCATAGTCGGCCCCGCCCTCCCGGCAGGACAGATTCCGCAGCGTAAACAGGGACTTAAACCATATGGCTCTATACGAGCATCTCCTGATCGCGCGCCAGGACATCAGCGCGCAGCAGGTGGACGCCCTCGCCACCCACCTCAAGACCATCCTCGAACACGAAGGCGGCAAGGTCGAGAAGCACGAATATTGGGGCCTGAGGGGCCTCGCCTACCGGATCAAGAAGAACCGGAAGGGCCACTACGTGCTTCTCAACATCAACGCGCCCGCCAAGGCGATCCAGGAACTGGAGCGCCAGCTCAAGATCAACGAAGACGTGCTGCGCTACATCACCGTGAAGGTGGACCAGTTCGAGCAATCCTCGAACAAGAACAAGCGCGAGCGTGACGACAAGGCCGACACGGCCGAAGAGTTGGAGGCCGTATAATGAGCAGCGCAGGTAACGCAGGCGGCCAGCGCCGCCCCTTCTTCCGCCGCAAGAAGACGTGCCCCTTCTCGGGCGCCAACGCGCCGAGGATCGACTACAAGGACGTGAAGCTGCTCCAGCGCTTCATCTCCGAACGCGGCAAGATCGTGCCCAGCCGCATCACCGCCGTTTCGGCCAAGAAGCAGCGCGAGCTAGCCACCGCCATCAAGCGCGCACGCCTGATGGCGCTTCTGCCCTACGTCGTGAAGTAGGAGAACGCCCATGCAAGTGATCCTGCTCGAAAGAGTCGAAAAGCTCGGCCAGATGGGCGAGGAAGTGCGCGTGAAGGACGGTTTCGCGCGCAACTATTTGTTGCCGATGAAAAAGGCCCTGCGCGCGACCAAGGCCAACCGCGAATATTTCGCGGCGCAGAAGGCCCAGCTCGAAGCGCGCAATCTGGAACGCAAATCGGAAGCCGAAAAAATCGCCAAGAAACTCGACGGCAAGACCTTCGTGCTTCTGCGCCAGGCCGGCGACCGCGGCCAGCTTTATGGCTCGGTTTCTCCGCGCGATATAGCGGCGGTGATTTCCGAAGGCGGATTTTCCATCGAACGCACGCAGGTGCCGCTCGACAAGGCGATCAAGACCATCGGTCTTTTCCCCGTGCCGGTGGTGCTGCATCCCGAAGTGCGCGTCGGCGTGACGATCAACGTCGCCCGCACGGAAGACGAGGCCGAGCGTCAGGCCCGCGGCGAAGACGTGCTGGCCGAAAAGACGCCTGAAGAAGAAGCCGTGGCCAATGCAGAAGCCATGTTCGAGGAAGGCGCAGGCCCCCGCGCGGAAGAGGCGGAGGAAACTCCCGCCGAGGCCTGAGTCCTTCGCACCGGCAGTCCAAAAAGCCGCGGGCGGCAACTGCTCCCCGCGGCTTTTTTGTTGGAAATTCAGGCATGAGAAACCCCTCGTTCGCGGGTGCAGCATGGGGTAGAATGCCCGCCTTCCGGCAGAAGACCGGGTGATGGTTCAAGGAGTGAAACGATGTCGGTTGCCGTCGAGACAAAGCGCGTCACCGTGCCGGAAATCCGGGCCGCGAAGAATGCCAAGCCCATCGTCTGCCTCACCTGCTATCACGCGCACACCGCGCGCCTGCTCGATCGCCATGTCGATCTGATGCTGGTGGGCGACAGTCTGGGCAATGTGATGCATGGGCTGGAAACGACCGTGCCCGTCACGCTCGAAATGATGATCATGGCGGGCAAGGCCGTGATGCGCGGATCGCAACACGCGCTCGTCGTCGTCGACATGCCGTTCGGCTCTTACGAGGAAAGCCCGCAAATCGCGTTCCGCAACGCCGTGCAGATCATGAAAGAAACGGGCTGCCAGGCGGTGAAGATGGAAGGCGGGGCGCGCAATGCCGAAACCGTCCACTATCTGTCGCAGCGCGGCATCCCGGTGATGAGCCACATCGGTCTGACGCCGCAAAGCGTGAACACCTTCGGCGGCTTCAAGACGCAAGGCCGCACGCATGCGGAATGGCCCGCCATCGAGGCCGACGCCCGCGCCGTATCGGAAGCCGGAGCCTTTGCCGTGGTGCTGGAAGGCATGGCCGAACCGCTCGCCGCCAAGATCACCCGGGAAATTGCCATCCCCACTATCGGCATTGGCGCCTCGGCCGAATGCGACGGGCAGATCCTGGTGATGGAAGACATGCTGGGGCTGAACCCCAACCCGCCCAAATTCGTGCGGCAATATGCGCATCTCGGCCCGGAGATCGAGCAGGCCGTGAAGGCCTATGCCAAGGATGTGCGCGAACGCCGCTTCCCCGGCGTCGAGAATATCTACTCCATGAAGAAGGCAGGCTGACGGCCGGCCCCCTCACACCCAGTTAAGTTGCGACTTTTCGCGGTCCAAGCTAGTTAACCCGGGCCGTTCCAAGGGCTTTTGCCCCCGCCAGCCAAAGGATTTTCGACGTGACCGACATCTTCCAGGAAGTCGAGGAGGAAGTCCGGCGCGAGCGCTATCAGCAGCTCTGGAAACAGTATGGCGATTACATCCTCGCCGCGGCCGCGCTGATCGTGCTGGGTGTCGCCGCCTGGCAGCTCTGGTCCCGCTACCAGTACAACCAGCGGGTCGAAGCCTCGAACAACTATATCGTGGCGCTGGAAACCCAGGATCCGGCGAAGGCCGCCACCGCCTTCGCCAAGCTCGCGCAAACCGCGCCGGATGGTTACGCGCTTCTCTCCCGCTTGCAGGAAGCCAATGCGCTGCAAGCCGCCGGCCGCACGCAACAGGCCGCCGCTCTCTATCGCGACCTGATGAAAGAGAACGATCCGCTTTTTGCTTCCGTTGCGCGCATCCGGCTCGCCTGGGCGCAGGCCGACAACATGTCGAAGAAGGACATGCAGACGTTGCTCGCCCCGATCTCGAACCCCGCCGATCCTTTCCACTACATGGCGAACGAACTTCTGGCCTATATGGATTATCGCGAAGGCAACGTCGCTGCCGCACAGAAGGAATTCGAACAACTCGCTGCCGAAAAAGACGCATCGCAAGGCATAAGGGAACGCGCCGGCGTCATGGCCGCCTTCCTCGCCGCAGGCGGCAACCGCAATGTCGGAACCGTTCCGCCGCCGCCCGCGCGCCCCGCGCAACCCACGGCGGAACGAGCAGCCCCAGCCCCCTCACCCGAGCCAGCCAAGAAACCATGAAATTACGCACGCTAAGCGTTCTGGCGTCCCTGATCGCCGCCAGCCTGCTCGTCTCGGGCTGCAGCACCTTCGATTTCATGGACAGCTGGTTTTCCGGCACCTCCAAATCGAAGCTGAAAGGCGAACGCATCTCGGTGATGACCGCCGATGAGTCGCTGAAATCCGATCCGGAAATGGCGTCGGTGAAGGTGGTATTGCCCAGGCCTTACGTGAATGGCGAATGGCCCAATCCCGGCGGCTATGCCTCGAACGCGATGTACCACCTCGCCGCTCCCGGCGCGTTCAAGAAAATCTGGGAGGCCGATGTCGGACAGGGATCGACATCCGAATCGCGTCTCACCGCGCCGCCGGTGGTGGCGGGCGGGCGCGTTTTTGTGCTCGATGCGGCAGCGACGGTTCATGCGCTCGATGCGCGCGATGGCACCGAATTGTGGAGCGCCTCGCTCGCGCCAAAGGGCGGCGACACTTCGTGGCTCAACACGCTTTCGCTCGGCATGTTCGGCGAGGACAACCGCACCGACCCGACAAAGGGATTTGGCGGCGGTCTTGCCTTTGACAAGGGCCGGCTCTTCGCGACCTCCGGCTTCGGACAGGTGGTGGCGTTTTCCGCGCAGAACGGGGGACGCCTGTGGCGCACCGATCTGGGCGTTCCCATCGTCAATGCGCCGACCGTCAATGGCGGGCGCGTGTTCGTTTCTTCCGAAGACAACCACTTCGTGGCGCTGGCGCAAAATGACGGACGCAAGCTGTGGGATCATCAGGGCATCTCGGAAGCGGCGGGCATTCTTTCCAGCACCAGTGCGGCGGTTGCGGGCGAATTCGTGATCGTGCCCTACACCTCGGGCGAACTTTACGCGATCCGCGTGCAGAACGGCCGCCCCGCCTGGAACGACATGCTGACCCGTTCGGGACAGGTGACCGCGCTCTCCGAACTCGACGATATCGCGGGGCGCCCGGTGGTGGACCGCGACATGGTTTTCGCCATCAGCCATTCGGGCCTGATGGCCGCGATAAGCCTTTCGACCGGCGACCGCGTGTGGACGCGCGACATCGGCGGCATCCAGACACCATGGGCCGCGGGCGATTTCGTATACGTGTTGACCACGGATTCCCAACTCATCTGTCTGCAAAGAAAAGACGGCCGCGTGAAATGGATCGCGCAGCTCGACCGCTGGGAAAATCCCGAGACCAAGGACGGCGCCGTCGTCTGGGCGGGACCGGTGCTGGTGTCCAACCGCCTCATCATCGTTTCCAACACCGGCGTGATCGCGGCCATCTCGCCCTATACGGGCAAGGAATTGGGCCGCGACGAATTCGAAGGCGGTTCGATGATCGCCCCCGTCGTGGCCAACGGTACGCTCTATCTGCTGACCAAGCACGCCAAGTTGATGGCGCTGAAATAGGGCGCGAGTATGGGTCATGGCTTTGACGCTTGCCATCGTCGGCCGGCCCAATGTCGGCAAATCCACGCTCTTTAACCGGCTGGCGGGAAAGAAACTCGCCATCGTGCACGATCAGCCAGGCGTCACGCGCGACCGCCGCGTGGCCGGAGGAAGGCTGGGCAACATCGAGCTCAAACTGATCGACACCGCGGGCCTTGAAGATGACGAGCCGGGAAGCCTTTCGGCGCGGATGAAAGA
>DASZRY010000024.1:0-37932 GCA_035548975.1 Rhizomicrobium sp.
GGAAATCCTTCACGGCCTTCACATCGACAAGGCCGAATTTGCCCGTTTCATCCGTGGGATCGGGTTTGTATTCCGCGATCACCTCGACGATGCCGACGATCTGCTTCTCGTCGCCCGTGTGATAAAAGAAGCCGAGGTCGCCCTTCTTCATCGCTTTCATGTGCTTGGCGGCGGCGAAATTGCGCACGCCGCTCCACGGTTCGCCCTTTGCGCCGCGCTTTTTCTGCATGTCCCAGGAAAAGGTTTCGGGTTCGGTCTTGAACAGCCAATAGTTCATCGCGATCTCCTTCAGAGGGCGGCGCCGCAATTGTTGATCGTCGCCCGCCATGGCCGCACGACCGATGACGCGAACAATCCCGCTTTCATATAAGGATCGTTTGCCGCCCAGCGTTCGGCCGCTTCGAGGCTGTCGGCTTCGAGGATGACGAAGCTGCCGATCATGTCGCCGTTGCCGTCGAGAAACGGCCCGCCCAATCGCAATTTCCCGCCTTCCGCATTGTCTTTGCCATAAGCCAGATGTTTCTCGCGCGTCGCCATGCGCAATTCCTTGGAATTGGGCTTGTCCAACGATGTGATGGCAAACAGCATGTGTTCCTCCGTGTGATTATTCGCTTTTGAGCGGGCGTCCCATCAGCCGCGGAACGGCGTCGCCGAGCGACAGGGATCCGTCGAGGATCTCCGCCATGGTTTCGGCAATGGGCAATTCGATGTTTTGCCGGCGTGCGCGCGCCACCAGCGCGGGCGCGGTCTCGATACCTTCGGCCAATGGCTTTCCGGGTCCGGTCAGTTTGTCCAAAGTCTCGCCTTTGCCGAGTTGAAGGCCGGTGGCGTAGTTGCGCGAAGTGGGGCTTGTCGCCGTCAATACGAGATCGCCCAATCCCGACAGCCCCATCAGCGTTTCGCGTTTGGCGCCCAATGCTTCGCCGAGCCGATTCAATTCCGCGAAGCTGCGCGCGAGCAAGGCTGCGCGCGCGCTTTCGCCGAGATTCATTCCGGCCACGATTCCGCAGCAGATGGCATAGACATTCTTCGCCGCCCCGCCCAATGCGACGCCCACAATGTCGTCGCTCGCATAAGGGCGAAATGTGCCATGCGCCATCGTCGCCTGCAGACGCGCGGCGATCTCCGGTTTGGCGGCAATGGTCACGGCCGTCGGCAGGCCCAGCGCCACGTCGCGCGCGAAGGACGGACCCGAAAGCATTGCCGGTTCGCAATCTGGAATTTCGGTGTGCAGCACTTCGGTCAGCAATTGGCCGCTGCCGCGCTCGATGCCCTTTGCGCACAACACCAGCGGTGTCCGCGGCTTCAGATGCGGCCGGAGATTTTTCAGCGTCGCGCGCAAATGCTGCGCAGGCGCCACCATGAGTACGGCCTCGGCTTTCGCTGCATCTGCCATGTCGCTCGTGGCAACAATGTTGGCGGGCAGTTGAATACCCGGCAGGTAGCACCCATTTATGTGGGCTGTGCCGATCTCGCGCACCACCTCGGGCTCCAGTGCCCAAAGGGTGACGTTTCTGCCGCCGCGCGCCGCCACAAGCGCCAGCGCAGTCCCCCAAGCTCCTGCCCCGATGACCAAGATGTCGCGATAAGCCTCTGTTTTAGAAGTCATTTTTCATTCACCGGGAAGATTGAACGATTTGTTGAATATTCAGAAATACCCCCTATAATCTTTGGAGATAGAGAACTTGTCGGGTGGAGTGAAACGCTCATGGCCGAAAAAGAAGACGTCCGCGCGCAGATTGTGGAAGCCGCCAAGAAGCGCTTTTCGCATTTCGGCTATGCGAAGACCACAATGGCCGAAGTCGCCACCGATTGTTCGATGTCGCCGGGCAACCTCTACCGCTTCTTCCCCGGCAAGCTCGACATCGCCGAATATATCGCCACCCAGGATTTCGAAAACCATCTCGAACAACTTGCCACCCTCGCCGATGCGCCCGGCAAGACGGCGCGCCAGCGCCTTCACGATCTGTTGTTCGAAGAACTTCGCCGCACTTACAACAAGCTCGAAAGCGATCCGCGCGCCTATGAAATTGCGCTGATTATTTCTCGCGAACGCCCGGAATTCGCCAATTGGATGCTTGCCAACGAACGCAAGATCATCGTCAAGGTTCTGGAAAGCGGGCTCGCCCAGGGCGAATTCCAGAGTTGCGGTTGCCCGGTCGAAAAGACCGCGGAAATGATCCAGGCCGCGGTGATGAAATTCCGCTATCCGCAGCTCTGGTCCAAGCTCACACTGCCCAAGCTGGAACAGGAACTCGAAGGCGTGATGCAGTTGATCGTCGATGGGCTTTCGCCGCGGCTTCCCTGCCCCGAAGCGGCCTGAGAGCCACTTCTTTCCGCCATAAAGCGCGGGTACAAAGCCTTATGCGCCGCGTCATCCCGTTTTTGTTTTTGCTGCTCGCAACGCCTCTTCTGCAGGGTGCGGGCCAGCCTGCTCCCGAAGCCCGTCCCTCTTTCAATGCCGAACAGCGCAGCGATCTCGACAAGATCAGCGCCTATCTGAACGGGATGCACGCCGTCGAGGGCGGTTTCTCGCAGATCAATCCCAACGGCGACGTGACGGAAGGCAAGATCTATATCGATCGTCCCGGCAAGATCCGTTTCGAATACGATCCGCCCAATCCGACATTGGTGTTGTGCGATGGCAGTTCCATCTATGTACAGAACCGCAAGCTCAACACGGTGGACCGTTATCCGCTTGCCGGCACGCCGCTGCAATTGATCCTGAAGGACGACATCAGTCTCAAGCAGAACCGCTCGATTCTTGGCCTTCACCGCGAAGGCGATTCCATCATCGTCGATGCGCGTTCGAGCAACAATCGCAAGACGAGCAACGTCACGCTGGTCTTTGCGGGCGCGCCGATCGAATTGCGGCAATGGACCGTGATCGACGACCAGGGCCTTTCGACCACGGTCGCGCTGCGCAATGTGCATCCGGTGGCGAGCCTGCCGGGCACGTTGTTCCAATACGTCGAAGCGAAGAAGCCGTGATTCCCCGCGTCGGCATCGTGTGCGATTACCGCATGCTCGGGCCCCATCCGTTTCATGCGGTGGGCGAAAAATACATCGCCGCCGTGCGCGACGGCGCGCAGACCTTGCCGCTCCTCATCCCCGTTCTCGAACCGGCGATTCCGCCGGACGAAATACTTTCGGCGGTCGACGGCCTGTTCTTCACCGGATCGCCTTCGAATGTCGCGCCTGTGCGCTACAACGGGCAGGCGCCGCGCGACGGCACATGGCTGGACGAAAAACGCGATGCCACCGCATTGCCCCTGCTTCTTGCGGCGATTGAAAAAGGCGTTCCGACCTTCTGCGTCTGCCGCGGCTTTCAGGAATTGAATGTCGCGCTCGGCGGCACCCTCCATCAGCATGTGCAGGAAGTGCCGGGCCGCGCCGATCATCGCGAGGACAAGACGGCCGAACTCGATGTGCAATACGGTCCCGCCCACGACGTCCGCGTCAGCGAAGGCGGTGTGCTGTCGAAATTGCTTTCCGAAAAATCCTTCCGCGTGAACTCCCTGCATAGTCAGGGCATCGACAGGCTCGCCGAGCCATTGTTCGCCGAGGCCGCAGCGCCCGACGGCCAGATCGAAGCCGTCTCCATGCCGTCCGCGCGCGGCTTTCTTCTCGGCGTGCAATGGCATCCCGAATGGAAGTGGAGCACAAACCCCGTCTCCCGCGTTCTTTTCGGCGCCTTCGGCACCGCCATTCGCGAAAATCGCCGCGTTTAACAATTCCCTAAGCCGGATTTGGCAGGCTCTCCTTTCGGGGGAACGGTCGTGGTCGATCCTGCTCGTCTGCTTGGTTTTGCATTCGCAAACGCCGACCTTTTGTTCGAGGTCGACGAGAAGGGCACCATCGTCTTTGCGACGGGCGCATCGAGCGAATTCACGCGCGAGGCCAAACTCGTCGGCCAATCTGCCGGCAAATTGTTCGACACCGAAGCCGCGCGCAAATTCACGGCCTATATGAAAGGTCTCGGCCATGGCGGCCGTGCCGGACCGTTGAAGCTGAAACTCGCAGGCGGCACGGAGGCGGTGTTGTCGCTCTGCCATCTGCCGCTCAATGGCGACAATATTTCCTGCACCTTGTCGAAGCCCGGCGCAAAGACATCCTTCGGCGGCGACGGCAAGGACGGCAAGACGGGCCTTTCCGACCGGGATGCGTTCATCGCCGGTGCCGGAAAAATCGCTCAGCCGAGCGATACGCTGTCCGTCGTGGAAGTGCCCGGGCTTTCCGAAGCGGTCTCGCGGCTGTCCGAAGCCGAAGCGGCTTCGCTTTTCAACAGCATCGGTGTGGCGATCAAATCGCTGGGGGCGAAAGTATCGGGCCGCCTTTCCGATACCGCATTCGGCGCGATCGCCAATATCGGCGTGCGGGACAGGCTCGCCCAAGCCGTGCGCGATGCGTTGGAGCAGGGCGGTCTTGGGTCTCTCCCGGTCGAGGAAACGCTCGTCTCGCTAAAGGCGCAGGGCTTGAGTCCCGATCAGCGCGTGCTCGCCTTGCGTTACGTCACCGAACGTCTCTCCAGGCGCCGCCCCGGCGAGAAGCTTCCGGCGGATCTGGGCATCGCCTTCGAATCCATGATGCGCGAAACAGAAGCGCGTGCGCTCAGGCTCACCGATACGGTGGCCGAAGGCTCCTTCGATCTCGCCTTCCAGCCCATCGTGAAACTCGCCACCAACGAGGTCTCGCATTACGAAGCGCTCGCCCGCTTCGCGCAGAACCAGAACACCGGCGAAACCATTCAGTTCGTCGAGGCCCTCGGCATCGCCGACGCATTCGATGCGGCCGCCGCCATCAAGGTGATCTCGGCCATCGAACGCGAAGGCATCAACGGCTCTTCCATCGCACTCAATCTCTCCGGCCACACGATTTCCACGCCGTCGAGTTTCGCCCTCGTCGCGGGGTTCCTCGCAAGGAAACGCGCGCTCGCCAGGCGCGTGCTGATCGAGGTGACCGAAACGGCGGAAATCTCCGATCTTGAGGCCGCCAACAAGGCCCTCCAGGGTCTGCGCGATCTCGGCTACCGCGTAGGGCTTGACGATTTCGGCGCCGGTGCCGCGTCGTTTCAGTACCTGCACGCCTTCGGCGTCGATTTCGTAAAGATCGACGGTTCGCTGGTGAAGGAGATCGGAAAGTCCCCGCGCGACGACGCGTTGCTCAAATCCATTCTCAAGCTCTGCGGCGAGTTGAATATCGAAACCATCGCCGAACTCGTTGCCGACAAGCCGACCCTCGATCGGGTTCGCGAGATGGGCTTCGACATGGGACAGGGCAATGTCTTCGGCGAACCGGCGAGCAATCTGCCATCCCAGCCTGCATCGACATCCGGCCCCGTTGCGCGGCGCAAAGGCATGCGCGAGATCTGGGGCTAACACACGCAACCCGCGAGCGGCGGCCGATGACGGGGCTCTCCCAAACATCTTATAATGCCGCGCAGATTCGTTCTGAGGGAGAGGTAATGCGGGGGATAGTTCGCGGCGCAACAGCGATGGTTTCGGCTTCGTTGGCCTTTGCTTCGATAGGCGGCACGGCGACCGCCGCCGTCACCGACAGCACGCAAACCGGCTTCCAGATCGAGCAGACCGTGCATATCACGGCACCGCCCGATGTGGTCTATGCCGCGCTGATCGTGCCGGCGAAATGGTGGAGTTCCAATCACACCTTCTCCGGCAGCGCTGCCAATCTTCGTCTCGAAGCGCGCGGCGGCGGATGCTTCTGCGAAAGCTGGCCCGACGGTTCGGTGCAGCATGCAACTGTTGTGGATGCCGAGCCCGGCAAGACATTGCGGCTGCGAGGCCCCCTCGGGCCGTTCCAGGGCCATGGTGTCGACAGCGCCCTCACCTTCACGTTGAAAGCAGCCGGTGACGGCACCGATCTCCTGCTCGACAATTCCGTCGGCGGCTACATGAAAGGCGGCTTCGGCAAATGGCCCGGACTGGCCGACATGATGCTCGCCGAACAGATGTTCCGCCTGAAGCAGTTCATCGAGACCGGTTCGCCCAAATCGCATTGACCGCGCTTCCGTTGGATTCGCGGCTGGGCGTTTGATAGGATGCGGGCATGACGCGCAAACGCGCCCTGCTCATTCTCTGCGCCAGGATCGGTTACAATCCATAGCCGTTCTCGCGAACGCCCGATTTTCGTTTTCCACTTCGCGAGAGCACTCCGATGAACGACACCACCCACAATCTCACCAAACACTGGCAAAGCCTCGACGCGGCTCACCATATCCATCCCTTCACGCAAACCTCTTTGCTTGTCGCCGAAGGCGTGCGCGTCATCACCAAGGCCGACGGCGTTTATCTTTGGGATTCCGAAGGCCAGCGTCTGATCGACGGCATGGCGGGCCTGTGGTGCGTGCAGGTGGGTTACGGCAATGGCGAGCTTGCCGAAGCAGGCTTTGAAGCGCTGAAACGCCTTCCCTATTACAATCACTTCTTCAAGACCTCGAACCCTTACACCATCGAGCTCGCAGCCAAACTCGCATCGCTCCTGCCGCAAGGTCATTCCCGCGTGCTGTTCGCCAATTCCGGTTCGGAAGCCAACGACAGCGCGTTGAAATTGATCCGCTATTATTGGAATCTGCAGAAGAAGCCCGAAAAGAAGATTCATCTTTCGCGCGACTATGCCTATCACGGCGTCACTTTCGCGGCGGCCTCGCTTTCCGGTCTCACGCCGATGCACCCGCAATGGGATCTTCCGCTGCCCGGATTCGCCAAGGTGCCCGCACCTTATTGGTTCGGCGCGGAAGCCGCGGGGTATGGCGATATCGATGAAGACGAATTCGGACTTCTCATCGCTCGCAAACTCGAAGAACGCATCCTCGAACTCGGTCCGGAAAACGTTGCGTCCTTTTCCGCCGAACCGATTCAAGGCGCGGGCGGAGTGATCTTCCCGCCCAAAACCTATTGGCCGGAAGTCCAGCGCATCTGCAAACAATATGACGTGCTGTTGCATCTGGACGAAGTCATCACGGGCTTCGGCCGCACCGGCGAATGGTTCGGCGCGCACACCTACAACATCGCGCCCGACATTATGACGATGGCGAAGGGTCTTTCATCCGGCTATCAGCCCATTTCGGCGATCTCGCTGGGAGAGCGCATGGGCGATGCCATCGCCACCGCCAGCGAAGAACTCGTGCATGGCTATACCTATTCCGGTCATCCGGTTGCCTCGGCGGTGGCCTTGCGCAATCTCGAAGTGCTGGAAAAGCAGAACCTGATCCCGCGCGTGAAGACCGTCATCGGCCCCTATCTCCAGCGCCGCCTGCACGAAACCTTCGACGATCATCCCCTGGTGGGCGAAGTGCGCGGTATCGGCCTCTTGGCTGCGATCGAACTCGTGCCGGAGAAACCCCAACGCAGCTTTTTTCCGCGCGACAGGGACATCGGCACCCATTGCCGCAATTATTGCTTCAAGAGCGGCCTCATCATGCGCGCGATCCGCGACACGATGGTCTTGAGCCCGCCCTTCATCGTCACCGAAAAGGAAGTCGATGAAATCGTCGACAAAGCCAAAGCCGCCATCGACCAGACCGCGCGCGACGTCGGAAAGATGTGAGATGGATCTGCGCATCGTTTCGGTGAATGTCGCTTATCCACGCATCATCGCGCGCATGGACGGTCAGCCGGTGGAATCCGGCATCGGAAAGATCCCTGTCGAAGGCGGCAGCGTGTTCGTCGGCCGTACCAACATCGAGGGCGACGCCCAGGCCGATCTCACCGTGCATGGCGGTCCGGACAAGGCGGTCTACGCTTATCCGATCGATCATTGGCCGTGGTGGCAAAGCAAAGGCTTCGAACCCGTGCCCGCCACCTTCGGCGAGAACCTCACTTTGGTCGGCGCCTTCGAAGACGACCTTCACATCGGCGATCGTTTCCGCTGGGGCGATGTCGTTTTGGAAGTCAGCCAGCCGCGCGGGCCTTGTTACAAATTGGCCATTCATACGGCGCGGGCCGACGCGCCACAGTTGATGACAATTTCGGCACGCTGCGGGTGGTATCTGCGCGTGATCGAGGAAGGCCGTGCCCCCGCTGCCGGCAGTCTGATGACGCGGCTGTCGGCTGCTTCTGAAAATCCCAGCGTCGGCGAGGCTTTTCGCGCCATGTATCACCCGCGTATCCCGTGGGAACTCCGCCAAAAGGTGCATGACACCCCGGCGTTGGCTGAAGCCTGGCGCGAGGGGCTGGCCAGCCGACTCAAGCGGCCGGAGTAATAAATTTGCAACTGTCACTATATTTTATGCGAAATCGAGGAACCGCAAAAAATTAGTTGAAACCTGTTGCATAGATGCATAGGTTTGTTCTGGAAGACGGCCCGCCCGGCAGGCACTGCCCCCCCGCTCGCACGCCGGGTGAACGTCTTCACCGGATGTCGGTCATCCCCTCCCGGCATCCAGCGCGTAACGGCGCATACGCCCGGTCAGCCCCCCTGGCCGGGCGTTTTTTTGTTTTTCGATTTCGCCCAAGAATTTATCGATTCACGCGCCGCAAGGTCAGATTGATCCGGCCGCCGCCGGGCACGAGCGTCGAACTCCCCGCGATCACCTTGTCGATGCCGTGATAGGCCATGCGCGCGACGCCTCCGAAGGCGAGCACATCGCCCGAGGAAAGTTTGACGCTTGAAGTCGGCCCTTTGCGCGTTTCCCCGCCGATCCGGAAAAGCGCGTCGTCTCCCAGCGAAACCGAAAGCACCGGCGCATCGCGAGCCTGTTCGTCGCGATCCTGATGCAAGCCCATCTTCGCACCCTGGCGATAAAGATTGACGAGACAGCACTCCGGCGGTTTCGAATAGCCTGCCACATCGGCCCATAGCGCCAGCAATACAGGTGGAATATCGGGCCAGGCTGCGCCCGTCACCGGATGCGTTTTCGCATAGCGATAGCCTTCGCGATCAGAAACCCAACCCAGCGGTCCGAAATTCGTCTCCTCGACAGAGAATGGCGCGCCGCTTTTCGGCATCGCCGGCCGGTAGAACGGCGCTTTCTCCAGCCGCGCAAAAACCTCGCCCAGCAAAGCGCTCTGTGCCGTCCGGTCGAGTTTCTCCCGCCACAGCGTGACACCGGGCGCGATGTCGAACTTCACCATTGCCAGCGGCTTGCTTCGGGCTTTGCGAACACTTCCTTGTAGGTGCCTTCATAGCCGTTCGCATCGAGCCATTCGGCAAAATGATGCGGATCGTAGCTCTCGCGCGCCCATTGCGCGATCGCCGCGCCGCGCGCTTCAATTTCTGCATACGCGATAAACGGTTTCAGCCAGCGCTGATGGGCCTTGGGAAAATGCAAATAGGGCCAGCGCGCGAATTGCCGTTCCGCTTCGGCGCGCCCTTTCCAGCCGCGCGTGTGGATGAGGTAGAGTGCGGCGGCAAAGCTCGAACGATCCTGCCCGCCCGAACATTTGACAAGGAAAGGGCGCGGCGTCTTGTCGAAAGCTGCGAACAGGTCTGTCAGCATCGCGCGCGTCGGCAATTTGCGGGAATCCAGCATCGCATCGAAATGCGCCACGCCATGTTCTTCGCAGATGCGCGTTTCGTAGCGCCACCAGCCGTAATCGGGGTTGCGCCCGCGCAGATTTATCAGTCCGCGAATTTTTTGTGACGCCAATATCACCGAAAGGCCGCGCAAATGGGCCTGTGCCGAACGCGCAATCTCGCCCCGGACGACCCAGTGGAAATTGTAAATGGTGTTCAACAGCTTGCGCATTGGCACTCGACACTAAGAAATGCTTGCTGACATCGTTAGAAGTAAGGCCGATGCATACACGACAAAGATTTGTTCGGGAACTTTTGAATAAAGCTCGACAAGGCGTCAAAACGGGGGCAGGATTTTTTCATCGTTGACGAAGTTCGAAGGGCGTCAACGGCTGAGAGACAGTTCCTGTGCTCCCGCCTCTCTCTCTTTAAGGGGAGCTTGCTATGTCGAGCTACCAAATTCACTACCTCAATCGGCAGAAGACTTTGGCCTGCCTGATGATCGCCCAATGCGCCTCCGATAACGACGCCAGGGATCTGGCCTCATCCCTGCCTGGGATCACCCATCGCACCGTGGAAATCTGGCGGGGCGATACCTTGGTCTATGAGGGTTTCAACCCCCACATCGCCAATTAGGGCAGGCTTGCGCTAGGCTCCCGCCTTTCGAGGGGGAGGGGAGCATGAAATTCCAGATTCCGGTTCGCAGCCTGAACCGCCGCTGGGCATGGACCAGCGTGTGCGCCATCGGCGCCTTCGCGGTGCTTGCCATTCTCGACACCAAACTCAAATCCGCCACCGGTTACGGCACCGCCGATCTCCAGCGCGCGACCACCACCGATGACGTGAACCTGATCCTGGTCGCGTGGAGCACTTCGCGCCGTGCGATCCTTGCGGGGTTCAATCTCGGCTTCGACTATCTCTTCATGCCGCTATGGGGCTTCGCGCTGTTCTATGGCGGACTTGCGGCGCGCGAACGCTTCGCGCCCAATCCCGGCACGCTCCGCAGGGTTTTGATGTTCCTTGCCGTGGTGCCGCTCGCCGGCATGTTGCTCGATGCGCTCGAGAATGCGACCGAGCTCCAATGGATCATGCGCGGCGTCAGCGAACGTACCCTTATGATCGGAACCACGGCGACGGATGCGAAATGGCTGTGCGTCTTCATCGGTCTCGCATTGTCGCTTGCAGCACTTGCAGGCCGCCTTCGTCCGCCCAAAGCCGAATAGAAGCGCTCCTCGTTCGAGGAGCGCTTTCTTTCGATTGGACGAGATAGATTACTTCTGCTTCCGGCGCATCGCGCCAAGGCCTGCCAGACCGCCCGCGAAAAGGCCAAGCGTCAGCGGTTCGGGAGCACCGGTCGGCGGAATGATGATGCCGCCGCGAACCTGGAACAGATACTGGCCGGTCACCCCGTCATTGGTATTGGCGCTGAGCGCATTGGCACCACCGTCGATCAATGCGCCGCAGACGCCCGAACCCGGAAGCTCGTAATGCGTGCCCGCTGCGCCCGTACCGTTCGAATAACCGACATGCGCGCAAGAGCCGCCGAAACCGTTCGAACCGCTGCTCGCGTCGCCTGTTTCCCACAGCATCTGACCGTAGTTGAAATAGATGTCGGCATCGCCCGCGCCGAGATCGCTGCGGTCAACGATCAAGACCTGGAAATCGTTGGTCTTATCGGTGTGCTCACTATAATAGCCAACACCCGGCCAGTTCGCGCCGAACGCTGCATGGCCGTCAAACGTCCCGGTACCGAAGGACACGAGATTGCCCGTCCGGGTGTCCACGTCTGCGAAGAACGGCGCCAGGATCGGGGGGACGCCGGCATCTGTCAGCGCGGTCGGCGTAAAGGTCGAGTAATACGTCCCGAACGTCAGGTTGCCGTTATTGTTGACGAACGTGTCGGTGTAGTTGGTGCCATAGAAATTGAAGGTGAAGCCGAGGCTCTGCGCGATGGGCGTGCCAGGGGGGACGCCGCTATTGGATCCGTTCGCCGGATAGCTGCCGTCGTCATTGCCGAGAAAAGTATTCGTATCGAAGCCGGGGACGATCGGATTGGCGAGCGCCGCAACGGGAAGGACCACGATCAACGCTGTGCTCAAAAGCAATTTTTTCATATCCGAACCCTGCGCTTTCCACTTTTCGGGTTACGTTTGTGGATAAAGCAATCGGTATGCCAGTGCTGGGACTCCAACGGGTTGCAAGACTCTCTACCCTTGGATTGCTAACGCCGTTTACATTTATTAAAGTCCGTCCATGGGGGCGCCTCCCGCGCGCGCTCATCCGGCAATTGCTTCCTTTCTCCGCTTGACCAAAGCCCCGCCCTGACTATAGTGCGCCGCTCCCGCGCGGACCGTTTTCGCGCGGAAACTCTTTTGTTTCAAGGATTTAGCTATGTTCGCGGTCGTTCGCAGCGGCGGTAAGCAATACAGGGTCGTCAAGGACGATGTCCTTTCGATCGACCGTATCGCAGGCGATGTGGGGTCCACCCTCACGCTGGGCGAGGTGCTTCTGCTCGGCGGGGACAGCCCCAAAGCCGGTGCGCCGCTCGTGAAGGGCGCTTCGGTCGCCGCCGAAATCCTGGAACATGGCCGTGGTCCCAAGACCATCGCCTTCAAGAAAAAGCGCCGGAAGAACACGCATAGGAAGCGTGGCGGACGTGCGCATTTCACCAAGATCAAGATCACCGCGATCAGCGGCTAAGGGCAGAAGACCATGGCGCACAAAAAAGCAGGCGGCTCCTCGCGCAACGGACGCGACTCGGCAGGCCAACGCCTCGGCGTGAAGAAGTTCGGCGGCGAAGCCATTAGCGCCGGCAACGTGATCGTGCGTCAGCGCGGCACGAAGTTCTTCCCCGGCGAAGGTGTCGGCATGGGCAAGGACCACACGCTGTTCGCGACGCGCGACGGAAACGTTGCCTTCAAGACGGGCTTCAAGCGCCGCACCTATGTATCGGTGCTTACGTGGCAAAAGCCGGCGGCGAAGGCAGCGGCAGAATAAGGCGGCTGAAGACATAGGCCGCCATCCAATTGGCGGCTCATCGTATGCGAGGGAGATGGTCCGCCATCTCCCTTTTTGTTTCCCTCGCATGGAGAGGGAACATGTGTAGCCGATTGGAAACGGAGAGATTGCTCTTGCGCCCGCCACAGGAGGCCGACATCCCGTCGACGGTCGTCCTCCTCGGCGATTACGATGTCGCCAAGAATCTCGCGGGCGTGCCGCATCCTTTCACCCGCGCTCATGCCGAGGATTTTTTCAAGAAGTCGATTGAAAGCCGCGCGTCGGGCACGGCGTATCGTTTCTCCATCGTGCGCAAGGCGGGCGAGATCCATATCGGAGGCATCGGGCTTCAGTTGAAGGACGGCCAGTTCGAACTCGGTTACTGGCTCGGCCGTCCCTATTGGGGCCAGGGCTATGCGACCGAGGCCGCCAGACGCGTGGTGGGCTTTGCCTTTCACGACCTGAAGGCGACAAGCATCTGGGCTGGCCGCTTCCACGACAACCCCGCTTCGGGCCGTGTTCTGTCCAAGCTGGGTGCGGTGCCCAACGGCGTCGAACCGCGCGATTGCATGGCCCGCGGCCACGCGGTCTATTGCAACCTCGTGCTTCTCCACCGGGAGAATTTCGGGAGAAAGAAGGCGGCATGAGCGCGCTTTCCATCCGTCCGCTAACACCGGATCTGTGGCCCGCGTTCGAAGACCTGTTCGGTCCCAACGGCGCGTGCAGCGGATGCTGGTGCATGTGGTGGCGGATGGCGCGAACGGGATTCGTGAAAGGGCAGGGGCCGGTGAACAAGGCCGCGTTCAAACGCATCGTTCAAAAGGGTCCGTCTCCTGGACTACTGGCATTCGATGGCGAGGTCGCCGTCGGATGGTGTCAGCTGACGCCGCGCAGCGATCTGCCGGTGCTTGACCGATCGCGTATGCTCATGCCTGTCGACGAAAAACCCGTATGGTCATTGTCGTGCTTCTACGTTCGCAAGGGCTATCGCAAGAAGGGCGTGACGTCGGCGTTGATTGCGGCTGCGCTGAAGGAAGCAAAACGCAATGGCGCGCCCGCCCTCGAAGCCTATCCCTGGGACACAGCGGAAAAGAAGGGCGCTTCCACAATCCACACCGGGATGGCCTCCACGTTTGCACGCGCGGGTTTTGAGGTTGTTGCGCGGCGCGCTCCTCATCGTCCCATAATGCGCAAAACGTTTCGAAAGTCCGCCGCATGAGATTTTTGGACGAGGCCAAGGTCTATATCCAGTCCGGAAACGGCGGCAACGGCTGCGTCTCGTTCCGGCGCGAGAAGTTCATCGAATTCGGCGGCCCCAACGGCGGAAATGGCGGCAAGGGCGGAGACGTCTGGGCCGAAGCAGTGGAAAATCTCAACACGCTGATCGACTATCGCTATCGGCAGCATGTCCGCGCCAAAAACGGCCAGCCCGGTATGGGCAAGGAGATGACGGGCGCAGGCGGAGAGGACGCCGTCATGCGCGTGCCCGCCGGCACGCAGATTTTCGAAGAGGACGGCGAAACCCTCATCGCCGATCTCGCCCATGAAGGCGAACGCGTGATGCTGCTCAAGGGCGGCAATGGCGGCTTCGGCAATGCGCATTTCAAAAGCTCCACCAACCAGGCGCCGCGCCATGCCAATCCCGGCCAACCCGGCGAGGAAAAGACGATCGTTCTGCGCCTCAAGCTCATTGCCGATGCGGGATTGATCGGTCTTCCCAACGCCGGAAAATCGACATTCCTTTCGCGCGTCTCCGCGGCCAAGCCCAAGATCGCGGACTATCCTTTCACCACGCTCGCTCCGCAGCTCGGCATGGTACGCATCGACGAAACGGATTTTGTGCTGGCGGATTTGCCGGGCCTGATCGAAGGCGCCCATGAAGGCGTCGGCCTGGGCGACAAATTCCTGGGCCATGCCGAACGCTGCAACGTGATATTGCACCTGATCGACGGCACGCAGACCGGAATTGCAAAAAGCTACCGGACGATCCGCGCCGAACTCGAAGCCTATGGCCACGGTCTTGAGGACAAGCCCGAAATCGTCGCGCTCAACAAGATCGACGCCATCCCGAAAGCCGTCCTCGCCAAAAAGCGCGCCTCGCTCGAAAAGGCATGTGGCCGCAAGGTGCACCTGATGTCCGGCGTAACCGGCGAAGGCGTGGATAGCGTGTTGCGCGCGCTCGCCCGTGAAATCGTCAAACGCCGCAAAAGGCAGAAGCCCGAACCGGTCAAGCAAGGCGCGTGGTCGCCATGACCGATCCGCTGAAGGACTGCCGCCGGCTGGTGGTAAAGGTGGGAAGCGCGCTCTTGGTCGATGCCGAGACCGGCGCGCTGCGCCGCGAATGGCTCAAATCGCTGTGCTCCGACATCGCCGATTTGAAACGCGAAAGCCGCGAGGTCATTCTTGTGTCGTCGGGCGCAATTGCGCTTGGCCGCCGCGCGCTCAAGTTGAAACCGGGGCCCTTGCGCCTCGAAGAAAGTCAGGCCGCGGCTGCGGCCGGTCAGGTGCGCCTTGCCGAAGCCTATGCGGATATTCTTGCGGGCGAAAATATCGTCGCGGCCCAGATTCTGCTCACACTCGGCGACACCGAAGAACGCAGACGCTATCTCAACGCGCGCGCCACCATGCGCACCCTGCTCGCGCTTGGCGCCGTGCCTGTGATCAACGAAAACGACACCGTCGCCACCACGGAAATCCGCTATGGCGACAACGACCGTCTGGGTGCGCGCGTTGCCAGCATGGTCGAGGCCGATTGTTTGATCCTGCTCTCCGATGTCGACGGACTCTACGAAGCCGATCCCACGCGCAATCCGGATGCCAGGCACATTCCGCATGTCGCCGCCATCACGCCTCAGATCGAAGCGATGGCGGGCGAATCCGTTTCCGGTGTCGGCCGCGGCGGCATGGCGTCGAAACTGATTGCGGCGAAAATCGCAACCGGTGCGGGTGCAAGCGTGCTTATCGCCAAGGGCAAAACCGAGCACCCTTTGCGCGCCATTCGCGACGGCGCGCGTTCCACGCATTTTCTTGCAAGCGGAACTCCTGCCGCCGCCCGCAAGCGATGGATCGCGGGCGTGGTGAAACCCAGCGGCGTTCTCATTATCGATGGCGGCGCGGTGCGCGCCCTGAAGGAAGGCAAGAGCCTGTTGCCCGCCGGCATTCGCCAGATCGACGGCCGCTTCGAGCGTGGCGACGCCGTGATCGTAAAGGATCAGGAAGGCCGTGAGATCGCGCGGGGGCTCGCCGCCTATGGCGCTGCCGACGCCGAACGCATCGCGGGCAAGCGCAGCGTCGAAATCGAGGCCATTCTGGGCTATCGTGGCCGCGATGAAATGATCCATCGCGACGATCTGGTGGTGACGGGAACATGAATTTGCGCGCCGGCAGCAAGGAAGCGCTCGCGGGCGAAATGCTCGCGCTTGGCCGCGCCGCGCGCTCTGCTGCGCGTGCCATGCGCGAAGCTTCGACCGAGGCGAAGAACAAGGCGTTGCGCGCTGCCGCCAAAGCCATCCGTGCCCACACCAAACAGATTCTCGCCGCCAACGCTGAAGATCTGGCGAAAGCAAAAGAAAGCGGTCTCTCTGCTTCGATGCTCGACCGCCTCGCGCTCGATGAAAAACGCATCGAAGCCATGGCCAAGGGCGTGGAGGATGTGGCTTCCTTGCCCGATCCCGTGGGCCGCGAACTCGCGCGCTGGACGCGCCCCAACGGTCTGGATATCGCGCGCGTCGCCACGCCCATCGGCGTCATCGGTATTATCTATGAAAGCCGCCCCAATGTGACGGCCGATGCGGGTGCGCTCGCACTCAAATCCGGCAATGTCTCGATCCTGCGCGGCGGCTCGGAATCCGCTCAAAGCTCGGCCGCCATTCACGCTGCCTTGTTGGAAGGATTGCGCGAAGCAAGACTTCCGGAAGCCGCCATCCAGCGCGTGCCCACAACCGACCGCACTGCCGTCGGTTTAATGCTCGAAGGCCTCGACGGTACGATCGATCTCATCATTCCGCGCGGCGGCAAGGGGCTCACCGGCCGCGTGATGACGGAAGCCCGCGTGCCCGTGCTCGCCCATCTCGAAGGGATCTGCCACGTCTATGTGCATGAGAAAGCCGATCTCGCAAAGGCGCGCGCCATCGTTCTCAATGCCAAGATGCGCCGCACCAGCATCTGCGGTGCCGCCGAAACGCTGCTGATCGACAGAAGCATCCTCTCATCGCACGGTCTTCCTATTCTGGAAGATCTCGCCAGGGCCGGTTGCGAAATCCGCGCGGACGAATCGGTGCGTGCGATCCATCCTTCGGCGAAGCCGGCTTCGGAAGAAGACTGGCGCACCGAATATCTCGACGCGGTCATCGCCGCGAAAGCGGTCGACGGCGTGGAAGATGCGATCCGTCACATTGAGACATACGGTTCGCAGCACACCGACTCGATCGTCACCGAAGACAAACAGACGGCCGAACATTTCCTGTCATCGCTCGATTCGGCCATCGTGCTGTGGAATGCGTCGACGCAGTTCGCCGACGGCGCGGAATTCGGCATGGGCGCAGAAATCGGCATCGGTACGGGAAAGCTGCATGCCCGCGGTCCTGTGGGAGTCGAGCAGCTCACCACATTCAAGTATGTCGTGCGCGGGAGCGGACAGACCCGGCCGTGAAGCGCAAGCCCTTTCCCTGGATCAAGCCGCCCGGCCCGATCGCTCCCGGCCTGAAAATTGGCCTCCTCGGCGGCTCGTTCAATCCGGCGCACGCGGGCCATATCCATATCAGCGACATCGCGCTGAAGCGATTGGGCCTCGATTTTGTCTGGTGGCTGGTCGCCCCGCAAAATCCGCTCAAGCCTGCGCAGGGCATGGCGCCATTGCACCGCCGCGTCGAATTCGCCGAGGAAAAAACCTACGGCCATCCCCGCATCGAAGTGATGGATATCGAACGTGCGCTTGGCACCCGGTACACCATCGATACGCTGATCAAACTCAAGCGCCGCTTTCCCGGCGTGCATTTCGTCTGGCTGATGGGCACGGACAATCTCGAACAGTTCCGCCGCTGGAAGCGTTGGCAGGACATCGTTCAAGCCGTTCCCATCGCGGTCGTTACCCGGCCGGGGACTGTCATGGCCATGTTGCATGCCAAACCGGCGATCCGCTTCTGTGGCGGCCGTACCTGCAACTACCGCGGTCTTGCGCGCGCCAAACCGCCTGCCGTTGCAATGGTCGACGGTCCGCGAAATCCGCTGAGCGCGACCGCCATCCGCGAGGCATGCGCCAGAAGCGAAATCTTTGTGCAGGTTTTGCCTGCGTGATAGAATCCACCCGCACCTTAGGGAGTGCACGAACATTCGGAGGATCAAGTTCTGACTGCCAGAAAGCCCGCCGCGAAAA
Source organism: Rhizomicrobium sp. (assembly GCA_035548975.1). Classification (GTDB taxonomy): domain Bacteria; phylum Pseudomonadota; class Alphaproteobacteria; order Micropepsales; family Micropepsaceae; genus Rhizomicrobium. The sequence continues at coordinate 17,846 of DASZRY010000024.1, forward strand.
AAGCGCCCGCAAAGAAGAAAGCGGTGAAAACCGCCAAACCGAAGGTCGAGAAGGCTGAACCGCCTGCCGTTCTCTCCCACATCCTGAAGTCGCTCGACGACGACAAGGCCGAGGATATCGTGACGATTCCGCTACATGGACGGTCTTCGCTGGCCGATGCCATTGTCGTTGCCACGGGCCGCTCCTCGCGCCACGTCACTTCGATCGCCGAACATCTCGCGCGCCGTCTGAAGGAGGCAGGCTACGGCACGCGCCCTGTCGACGGCGCCGCACAAGGCGATTGGGTACTCGTCGATGCGGGCGATGTGATCGTTCACATATTTCGCCCGGAGGTGCGCGACTATTACGACCTCGAAGGCATGTGGTCGGTCGGCGAGCCTGAGCGCGCGGTTGGCCGATGAAGCGCGCGTCCGCGAAGCCGCTCGCGGTTCGCGCCGGCGCGCGCGGCCAATAGGAGAGCCTTCATGCGGCTTCATATACTCGCCGTCGGCCACGCGCGCGGCACACCGGAAGCAACGCTCACCGAGGATTTTGTCGGCCGCGCCAACGCGATGGGCCGCAGATTGGGCTTTCAATCGGTCACGGTGGAGGAAGTCGCCGTTTCAAGGAAGGGCGACGCCCAACAACGCATGAGCGAGGAATGCGAACGGCTTGCGTCGCGCGTACCCGATGGCGCGCATGTCATCCTGCTCGATGCCAAGGGCAAGGGCATGACGAGCGAAGATTTCGCCGAAATGCTGGCCGCCATGCGCGATGCCGGCACCAAGGATTTCGTCTTTGTGATCGGCGGGCCGGATGGACTATTGCCGCTTCCCAAAATTCGCGCCGGAAGAAGCCTGGCATTCGGCCCGCAAACCTGGCCGCACCTGATGGTGCGTGCGATGCTCGCCGAACAGATCTATCGTGCGCTCACGATTCTTGCAGGCCATCCTTATCATCGAGCCTGATCATTCCGCCGCCATTTTCATCCGCGTGGCTTGATAGGGCTTGTCGCCCAGGATAGTCGCGCGGTGCATGATGCGCCGGTGGGGCAGGTAGTCGTTCACCGCGTAATGTTGCGTGATGCGGTTGTCCCAGAATGCAATGGAATTCGGTTTCCAGCGCCAGCGCACCAGATATTCCGGCTGCTGGATGTGCTCGTGCAGCAGCTTCAGGATCGCATTGCTCTCCTTGCGGCTGATGCCGAGAATTCGCGTGGTGAAACCGTAATTGACGAACAGCGCATCCTCGCCCGTTTCGGGATGGGTGCGGATGACCGGATGCACGACGGGGGGATGTTCGGCGCGCGCCTTGGCATGTTTGTCCTGGCCCGCCGCTTTTGCCACGGTCCCCGTCGCCGGAAAGCCGCGTGCAAAATCGTGCACCGCATCCAGGCCCTTCAGGAATTCGCGGAACGGCGCCGATAGCCCCAGATAGGCCGCGCGCATGTTCGACCAGATCGTGTCGCCACCGGCCGGCGGCAGGTGTTTGGCGTAGAGGATCGAACCCATGGGCGGCGTTTCGATGAAGGTGACATCGGTGTGCCAGGCATCGTTGTCGGTGGGATTGCCTGCATGATTATCGAGGATGAAAAGCTCTTTGGCCTCTTCAACACCGGGATAGAGCGGATGGGTGTGAAGTGCGCCGAACCGCGCGGCGAAATCGCGATGCTGCCCCGGCGTCAGGTGCTGGTCCTCGAAAAAGATCACCAGGTGCTTGAGCAGGGCCTTGCGGATCTCGGCAATGTCGGCGTCGCTCAGATGGCTGGAAAGGTCCACGCCCTTCACGATTGCGCCGATGGTGGGGGTCAGCACTTCGATGTCCATGGAGTCCTCCCGATTTTGCTGCGGGGAGCATAGGGCCTGAAAGCCTCGCGTTCTACGCATGGCTAGCGTTCCGGGAACGCAGGTGCAGCAGGAAATGCAGGATTCCGGGGGAGTTGGGACCCATTTTGCGGCCAGCCTGCTCGCAAATGCAGCAATTTTGCCCTTGAAGCGCCGTCCCTGAGTACCTATTGTTAAATGCGAAATCTTGAAGGAATTATTCACATGACCAAGATCAGAGCATTGGGCCTTTTGGCCTCCGTCCTTCTGGCTGGCACCGTGGCCGCCCATGCAGCTCCGGTCACCGGTTCATGGAGGGTTGCCATTGGCACATCGGCGGCGCCCTGCATCGTGACGCTCAACGCAGGAACATCCGAAGATGAAGGCACAGCCACGGCCGACGCGGCTTGCCCTGCAATCGCGCAAAAGATTGCCCGTTGGTCGGCCGTTCCCGGCTCGCTGACCCTGAAATCCGCCAATGGCGAAACGATCGCCAAACTCTCCGCGCAGGGCACGGCCTATGCCGGCCGGCAGTTCGCGGATGATCGCAAAGTCACCCTTACCCCCGCCAACAGTTCAGTAGCGCAAAGCCAATAATCCCCCCGGCGTTGCGCATGTGAGGAGAGGCCGCATCCAGCCCGTGCGGCCTCTTTTCATTTTAGCTGTCCCTTAGGCATTGGCGCGCACGATCATGGCGCGGCACTTGAGATGCGTGCATGGAAAGCCGCACTCTTGCTTCGGGAATCATGCCGTCCGCCGCACTCGAACTCAGCCACGTCTCCAAACGCTTCGGCGATTTCACGGCCGTGCGCGATCTGTCCTTGACGCATGGCGAGGGCCGCATCCTCGGATTTCTCGGCCCCAATGGCGCAGGCAAGACCACGACCTTGCGCATGATGCTGGGATTGATGAAGCCCGACGGCGGCACTTTGCGTATCCTCGGCAAAAGCCCCGGCACGGTACGCGATCGCGTCGGTTATCTTCCGGAAGAACGCGGTCTCTACAAGCGCATGCGCGCCGACAGCGTAATTGCCTATTTTGCGCAGCTCAAAGGCTTGGATCGCGCGACCGCGCACAAACGCGCCCATGCCATGCTTGAGCGTTTCGGCCTTGCTCAATTCGCGCGCGTACGCATCGAAGGTCTGTCGAAGGGTATGGCACAAAAGGTTGCGTTCATCGCCACGCTCGCACACGATCCCGATGTACTCATTCTCGACGAGCCGTTTTCCGGTCTGGATCCGCTCAACCGCCAAAGCTTCGAAGATGCGATCCGTGCGCTCGCGCGCGACGGAAAGACAATTCTGTTCTCGACGCATACGATGGAACAGGCCGAACGTCTCTGCGACCACCTCGTCATTCTGGCGAGAGGCGAGAAAGTGTTCGATGGCACGCTGGCCGAGGCTCATCGCCTATTGCCGCGCCGTGCGCGCATCGGCGCGAAAGCCGATCTGGGATTTCTCGGGAACCTGCAAGGCGTGACAAGCGTTTCGCCGCCTGCTTCGGGCCAGCCCTATTGGGACATTGCGTTGAAGGAAGGGGCCGATGGCAGTTCACTACTCGCGGCCTGTTTCGAACAGCGCGTGGAGCTTTCCCATTTCGATCTTTCGGAGCCCAGCCTGCAAGACGTCTTCGTTTCTCTCGCCGGCCGTGAAGCGGAGGCCGCCCAATGAGACGCGCCCTTCTCGTCGCCCGTTCGGAATTCCTCAAATACGTCACCCGCCGCGGCTTCATCATCAGCCTGTTGATGTTTCCGGTCTGGGTGGTGATCGGCGGAGTGGTTCCGCAATGGATCGAAAGCAAGACTCCCACGCGCAACTTCACCGTGGTCGACAAGACCGGGGGCCGGTTCGCATTTGCCATTGCCAAAGCCGTTCGGGACGATGACGAGATAGCCGAGCGCGACGCCTTGTCGGCATTTGCGCAGTCCAATCTCGATCTGCCGCGCCTGCGCGAAAGATTGCCCCAGCTTGCCGTGATCGTCGATTCGTCTTCCGAAGATCCCGAAACGCTTGCTCGTTTCCGTAAATCCGGTGGCGCGAACGGCATTCTCTCCCTGGCTGCACCGTTTCGCAAAACAGATGCCCGGTTCCAGCCGCCGCGGCCTCGCTTCCACTTCTCGCCGCCGGGCGCGCTTCAGGGTGCGGACGAAAGCCGATTTGCGCAGGCGGTGAACGATCGGCTTTCCGGCTCCGATCCGCTTTATGCGGTGGTCTTCATACCCAAGGGATTTTCCAATGCGAAATCGGGACCCGAAGCGGAATTCTGGAGTATCAATGCCAGCGATCCCGACCTTGAACATTTCGTCCGGCGCGCGCTGACCGAAGAATTGCGGCGCCAGCTGTTGGCCAAATTCGCTCCCGACGTTCCGCCCGATACATTCAAGCCCACGGTCGCAATGCGCGCTTACGATCCGGCGGCGTCGGGCGGCGACCACGAAATATCTCTTGCCGATCAGGCCCGCACCTATGCCCCGGCCGTTCTCGCCTTTCTGCTTTTGCTCACGATCTTCATGAATGCGGGCGCGCTACTTTCCGGCGTCATAGAAGAAAAATCTAGCCGCATCGTGGAGGTGATGCTCTCCTGCGTCACGCCGGTCGAATTCATGACGGGCAAGCTCCTGGGTGCCGCTGCGGCGTCATTGCTCACATTGATACTCTGGGCCGCCATGTTGCTTGCCGGTGCCGCCATCTTCCTTCCTGGCGCGCTGTCGAATTTTGGCGGGCTGTTGACGAGCATCGTGTCGACGGGGCTGTTTCCGATGCTGCTTCTGTGCTTCGTCTGCGGCCTATTGATCTACGCGTCCATCTTTCTGGCCATCGGCTCCATGGCGACGTCGATTCAGGACGCGCAGGCGCTTGTCGGCCCGACCATGATCCTTGTCATGGCGCCGCTCATCATGATGCCCGCCTTGCTGCGAGATCCCAATGGCGCCATCGCCACGGTGCTCTCATGGATTCCGGTTTACACGCCGTTTTTCATGATGTTCCGCCTGCCGTGGAATCCGCCGCTGCTGGAAGTGGTAGGCGCCACCATCCTTATGATCGCGACCACCATTGTTCTGGTGATCCAGATGGGCCGCGTGTTTGCGAACCACGTGTTGACGGCCGAGCGCCCGCCACGCCTGAGCGCACTGGTCCGCAGCATGTTGCGCCGCTGAAAGAAAACAAAAACCCGCCGACGGAAACGGCGGCGGGTTTGTCGATCCCTTGAAGGAAAATATCAGACGCGCTTTCGGCGGCGGACGGCCAGCCCTGCGAGACCGCCGGCCAGCAGAACGATCGATGCCGGTTCCGGCGCCTTTTTCGTCACGTATCCGTAGAACGCGATCTTGGTGGCATCCGGGAATACGTAACATTTGCACGTGTGCGAATTGTAATAGTAATCGCTCGTCAGGTGCCTGGGGCAATTGACCTCGATCATCGGGAAGTCGCTCGTGTCCCAGATATTCCCGTTGTCCTGAGGCACCAATTCGTACAGCTTCGTGTTGTACTTGCCGCCCCCTTTGGAGACGTAAATCTCTATCGCCAGGACCGTGTAATCCGACGTTCCGGGGTTGAAGATGAAATTGCCGGAGTTACCGATCAGGTCTCCACTCATCGTCGCGCCGAGTATGGGCGGCAGGATCGCCGTGTTGGCGTGAAAGGATCCCCCATAGGCATAACCCAGAAAATCGACGTCGGTGGGCCCGAAATTGGCCTCGATATAGGCGTCGACCGTATTCAAATGGGTGATGTTGAAATAGACGTTGGAATAGCTCTTTTCATAGACGAGCCCCGCCGGCGTCGCCGCCGCCGGTGCCGCCATTCCCGCCAAAGCCAGAATTCCAATTGCGCCCGAAAGGGCCGTCTTCAACCAGCCACGCATCTTTTTGCACGCCACTACCCGGTTCTGGATTTAGCAAAACTCGTACCGGTCCCTGACGCATTTGTTGATTTTCGGTTAATCGCCGCTGCAGCCACAGATATTTGTAATGAAAATTTACAACTCCCGGGGCCTCTACCCGGTTGAGTTGGAAAGCAAAAAGGCCGCCTCGAAGGCGGCCAGAATGCTCGGACATTGAAGTCTCGGTCAGCGCGGCAGCACGCCTTCGCGCTGCAGGCGCTTGCGCTGGAGCTTGCGATAGCGGCGGATGGCTTCGGCGCGTTCGCGCGCACGCTTCACGCTGGGTTTCTCGTAATGGCCTCTGAGCTTCATCTCGCGGAAGATGCCTTCACGCTGCATCTTCTTTTTCAGCGCCTTCAGCGCCTGGTCGATATTGTTGTCGCGAACGATGATCTGCAAAGGCTACTCCTCGGGGTCTTCTCGAAAGGCGGCGGGTGATAACAGAAGCGGTTTTCCCTGTCTATCCCGCGGGGGATAATGTGCGGTATAGACTTGCCGTTCCCGGTTTAAGGCCCATATTCCTATGAGGGCCAAAGTCGAACGAAACGCGCGAACAAGGGGAGGGGGGCGCCAAATCCCGAAAACGAATATTCGGAAAAAACCTTTGGAATCAATGCTGCCCAAGACCGCCTGTTCGATAGCACCTTACATTCGGTCGCTTTGACCGGTTTTCGCCTCACGCCCATAGTCCGCCGATGCCAATTCTGAAGATCGCACGCATGGGCCATCCGGTGCTCGCCAAGAAGGCGCAGCCTGTGATGGATCCCACCGCCCCCATGATCCGCCGTCTGGTCAACTCGATGATCGAGACCATGATCGATGCGAATGGGGCAGGCCTTGCCGCCCCGCAAGTGCACGTTCCCCTGCGCGTCGTCGTCTTCCAGGCGCCGGAGGGCCGCAGCGAAGGGCTGACCCAAGCCGAGCGCTACGATCACACCGCCCCCCTCACCGTGCTCATCAATCCCGAAATCGAAATCGCCGGCCCCGAGCGCGAAGGCGGCTGGGAGGGGTGTCTGTCGGTGCCTGGCCTGCGCGGCTTCGTCGAACGCTCGGCCCACATTCGCTATCGTGGCTTCGATACGCTTGGCCGTCAGATCATGCGTACCGCCAAAGGATTCCATGCCCGCGTGGTTCAGCACGAATGCGATCATCTCGAAGGCATTCTGTATCCCCAGCGCATGACAGATCTGACCCAGTTGATCTTCGAATCCGAAACGAAGCATTGGGTGAAGGTCGCCGAATCATGACCGCGCGGAAAAAACAGCCGCCCGACGACGCGGAACTGAAGGCTTCAGTACTCAAGGCGGCCCTGCCGCACGTCCCGTTCGACGGCTTCACCGGAAAACTGCTGGACCGTGCGGGCGAGCAAGCCGGAATCGACAAGAAAACGTTGACGCGCTTGTTCCCCAACGGCGTCCTGGATCTTCTCGAGGAATATTCCGCTTCCGCCGACCGTGAAATGGAAGCGGAAATCGCCAAACTCGATCTCGCGAATATGCGCATTCGCGACCGCATCAAGTCGGCGGTGAAAATCCGCCTCGACATTCTGCGTCCCAACAAGGAGGCAGCACGGCGCGCGGCGGCCTTTCTCACCCTCCCGCCAAATGCACCTTTGGGCGCCAAATTGTTGTGGCGCACCGTGGACGCGATGTGGCGCGCCACCGGCGACACCACGACCGATTTCAACTACTACACCAAGCGCGGGATCCTCGCGGGCGTCTATTCATCGACGCTGATGCGCTGGTTCAACGATCACAGCGACGATGAAGCCGCCACCGGCGCCTTTCTCGACAGCCGCATCGAGGACGTGATGAATTTCGAGAAATTCAAGGCGCAAGTAAAAAAGGAAATCGGCAAATTTCCCTCGCTTGAAGAGATATTGAACCGCGTCAACCGCCGGCCTTCTTGAGCCATGTGATGTGGCCCATCTTGCGGCCGGGTCGCGCTTGTGTCTTGCCGTAAAGATGCAAGGCGCCGCCGCGCGCAGCAAGCGCCTTCCAATCGTCCGCTTCCGCACCGATCAGATTTTCCATTACCGCATCTGAGTGCCGCGATCCGTCGCCCAATGGCCAGCCTGCAACCGCGCGGATATGCTGCTCGAACTGGCTGACGAGACACGCCTCCATCGTCCAGTGTCCGGAATTGTGCACGCGCGGCGCGATCTCGTTCACCAGCAGCGAACCGTCGCGCGCCACGAAGAGCTCCACTGCGAACACGCCCACATAGCCGAACGCATCGCCGATCTTCCGCGCGATGGCCTTGGCGTCCTGCACTTGCGCCGCACTCAGGCGCGACGGAACCGTGGACCGCTTGAGGATGTGGTTCTCGTGCGCGTTCTCCGGCGGATCGTAGGCCGCAAAGGTCCCATCCATTCCGCGCGCCGCAATGACAGACGCTTCGAAGGAGAAGTCCACGAAGGACTCCAGAATGGACTGCGCGCCCTTGAATGCCTCCATCGCCCGCACGATATCGCCTTCGGTGGCGATCTTCGCCTGGCCCTTGCCGTCATAGCCCATGCGGCAGGTCTTGAGCACCGCAGGCGCCCCCACTTTGGCAAGCGCCCCCTTTGCATCGCCCGCGGAGTCAATGGATGCAAACGCCGGCGTCTTCAATCCCAGCGATGAAACGAAGGCTTTTTCCGCAAGCCTGTCCTGACAAACCGCAAGCGCATTCGGGTTTGGATTTATCGGAACGTGATCGGCAAGAAAGTCCGCTGTCGCACTTGGCACATTCTCGAACTCGAACGTCACGGCATCGCATGCGCCCGCAAAAGCCGCCAATGCCGCCTCATTGTCGTAGCGCGCATGGGTGCGAAATGCCGAGACCTGAAACGCGGGCGCATTGTCCTCATCGGAGTAGATGTGCGTCTTGAGTCCCAGACGCGCGGCAGCCAAAGCGAGCATGCGTCCCAACTGACCGCCGCCCAGAATGCCGATGGTTCCTCCCGGTGCAACGGGAGCAGTGAGCCGCTTCTGCTCGCTCATTGGGGCGCTTCGGCGACCGCCTCCGTCTGGCGAGCGCGCCAGGCCTCCAGCCTTCCGGCCAGACGCCTGTCGGAGAGCGCCAGAATGGCCGCAGCATGAAGCGCCGCATTCTTGGCCCCACTTTCGCCGATGGCAAAGGTCGCTACCGGAACGCCACCCGGCATCTGCACGATGGACAGGAGACTATCCAGCCCCTTGAGCGCCTTGCTCTCCACGGGCACGCCGAGCACCGGCAAGGTGGTCATGGAGGCTGTCATACCCGGCAGATGGGCAGCACCGCCCGCGCCGGCAATGATCACCTTCAGACCCTTCTTCGCCGCGCCGCGGGCGTAAGCGTAGAGCCTGTCAGGCGTTCGATGGGCCGAGACCACCTTGGTCTCGTGGGCTACCCCCAGCTCATCCAGAATGGCCGCAGCCGCCCGCAAGGTGGGCCAGTCCGACTGGCTGCCCATGATGATGCCGACGAGGGGAGGGGACATTGCTTCCTGCCTGATTCTGGGTTCCAGCAAAGAAGCGGCCCATTATAAGTCCAGCGCGCCCCGGGGAAAGGTGGCATAATTGTATTGCGTTAACCTTTTGGGAACCATCCTCAACGGAAGGTTAAGGCATCGACTCAGGGGTAACGGGTGAAAGTCGAAGGCACTACTGCTGGTAGGGGGGTACGGGCGGTCAAGGCGGCCGGTTACGCACGCCGTGGCGAAACTCTTACCCAACTTGAGCCTGTCGAAGCGGTCGCCAATGCGAGAGTGCTCGGAATCCCCGAATCCGAATTCACGCCCAGTGTCCGCGATGCGATCATGAAGCTGATGGGCGAGGTGGATTCGCTTCGCCGCGAATTGGAGAAGACCAAGGCGCGCCTGGAAGAAGTCGAGCGAACGGCGGATCAGGATCATCTTCTGCCGCTTCTCAATCGGCGCGCCTTCGTGCGCGAACTTACGCGCTACATCGCCTATTCCGACCGTTACGGCACACCGGCGAGCCTCGTTTATTTCGACCTCGATGGTTTCAAGGCCGTCAACGATACCCATGGTCATGCCGGCGGCGACGCCGTTCTTGCACATTTTGCCGATACGCTTCGCGCCAATGTGCGCGACAGCGATATCGTCGGCCGCCTGGGCGGGGACGAATTTGGCGTTATTTTGAGTCATGCCACGCAGGAAATGGCATACAAGAAAGCCGATTCACTTGCGGCGAAACTCAAGTCCTCACCCGCGCAATGGCGGGGACAAAGCATTCCCATGACGTTTTCCTATGGCGCGTTCGAATTAAAGGCGGGCGAGAGTGCGGAAACCGCCATGGCACGCGCCGATGAGGCGATGTATGCGAACAAGCGCGGGCGCTGATTTCTCAGGCGATTATGTCCGGTAGCAGCGCGTCCTCGATTCTAGCAATTTGGTCCTTGAGCATCAGTTTGCGCTTTTTCAGGCGCGTTAGCTGTATCTGATCGCCGGTCCCGGCCTGGACAAGGGCGGCAATGGCGGCGTCGAGCGCGCGATGTTCCTGCTCCAGCTCGTTGAGTTTGATGCGCAATGCCTGTTCTTCGGCCTCGGTCATGTGCCGGAAATCTCTCACTAATTGGCCGGCCTACAGCGCCGTTCAGCAACCCCTATAATGCCAGCTTTTCCCCACTTAATCTTCGTTAATTGTTGGGAAGGCAAGCGGTCCGAAAACGGATGACAGCACCTCCCAATGGTGGTCTAATCTTTTATGCCTTAACTGCGTGAGGTGCATCATATGGCACTAGACGGGCATATTCAGGAACTCGCCGAAAAGCACAGAAAACTCGAACAGCGCATCGAAGCGGAGATGGCGCACCCCGATTGGGATGAAGCGACCATTGCGGCGCTCAAAAAAGAGAAGCTTCGATTGAAAGACGAAATAGCAAGACTTCGAACCAGCGTTCACTGATCGGCAGCGACTGATTACGCGACCGCAGGCCGCGCTCGCTGCGCTGTTGCAAGCAGCAGTGCAGCGAGCATCATGAATACGCCTGCTGCAAAGAAGGCTGCGCCCGGAAAATAAACGGGAGCGGCTTCGCTCGTGAAATAGCCGAACAGGTTCGAAAGTATCGGCGGTGCAGCGACCGAAGTCAGGCTGCCCAAACTCGCGAGCGCGCCTTGCAGTTCGCCCTGCTCTGTTGGCCCAACTTCCTTCGACATGATCGCGTTGAGCGATGGGCCGGCAAGCGCCATCAGAACCCATATCGACATCCACGCGTAAAGCATCCAGCCTTGCGTGGCATAGGCATAGCCGAAAAATCCGATCGCGCCGCAGGTAATCCCCAGATACGCCGAACGCAATTCTCCAAGGCGTGGAATGACGATGCGAGTAAGGAAACTGAAGACGAGCGCCATCATCGCGCCGACCGCCATTAGCGAATATCCAACCTGTGCGGACGACCAATGGAATTTGAGCATCGTGTAATAAGTCCAGACGACAGGATTGGCATCGTGCCCCAAGCGCATCAAAACCGTCACGCCGAACATTCCCATCAGCATGGGAAAGCGCCTTAACGCGATCAGTGCGCCCAACGGGTTGGCGCGCCAGACCTCGAATGGGCGCCGCCGCTCGGGCGGAAGCGATTCCTTGAGCACGATGAGGCCGTACAATGCGTTGGAAAATGCGATTCCGGCAGAGACATAAAATGGAATGCGCGCTCCGAATTGCCCAAGCAAACCGCCGACCGCGGGACCTATGACGAACCCAATACCGAACGCGGCGCCCACCAAACCGAAATTGGCCGCGCGTTTTTCCGGCGGACTGACATCGGCGATATAGGCGTTGGCGGTCGGGTAGGCCGCACCCGCAATGCCGGAAAGAAGCCGGCCCACGAACAGCCAGGCAATGGTCGGCGCAAGTCCGGTGATCAGATAATCGACCCCCAGCATCGCCAGCGATGCGATCAGCACCGGCCGCCGTCCGAACCGGTCGCTCAGATTACCGATCAGCGGGGCGCAAAGAAATTGCATGAGCGCGAACACGAAAAAAAGCCAGCCGCCCCAGCGCGCCGCTTCGCTCATTCCCTGATGCGTCAGTTCGGTTATCAGCTTTGGTGTCACGGGGATGACGATGCCCAGCCCAATCGTATCGACCAACATCGTGATAAAGATGAAGATCAGCGCATGCCGGCTGGGCTGAGGGTCCATCACACACCCTTCGCCATTTCGCGCAGTTTGAACTTCTGGATCTTTCCGGTCGAGGTCTTCGGCAGTTCAGTGAAAACAATATGCTTCGGCGCCTTGTAATGTGCGAGATTGTTGCGGCAATAAGCGATCAATTCCGCTTCGGTCACGTTCTCGAACCCTCGCTTGCGCTCGATGAAGGCACACGGGGTCTCTCCCCATTTTTCATCCGGCCGAGCCACAACGGCGGCAAACATCACTGCCGGATGCTTGATGAGCGTGTCCTCAACTTCGATGGATGAGATGTTCTCGCCGCCCGAGATGATGATGTCCTTCGAGCGGTCTTTGAGCTGGATATAGCCATCGGGGTGTATCACGCCCAGATCGCCCGAATGAAACCAACCGCCTGCGAACGCCTCTTGCGTCGCCTTGGGATTCTTCAGGTATCCCTTCATCACGATATTGCCGCGGAACATCACCTCGCCCAGCGACTCTCCGTCGGCAGGAACGGGCTCCATCGTTTCTGGGTCCATCACGGTCAATGCATCGAGCGCATGATACCGCACGCCCTGCCGCGCTTTCTTTGCGGCTTTCGCCGTGTTGTCGAGCGAGTCCCACACCGGCTTCCATTCGTTGACGACCGCCGGGCCATAGGTTTCGGTCAATCCATAGACGTGGGTGACGTTGAACCCGGCGTTGTCCATCGCAGCAAGGACCGCCTCCGGCGGGGGCGCAGCAGCTGTCACGAATTGCACCCGGTGGCCGAAAGACTTCTTTTCGTCGTCAGTCGCATTCAGCAAGGTCGACATCACGATCGGGGCGCCGCACATATGCGTTACGCCATGCTCGGCGATCGCATCATACATAGCCTTGGCGCGCACCCAGCGCAGGCAGACATGCGTGCCCGCTACGACCGACAGCGACCATGGAAAGCACCATCCGTTGCAATGAAACATCGGCAACGTCCACAGATAGACGGGCCGCTTTCCGATATTGGCCGAGATGACATTGCCATATCCCATCAGCGCCGCGCCGCGATGGTGAAAGACCACCCCTTTGGGGTTGCCGGTCGTGCCGGATGTATAATTGAGCGCAATGGCATCCCATTCGTCCGAAGGTCCAACCCACGCGAAATCCGGATCTCCTTCCTTCAGGAGGTCTTCATATTCGAGCGACCCTAGAAATTCCCCACCCTGCGGGAATTCGGGATCGTCGTAATCGATGACCAGAGGTTTCGTTTTTGCGATCTTCAACACATCCTTGATCGTGCTTGCGAATTCGCGATCGGTAATGAGGACCTTTGCTTCGCCGTGGTCCAACATGAATGCAAGCGTCGGCGCATCCAGCCGCGTGTTGAGCGCATTGAGAACGGCCCCTGCCATCGGGACGCCATAATGGGCCTCAAGCATCGGCGGCGTGTTTGCCAGCATGACGGCGACGGTATCGTTCTTCTTGATCCCCCGCTTGCGCAACGCGGAAGCCAGCCTGCGCGATCGTGCATAAAACTCGGCATAGGTCTTGCGCTGATTGCCATGAACGATGGCGACGGCATCGGGAAATACGAAAGCCGCGCGTTCCAGAAACGAAATGGGCGTCAACGGCTGATAGTTGGCCGCATTCCGGTCCAGATCGCGGTCATAGGCGCTTGCCCCCACGCGCAGCTTGACCGGCGGCATTGCGCGCATGGCGTCGGCCGTCCTGCGAACGATCGGTTTTCTCGGCGCGGCCGGAATCCGTTTGCCCGCCGCCTTTGCGGTAATGCGGCCCGGTATCGGCTTGGGTTTCGTTGGGCTGGATATGGTCTTCTTGCGGGCCTTTGCCGTCTTTTTGGTCTTGTCCGCTTTGCGCGGTGCTTTGCCTTTGCGCGGCCTTGTTGGTTTACGCTTCGCCATTGTTCCTGTCGCCGATGTTGGAGCGTGCGGAACGCTAAAGAACTCGCGTTAACCGGGCAAGCGCCCGATTGATGGACGAATCCACGCGGCATTGATAGAAGGCCCGGCACCTCAAACGGACGATCCATGTCGGGCGATACCGGAACCGCTGAACGCGCCGGCCCCTTGCGCGGCCTCTATTTCTGGCTGATGCGCCATGCCGAAGGCCGCCACGCCTGGACGATGCTTGCCATTGTGGCGTTTGCCGAGGCTTCGTTTTTCCCGATTCCGCCGGATGTGATGCTGATCCCGATGGCGCTGGCCGACCGTAAGCGCGCCTTCATGCTGGCCGGCTGGTGCATGCTTTGGTCGGTGCTGGGCGGGCTTTTGGGTTACGCAATCGGGTCGCTGCTCTACGATTCCATCGGCCAGTGGCTGATCCGGGCCTACGGTTACGGTGCGGATCTGGAAAAATTTCGCGCGCTATACGCCGAATACGGTGCGTGGATAATCCTTATCAAAGGTGCAACGCCGATACCCTACAAGCTTGTGACCATCGCATCCGGTTTTGCAGGCTACAACCTTTTTCTGTTCGTTATTCTTTCGGCAATCACGCGCGGCGCCCGTTTCGGCATCGTGGCGGGCCTGCTTGCCTGGTTCGGGGAACCGATCCGGAATTTCATCGAAAAGCGGCTCGAATATGTGATGATAGGCTTCTTGGCCGTCATCATCCTGGGCTTCTTGATAGCGCGTTACATCGTCTGATCCCCGCGTTCGCATGGGTAAACATCTTTATCCGGTTGCGGCGATCCTGCTGGCAACTTTTATCTTTCTCACCGGCAACGGCCTGTTGGGAACGGTCACGCCGGTGCGCGCCCATCTCGAAGGCTTTTCCGACCTCGCCATCGGTTTCATGGGGTCGGCGTATTACGCCGGATTCCTGATCGGATGTTTCGTCGGTCCCGGATTGCTTTTGCGTGTCGGCCACAGCCGCACCTTCGCAGTCGCTGCCGGTCTTGCGACCGCAACCGCAATCGCCCAACCGCTTGTTGTCAACGAAGTCTTCTGGACGCTGATCCGCGCAGGTATCGGTTTCTCGTCCGCCAATCTCTACATGGTGATCGAAAGTTGGCTCAACGACCGCGCCACAAATGAAACGCGCGGCCGCATCTTCGCTTCTTATCTCACCGTCAACTACACCGGCCTCATCGTCGGTCAGGCATTGCTGATCGCTGGCGGCGCGAAAAGTTTTTCTTTGTTCAATCTTTCGGCGATTTTCTACGCGCTCTGTCTCATTCCGATGGGCCTCACGCGACTGCCGCAGCCGAAGCCCGCGCCGATTCCGAAATTGCGGCCCGGCAGGTTGTTCGCGGTCGCGCCCGTCGGCGTCATGGGCTGCATCGTCGTGGGGCTTGCGAATGGCGCGGTGTGGACACTCGCCCCGGTTTACGCGCAAGCGCACAATATTCATCAGGGCCTGCTTGCTGCCTTCATGTGCGCCTTCGCCTTGGGCGGCGCAATCGTTCAGGTTCCGGTGGGCCGCGTTTCAGATCACATGGATCGGCGTGTCGTCCTTGTTGGCGTGGCATTGCTGGCGGCGGCATCCGGTGTCGCGCTCGCCATTCTCGGAGGCCGCGACATCGCGCGTAACCTCATCCTCGTCACGATCTTCGGCATGACCGCGCTTCCCTGTTACGGATTGTCCGTCGCGCACACCAATGACCGCCTGCCGCGCGATGCCTTCGTCGAAGCATCCGCCACGCTGCTCTTGGTGAATTCGCTGGCATCCGTCGCGGGCCCGATATTGGCGGCGCTCGTCACCGACCGCGCCGGAACGCAGGCATTGTTCTACTACACGGCGACGATCCACACAGCCTTTGCGCTTTACACGCTCTATCGAATCCGCAAAGTCGAACCCGCGACGGATACTTATCGGGATACGTTCAGTCCGATGCCGCAGCAGGCCTCGCCAGTCGCGCTCGAGCTCGATCCCCGCAGTACCGAGTCGGAAGAACAGGTCTGATCACTCGTCGCTGCCCGCCTGTTCTTCAATGGGCTCTTCGGCGATTGAATCATCCACCGGTTTCAACGTGCCGCCCATCTTGGCCGCCTTCTTCGCCTGGCGTTCCCTGCGCTGGCTGACGCGTGCGACTGCAAGATCGAGTTCCAGCTGCGAGCACAGTCCCAGCGTCACTGGGTCGACCGCCTTGATGTTCGGCGCGTTCCAGTGCGAACGCTCGCGGATTTTCTGAATTGTGGCCTTGGTGGTGCCGATCAATTTGATGATGTCGGCATCGCCGAATTCGGGATGGTTGCGCAACAGCCAATAGACGGCATCGGGCTTGTCTTGCCGTTTCGACACCGGCGTATAGCGTGGCGCCTTTTTGATCTTCACCGGCGGGATCTTGTATTTCGGCGGCGCGATTTTCAGGCGCAGCTTCGGGTTTTTCTCGGCCTCTTCGATCTGCTCGCGGGTCAGCTGGCCTGACGCCACAGGATCCTGCCCCTTGATGCCCTTCGCCACATCCTCATCGGCAATGCCTTTCACCTCCAAAGGGTGCAGTCCGCAGAATTCTGCGATCTGCTCGAAGGAGAGCGAGGTGTTGTCGACCAGCCAGACGGCGGTTGCTTTCGGCATAAGTGGTTTGTCGGCCATAGATTTTCCCTTTCCCGGGCGAGGCTTTCCGCCCCGTCCCTTCGCTCGAGCGTCCAGATTGTCGAGGAAGGCGGCCCTTTTAGCCGTTGGGAAACGGCTTGGCTAGGGCGTCAAGAGCAGCTTTCCGATATGCCGGCTCTGGGCGATCCGGGCATGAGCCGACCCTGCCTCGGCCAGCGGGAACACCATGTCCACCACCGGCTTGATCTTGCCCGCCTCGATCAACGGCCAGACCTCGCGCCGGATGGCGTCCCGGATCGCGCCCTTTTCTTCGTTGGAACGCGCCCGCAATGTGGTCGCCATGAAACTCAATCGTTTCATCAGCATCGAAGCGAAATTGACCTCAGCCACCATTCCTTTTTGGAAAGCGATGTTGACGATGCGCCCCCAGATCGCGGCGGCGCGGAAATTCTTCTCGATGTAGTCGCCACCTACCATGTCAAGAATGACGTCGACACCTCTCCCGCCGGTTTCGGATTTCACAACGTCAACGAAATCTTCCTCGCGATAGTTGATCGCGCGTACGGCTCCCAATTCCACGCAGGCTTCGCACTTCTCTTTGCTGCCTGCCGTGGTGAAAACCTTGTGCCCGCGTGCAGCGCAAAGCTGGATTGCCGCTGTCCCGATTCCGCTCGACCCGCCATGGATTAAAACGCTTTCGCCAGGTTTGAGCCGTGCCGCGTCCATCAGATTCGTCCACACTGTGAAATGAACTTCCGGCAGAGCCGCCGCATCGATTGGCGAAACGCCCTTCGGGACCGGCAGCACGCAGAGTTGCGACACCGCCGCGAATTCGGCATACCCGCCGCCACCCAGAAGCGCGCAAACCTGGTCGCCGATGTTCCATCCCGAGACGCCGGATCCCAACTCTTCGATCGTGCCCGAAACCTCGAGCCCCAGCGTATCGGGAGCGCCGGGCGGCGGCGGATAACCGCCGCGGGCCTGGATCAGGTCGGCATGGTTTACGCCGGCCGCCGTCACCTTGATCAGCACCTCGCCATTTCGCGGCTTTGGTTTTTCGATATCGCCTGGCACGAGCCTCACGTCGTTGCCGTCGCGTTGAACCTGAATGGCCTTCATTTGGTCGTTCGCTTTCGCGCTTGCGCCTGTCCCACACTGTAACAGAGACTGACGCCGTCTCCAGAGGGGCACAGCCAATGGCCATTGATCCGGACGAATTGCTTCCGAAGAAGAAATCGCCAGACATCGTTCTGGGCCAGGATTTATCGGCGCTTTCCGAACATGAACTCGAAGGGCGCATTGCGGCGCTGGAGGCCGAAGTCGCTCGCTGCCGCGAAGCGATTGTCGCGCGGCGAAACACCAAGTCCGCAGCGGATGCATTCTTCAAACGTTAAGGGCATTTGTTCCCGCAATTCATCGTTAAGATCGAAAAGGGCGGGCATTAGCCATTATTGCAGAAGGTGTGTGCATCCGCCCTCGTGCGCATCATTCGGGCTTTGCTCGCGGGGGCCGAGTTGCTAGCTTGCCTTCCGCATTGATCGCCCGGGGACATGCCGATGACGACGGCTGAGATGGAAAACGAGATCGCGAACACGCAGGACTTGCGTGAATTCGTGGGCTCCGCAATGTTCGATCGCACCTTCAACGAAGGCATGGCGTTGGTCGAAGAAACCGCACGCTACCTCGATGGCCGTGGCCGTCAGGAAGCGCGCGATCTGCCGCGCAAGGCCGCAATGCTCTACGCTGGCGAAAGCATGCGCGTGACGACGCGCCTGATGCAGGCGGCAAGCTGGCTGCTCGTGCAGCGCGCGGTGCACGAAGGTGAAATGAGCGTTGAAGATGCGCGCGGCGAGCGTTATCGACTTGGCTCAAAGGAAATCTGTTTCGGAGGCCGCGAAGAAGGCATCGAGCTTCTGCCGGCAACCCTGCGCGATCTTCTCCAGCGCAGCGACAATCTTTATCGCCGCATCGCGCGCCTCGACGACGAACTGTTTGGCAATGTCTCCGAGAAACCCGGCGTGCAGGCCCACTTCAGCCGGCTGCATCAGGCTTTCGGCGAAGGCGCAGCCTGAAGAAACCTATTTCTTCACGAATTCCGCGAAACGCTTGTTGAATCGCGTCAGGCGTCCGCCGCGATCGACCAGCTGCTGTTGACCGCCGGTCCAGGCTGGGTGCGTTGTCGGATCTATATCGAGCGTCAGCTTTTGGCCGGCCTCGCCCCAGGTCGTGCGGGTGCGATAGGTGGTGCCGTCGTTCAGCACGACATCCACAAAATGATAGTCGGGATGAATGCCCTTTTTCATGGCTTTAGGCTCTCTGGCTCGGAAGGCCGGGGCTTATAGGGGATCGGGACGTAGCTGGCAACCCGGCCGCGCGGCGAAGGGTCCGGCTCCCGTCAAGGCCCGGTTTCCGCTATAGAAAGTGCCAATCATGGCCCAAACCAGCGAAGAGTATGCCGCCCACGTCGCGCAGGTCGCGGCAGGCCGGGAAAAGTCCCGGTCGCTGGAACCCTTGTGGCGGCTGGTCCCGTTCCTCAGACCCTATCGGGCCAGAATAGTCGTCGCCGGCATTGCCTTACTGTGTTCCTCGACAGCAAGTCTGGTCATACCGATTGCCGTCCGCCGGATGATCGACCATGGCTTCGATGCCCGTTACGCCGGCCAGATCGGCAATTACTTTCTCGCTCTCATTGGCGTCGCCGCCGTCTTGGGCATCGCGACTGCCACAAGGTTCTATTTCGTGACCTGGCTGGGTGAGCGCGTGATCGCCGACATCCGTAAGGCCGTCTTCAATCACGTGCTCTCGCTGACGCCGGCTTTCTTCGAAATTACGCGCACCGGCGAAGTCCTCTCCCGCCTCACCGCCGATACGACGCTGATCCAGACGGTGATCGGTTCGTCGGCGAGTGTTGCGATGCGTAACCTCGTGATGCTGAGCGGCGGGTTGATCCTTCTCTTTCTCACCAGCCTCAAACTGTCCGGTCTCGTTCTGGCGGCTGTATTCCTGATCATGCTGCCCCTGATCGGATTTGGCCGCTGGGTGCGTTCGCTGTCGCGCAAAAGCCAGGATCGCGTAGCAGACACCAGCGCGCGCGCCAGTGAAACGCTCAATGCCGTGCAGACGGTTCAGGCTTTCACTCATGAAAACGAAGATCGCAGACTCTTCGGCGGGGCCGTAGAAAATTCATTCCATGTTGCAGTGATACGCACGCGCGCACGCGCCGCGATGACGGCCGTGGCTATCTTCGCAATGGCAAGCTGCATCGTGGGCGTTCTGTGGGTCGGTGCGAGCGACGTCATCGCCCACACTATGACAAGCGGCGAACTTACCCAGTTCATTCTCTATGCCGTACTGGTGGCAAGCGGCTTCGGCGCGCTCAGCGAAACCTGGGGCGATCTGCAACGTGCTGCCGGCGCCAGCGAACGGTTGATGGAATTGCTCCATGTCGAGCCGGACGTGAAAGCACCAAGAAATCCGCTTGCGTTGCCCGCGCCCTCGAAAGGTGCCGTCGCATTTGAGAACGTGACGTTCCATTATCCCACGCGCCCCGATTCCGCAGCACTCAACGGTTTCTCGCTGAAGGTCGAACCCGGCGAAGCCATCGCGCTCGTCGGCCCCTCTGGCGCGGGCAAATCCACCGTTTTCCAACTGTTGTTGCGCTATTACGCACCTCAGGATGGCCGCATCCTTTTCGATGGCATCGATGCCGCCGATCTCGATCCCACCGATCTGCGCCGGCACATCGCGCTGGTGGCCCAAGACCCTGCGATCTTCTCCGGCACCATCGCGGACAACATCCGCTATGGCCG
>DASZRY010000025.1:0-5075 GCA_035548975.1 Rhizomicrobium sp.
ATCGAGAGCAGGTTGTTCCACGTCCAGTAAATCACCAGCCCCGCCGGGAAGGTCGCCAGCATGAAGGTGAAGACGAGCGGCATGAACAGGAACATCTTGGCCTGAACCGGATCGGCGGGCGCGGGGTTCAGCTTGGTCTGCACGAATTGCGTGATGCCCATCAGGATCGGCCAGATGCCGATGGAGAGAAACGTCAGATGGTCGTTGAAGAAGGCAGGCACCTGATAGGGCAGCAGGCCGAACAGGTTGATGATCGAGGTTGGGTCGTGCGCCGAAAGATCCTTGATCCAGCCGAAGAACGGGGCATGGCGCATTTCGATAGTGACGAACAGGACCTTGTAGAGCGAGAAGAAGACGGGAATCTGGATCAGCATGGGCAGGCAGCCCGAGACCGGATTCACCTTCTCGCGCTTGTAAAGCTCCATCATTTCCTGCTGCTGGCGCATCCGGTCGTCGGCGAAGCGGGTGCGCAACTCCTCGATCTTGGGCTGCAGCTTTTTCATCCGGCTCATCGAGCGGTAGGAGGCATCCGCCAGCGGGAAGAACAGAAGTTTCACCGCAACCGTCAGGAGAAGAATGGCGACGCCGAAATTGCCGACGAGTTTGTAAAACTCGTCCAGCACCAGAAACATCGGCCGGGTGATGAAGAAGAACCAACCCCAGTCGATCGCATAGTCGAAGCCGGCGATACCGTATTGCTTCTCGTAGTCGCGCAGCGTCTTCACCACCTTGGCGCCGGCGAAGAGCTTCTGCTTCACGCTCACGGTCTGGCCCGGCGAGACGGTGCGCGCGTCCAGGCGGTAGTCGGATTGGTAATTCGTGCGGCCGTTCGACTGCGAAATCGAATAGGTGCCTTCGAACTTCTCGCTCTGCGGCGGGATGACGGTCGCCATCCAGTATTTGTCTGTGATGCCCACCCAGCCGCCGGTGGCGGAGAATTTCTGCGAAGGCTCTTCCGGTTTCAGGTCCGCATATTTGGTGTACTTGGCGCCGCCGGCGTAGCCCACGAATCCTTCATGCACCACCCAAAAGTGCTGCGTGTTGGGAAGACCGTCGCGCGCGACATAGGCATAAGGATAAAGCGTGGCTTCGGAAACGCCCGTGTTCCTCACGCTGTCCGTCACGGTGAACATATATTGTTCGTCCACCGCGATGGTGCGCGTGAAGACGAGTCCGTGCCCGTTGTTCCATTCGAGCGTGACCGGATGTCCGGGGCCCAGCGTGCCGCCGCTCTTGAGCCTCCATGGCGTATCGGCACCGGGCACGGGGGTCTTGCTGCCCGAAGGTGCGATCCATCCGAACTCGGCGTAATAGGGATATTCGCTCGATTGCCGCGACAGCAGAACGATCTCCGGCGATTTGGGATCGACGGTCTCGCGGTATTTCTTCAATCGCAGATCGTCGAAACGCGCGCCGGTAAGGCTGAGCGAACCATCGACCGTCGGCGTGTCGATGACGATGCGCCGGCCGGTATCGCGCGCAATCATTTTGGGCGTAGCGGGCGCATTCGGCTTGAGACCCGGCGCTGCCTTGTGTTCTTGCGCGGTCTCGGCCTGCCTGGCGGCCTGTTCGGCCTTCATCTTCGGTGTGGCGACGAAATACTGCCAGCCGAAGATCACGGCGAAGCTCAGCACGACGGCGAGAATGAGATTTCTGTTTTCGTTCATGTCTATCGTTTCGGAACAGGATCGAAGCCCGACGAACCGCCGAGCCAGGCGATGGGATGGCACCGCGCGATGCGCCGCGCGGCGAGGTAAAGTCCTTTCACGGGACCGTGGGTTTCGAGCGCCTCGAGCGCATAGGCCGAACACGTCGGCTCGAAGCGGCAAGACGGCGGCAGCAGCGGCGAAAGCGCAAGCCGGTAAAGGCGGATCGGCGCCTTCAACATTTGGGTCGCGAATGAGCGAAGCCAGGCCATCAGGTTGCGGGGTCCTTTTTGCCAAGCCGCTGATGGGCCTGGACGAGGGCGGCCTTCAGGTCGTCCAGAAGGCCCGGAAAGTCGCGGGTCAAGGTGCCGGCGCGGGCAACCAGAACATAGTCATGGCCCTTCAGCCCATAAAGGGGAAGAAGCGCCTGCGCCGCAGCCCGCAGGCGTCTTTTGGCCCGGTTGCGGGCAACCGCGCCGCCGATCTTGCGGCTGGCGGTAAAGCCCACGCGGAAATCCGCTTCCCGATTGGGGCAGAGTTCGAGGGTAACGGAAGGACGGACCTGCCTTATGCCCTTCTGGGCGCGCAGGAAATCGGCACGTTTTTTCAGCCGATTCAACGGGATAAGTGGCTCAGGCCGAGAGCTTCTTGCGGCCGTGGGCACGGCGGCGGGCGAGCACCTTGCGGCCGCCGGCAGTCGCCATGCGCGAGCGGAAGCCATGGCGGCGCTTGCGGACGATCTTGCTGGGCTGAAAGGGGCGTTTCATGGGGCTGGCTCGTCGTCAAAAGAGCGGTGCTTCTAGGGGAGGGGTAGAGGGGCTGTCAACCTCGCGGGACGCGCCTCTATTTCGCCAGCCATGCACAGATTCGGCGGGCCGCATGAAGGGCGAGCGGAGCGCTTTATTTCCCGTGCGCCAGCCTGTTTTCTTGCCGCCGGATGCTTCGCCCGATACGCATCAGATTGGCAGGGTCCCTGAGGCTGGTCGCGCACAGCCTTTCCGGGCGGTTGCTGCTGCTCACCTTGCTATATGTGCTGATCAGCGAGGCGGTGATCTCGATACCTACCATCGCGCGCTATCATCGCGAGCTGCTCGACACCCACATCGAATCCGCAGAAATCGCGATCCTGCCCTTCACCGAAATCGGGGGCGAACAGTTCTCGCCCGGCTTGCGGCGGCAATTGCTGATGCGCGCGGGCGCGGATGCGGTGATGCTCAAGCGCCGCGACCAGCGCGAGCTGTTTCTCGTGCAGGGAATGCCGGAAAAACTCGACCGCACCATCGATCTGTCGAAACCCGGGCTTTGGTACGAGATCGGGGAGGCGTTGAACTGCCTGTTCATGGGCGGGGACCGGATGCTGCGCATCATCGCCGCAACGCAGATTCCCAGGGCCGAGACGGTTGAAGTGATTGTGGGCGAGGCGCCGATACGCGCGTCCCTGCTCGTCTATTCCGAACGCACGCTTCTGGTGGGATTGCTCATCTCCGTTGTCGCCGCGGTGCTGGTGTTCCTGAGCCTCTATTTCGTGCTGGTGCAGCCGATGCGGCGGATTACGCATGCGATGGTTCGCTTTCGGGAAAACCCGGAAGATCCCTCTCGCATCGTGGCCGCAACCGCGCGGCGCGATGAAATTGGCACAGCCGAGCGGGAATTGGCCGCGATGCAGCGAGACATCTACGGCTCGCTGCAACAGAAGACGCGGCTTGCGGCGCTGGGTGCTGCGGTTGCGAAAATCCAGCACGATCTGAGAAACATCTTGTCGAGCGCGCAACTGGCGTCCGAACGCCTGACGGCGATCGACGATCCGGTGGTGAAGCGGCTGACGCCGCGGCTGGTGGCATCGCTCGACCGCGCCGTGTCGCTTGCAACCAACACCTTGCGCTATGGCCGGGCGGACGAACGTGCGCCCGAGCGCAGAGCGTTGCTGCTTGCCCCCATTGTGAACGAAGTGGGAGAGGCCGTCAGGCTCGCGACGGCGCTGTCGTTCGAAAACAGGGTCGATCCGGATTTGAAGGTGAATGCGGATGCCGAGCAATTGCATCGCATCCTGCTCAATCTCGTGCGCAATGCGGCGGAAGCGTTGCAGGCGCGCCAAAACGGAACGATTTCGGTGGGTGCAATGCGTGAGAACGGCGGCGTCAGAATAAGCGTCTGCGACAACGGTCCGGGCGTGCCGGAGGCGATGCGCGAGAAACTGTTTCAGCCTTTTGCAACCGCGGCAAAACCCGGCGGTTCGGGATTGGGCCTTTCGATTGCGCGCGATCTGGCGAGGCTGCATGGCGGCGATGTAAGATTGGCCGAAACAGGCGCGCTCGGCACGACGTTCTGCGTCTATCTTCCGGACCGCACATGACCTGGGACCCCAAGAACTATCTCTCCTATGCCGATGAGCGCACGCGTCCCGCAGCCGATCTTTTGGCGCGCGTGCCCGATGTTTCGCCCGCGCGCGTGGCCGATCTCGGCTGCGGACCTGGAAATTCGACAGCGCTGCTTGCGGCGCGCTGGCCGGAAGCTTCCATCGATGGCGTGGATTCGTCCGATGCGATGCTGAATCGGGCGGCCGAAACGCGCGTGAAGGCAAACTGGATTCTGGCAGACCTCGCGCAATGGTCGCCGCCCGATTCTTATGACGTGATCTATTCCAACGCGACCTATCAATGGCTGCCCGATCACAGATCGCTGTTGCCGCGTCTCGTGGGTTTCGTCAAACCGGGCGGCACCTTCGCATTTCAGGTTCCTTCGAATTTCAACGCGCCGTCGCATGCGTTGATGCGCGAGGTGGCGCAAAGCGGTCCCTGGGCTGCGAAGCTCGGCGATGTGCGCGAGGCAGGCGTGCTTTCGCCCGCGGACTATTATGAAATTCTTTCCCCGCTCTCCCGCACGCTCGACATTTGGGAAACGACCTATCTGCAAGTTCTCGATGGCGACGATCCGGTATTCCGCTGGGTGAGCGCCACGGGTCTGCGCCCCTTCGTGCAGGCGCTCGACGCCGCAGAGCGCGAGTCCTTCAGCAATGCCTATCGCATGCGATTGCGAGAGGCCTACCCCAAACGCGCGGACGGCAAGACGCTGTTTCCGTTCCAGAGATTGTTTGCGGTGGCAAACAAATGATTTGACCTCCCCGCGTTGGGGGCGAGGGCCAAACTAATTTAATCCCCTCGCACATTCCCCGGCCGTCTCACATCGGCACCGCCAATGTATCCGTATCTGGTTTTCTCGATGATATGCAGCCCGCTTTCCAGCGGCGCCACGCGAATGGTGTGACCCATCGCTTCAAGCGCAGGCTGAAGCGCCACGATCGGGGTATTTGCTTCCAGAATCGTGGGACCGTTCATGTTGGCGTGATGCGGCAGCGCCGCTGCTTGCTGCGGCGTCATGCGGCCGTCGATCAGCGCGATCAGGGATTCCACGACATAGGGAATAATGACG
>DASZRY010000026.1:0-53747 GCA_035548975.1 Rhizomicrobium sp.
TCGGCATCGGTGAAGAAATCGAGGCCGTAACCGCTGACGGCAGAACCTGCGTCGAAGTGCTTGGTCACGCGCACACCGAACAGACGCGGATCGGTGAGGAAAATGTTGGTGGTCAGGCCCGAGTCGTCGCTGTTGAGGAAGTCGCCGGTGATGGCCGTCGTATCGAACACGTTCTTGACATAGCCCATGAATTGCCAGCCCGACGTATCGGTAAGGATCAGGGCGAAATTGACATTGGTATAGCCGCGAATACGGTCATAGGGATCGTCGTTGAAGACGCGGGCCCAGGACTTGTCCTGCCAGTAGAAATCGCTGTGCAGAGTGGCGGCCCAGTCCGATGTGACAGGGATCGTGTAGTCCGCACCCAGCGACACGGTGAAATGCGGCGCGTTGGGAAGCTCGTTGCCGCTTAGATCTTTCGTGAAACCTTCTCCGTTGTTGGGCGGCAGGCCCAGACCGTTGTTGACGTTGGCTGGCGCATTGGGATCGACGCTCAAAGGATCGTAGCCGGGATAACCTGCGGGTATGCCGAGTCCCGTTGGATTCTGCTGGTAGAAATTCGTCGTGACCGGATCGATGTGAGCAGAATAGGCCATGCCGCAGGCGGTCACACCCACATTGCCTTCGCTATTGCCTGGGTACGTCTGAAGCAGTGCGGCCGCGACGTATTCCGGGAAGATACAGTTCGACGACTGGCCCACCGATGGCTTCATCACCACCCAGCCAGCATGACCTGCGGTGCGGTCGATCAGATCGATGGCCTGCTGGCCGTCATTGATGCGTGTTGCTTCGTAACCGCCCGCGAAGGAGAATTTCAAACCCGGCACGGGTTCCCAAGTGGCTTCAAGTTCGGCACCCTTGATCGTGGCATCGAAGTTCTGGTTGATCGCCGTGCGGTCGACGATTTCGGATATCTGATAGCCTTTGTAGTCATAGAAGAAGACATCGCCGTTCAGCGTTAGCGTGCCGTCTCCCAATGTGTTCTTCGTGCCGAGTTCGTAAGCGTTCACATATTCGGGTTTGAAGGTTAGTGGATGAATGGGGAATGTGACGTTGACCGGCCCCGCATCGCAGCCGGCCTGCGTGAAGGCGCAGCTCGTATCGGCATTCAACAGAACCGGGCCCGGGGGATTTGCGCCGCCCGCCTTGTAGCCATGAGCGAAAGACGCGTAGATCAATGTCTGGTCGGTGAATTCGAGCTTCGGCGTCCAATTCGCCACCGCGCGGCCCGTGAACTTGCTCCATGATTGATCGACCGATCCGATCGAGGGATAACCGTATCCAACTGTCAACAGTTCGCTGGGAATGTCGACAAAATGTTTTTGATCGTCGGTCCAGCGCAGACCGCCGGTGAGTTTCAATTCCGGCGTGATGTTGTAATAGGCCTCACCGAATAGCGCGTAGGAATTGAGGACATAGGGGTTGTTGCTGAGGAAGTAGTTGTGGCCCTGATCGTTGAGTTCGGTCAGCGGGTTCGTGTCGATATATTGCGGTGCCTCGGTCGGAATGCTCTCGGTCGTCCGCGGATCGAAATAGGCTTCGCCATTTGCAAGGCAGTAGAATGAGGTGTCGACTGTTCCACCGCGCGGATTCTGGCAGATGTTATTCACTGATATCATGGTGAAGGTGTTGGAAAAGACGTAATACTTTTCGTCCGTCTCGTAATGCATGTAGTTGCCGCCCGCACTGAAATTGAACGGGCCGGAAAGATTCGAGGCAAAGCGGAATTCCTGGTTGAATTGCCATGACGTTTCCGTGGCAAGGTCTTGCACGACCAGCCGGTCGCTGCAGCCGAGCTGTGGGTCGCAGAAGACCCCCGCTCCCGGTACGTCAGGATCGGGGCTCACAATGTCGCGGCCTTGGTGGGTGATCGGATAGTTGAAAATTCCCGGCGCCGTATCGAACCGATTGTAGTCTTCTGTGGACCAGAGGAAATCGCGGTTGTATCCGGTGTCCGAGTAAAGCGTGATTGCAGGTGTGATGTTCCAGCTGGCGTTGAGTTCGAGCGTATCGTTCTTCGCAATGTATTTCGGTTGCAGCGCAGACTGGATATCGCGGAGATCCGTCGATTGCCTTGTGTCCGAATAGGGATCGATCTGGGTATTGATAAGCCCTTCGAATGAAGCCCCATTGATGAACGGCAGCGAAAATCCATTCGGCACGCCAAAGGACTCGCTGGAATAAAGCGAGGCTGGCAGACAGCCCTGGCTGAAATAAGCTTCAGATAAATTGAACACCGCGCCTTGTGCTGCAGGAATGGTGACGGGCGTACCGTTGGCAGCGATAAACGTGCCGGTGCTTGTGAGACTTGTGGCACCCGGGCCGAAATCGGTTTTGCAAAGCTGCTTGCCGGAACGCAGGTGGTCGTCATCTTCCTGGAAGTGTTCCCAGATCAAATATGCTTGGACATTCGATGTCGGCTTCCATGCGAGAGTTGCGCGCGTGGACCACAGATCGCGGCCGTCGGTCTGTTCGCCTGTCGTTTCGTTATAGGTGTATCCGTCGCGCTTGGTCCATTCGCCCGCTATGCGCAGATCGAGCTTGTCGCTGACGAAGGGGATATTCAGCATCGCCTCGAAGCGGCGGTTCTTGTAATTGCCGATATCGGCCGAGGCCATCGCTTCGAACTGGTCTGTCGGCTTCGCAGACGTGATGTTCACCACGCCTGCGGTCGCGTTGCGGCCGTAGAGCGTGCCTTGCGGGCCGCGCAGCACTTCGACCTGACTGAGATCGTAGAATTCCTGTTCGAAGAAGTGGTTGCGGATGAAGGGCGTATCGTTGAAGGCCACCGCCACGGCCGGATCGGTGGCGACGGAAATCGCCTGCGTGCCGATGCCGCGCACCTGAATCGAGTAGCCCGTGAAGTTCGTCTTGGTGAAAGTCAGGTTCGGCACCTGCTTCACCAGATCGGGACCGCCTGCCGTCTGCGTGGCGGTCAGCTGTTCCTGGCTCATCGCGGTTATCGCGATGGGAATGCTCTGCACATCCGCCCCGCCCAGCTTCGACGAGGTGACGGTAACCGTCTCCACATTCGCGTGCGGCGCGGGCCCCGCCTGCGCAAGCTGCATGGGCGCGATTTCGACCGCTTCGCTCGATTTCATCGTGTCTTTCACGATGCCGACGGCGCCATCGTGGACGCGCGTGGAAAAACCGGTGCCTCGCAATATCCTGTTGAGGGCCGCTTGCGGCGTGAGATCGCCGCTGACGCCGCCCGAGCGCACGCCTTTGACCGCCTCTTCGCTGTAGGCGAGGCTTATGCCCGCCTGGCGCGCGTAAGCATCGAGCGCGGATTTGAGATCGCCCGCCTGGACGTTGAAGTTCTCAGCATGAACGGGAGCCGCCGTCCAGGTGAGTGCGGCGACGGCTGCGCCAAGCTTCAGACTATTGCGATACATATTCCCCCCTTAGGCGTTCAGCGCGAGATGACGATATCGGTTCCGCGATCTTCGACGGTGAGGCCGAAGATGTCGCGGGCAAGTTGTGTGAGTTGCTGGGTGTCGGTGGTCTGGAACGTGCCGCCGATGGTGAGCTTCGCCACTTTCGGATCGGAGACGACGAGCTTCTTGCGGTTGTAGCGATTGAACTCTGCAGCGGCATCGGCAAGCGTTGTGTGATCGAAGACGATCACGCCGTGGCGCCAGCCGAGCTCGGCGATAAGTTTCTGCGTGGGCTTGCGCACGATGCGCATGGATGTGGCGGTCGCCACCGCCACGTCGCCCGGAACGAGGATCGCGTTCTGGCGGGTGGCCGATGCGCTGTCGGATTCGAATTGGGCCGAGCCTTCGAACAACGTCACCTGCACCTTGTTGGTGTCGGTGCGGATTTCGAATTTGGTGCCGATATCGGTGACCTTGTGACCGTTGGTGAGAACGGTGAAGGGGCGCGCCGGATCGTGCTTGATGTCGAAATAGGCCTGCCCGCTTTCGAGCGTGGCGATGCGCTTGCCGCCAACGCTTGCAAGCCGCAGAACCGTTTGCGTGTTGAGCTCGATGCGGGAGCCATCGGCCAGAGAAATGATCTCGCGTTCGCCGATGCCGGTGGCATAGCGCATGTCGTTGGTGCGGGACAGCCAGGCGTATCCCCCCGCACCCACCGCCGCAGCGAGCGCGAAGAAAGCGGCTACCTTCGCCGCGGTCTTGAACGCATCGCCGCGAAAGGAAAAGACACGGCTGCGGCGTTGCGCACTCAATGCCTTCAAACGGCCGGCGCGGTTCCACACATCGGTGAGGCGCAGGTAAGCGATGCGATTGCCCGGCGCCGAGAGCCAGGCATCGAATTCCAACTGGTCTTCCTTGCTCCACCCGCCCCTTTCCCGGCGGACAATCCACTGGGCGGCCATCGTGTCGATGTCGTCGGCTTTCACGGCGCATCTCCCTGATCGGTGGGATCGTCGTGGAAGATGTTGGCGAGCGCCGTAATGCCGGAGGTGAGATGCTGCGAGACCGTGCGCTCGGCTATGCCGAGGCGGGTGACGATTTCGCCAAGCGAGAGCCCTTGCACCTTGCGCATCACCACGACCTCCCGCCAACGCTGCGGCAGGCGATCGAGGGCTGCCTGCAGCTTGCGCAAGTCCTGGCGCGCAATGGCCGTGCGTTCGGGGCCGGGATCGTCGACGCTGACGCCCAGCGCTTCGAGATCGGCAACCGCCTCGATGGGGACGATCTGCGCGCGGCGGACGCGATCAGCCACAACGTTGCGCGCGATCGCGAAGGCGAACGCCCTTGCGGACGCCGGGATTTCTTTGGCAGCGGCTTCGTAAACGGCGACATAGACGTCCTGACACAGATCGCGGATGTCGGCTTCGTTGCGCCAGCCCCGGCGCAGGAATTTCCGAAGGGACGTTTCGAGAGGCAGAACCTCGCGGACAAACCAGTCGTCTAGCCGCGAGGCCACGGATGAGGTCTCCAGGGCTTCGAGGCGTTCAAAGCTGTTGTCCGGTGTTTCCGCCATCCCCCGGCCTTCACGACAGGGCTCGAACACGTCCTTGCATCATAAGTCGGACGGGCGCGGAAAAACCGCGTAGCGGAAGTTGAAAAAATTTTCCGGTAACTATGTTGCGCGGGGGAGCACGTCGAAGGCGATCGTGGTGCGGGTGGAGGCCGAGCGGAAGGGGATGGTGCCGTGCCACATGTAAGAAGGAAACAGAACGAGCCGGCCCGGCACCGGCTGAACCGCACGGCGGACGGGATCGGCGAGACCGGCGTCGAAATTGGTCTCGCCGAATTTGATCCAGCCCTGGCGTGCGGCGGGATCGGCCGCCACGCCGGGCACATCCACATAATAGGCCGAGCTGATCCAGCCCTTGGGGTGGACATGGTTGGTATGGAAGCCGCAATCGGAAAGCCGCACCGACCATGAACCGGCATAGGCGAACGCGCGCGTGCGGCGGCGCAAGAGCGGATGCTGCGCGCTTTCCTTCATCTCAGCGAGGAAATCGGCGATGGCCTTATCTATTTGGGCTTGCAGGAGATCGACGAGCCTGTTGCCCGTGCCGAAGAGATTGCCGAGCGTCTTGGTGCCCAGCCGCAAGGTCTGGTTGATGTGTTCGCGCCGGTCGGTATGCAGCGGATCGAGGGAGGCGTTCAAGGCGGCGTTGAACGCGGCCATGTCCGAAAAACCTTCCGGCGGATCGAGATCGTAAATGCGCAGGAAGTTTTCGTAATCGTTCAATTCGCTCTCCCGCGCATCCGAAAGACGGCGCAACGCAGTGCCCCACAGCGCGATTGCCAACTGATCGTCGGGCGCGCGCGACAGGGCCTGTTCGGAAAGAGCCAGACCCTTTTCGGGATCGCCCGCGCGCAACAGGTTCTCCGCATAGGCCGAACAGGTGTCGGCGGTCGCCCTGCCCGATTGCAGCACCCGGTCGAATTGCGCCGAAGCCTCACCGAAAGCGCCCAGGCGCGTGAGGACCTGCGCCAGCCCTTCGCGCCAGGCGGCGTTCTCCGGCTCGCCTTCCAATGCGCGGATGTAAGACGTTTTGGCATCATCGAAACGGCCCGCAAGGAACAGGAATTTGGCTTTCTCGGCGAAAAGCGCGTGGGCGCGCGGATTCGATCTGGCCGCTTCGTCGTAAGAGCGCAGGAAATTCGGGCTCGCCATGCGATAGAGCAGCTGGTTCAGGCCCGTGTGTGCGCGAAGGTCGAGCGGATTGGCGCGCAACGCCATGAGATAGGCGCGTTCGGCCTCTTCCATGCGGCCCAGCATCTGCAGCGTGTTGGCGCGGTTGTAATCGGCCTGCGGCAGGTTCGGCGCAAGACGCCGCGCCTCGTCGAGAAGCTTTAGACTTTCGGCGGCGCGCTGTTGCTGCACGCGGGCGATGGAAAGGTTGAGCATCAGCGCCGCGCGTTCGCGCGGGGAAAGCGTTGGATGTTTGAGCGCGTCTGCGGCGACGGTTTCCACCTCATCGGCGCGTTCCTGCGCGATGAGGCAGGCGGTGAGAGCAAGGGCCGCTGCGGCGAAATCCGGCTTCAGCTTGAGCGCCTTGCGGTAAGTCTCTTCCGCCGCCGTGAAAGCGGAATTCGCGGCATGGGCAAGGCCCAGTTCGAGAAAAATGCGCGCGTCATCGGGAGCAAAGCGCAGCGCCTCTTCGAGAAGCGGGATTGCTTCGCCCGCGCGGCCGAGCGAACGCAGGAGCTGGGCCAGATGCAAATAGGCATCCGGCTTGCCCGGATCGATTTGGATCGCCTGCTTGTAATAGCCGGCTGCTTCGGCCCCGCGGCCCTGCGCGCGCAGGACATTGCCCAGAGAGAAGAGTATCGCCGGATCGTCCGGTTGCTGCGCGCGGGCCTGCTGCAGCAAGGCTTCGCCACGCACGAAATCGCCGCGCGCCAGATGCGCGTTGGCTTGTTGCAGGAGGGTTGTGACGTCTGCGGACACTGTGGATCGATGCTCTTCAAATTTCTCCCTCTCCCCCTCAGGAGGAGAGGGAGCGAACTATTAAATCAGTGCGATTTGGGCAATGGATACACGTTGTTCGCCCGATCCGCATCCGGCAGCGCATGGTCCGGATCGATGACGGCCCTGGCGATGGGGGATGTGCTGTCGAAAGCGATGCTGAATTCCTTCCGCTTGAACCAGGTCTCCACAGGCAGGCGGAAGGCGCGTGTGCTGCCGTCCTTGAAATCCACGGTGACGACGGCGGGAAGGACGAGCTTGCCCAGATTGGCGATTGTGACGACGCTGCCCTTCTTCGGGTCGTTCTGCGTGTATTTGACGCCCGTAACCGCCAGATCGAACGTCCAGTTGTTGAGATACCAGCCGCGCCAGAACCAGGAGAGATCTTCGCCGGAAGCCGAATTCATGGCACGGAAGAAATCCGACGGCGAAGGATGCTTGTAAGCCCAGTCGCGGATGAATTTGCGAAACGCCCAATCGAAACGTTCCGGCCCCAATATCTGCTCGCGCAGCAGCACAAGGCCGTAAGCCGATTTGAAATAGGAAATCGCGTGGCGATACTTTTCCGTCACCCTATCGCCCGCGGTTGCAACGATGGGGGCATCTGGGTCTTTCAGGGCCGGTATTATCGTCTCGGCGGGATTAAGGCCGCCTTCGGAATATTCCGCATCGCTTTTGGGCGCATAGACGCCGTTTGCGAAATCGAGGTGCTCATAGACATCCATGAAGGTGTTGAAGCCTTCATCCATCCACGGGTTGCGGCGTTCATCTGTGCCGACGATCATGGGAAACCAGCTGTGACCGATTTCATGGGCGACGATGTAGAACAAATCCTTGTTCTTCACCGTGGGGCTGTTGAAGGTGAGTGCAGGGTACTCCATCGCCGTGACGGGGCCGGCGACATTCACCGCCGCGGGCCAGGGATAGACGAACCAGCGTTTGGAAAAATTTTCCACGCTGTCTTTCAGATATTCGGTGGAACGGCCCCAGCCATCTTGGCTTGCGCTTTCCGCCGGATAGAAGGACATGGCGAGCGCGGTCTTGCCGTCCGGCAGATCGATGCGCGCGGCATCCCATGCAAATGCTTTTGACGCGCTGAACGCAACATCGCGCGTGTTTTCCATATGAAAGCGCCAGGTGAGGGTTGGCCGCGCGTTGGGGCGCGAAGCGGGATTGCCGATCTCGCTCACGGCGCGGATCGCCACCGGCTTGCCGCTCGATTGCGCTTCTTTCAGGCGCGTGCGCTCGGCTTGGGTCAGCACCTCTTCCGGATTGACGAGTTCGCCGGAAGCCGCAACCAGCATATCTGACGGTACGGTGACATCGTAATCGAAATCGCCGTAATCGAGATAGAATTCCGCGCCGACATAGGCAAGCGTGTTCCAGCCGTTGAGATCGTCATACACCGCCATGCGCGGATACCATTGGGCGATGTCGTAAATCTCCCCGCCCGGCGAGGCATCGTGTGCAGTGCGGCCGCCGAATTTTCCGGGAATGTCGTAGCTATATATGAAGTGGATTTTGAGCTTGCCGCCGCGGGCGGAAAGCGGTTTCGGCAAGCGGATTTGCATGCGCGTGTCGGTGACGATGGTATCGGCAACGGAAGTTGCGCCCGCCATTTCGATTTCGGCCTTTGCGAAGACAAAGCCTTCTGTGAATTTCACCGGATCGCGGCCGCTGGCAAAACGGGCACGGGAATCCTTACGATAGGCATTCTGTTCGAGTTGCAGCCACACACTGTCGAGATCGGTGGGGCTGTTGTTGGTGTAGACGATGGTTTCATCCGCCGTGAGTTTGTTGGCCGACGTGTCGAGCGTGGCGTGAATTTCGTAATCGGCCCGGTTCTGCCAATAGGAGGGCCCGGGCGTGCCATCCGCCGAACGATAGGCGTTGACCGGATCGGGCAACACAAGCGGGGCGAAAGTTTCCAGCGGGTTGAAATCGCTATGCAGGGCTTGGGCCTTCTTGGTGGCACCTGTGAGTACGGCCATAGCAACGGCCGTAACGAGCAGGGGCATCAATATCCTTGTGCGCACACAAACCCCCAACCGCTGTCTGGAGAAGAGGACTATGCCCGTGACGTGTGTTCAAGAGCCAATTAACGGCTGACGGAAGAGACCACTCGACAATGTTTAGGCAAGTCACAGTCGGCGATATTATTGTGGAGCTTTGGCGCCAATTTCCGCGTTTGACGGGGAACTTATTGTCGATTATCCTGAATATACGCGGCTTTCTTACTTTACTATTCGAGTGGCAGATGAAGCGCGTATCTCTTTTGGTAGTCTTTGTTAGCCTTTCAGGCTGCGCGATGACGAGCGATGTGATGGATACGGGCAACGGCACCTACATGATTTCTGCTCAGGCGGCTCCTGTGCGCGGGGGCGCTGCCGGAGCAAACGAAGTAGCTTACAAGGACGCCAATAAGTTTTGCGCCCAAAAGGGACCGGGGATGCACGCCATAGTGCTCACCGCCGATTCGCGCGATGTTTATCAAGGATCGGTCGGCGGGTCATGGAATCAGAACAGTGGCTCATTCGGCGGAGGTGTGTTTGCGGCTGGCAATGCCGATCTGCATTTTCGCTGCGGAACGTAAAAGGAGACCCATATGAGCTCGAAACTGTCGACGCGTCTTGTACGGCGACAGTCTCGGACGCATTCATGGGCGTGGAACGGTTGAAACTGGCCAATGAAGGTTCTATCCGCGAGAGCATCAAGCAGTTCTTCGACAAGCTGAGGACCTTCCAACCCAAGTCATGATGTGACGCAAAAGGCGGCGGAGACGCTCCGCCGCTGTCCGTTCTTCGAGGCTTCCCCGCATCAAGTGCGGGGCCGCACCTCAGGATGACGTTTGGGGTCGCTTCCGGTGCCCCCCATCCAACGAATGGAAGCAAGCGATGGCGTGATCCGCGGCAAAGTCGATTCCCTGATGAAGCTGATCGCGGCATTGGAGGCGTGCGGGATCGTGCTTATCGGCGAAGGCTCGCCCAGTGCAGGCGGCGGGCGCGGCGTCCGGCTGAAGACTTGAAATCGGCTGTTTTCGCAACCCGATGACCGGCGGCGCCTGCGCAGATAACAGGCCCCGGATTGTTCCAGCTCATTCCTTCCCGATTCCAAAAGCCCGGCCGTGCGGCGCACTCTGCCGGCCCGGCCGGCCGTTCCTTGTGCCCGCTCAACCTTCGGCACGATATTCCGTATTGAACCCTCAATAAGAGGGGTGTAAACGGCAGATATGCATATAAATATGCCAAAACTGATATCTGAAACATGATTACAGCCAATCAGTTGCGCGCGGCGCGGGCACTTCTCGGCCTCGACCAGAGGCAGCTGTCGCTCTTGGCAGGGTTGTCCGTCCCGACCATTCAACGGATGGAGGCAAGTACCGGCGTCATTCGCGGCAATGTCGATTCCCTGACCAAGCTGATCGCTGCGCTGGATGCTGCCGGTGTCGAACTGTTGAACGACAATTCCATCAGCTACGGAGGCGGCCGCGGCGTCCGCTTGAGGGCGGCGAGCGGCGCACGCGGCCGGCGCAAAGCGCCGGTCCGGTCTCAAGCAGTGCGGGCCGCGTAAGGATCGGTTTCATGGCCTTGCTCCTTCCGTTGTGGTGCGTCCCGGCATTTCTCGTGCTCGCGCTCGTAGCCGTCTCGATTGCGCGCCGGCCCATGGCGACAAGGCTGATCTACTCTGCAACGGCGATCGTATCGATCGTTGTCTGCGCCGGCGCATTTCTCGGCTTGCGCGGCGAGCAGGCCGGTGCGGTCCGCTTGCCGCTGGGGCTGCCCGGAGTGGGGGCGAATTTCCACGCCGATGCATTGTCGGCGCTTTTTCTGTTCATCGCCGGTCTCGGCTCACTGGCCGCGAGCGTTTACGGCCTGGGATACGGAAAGCACGAGACAGCGCCACAGCGCGTGCTGCCGTTCTTTCCGGCTTTTCTTGCAGGAATGACGCTCGTCGTTCTTGCGGACGATGCCTTCACCTTCCTGCTCTCCTGGGAGTTCATGTCGTTGACCTCGTGGGCGCTGGTGATGGCGCATCATCGCGTCAAGGACAATGCAAACGCCGGTTATGTCTATCTCTTGATGGCAAGCTTCGGAACCTTTGCGCTCCTGCTCGCCTTCGGATTGCTGGCAGGCGCAGATGGACAGTACGGCTTTGAAGCGATCCGGGCGCATCATCCATCCGCGTTTTACGCCTCGCTTGTGCTGTTTCTCGTCCTGCTGGGAGCAGGTTCGAAAGCCGGTCTTGTGCCGCTCCATGTCTGGCTTCCGCTCGCCCATCCCGCAGCGCCCAGCCACGTCTCCGCGCTGATGAGCGGCGTGATGACCAAGATCGCAATCTATGCGTTCATTCGCATCGTGTTCGACCTGCTGGGCCCGCCCGTCTGGTGGTGGGGAATTGCGGTGCTCGCGCTCGGAGGCGCGACGGCGGTTATGGGCGTGCTCTATGCGCTGTTCCAAACCGATCTGAAGCGCGTTCTGGCCTATAGCACGATCGAAAATATCGGTTTCATCTTCGTAGGCCTGGGGCTGGCGCTGGCGTTCGCGGCCGATCATTTTCAGATTGCGGCCGTGCTTGCGCTGACGGCGGCGCTGTTTCACGCCTTCAATCACTCGATTTTCAAAAGTCTTCTGTTTTTCGGCTCCGGCGCCGTGCTGACCGCTACCGGCGAACGCGACATGGAAAAGCTGGGCGGGCTCATTCATCGCATGCCGGTTACCGCTTTTGCCGTTCTGGCGGGATGCGTGGCGATTTCCGCGCTGCCGCCGCTCAACGGCTTTGCCTCCGAATGGCTTACCTTCCAGGCCATTCTGCTCAGCCCGGAATTTCCGCAATGGGGTTTGAAGTTGTTCGTCCCCGCCGTTGGAGCATTGCTTGCACTATCGGTGGCGTTTGCGGCTGCGTGTTTCGTGCGGGTTTACGGCATAGCCTTTCTCGGCCGCCCGCGCAGTTCCGCCGCCGCGGACGCAGCCGAGACAGACCGGTTTTCGCTGGCGGTGATGCTCGCTCTGGCGGTTGTTTGCCTGCTGGCGGGAATCCTTCCCGGCTACGTCATCGATGCACTTGGCCCGGCGGTGCAAAGCCTTCTGGGCGGACACATGCCGAAGCAATCGGCCATGCCGTGGCTTTCGCTGGTTCCGATCACGAAAACCCGCAGTTCCTACAACGGACTTCTCATTTTCCTCTTCATTGCGGCGTCCGCCTCTATCACCGCCTATGTCATCCATCTGCTCGCATCCAAGGCGACGCGGCGTTCGGCGGCCTGGGATTGCGGGTTTCCGGATCCCAGTCCGCTGACGCAATACACCGCCGGAAGTTTTGCGCAGCCGATCCGGCGCGTCTTCGGCACGCTGGTTTTCCGCGCGCGCGAGCACATCGAGATGCCGCCGCCCGGCGACGTGCGGCCCGCAAAGCTCGAGGTCCATCTCGAAGATATCGTCTGGGACAGCGTCTACGCACCGCTGGCCGGCGCTGTGGGACTTGCGGCGGACAGGCTGAACATCCTGCAGTTTCTTACGATCCGCCGTTATCTCAGCCTCGTCTTTGTCGCGCTTGTCGCGCTGCTTCTGGTGATCGCGATATGGCGCTGATTCACGATTTCGCCGTGCAAGGCGCCCAGATGACACTGGTGGTGGCGATCGCTCCGCTCGCAACGGGTCTGGTGAGAAAAGCAAAGGCGCGGCTCCTGCGGCGCAAGGGACCGCCCGTTTTGCAGCCCTATCGCGATTTGCTGCGACTGGCGCACAAGGACGTCGTGCTGGCCGAAAATGCGTCCTGGCTGTTTCGCGCCGCTCCCTATCTGATCTTCGCTGCGACCTGGGTGGCGGCTGCGCTCGTTCCGACCTTCGCGACGGGATTGCTGTTCAGCTGGACAGCCGATCTCATCGCCATCGTCGCGTTGCTGGGCAGCGCACGTTTCTTCCTGGCGCTTGCCGGCATGGATACCGGCACGAGTTTCGGCGGCATAGGGTCCAGCCGCGAAGTGATGATCGCTTCGCTTGCGGAACCGGCGATGATCATGATCGTGTTCTCGCTGGCCCTGCTGGCGGGCTCCACGCAATTGTCGGCGATCGCCCAATACATGGTGTCCCCCAATGTGGGGTTGCGGGTGACGCTGGGCCTTGCGCTGGTCTCGCTCGTGATGGTGGGAATCGCCGAAAACGCGCGCATTCCGGTCGACAATCCCACGACGCATCTGGAACTCACCATGGTGCACGAGGCCATGGTGCTGGAATATTCCGGCCGCCACCTGGCGTTGATCGAACTCGCCGCGTCGCTCAAACTGCTTCTTTATCTTTCGCTGATCGGCTGCATCTTCCTGCCCTGGGGTATCGCGCCGATGCGCGCCGGGTGGGCGGCCTACGCATCGGGCGCGGCTTTTTATGCCGTCAAACTTGCGGCGGGATGCCTCGCGCTCGCGCTGTTCGAGACAGCCATCGCCAAAATGCGGGTGTTTCGCGTTCCCACATTTCTGGGTGCCGCCCTGATGCTCGGTCTTCTGGGCGCTTTGCTGCTTTTCGTTTCGCGGGGCCTGTAGATGCACGGTCTGGCGTTCGACGTTGCGCATCTCCTGGCCGGCGGCCTTGTGCTGGTGAGCTTCATGCTGCTCTACCAGGACCGGCTCTATGCGCTCCTCAACGTATATGCGCTTCACGCAGTCGTGCTGTCGCTTTCGGTGGCCTGGCAGGCCTATACGCAAGCGGCGCCGCACCTGTTCATAACGGCTTTCATCGCACTGGTGTTCAAGGCGATCGTCATTCCGGTGGTGCTCCACCGCATGATCGTGCAACTTGGCATCCATCGCGAAATCGAAACGATCACCAGCATCGGACCCACCATGCTTGCCGGCATCGGCCTCGTGGGGCTCTCCATGGCGGTCATGCTGGGGGTGACGGCGGATGCAAGCCTGATCGCGCGCGAGGATCTGGCCTTTGCGCTTTCCGTCATTCTGCTCGGCCTGCTGATCATGGTCACGCGGCGCAATGCGGTGGGTCAGGTCGTAGGCTTCATGTCGCTGGAGAACGGACTTGTCCTGGCCGCGACCGGCGCAAGGGGGATGCCGCTGGTGGTCGAGATCAGCGTCGCCTTTTCCGTTCTCATCGCGTTCATCGTGATCGGCATATTCCTGTTTCGGATACGCGAGCGTTTCGACACGGTGGATGTGCGCGCGCTCGACCGCTTCCGGGGAGAACGGCGATGAGTTGGTTCCTCGACGGCGTGGTCCTGGTTCTCGCCGTTCCGGCGGCCGCGGCCGCTGTGCTGGCCATCCTGCCCGGATACCGGATCTCGGCGCGGCTCAACGTTGTTGCGAGCTTTCTCACGTTCGCAGCGGCACTTTCCCTGTTCGCAGAGCACCCGCAGACCGGAACCTATTTCCTGGTCGACGACCTCAACATCGTTTTCATCGTTCTCAACACTTTCGTAGGCTTCACGACCAGCATGTTCAGCGCAAGCTATATCGGTCACGAGCTGGAAACGGGCCGCCTGACGCCGGCCTATCTGCGTTTCTATCACGCGATGTATCAGGTGATGATGTTCGGCATGAACCTGGCGCTGATCGCGAACAATATCGGCTTGATGTGGGTCGCAATCGAACTGGCGACGCTGGCGACCGTCGTGATGGTCGGCATCTACCGCACCCATGAGGCGCTGGAAGCCGCCTGGAAATATTTCATACTTGCCAGCGTCGGAATTGCATTCGCGTTGTTCGGCACCATCCTTGTCTATATGGCGGCATTGCCCGTGGTGGGCGAAGGCCTGCAGGGCATGACATGGACCGTCCTTATCGCGCGCGTGGCAACCTTCGACCCTGCGCTTCTGAATGTCGCCTTCGTGTTCCTGTTCCTCGGTTACGGGACGAAGGTGGGCCTTGCCCCGTTGCATGCCTGGCTGCCGGACGCGCATGCCGAAGGTCCCACGCCGATTTCCGCGGTGCTTTCCGGGTTGCTGCTGAACGTCGCGCTCTACGCCATACTGCGCTTCAAGATGCTGATGGCGGCGAACGCGGCCGCAATCTCGCCGGGGCCATTGATGGTGACGGCGGGATTGATTTCCGTTCTGTTCGCCGCGTTCATGCTCTATCGCCGCCGCGACATCAAAAGGCTGTTCGCCTATTCCTCCATCGAGCACATGGGCATCATCGTGTTCGCGTTCGGCATGGGCGGGGCGCTGGCGAACTTCGCGGGACTCTTGCAGATGACCATGCACAGCCTCACGAAGTCGGCGATCTTCTTCACCGTCGGCCATATCGCGCAGGTCAAGGGAACGCAGCGGATATCCGAAATCCGCGGCCTGACCGAGAGCCATCCGGTTCTTGGCTGGTCGCTGGTGCTGGGCGTGATGGCGATTGCGGGCATGCCGCCGCTCGGAATCTTCATGAGCGAGTTTCTGATCGTCAGCTCGACATTTGCCCGCCAACCCCTTCTCGCCGTGGCGCTGGTTCTGGGCTTGCTGGTTGCGTTCGGCGCGCTGGTGCTGCGGATGCAGAATGCCGTTTTCGGCGAGCCAACCGGCAGCACGCAACCCGTTCGCGCCACCTATGCGCCCATCTTTGCGCATCTGGCGCTGGTCGTCGCGGCGGGGCTTTATCTGCCGCCTGTGCTTGTGGCGTGGTTTCAGCACGTAGCACGGATATTGGGGTAGACGATGCAGAGCATCCCCACATTGGCCGATATCGCAAGCGCGGACCGCAAGGTGGACGCTCACCGGCCCTGGCCGCGCGCCATCGTCGGCGCGGATGTCTGGCAAAATATCGCCGGCCAGCTTGCCTCGTCACAATGGACGTTATCGGGTCTTTGGGGCGATACCGGCGCGGTGCACATGGCGTTGCTGGATGCGGCAACCAACGAAATGGCCGTGGTCAGCACGGACTGCCCAAACGGAAAATTTCCGTCCGTTGCGCTTTACCATTCTCCCGCAATTCGGCTGGAACGCACGATCCAGGATCTTTTCGGGCTGGAAGCCGAGAATGCTCCCGATCCGCGTCCGTGGCTCGATCACGGGCGATGGGGCGAGCGCCACCCGCTTGGCGCGCGAGACAGTCTTGCGGATACCGAACCATATGCGTTTCTGCCCGTCATCGGCGAAGGCGTGCATCAGATCGCCGTAGGTCCGGTGCATGCGGGCATCATCGAGCCGGGACATTTCCGTTTCCACGCCAATGGCGAGGCCCTTGTCCGGCTGGAAGCGAGGCTCGGCTATACGCACAAAGGCGTCGAGGCGCTCATGCGGGGAGCGGATCTCGAACGCGCGGCGAAGCTGGCGGGCCGGGTGTGCGGCGACAGCACGGTCGCCTACGCCTTGGCTTTTGCGCGCGCCGCCGAAGCCGCACTTGAAGCGGAGGTGCCTGCGCGCGCCCACTGGCTGCGCGCGCTCATGGCCGAACTCGAACGCCTGGCCAATCATCTGGGCGACATCGGCGCCATCTGCAACGACGCTTCTTTCTCCCTGATGCAGGCACATTGCGCCGTTCTGCGCGAGCGCGTGCTGCGCGCCGCCGACATATGCTTCGGTCACCGCCTGATGCGGGATTGCGTCGTGCCCGGCGGCGTTGCAGAAGATCTGCCGGCCGGGAAAGCGACTGTGTTGCGCGAGCTTCTTGCCGAAATCGGACGGAGATTTCCGGCACTCGTGGAGCTTTACGACAACACGGCATCGCTTCAGGACCGTACCGTTGCAACCGGCATTCTCAAGCCTGCGCTCGCGCAGCAATACGGCGCGGGCGGCTATGTGGGACGCGCTTCGGGACGTTCCTTCGATGCACGGCGGGCATTGCCCTATCCGCCTTACGACAGGCTGACGTTCGAGATTCCTGTGTTGGAAAAAGGAGACGTCGATGCACGGGTCTGGATCCGCATCCACGAAGTCAAGCAGAGCATGATGCTGATCGAACAGATTCTGGGCGGCCTTCCGAACGGGGCAATACGCGGAGCGATCCCGCGGGGCACGGGCGAAGGCATGGCCATGGTGGAAGGTTTCCGCGGCGATATTCTGGCATGGCTGCGGCTGGACGCCGATGGGCGCGTGGCGCGCTGTCATCTGCGCGATCCCTCCTGGTTCCAGTGGCCGCTGCTGGAAGCCGCCATCGAAGGCAACATCGTGGCGGACTTCCCGTTGTGCAACAAATCGTTCAATTGCGCCTATTCGGGATGCGATTTGTGAGGCCATGATGCGCAATCTGCTTTTCCAGGGTCTTGTCCGCCTTCCGCTCACCGAACCGCGGCCCGCCGCCGACGATCCGGAACTGATTGCGCTGGCGGCAAAACTCGACAACGCGGCGCGCCGCCGGCTGGGACGGAGCCTTTCCATCCGCGAAGTGGATGCGGGCTCCTGCAACGGTTGCGAATTGGAGATTCATGCACTCAACAATGCGTTCTACGATCTGGAGCGCTTCGGATTGAAATTCGTCGCCTCGCCCCGCCATGCGGACGTCTTGTTCGTCACAGGTCCGCCGGCGAAAAACATGCGCGAGGGACTGGAGCGCACCTATCGGGCGATGCCTTCGCCGAAATGGGTGGTGGCGGTCGGCGATTGCGCCCTCGACGGGGGAATGTTTGCCGGAAGTTACGCCGTGTTGGACGGAGTGTCCGCGGTTCTGCCTGTCGATCTTCGCATCAAGGGCTGCCCGCCGCGTCCCCAGGCCCTGCTTGCCGGACTTCTGGCGCTGATGGAGGCGCCTGCAAGCGAACATCGAACCATACACCGCACGGATTGACCCATGATCACAGTGGACGAGCACATCTCGCCCCTCGGCACCGTCACGATCTTTCGCACGAAATCGACGGGCTCGCTTGTTTACAAGCAGGGCGGGTGCTGCCAGAGCGAAGCCGACAACAATGGCGTGAGCCTGGCCTCCTACATTCACGCCATATTCGGACTGATCCTTCAGACTCCCGCCCAGAACATACTCCTGATCGGTTGCGGCGGCGGTACGCTTGGCACGATGCTGGCCCGCAGGAACCGCAAGGTGACGGCTGTCGATGTGAACCCTGCGGCCTTCACCTTTGCCAGGCAATATTTCGATCTACCGGAAAGCGTCGACTGCCGCGTGGCCGACGGCCGCGATCTGCTCTTGTCCGACGGCCGCCGCTACGATGCGATCGTGCTGGATGCATTCGAGGGCGATCGGATTCCTTATCATTTACAATCGCCGGAGTTCTTCGCCCTGGCGGGGTCGCGGCTGACATCTTCCGGGGCGGTGTTCGCCAACGTCTATGTCAAACACGATCTCGACGCCACGCCCGACAGATTTGCCAGCCGCATGGCCCATATCTGGCCAAATGTGCGACTGCTCGACAGCCAGGGCTGGAGGAACCGCAACGCCATAGCGATGGCGGGAGACGTCGGCGAGCTGAATGTTCCCGCACTTCTGGAGCGGCCGCAAATCGACGCGGACGAAATAGAGGCGGAGCTGGCGACCATGAGATTCCGAAACTGGAAACGGGACCGGTCCAGTCAACAGTGAAAACCAAAACGTCCGGCGGCTGGATGCCGCTCGGCCCGGTTCAGTAGTCGATCCGCACTCCGAAATCGACCAGATAGTCCCAGGTTTTCGTGGTGGTGGAGCCCAACAGGTCCCGTTGCCATTCGGCGCCGCCATCGAGTTCGAATTCCACATTCGGCCGGAAACGGTAGTTCAGCCTGAGGGTCGGGCGCGCGACGTATTCGGATCCCGAGGAGCCCAGCGATCCGGACGAGGAAATATCGCGATAGCTGAAGAATATGCGGGGCCCGATGCGAAGCTCCCTGGTGACCGGATAGCGCGTGTTGAAGTCGAATGTGT
This sequence comes from Rhizomicrobium sp., assembly GCA_035548975.1. Lineage (GTDB taxonomy): Bacteria > Pseudomonadota > Alphaproteobacteria > Micropepsales > Micropepsaceae > Rhizomicrobium. The sequence goes on from DASZRY010000026.1 coordinate 18,674, forward strand.
ACCGGTTGGAGTTCGCCATCTTCGAATAGCCGAGCGAGAGCATTCCCAGATCGCCGTCGCTGATGAGGCTCGACCCCGTCAGGTGCCCGGAAAAATAATACTGCGTTCCGGTTGCGGGAATTTCGGGCACGCCGCCCGACGCGGGCATGCCTTGCATGTTCCATAGCGTGCCGTCGAGGCTGACGGTGAATTGCTCATTGAGGGGATGACCGGCGGAAGCGAACAAAGATGTGCTCATGGCGGTGCGATCCAGCGCCAGCCGATCGATCTGCGCGCGCGTATAGGTGGACAACAGGTCGCTCAAAGCCGTGAACGATTGGCCGATCAAGGCGTCGGATGTGCGAAGCAAAGGAGCGCGCCGATAATCGGCCGCTATATTGATCGACGTCTGATCGGCGAACATGTAGTTTCCGGTAAACAGCGCAAGGTTTATCTTGTTGAAGTGCACGTCGTAGTCGAGCGTCCCGAAAGCCGACAATGTGTTGTTCACATAACGCGCTTCCGCACCCACCGACTGGCGGTCGACAAAGCCGTCATTCATTTGGCGCAGAAAATACACATCGCCGCTGAACGGGCCGTCGAAATAGTCCACGCTTGCGCCGACGGCATACCGCTTCGTACCGAAGTGCGACCAGGTTGTGTCGACCGGAAATCCGCCTACGACATCGACTTTAAATCGATCGCTGGCTTTCACGGTGAGAAGAGCGCCGTCGATGCGGCCCAGAACCCCGCCAGAACTGCGATACTGGCGGCCTATCCTTGCAAACAATGTCCGGCTTGCGTCGGAGCCTTCGAGATAAAGCTCGCTGACGCGCAGCCTGTCGTTTACGCCGGTCAAGAAATCCTTGGTATAGGAGCCGGATGCGCGCAGCCGCGCCTGAAAATCCTCGCCCGTCACGCCGACCGACGCATCAACGGCCGAAACAAGCTCGCTCTGCAGCGCCGTGAGCCCGTTATCGACGACGATTTGCGACCCCTCGTCGCGAACCGTCGTCGACATTTCGTCGTGATAGAAATATTCCGAGATGCTTGCGTTGGTTTCCCACCTGAGAGAAGGCGGCTCTTCGCCAGGCGCGCCGGCCGTTTCTCCCGGGTGCAAGGCACGCGACAGCAATGCCGCCAGCCGCTGACGGACGCGGCCCGCACCGCTCGAATTCGGATAATCCTTCAAATATTGCTCGTACTCGGCCTTCGCATGCGCTCCCTGTCCGTTGCGTTCGCGCGCCACTCCCAACAATTCCCGCGCTTCGGGCATGGATGCGTTGTCCGGGCCTTGCAGAAACTTCGTCAGAAGCTGGATCGCCCTGGGATTGTCGTTCGCCGTAAGCGCGGCCTTTGCCTGTTCAAGAATTTTCCGTTCTTCGCTGCCGGGTTCCATGATTGCCGCAGCACCCCTGTCCGCCGTCGCGGTGGAAGGACGAAGTTCGGGGCTCGGCACCGCGCCGGCGGCCCAGGCGAACTTGTCGTCCATCATGGGCGTGCAGGACTTGTTTTCGGCTGTATCCGAGACGGAAATCAACAGACTTTGAAAATCCCGGCCCTGTCCGATGTGAAAGTACATGGCCGATTTGAACGATATCGTCAGCGTCGGGCCTTCGGGCCGGTCGCCTTCGTAATCGATGTCGGCAATGTTCGCCGCGGCGCTTTGCGGAGCGGGCAGCGATTCCCGGCCGAGAGCGGACGCCGATCCTCCCGTGTCGATTGGCCTCAGCCGCACGCTCAACTGGGATCCCGACGCCAACGGAAAATAACTCACATACTGCACCGGGAAGTGAAAACCGATTTTGACGATGGCGCAGTGCCGGTCATTTTCCTGCACGCTGACATTGGACAGCATGCGATCGAGCGCGGGCTGGCCCGATGCGGAGATGGCCGGCGATAACATTGCTGCCGCGCATGCGACAACGCGGATTGATCGAACTCTACGCATCAATCTCCAAAACTTCCGTCGTTGCTGTGGTGATGGCTATTGCGCCGCGTCTCGATGGTCGTCAGCGTGCTGTCGGTATAGATGTGGCAGGCGCCCGCGCAATTGCGCAGTTCGCTCACGGTGTAGCGCACATTGCCGTATTTGACATGCGGTTCCGGGCTATAGCGATTGGCGTGGCACCCTGCGCAGTCGGGCTTGTAGGCGGCAAAGGTCCACGTCGCGACTTCCGTATTGGCGGTGTGGCAGCTCGCGCAGGTGACGGAAGAATTGTGCGGACCCGGATAATCCGCCGATACGTGATCGTATCGCACCGGCGTCCAGGCCGTGGTGAGGTGACAGTCGTCGCAATTCCTGCTCGTGACGAAGTGTGTGGGCGATTTTCCGGTCGCGATCGTTCCATTGTGACAGCTCGCGCACGGACCCGTTGCCATGGAATGATCGAATGTGGCGGGCGTCCAGGCCAGCGTGGAATGACAATCGCCGCATTCGGCCGTCGTGATGACGTGATTGGCCGGTTTTCCCGTAGCCGTTGTTCCATTGTGGCAGCTTGAGCAAGTGCCGCTGACATCGGCGTGGTCGACGCGCACGTCCGTCCAGGTCGTGGTGACGTGACAATCTTCGCAGATGTTGGTGGTCGCCATGTGAGTCGGCGATTTGCCCGGTTCGGTGGTCCCGTTGTGGCAGCTGAAGCAGGTGCCCGTAGCATCGGCGTGATCGAAGTGAACCGTCGTCCAGTTCGTCGTGACGTGGCAATCCTCACAAGTGTTCGTCGTGGCCAAATGCGTGGGCGACTTGCCCGTGGCCGTCGTACCGTTGTGACAGCTGAAGCAGGAGCCGGTGACGTCGGCATGATCGAAATGGATTGTCGTCCAATTCGCGGTCACATGACAATCTTCGCAAACGTTCGTGCTTGCGATGTGGCCGGCAGGCTTTCCGGTTGCCGTTGTCCCGTTATGGCAGCTTGCACATGTTCCGGTAGCATCGGCGTGATCGAAGTGAACCGTCGTCCAGTTCGTCGTGACGTGGCAATCCTCGCAAGTGTTCGTCGTGGCCAAATGCGTGGGCGACTTGCCCGTGGCCGTCGTGCCGTTGTGGCAGCTGAAGCAAGTGCCCGTGACGTCGGCGTGATCGAAATGGATTGTCGTCCAATTCGCGGTGACGTGGCAGTCTTCACAGACATTCGATGACGCAATATGGCCCGCCGGTTTGCCCGTGGCCGTCGTTCCATTGTGACAGCTCGCACATGGACCGGTGGCATCGGCGTGGTCAAAGTGGATCGTGGTCCAGTTTGTGGTGACGTGACAATCCTCGCAGACATTGCTGGTTGAAAGGTGCGTTGGCGATTTACCCGTGGCCGTCGTGCCGTTGTGGCAGCTGAAGCAGGTGCCCGTGACGTCGGCGTGATCGAAATGGATTGTCGTCCAATTCGCGGTGACGTGGCAGTCTTCGCAAATATTGTTGGTCGCGATATGTGTGGGCGGTTTGCCCGTGGCGGTCGTGCCGTTGTGGCAGCTCGCGCACGTGCCGGTCACATCGGCATGATTGAAATGAATCGTCGTCCAATCCGTCGTCACATGGCAGTCTTCGCAAATATTGTTGGTCGCGATATGCGTTGGCGGTTTCCCCGTGGCCGTCGTGCCGTTGTGGCAGCTCGCGCACGTGCCGGTCACATCGGCATGATTGAAATGCACGGTCGTCCAGTCTGTGGTGACGTGGCAATCCCCGCACAGATTGTTGGTGGCGATATGGTTGGGCGTCTTGCCGGTCGCCGCAGTGCCATTGTGGCAAGACGCGCAATCGCCGATGGCATCGGCATGATTGAAATGCACCGTCGTCCAGTTCGCGGTGACATGGCAGTCTTCGCAAACATTGCTTGTGGAAAGGTGTGTCGGCGACTTGCCGGTTGCGGTCGTGCCGTTGTGGCAGCTCGAACAGGCGCCGGTGGCATCCGTGTGATCGAAATGAATGGTCGTCCAGTCCGTGGTGACGTGGCAGTCCTCGCAGACATTGCTGGTCGAGAGGTGGTTTGCCGGCTTGCCCGTCGCGGTCGTGCCGTTGTGGCAGCTTGAACAGGCGCCCGTTGCATCCGTGTGATCGAAATGAATGGTCGTCCAGTTCGCCGTGACGTGGCAATCCTCGCAGACATTGCTGGTCGACAAATGATTTGCCGGCTTGCCGGTCGCGGTCGTGCCGTTGTGGCAGCTGATGCAGGTGCCCGTCACATCCGCATGGTTGAAATGGATCGTCGTCCAATCTGTCGTCACATGACAATCTTCGCATACGTTGTTGGTCGCGATATGCGTGGGCGGCTTGCCGGTCGCGGTCGTGCCGTTGTGGCAGCTCGCGCAAGTACCCGTTACATCCGCATGATTGAAATGAACGATCGTGGCCCAATCGCCCGTGACGTGGCAGTCGGCGCAAAGGTTGTTTGTTGCGATGTGATTTGGCGGTTTTCCGGTCGCGGCCGTGCCGTTGTGGCAACTCGCGCAATCGCCTAGCGCATCGGCATGGTTGAAATGCACCGTCGCCCAACCGGTCGTAACGTGGCAATCCTCGCAGACATTCGTGGTCGCGACATGATTGGCGGACTTGCCCGGCGCAGCGGTGCCGTTGTGGCAACTGGCGCATGTTCCGATCGCATCGGCGTGGGAGAAATGGATCGTGGTCCAGTTCGAGGTGACGTGACAATTCTCGCAAACGTCCGAAGTAGCGAGATGAGTCTGCGATTTGCCGATGGCCGTGGTGCCGTTGTGGCAGCTAGCACACGGCGCGGTAATGCCGGTGTGATCGAAGCGCGCACTCGACCACGAACCGGTGGTATGGCAATCCTCGCAAGGCGCGCTTGTCGCGATGTGGCCCGGCGGCTTGCCTTGTGTCCTCACGCCGTCATGGCATGTCTGGCACGAACCCAACGCTTGCGAATGGTCGAAGTGACGAATGGTCGCAAAGGCCGTTGTGATGTGGCAGTCGGCGCATTCCTGCGTCGTCGGCAAATGCGTGGGCGAAAATCCGGGCGCGCGCGATCCGTTGTGGCATGCGCCGCATTCGCTCGGCGTTCCCGCGAACTGGCCCTGCACATGGCAGGACTCGCAGGAGACGTTCAAATGTGCGCCCGTGAGCGGGAACGCAGTGCGATCGTGATCGAATCCGGCGGACGTTTGCGGCTGGGCGTATGCGTTCGAAAGCAGAAAAGCGAACGCAACAATGCAAATGAGACTGGCTTTCAGAACATTTGCGAGGAGAGAACTGGCACAATTCCGAAACTTCGCGCGGCGACCAGCCCCGTCACGCATAGCCAGCTTCCAACTTCGTTCGATTCGAATCGCATGAAATGCAGGAAAAACGAGTTTTCACCTTGCGGGACAGAGCGCCCTCTGTCCAGCAATTTTCTCTTTACGTGCGTTAGGCTTCGTTAAAAGCGGTTGCGTAAATTTCTAAACGAATCCGTCGAATGACATCTGCCGCAAGCAGGACCGAACGCGCCTTGATGTGCATCGTCCGCAGCGTGACAATCGCCGCAAATCGATGAAAGTTTCTTGCGGCCTGCGCCGTGACAGGCGCTGCAAGTAATTCTCACATGCGCGCCGGTTAACGCGAAGGACGTTTGCGTATCGTGATTGAATATCCAGTTTTTCCAGTCGCTTGGATTGTGACAGGTGGAACAGTCCGAACCGAAAGCGCCTTGATGCTTGTCATCCTTGGTATGACACGACGCGCAGCTCGTTGAAGCGTCCTTGAAGCGCGCCGTGGCGTGACAGCTTGCGCAAGGCACGGCCGCATGTTTTCCGATCAGCGGAAACGGCGCGAATTCATGGTCGAAGCGGACGGATGTTTTCCAGCCGTCTTCGGTGTGGCATTGCGCGCAGCGGGCACCCAACTGACCTTCATGTCTGTCGTCTTTCGCGTGACAGGAGACGCAATCGGCGGCGAGCTTTTTCTGTCCCGGCGGCGAAGTGTGGCATGCGGCGCAAGCGGCCTGAGCGTGCCTTCCCTTTAGCGGGAAGCTCGTTCGGGAATGGTCGAAAGTGGTGGCCTTCCAGGAAACGGCCGTGTGACAGCTCGCACATTCCGGCCCGTTTGCGCCCTTGTGCACGTCATCCTTCCGGTGGCAGCCGATGCAGGTTGTGGCGAGCCTGACCGCTCCCGCAGGCGAAACATGGCAGGTCTTGCAGGCCACATCCGCATGGCGGCCGGTCAGCGGAAAGCCGGTCCGGCTGTGATCGAAACGGGTCGATTTCCAGTCCGCAGCCGTATGACAATTGGCGCATTGCGGACCCAATGCGCCGTTGTGTGCATCGTCCTTGCGGTGACAAGAGACGCATTCCACCGGCGTGGCGGCGAAATTCCCGTCTGCATGGCAGGATTGGCATTTGACGCCGGCATGGGCGCCGGTAAGCGGAAACCTGGTTGTGCCGTGATCGAATTTCGCTTCGGTCCATCCGCTTTCGGTGTGACAAGACGCGCAATCGGCGCCCAGACTTCCGCGATGGGCATCGTCCTTTTTGTGGCAGGCGGCGCATTGGCGAGGAGCATCGCGAAATTTCCGGTTTGCGGCGTGGCAACTGGCGCATGCGGTCCCGGCATGCTTCCCGCGCAGCGGATAGTCGGTAAAAGCGTGATTGAACGAGGCTTTGTTGAACCCCACAATGTCCTTGCCGCGGCCAGCATGCTCGACGTGGCAGGTATTGCAATCGGCCGATGCCGCGGGAAATTTTCCATGGAATCCGCGTCTTGCAGAGATATCCGATGCCACATCCTTGTGGCAGGCCTTGCAGAGTTGCGCCTGTGCCGTTTTCTTGAAATTCGTGTGACAGGCTTCGCATCGCGCTTCAAGCCTTGCGTGCGCTGAGGACAGCGCGCCGGGCGAAATGAGCTTTTCGATGACGGATTGCGCGCTTGCCGGACCAATGGCGGCAAATGCAAAGGCAAGCCAGACTATCGCCCCCAATCTGCGCACCAAGAGCACCATCCAAACGGCTAGTACATGTTCACGGCAACGATATGAATCAGCGCTGTCACCACCAGAAGCGCGATCAACGGCAAATGCAATACATGCCAAAGCGAGAACAGCCGCTCGTAGACGGCGAGATTGCCCGCACGGCGCACGGCAGCAAAATAATTTTCAATTCTTGCGCGGCCATCCCTCGCCTTTTCCCGCTTCACCTTTCGCGGCCAGGACGCGACAGCCGCCTGCCGGTCGAGGTGAGCGGAGAACTCTCGCAGCAGATTCTTGCGCGCGCTGCGCTCGCGGCGGCCGAGCAAGAGATTGTGCCAGATGGCGCCCCACAGAGTCGTGGAATGAACCAGCGCTTCGGCCTCGAAGGCCTTCAAATGCATTTCCCAACCGGCAGTCTTTTCGAGTTCGGCGCCGATGAGTTCGCGGATGGAAAATGCTTCCGACAAGAGTTCCCTGGCTTCCACCTTGGCGCCGTAGAGGCCGCGGTGAATCTGCACATATAAATAACGCCCAACCAGCCCGCTTCCCGCCACAACCAGCATGGCGACAAGTGCAACCAGCGCATTCATCGAGCGTGCTTCAAAATTCGAATGGACAACGATCAGGGTCGGGCCCAGAAGGCCCAAAACCATGTGCCAGCGAAACCAGCGGGGAAGCAGGCCCCAACTGCGCATGAACCTGATCCTTTTGCGCAGCGGATAGAGCAGGACCATGCCCATCATGGAAGCGCCGGCGATGCCGAACCAATAGCCAAGCCCGTGCTTGGGCGTGAGAAATCCCGTGTCGCGATTGGACCACGCCCAGGCAAGTATGGCCGCAAGAAGCGCCACGAAGATCAGCGTGTTGAGGAATCCCAGGAACTTGCGGGCGTTGAAATTATTGTGCGCGCGGGCCTCCTGCGCGCCCGTGCGTTGTTGAACATTGAAAGGTGCGTTCATCGGGATACGCCTCGCGGCCCGCTCGATAGAATTGCCCCTTACCCCTTAAACGTTTGTATCCGGCAACGACGTTAAGAACTTTTGCGAATGCATTTCATTTGAAACAAACGATCTCAGCCGCACCGATGCTTGACTTGTCCCGGTAGGTTATCGTCAAGCTTGGGTCAAGCCGGGCGCGCCGGATTTGCAGGCGCAATTTACGAATTTCTGGAGCGTGCGCATGATCGCCGAGGTTGGCCGGTTTGCTCTCATACTCGCCTTCATGATCTCCGTTTCACAGGCCATTCTGCCGCTGATCGGCGCCTATCGAAACGACCGGCGATTGATGTCGTTCGCCGATGCCGCCGCGCAAGCGCAATTCTTCTTTGTCGCCGTTGCGTTTGCGTGCCTCGTCTACTGCTTCGTTACTTCCGACTATTCCGTGGAAGTTGTGGCTGCCAATTCCAACGCGCGGATGCCGCTCCTCTACCGGGTGACCGGAACATGGGGAAATCACGAAGGCTCTATGCTCCTGTGGTCGTTTATCCTCGCCCTGTTCGGCGCGACCATAGGCACTTTCGGCAAGGCCATCCCCAATCGGCTGCGCGCGCGCGTGTTGAGCGTGCAAGGCATTATCGGTCTGGGTTTTCTTGCCTTCATCCTCTTCACTTCGAATCCTTTCGCGCGTCTTTTCCCCGCGCCCATAGAAGGAAACGGGCTCAATCCGCTATTGGAAGATCCCGGCCTGGCGTTCCACCCCCCATTCCTCTATCTCGGCTATGTCGGCTTTTCGACCGCGTTTTCGTTCGCCGCTGCGGCACTCATCGAAGGCGGCGCCGGTGCGGCGTGGGCGCGCTATGCAAGACCGTGGATTCTCGCGGCCTGGATATTGCTGACTGTCGGAATCTGCGGCGGTTCGATCTGGGCCTATTACGAACTTGGCTGGGGCGGATGGTGGGGCTGGGACCCTGTCGAAAACGCCTCGCTGATGCCGTGGCTGTTGGGGACTGCGCTTCTGCATTGCGCGCTGGTGGTGGAGCGCAGACAGGCCTTTATCCGCTGGACGCTATTGCTTGGCGTCATGACCTTCACGATGAGCCTGGTGGGCACGTTTGTCGTCCGCTCGGGCGTTCTGAGCAGCGTTCATGCCTTCGCACTCGATCCCGCGCGTGGCGTTTTCATTCTGGGCCTCATCGTCGTGGCGACCGGCGGAAGCCTGGCCCTCTACGCAATTCGTTCGTCCAAACTTCCGATCGGCGAGCCCTTCGGTCTCGTCAGCCGCGAGACGAGCCTGCTTTTAAACAACGTGCTCATCGTATCGGCGATGGCCACGGTCTTCGTAGGAACGTTCTATCCGCTCTTCATCGATCTGATCGGGCGGGACAAGATTTCGGTCGGTCCGCCGTTCTACGCTCTGACTTTCGTACCTATCGCCATTCCCATCCTTGTCGTCATGGTGGTCGGGCCGTTTCTCAAATGGCGTCAGGATCGGCTGGCTTCGGCCCTGCGCGAGACGCGCCCGGCCCTGATTGCCGCCGTTTTGACGGCCGTTGCCATTCTCGCACTGTCGCTGGGCACGCAAATTCCGGCTGCATTGGGTCTTGGGCTGGCAGCGTGGATTGCCGTGGGATCCTTGCAGATTCTCTTCCGCCGGATCCGGCTGGGCCGCGTCGCCTTTTCCGAATCCGTACGGCTCGCCTTCGCGCTGCCAAGATCGACCTATGGTGTGGTCGCAGCGCATCTCGGCATCGGCTTGCTGGTCGCAGGTATTACCGGGTCCGTCTTCTGGAAAGAAGAACTGGTTCTGGCGATGAAACCCGGACAGGTGACGCAATTTGCGGGCTACAAAATCGAAATGCTGAAGGCCGAAGTCGGTCAAACGGACGATTACGAATTCCAGCGCGGCTTCTTCTCGGCAGCCATGGGCGAGGACCGCTCGCCCATTCTCCTCATTCCGGAATTGCGCTTCTATCCCGGCCGCCAATCCGAAACCACCGAGGCCTCCATCCGCTCCGGCCCGATCGCCAATCTCTACATGAACATGGGCGAGCAAAACGGCGAAACCTGGCCCGTCCATCTCTTCTATCATCCGCTTGTGGTGTGGATTTGGATCGGCGCATTCTTCATGGCATTGGGCGGGGCGCTTTCGTGGTCGAACGGCAGGCTTCGTTCGCTTGCACGCGCGCCCGCATCAGCCAAAATCGCTGCAGCCGAGTAGCGGGGCCGGTCCCGGATGAAAAGAATTGCCGTATTCATCCCCCTTGCGATATTCGCAGGCTTTGCCGTCGCGCTCTGGCTCGGCCTCAGCAACGATCCGACGCATATTCCTTCGGTACTGATCGACAAGCCGATGCCGCCGTTCGAACTGGCGCCGGTGGTGCCGGGTCAGCGGGGCCTTTCGCACGCGGATCTGAAAGGCCGCGTCTCTCTGGTCAATGTTTTCGGATCATGGTGTGGAGTTTGTACCGAAGAACACCCGACTTTGATGAAACTTGCTGCAAACAGGACGATCGCGATCTACGGCATCGACTGGAAGGACACACCCGCCGACGGAGCGAAATGGCTTGCCGAACATGGCGATCCCTATATCCGCGTGGGCAATGACGAGACGGGGCGAACCGCGCTCGATCTTGGCGTCACCGGCGCGCCCGAAACCTTTGTCGTCGACCGGAATGGCAAAGTGCGCTACAAGCAGATTGGCGCGATAACCGACACCGTTTGGCACGACACATTGGCCCCGCTGGTTGCCAAGCTCGAGGCCGAACGATGAACCGCCGCATCCTGCTGAAGATATTGGCTGCACTCGTGCTTGTGCAGGGTTTGGCGGTACAGGCCGCATTCGCCGTTCTTCCCGACGAAATGCTGCCGGATGCCGGTCAGGAAGCGCGGGCGGTGGCACTCAGCAAGAACTTGCGCTGCGTGGTCTGCCAGAATCAGAACATAGACGATTCCGCAGCCCCCATTGCGCGCGACATGCGGCTGTTGCTGCGGGAACGCATCGCGGCGGGCGACACCGATGACAAGGCCGTCGCCTATCTCGTTCAGCGATATGGAAATTACGTCCTGCTGAAGCCGCCGTTCCAGACGGATACGATCCTGCTCTGGATTTCCCCTTTCGCGGTTCTGGCGATTGCCGCCATCGGCTTCTTTGTTTCCATACGAAACAGACGATCCATCGCGACAGGCAAACCGCTTTCCGCTTCGGAGCGGCAACAGCTTGAACGCCTGCTCAACGCAACCCCCAAATCCGGCAGCGGGACTCCAAAATCATGAACCTCTGGCTTGCGCTTGTTACCTTGGCGGCCTGCGCGGCTGCGTTTCTCGCCGTTCCGTTCTTGCGCGCAAGAGGGCAGACGGCATCTCAGGCGACCGAAACGGACATCTATAAACAGCAACTTCGCAATCTGGCGGAGGAGATATCGGCGGGCGACGTGGACGAAGCGACAGCAGCGGAAGAACGGATCGCCATCGAACGGCGCATACTTGCAGAAACGCCGAAGCTGCCCGAAGCAGTGGCGACTGCGCAGACGGACCGCGTGACGGCCATCGGCGTGGCTGCGATCGTCGTTCTCGGCGCCGTCGGCCTTTATTCCGCCATCGGAGAACCGGCCGTCCCCAGCAGCCAACACGCCGCGCCCGCCGCTTCCGGCGTGACGGCGGCAGCTTCATCGCCGGTGCAGGCGGCGCAGCGCCAACTGCCCGATGTCGACACGATGATCGCGCGGCTGGCGGACAGGCTGAAGGCTAACCCCAACGATCCGGACGGCTGGCGCATGCTGGGCTGGTCTTATTTCCAAACGCAGCGCTATGCGCAATCCGTCGATGCATATGCCCACGCGGTTGCGCTCAAACCGGAATCCGCAGAGCTTCAATCCGCCTATGGCGAGGCGCAGACACTGGCGGCCGGGGGACAAATCACCGCCGGCGCAGAAGTGGCACTCAAACGCGCACTTGCCGCAAATCCAAACGATGAGCGCGCGCACTTTTATTCCGGTCTCTTGAAAAAGCAGAAAGGCAACGTTCAGGGCGCGATAGCGGAATGGATTGCCGCGCTCAGGAACGCCCGTCCGGATTCGATCTGGACGCCGAGACTGCGCACGCAAATCGAGGAACAGGCGCGCGCCAGCGGAATTGACGTCAGCGGCAAGCTTCCGCCCGCACCTCCATCGCAACCCTCGACGTTCGCGCAGCCAACCGCGCAGGATATTCAGCAAGCGCAGACGATGTCGCCCGAAGAGCGGCAGGCCATGATCAACAACATGGTGGAAGGTTTGGACCGGCGGCTAAGGAAGAATCCAGCCGATCCGGAGGGTTGGGTGAGACTGATCCGTTCGCGCATGGTCATGGGCCGGGCGGATCTTGCCCGCGACGCCCTTACGCGGGCAATCGCCGCGTTCACGAACGATAAATCGACGAGGGAGAAAATCATCGCCGCAGCGGCGGGGCTGGGCGTCAGGCTCGAGCGTTAGTATCGCATGGATGCATCATTGCTTTGGTATCTCGTGCCCTTGGCAGCGATTGTCGTTGTCTATGTGTGGCTGCACAAAAGATCGGAACGAAAGGCCGCGCGCAAGAAGGCCGAGATCATGGAGGCCGGACTGCATGAACCGGTTTCACTGCATCCCAAGATCGACCCGCTCAAATGTATCGGATGCGGCTCGTGCGTTTCGGCCTGTCCGGAAGGCGATGTTCTGGGGCTGATACACGGCAAGGCGGAATTGATCGCCGCCAGCGAATGCGTGGGTCACGGCGCTTGCCGTTCGGCATGCCCATCGGAGGCTATTGAACTTGTCTTCGGGACGGAAAAACGCGGTGTCGAACTCCCTCATGTGCGGCCGGACTTTCAGACCAACGTCCCCGGTCTCTATATCGCCGGTGAACTCGGCGGCATGGGTTTGATCAAGAACGCCATCGAGCAAGGCCGGCAGGCGGTGGAAAACATCGCCAAGCGCGAGCGCAGCCGTGCCGCAGACTATGACATTGTGATTGTCGGAGCGGGACCTGCGGGCATTTCTGCGAGCCTGGCCGCAAAGCAGCACAGGTTGCGCTACCTCACGGTCGAACAGGACAGTCTGGGAGGAACGGTTGCGCACTTTCCGCGCGGCAAACTCGTCATGACGTCGCCCGCCCAGCTTGCGCTGCACGGCAAGGTGAAATTCGGCGAAATCGGCAAGGATGCGTTGCTGGGCTTCTGGTCGAAGATCGCGCGCGACCACCAGCTTCAAATCGCCTTCGGGGAACGCGTCGACGAAATCCGGCGGAACGCCAACGCCTTCGAGGTGAAGACCGCGAAGAGAGCCATCTCCACAAACTCAATCCTGCTGGCCGTCGGCCGGCGCGGCACGCCGCGTCAGCTTGGCGTGCCGGGCGAGGACCTGCCGAAGGTCGTATACCGGCTGATAGAACCGGAGCAATACAACAACAAACACGTTCTCGTGGTGGGCGGCGGCGACAGCGCGCTTGAGGCGGCGGCCACTCTGGCCGAAGAAACCAGTGCAAAAGTCACTCTTTGCTATCGCGGCGAAGCCTTTGCGCGGGCCAAACCGAAAAACCGCGAACGCATCCAATCCGCTTCCCGATCGAACCGTCTGTCGATCCATCTGGCGACCGGCGTCTTGGCGATTGCCCCGCAGACGGTGACCATAAACCCGGCAGGAGGCGCGCAAACGATTAAGAACGATGCCGTGATCGTTTGCGCTGGCGGAATCCTGCCAGCGGAATTTCTGAAGCGTGCCGGCGTACAAATTGAAACGAAATACGGCACGGCTTGAGCGCAAACGAGCCAACGATGGTCAGAATGGGTTTGCCGCGATTTTCAGGGAAGCTGCGGCCGCTCGCAGTCAGCGCCAGACCCAATAGCGCAAAGGACTCGCCGTTAAGCGATTATTCACCAATCCTATGACGCACAATTCTGCGGCGACTTCGGAACACTAGCTCAACCATTGGTTAGCCGCATTTTTACAACTTCCGGCGATCATTCGAGCGTGATCACCATGGAGAGGCATGATGTTGCGCCGGAAGATCATCGCAATAACTGCGTTATCTGCAGTTTCAGTTGGGCTTGGCGCGTGTGCCATTCAACGCGCGCAAGAAGCGGCCAAAGTGAAAGCATCAATGGTCGGCATGCCTCGCGAGCAAGTGCTCTCTTGTATGGGCGCGCCGGCCAACGCAGCGAAAGCGGGCAACACAGAAGTCTGGAGCTACAATTCCGGCAACGGCGAAACAGACACGTTCGGTTCCGCTTTCGGCACGAGGGGATGGGGTTGGGCAAGCGCTTTCGGCTCGTCCACCAGCACCTCGAAATACTGCAAGGTTGACATTGTTATGAACAACGGCCGCGTCTCACGCGTCAATTACAGCGGTCCCACTGGCGGCCTGCTAACGGAAGGCGAACAATGCGCCTATGCGGTCGATAATTGCGCTCAGGAAGCAGCAACCATGCCGGCATCTGCACAAGCTGGAATTCCGCCGGCCGTTCCTCAGCCAGATGCGTCCGCTCAACCGAAAGCGGGCATCGCATCGTCAAAGGATGACGAGGCGATAAAGAAATGGGCTCGCGAGAATGGCTATCAGTACGGAAATTCAAGTTCGCGCGACCAATAGCTCATTCATCGCGTCGCCATGATTCGACCGAGCCTATCGGCAATTCGATCACATAGTATCATTGACAGGTTCTTTGCCGCGATGCTGTCTTTGCGCACCGGCAAATTTGGTTCGCGAATACCTTTGACCGTTAGTAGTGGCCCATAAATTGGCACGAGTATCTGACTTTCGCCCAGTCCGAATGACACATTTCCTCCCATGATTGGGCTGCAATTCACCTCGAAGGGAGTGTTGATCGAGACGAGCTCGCTCTCCCCCGTAACGCCATTCAAAATTGTTAATACCGATACTGTTGAGCCATGAGCATGAATTGCCAAATCAAGTCTCTGATCAATGAACCTCAACCAAGCAGATTCCACGCCCGGTGGAAGTTTCGCAATCGCTCTTTCGGATGCTTCTCTTGTAAGATGCTGACCTTGTAGCACTCGCAGTTGCGCGCAAGTCAGCAGCAATCCAAGCAGGCCGATTGCTGCGCACGACGCGTAAATCGCCTTTTTAATTGTCATCTCAGACATTAAGTCGAGGATTGAGTTACAAAACTATTTAGAGTGAGCAACTGAGTCGCGATCAGCACCGCTGCGTTTCCGCTGGAACTGCCCCGCGTAATATTCTATGGCCTTCGCCACAGCCACGCCCGGGCCCTGATCGCGAGCGGCATTGGCCTTCGACGGTCAGCCGGCGCCTCGGGCATGAGTCTCTGGCAGCGGCCTTGACCGCGTATGCCCACCTGTTTGAAAAGACCGGCCTCGTGGCCGCGCCGGCCATAGAGGCGACCCTGAAGGCGGGTACTCAGGATAAATAAGGAGTCAGTGCCAATCCGGCGCTATTCGGGGTTCAAGCGCCCGTTGTTCTTTGCTAAGTGCTTGATCCGCTTAAACGGAGCTGTGGCCGAGAGGCTGAAGGCGGCGGTTTGCTAAACCGTTATACGGTTGAAAAGCCGTATCGAGGGTTCGAATCCCTCCGGCTCCGCCAGTTAACCGACTGATCTGAAAAGGAATTCCATGAAGGACCTGTTGCCGGTCGCCGGACGGGCGGGAACTTTGCTGAAGTCTCGCCAGGAAACTGTGGCGATTGCGGAATCCTCCTGTGGCGGATTGCTGTCGGCCGCGCTTTTGGCAGTGCCGGGGGCTTCGGCTTATTTCATCGCTGGAGCAGTGGTCTATACCGCCAAGGCGCGTGTGCAATTGATGAACCTTCCGCGCGAAGCGGTGAGCGGCATGCGCTCGGCGAGCGAGCCTTACGCATTGCTTCTTGCACGCACGGCCCGGGAAAGATTCGGCAGCACATGGGCGCTTTCGGAGACGGGTGCGGCGGGACCAACGGGCAATCCTTATGGCGATGCGCCGGGGCACAGCTGTATCGCGATTGCAGGACCCGGCATCGAACGGGCCATGACCATAGAAACCGGCAGCGGCGACCGGGTGGAAAACATGCGTGCCTTTGCGAAGGCTGCGCTCGACCTTTTGCTTGAGGAATTGGACAAGGACCCAAAATGAAAAAGAACATTCTGGCGGCATTGGCAGCGGCCGCAATCGGATTGGTGCTGCTCAATGCCTGCAACCGGGAGAAAGAGAAGATGACACCGAGCTATACGCTGAGCGAACAATCCAACCAGGAATTCCTGGCCGACAACGCGGCGAAGAACGGCGTGGTGAAGCGGCCGAGCGGCTTGCAATATCGCGTGCTGCATGCCGGCACCGGAAAAACCGTGACGAGCGGCAACGATCTGGTGACCGTCACCTACAAGGGTTGGCTCATCGACGGCAAGGTGTTCGACCAGACGCCGCCCGGAAGATATGCGCAGTTTCCGGCGGGACGTCTGATCCCCGGCTGGGTGGAGGCGCTGTCGCTGATGAAAGAAGGCGATGAATGGCAGATCGTCATTCCGTCCAATCTCGGCTATGGCGCAAACGGTGCGGGCGCGGACATTCCACCAAATCAGACTTTGGTGTTCGATATGAAGCTGGTGAAGGTCAATTAGCGTTCCGGCGATGAACGGATTTGCGATCGGAGACGTTTGGATCGGCGGACGCGTTCTGACCGCGCCGATGACGGGCGTTTCCGATTTGCCGTTCCGGCGCATGGCATCGAAACTCGGCGCGCCTTATGTCGCCACAGAGATGGTGGCTTGCGATAGTTTCGCGCGCGGGCGGCCCGATGCGGTGCGCCGGGCGGCGGTGGGCGACGGGCTGCCGCTGATGGTTGTTCAACTTGTGGGGCGCGAGCCGCATTGGATCGCCAAGGGTGCAGAACTTGCGCAAGCGGCAGGCGCGCACATCATCGACTTGAACATGGGATGCCCGGCCAAGGAAGTGACGGGCGCCTTGTCCGGCTCGGCCTTGATGCAGGATCTCGATCTGGCAAGCCGGTTGATCGAGGCGGCGGTAAATGCCACCTCGCGGCCGGTGACATTGAAAATGCGGCTCGGCTGGGACGATTCCACGCGCAATGCGCCGGAACTTGCCGCGCGCGCGGAAAATCTTGGCGTGAAAGCCATCACCGTGCATGGGCGCACGCGGCAGCAATTCTACAAGGGCGCTGCGGACTGGCGCGCCGTGGCGGATGTGAAGAAGGCCGTTTCGATTCCCGCGATCGTCAACGGCGATGTGACGGATGAAGTGTCCGCGCGCGCAGCGCTTGAGCAATCCGGCGCGGATGCGATCATGATCGGACGCGGCGCGTATGGAAAGCCGTGGATTGCGGCGTGCATCGATCGTGCGCTGGCGGCGGGTTCGCCGTTGATGGAGCCCGATGTAGATACGCGGCTGGAAATCGCGTTGGAGCATTTATCCGAGAGCCTTTCGTTTTACGGCGATGCGCTGGGGTTAAAGGTTTTCCGCAAGCATCTGGGTTGGTATGTGGAAACAGCGCCTTTGGCGTTGGATGCAATTTCACGGCGCGCGGCGAAGGCGCGTCTCTGCCAGATGTCTTCACCGGGTCAGGTGGAAGCGGCTCTGACCGACCTCTTTCTGGGCGGCGAGAGGTTTCTTGCCGCTTGAGATTTTCAAGTCTTGCGGCCATTGCACGGAAAAGCGCGGAAATCTGCCATATATTAAGGTGTGGGTTGACTTTCGACGCCATCCCGACGATAAGCCCCCCAACCGGCGGCCGCACGACGAGCGCAAAAGCGCCCGACCGCCTGAGATCAACATACCGTTCGCTCCAGATGTGCGTGGAAGACGGCAACTTTGCCCCCGCGCGTTTCATTTCGCCCTGGTAGCAACAAGGAATTATTGTGAGTCATACATTTTCGACGCTCGGCGTCGCGGAGCCGCTGTTGCGTGCGCTTGCGGCCGAGAACTATCTCGCCCCCACGCCGATCCAGGCCGAAGCCATTCCGCTGATCCTTTCGGGGCGCGATGTGCTGGGGCTGGCGCAGACCGGCACAGGCAAGACCGCGGCATTCGGTCTGCCGATATTGCAAATGCTTGCCGAAAGCGGCGGGCAGACCAAGCCGCGCGGGACGCGCGCGCTGATCCTTGCGCCGACGCGCGAGCTGGCCATTCAGATCGATCAAAGCCTGAGAACATACGGGCGGCATCTGAAGCTTCGTCATGCGGTTATCCTGGGCGGAGTCAATCAGAACAAACAGGTGGCGGCCCTTCGTCATGGAGTGGACGTTCTGGTGGCGACGCCGGGACGGCTGCTCGATCTGGTGAACCAGAAACATGCCGTGCTGGACGCGGTGAGCCTGCTCGTCATCGACGAAGCCGACCGCATGTTCGACATGGGATTCATTCGCGATGTGCGAAAGATCGTGGGTCAACTGCCCAGGAAGCGGCAATCGCTTCTCTTCTCGGCGACCATGCCGGACGAGGTGGCGCATCTGGTGCAGGAAATTCTCCATCAGCCAGCGCGTATCGCCGTGACGCCGAAGATCGTGACGGCGGAGAAGATCGAGCAGCGGGTCTATTTCGTCGAACAGCAAGCCAAACGCGGCCTGCTGCACGATTTGTTGCGCGATCCGGAAATGAAGCGCGTGATCGTGTTCACCCGCACCAAGCACGGCGCCAACAAGGTGGCAGACCAGATCGGCAAGGCGGGACACGCAGCCGACGCCATCCACGGCAACAAATCGCAAGGCGCGCGCCAGCGGGCGCTGGAGAATTTCCGTTCCGGGCGCTGCCGCGTTCTGGTGGCGACCGACATCGCTGCGCGCGGAATCGACATCGACGATGTCACACATGTGGTCAATTTCGAATTGCCCAACATCGCCGAAAGCTATGTGCATCGCATCGGGCGCACGGCACGCGCGG
The DNA here is from genome assembly GCA_035548975.1 of Rhizomicrobium sp. Taxonomy (GTDB): domain Bacteria; phylum Pseudomonadota; class Alphaproteobacteria; order Micropepsales; family Micropepsaceae; genus Rhizomicrobium. Next base: position 37,337 of record DASZRY010000026.1, read on the forward strand.
GTTCGGGCGGGATCGCCATCTCGTTTTGCGATGCCTCGGAGCGAGCGTTTCTGCGCGATATCGAAAAGCTCATCAAACGCCCCCTGACCGCAATGAACGATGCGGGCGCCCTGCCAGCGCCCGCCAAACGCGAAATCGATTATGCCAAGCGACGCCCGCGCCGCCCGCAACGGCGCGGCAATGCGCGGCGCGCGGCATAGGAACGGAGAGCCAGATGAAAAGGAAAGACAAAGGCCTGCCGCCGCCCTTTGCCGAAGAAACGAAAGACATGCGTTACGCGGGGACTTTCGAGGTGCTGGTGCCCGTTCCGGATCGCGTGCGGCCGCATCGGGTGGGCATGCAGTTCGAGACGCTGGCCAAGGCCGAATCCTGGATTCACAGCCCGGAAGGCAAGGACGTCATCGGCGAAATCCTTGCGATGTACAAGAAGTAGCTCGCGGCCAGGCATGCCTCCGCCCTATCCCGCTCGCCGATCTTCAAGTTTCCTCAATGGCTTGTTGCGCCGGCCCACGCGATTGCCGGATTACATAAAAGTAAGGCTGTGCCGGCCGGCGTCTTGCCAAACAAATGACACCGATTGGCGGGAATAGAGTATAAGTCCGGCCCCGTCCCGGGCCGCGTTGCCCTTTGCGTATCGCAATACGTTGTTGCCTGACCCAGCCGCCGGAGCCGGCACCCGCCTATGTCCGACAAACCAGTCTTCCTTGACGTCACGGGGCGGCGTGCGACGCGCATCTCGCTTATCGGCTGGATCGCCGCGGTCATTTCGACGGCGCTGGGCATTGGCTTTATCGCAAGCCTGTTTGCCGTGCCGCATCTCGATCGTGTGCGGTTGCCCGGTGAGTTGAGCGTCATCCATACGCAGGAACTGGAAAACAAGGCGACCGCGCCGGGCCTGGTGCCAACGGCGACCCAGCTTGCCCGCGAGGCGCGGCTGCGAAAGATGGAACTGGCGCGAAAGCGCAAGCTCTGGATCGAACGCAACAGCCGCGCGCGCGCGCTTGCGGCGGCGATGAACCCGCATCCGGGACGTCCATTGTCGATCGCATTCTTTCCGAACTGGGAAGCATCGGCTTACGACTCGCTGAAAGTCGCCTTGCCGGAACTCGATTGGGTGATGCCGACATGGCTGAGCCTGCACGGGCCCAATCTCGAACTGAAAGACAGCTATGACAAGCGCGTTTACAATCTGATCCGGCGCAGCAAGAAAACCGTTGCCATTCTGCCGGTGATCCAGAACGCCACGCTCGGCAAATGGGACGGACCGGGGTTGGCAAGATTCCTGGCAGACCGCGGGCGTTCCGCCGCGCTCATCAAGCAGCTCGTTGCATTCGTGGCCGCCCACAAACTGCAGGGCATCGTCATCGACTTCGAGGCCCTTCCCGACAGCGCACAAGGCGATATGAGCCGTTTCCTCGGCGATCTGCACAGGAGCTTCGAACCGCACGGCTGGAAGGTGGCGATGGCCGCACCCTTCGCCAACGACAAGTGGCCGTTCGCCGATTACGCCAGAAACGTGGATTACACGGTGTTGATGGCCTATGACGAACATCTGACGCCGAATGCGCCAGGCAGCATTGCCGGGCAGACCTGGTACGAAGACACGCTCGACAAACGCATGCGCGTGCTCGATCCAGCGCACACCATTGTGGCGCTTGGCAGCTATGCCTATGACTGGGATGCAGGCGGCATCGACAGCCTTTCCTTCGAAGAAGCGGTGATTGCCGCGCACGACTCCGGCGCACCTGTCATCTTCGACGATGCGACCAACAACCCGCATTTCCAATATACCGAGGAAGACCAGACGGTCCACGATGTCTGGTTCCTGGACGCGGTGACGGCCTACAACGAAATTCACGCCGCCGACCCCTATCAGCCTGTGGGTTACGCGGTGTGGCGATTGGGAAGCGAAGACCCCTCCATCTGGTATGTGATGGGCAAGCCATATGGCTCGCCTGCGCCAACCGCCCTGCACCACATCCCGATCATCGAGGACATCGATTTCGAGGGCGCCGGCGAAATCATTTCCGTTGAGGCGCATCCGCAATCCGGCGGACGCAATTTCGAAATCGACAAGGATACCGGGGATATAGACGACGAGAGTTACACAAAGCTTCCGACCGGCTATGTCATTCGCCAGTTCGGCGCGGCAAAAAAGGAGATCGCGCTCACCTTCGACGACGGCCCCGATGCGGAATGGACGCCGCAGATCCTCGACATTCTGGAGCGCTATCGCGTACCGGCGACATTCTTCATCATCGGAAGCAACGCCGAGGCCAATCCGGATCTCGTCAAGCGCATCGTCGATGACGGGTTCGAGGTTGGAAGCCATACTTTCACCCATCCCAATCTTTCGGACACGCCGGCGGAAGCCATTCCGCTGGAGATGAACGCGACACAACGCCTGTTCCAGGCGCTGACGGGACGTTCGCTGCGCCTGTTCCGTCCGCCCTATCTGGGCGATGCAGAACCCACCGACGAGGACCAGATTGCGCCCGTCGAGACAGCCCAGGACATGGGCTACATTACTGTCGGCGAGCACGTCGACCCGATCGACTGGGCATTGCCGGGAGTCGATGAGATTGTCCGGCGCACCTTGCAGCAGATTCACTCCGCACGTCCCAGCATGCCGCGCAACATCGTGTTGTTCCATGATGCCGGCGGCGACCGCGAGCAGACCGTCGAGGCGCTTCCCATCATCATCGAGAAACTGAAGGCGGAAGGATATACTTTTGTGCCGGTGTCGACCCTTGCAGGCCTGACTCGCGATCAGGCCATGCCGCCGCTTTCACCGACGCTGACGCTGCTCACCGACCGCGTCGTGTTCATGTCGATGAGCGAGTTCGGGCACTTTCTTTATTATTGTTTCCTTGCCGCCATTTTCCTTGGCATTGCGCGCGCGCTGATCATCGTGGTGCTGGGCATCTGGAATGCGCGGCAGGAACGCAGGCAGCAGGCTGCTCCGCCCATGGGCGAGCCGCTGCAGGTTTCGGTCATCATCCCGGCCTATAACGAAGAAAACGTCATCGCCGCCACCGTCAAGCGCATATTGGCCAGCACGTACCGGCGAATGGAGATCATCGTTGTGGACGACGGCTCGAAGGACAATACGTTCGGCGTGCTGAAGGAGAATTTTTCCGGCCATCCAGCAATCACGCTGCTCAGCATTCCCAATGGCGGCAAGGCCAATGCGCTGAACACCGGGCTTTCGCATGCGCGCGGTGACGTGGTGGTCGCGCTCGACGCCGACACGCAGTTCAATCCCGACACGATTTCCCGCCTGGTGCGCTGGTTCGGCGATCCGGAAGTGGGCGCGGTCGCGGGCAATGCCAAGGTCGGAAACCGCATCAACATGATCACGCGCTGGCAGGCGCTGGAATATATCGTGGCGCAAAACCTGGAGCGCCGCGCGCTGGCCGCGCTCGGCACGCTGACTGTCGTGCCCGGAGCGGTTGGCGCCTGGCGGCGCAGCGCCATCGAACAGATCGGCGGCTTCCGCAGCGATACGGTTGCCGAAGATCAGGACCTGACAATTGCGCTGCAACGTGCAGGCTACAAGGTACTGTTCGATTCATCCGCCATTGCCTGGACGGAAGCGCCAACCACATTCCGCAGCCTTGCGAAACAACGTTTCCGCTGGGCCTACGGCACGCTGCAGTGCCTTTGGAAGTACCGCAAACTGACGTTCCAACCGAAATACGGCGCACTTGGGATGGTTGCATTGCCGCAGGTCTGGATGTTCCAGATCCTGCTCACCGCACTTGCGCCCATCGCCGATCTTCTGCTGATCTGGCAGCTGATCTGGCAATATATCGCCTATATCGAACACGGCTCGGAATTCAGCAACGCCGATCTTATCACGGTCGGCGTCTATTACGGCATCTTCATGGGAGTCGATCTGCTGACGGCCTTTTTCGGTTTTCTGCTCGAGAAGAAGGAAAATTGGAGCCTGCTTCTGTGGCTGACCTTGCAGCGCTTCGGCTATCGCCAGCTGATGTATTATGTCGTCGTGCGCTCCATTTTCACGGCGTTGAAGGGCCCGCTGGTCGGATGGGGCAAGCTCGATCGCACTGCGACCGTGCAATTGCCCGATGTGAGCAAGGCGCCTGCGGGTTAGAAATCGCCAATAGCGGCGAGGAGGAAAGCTGCCACTCGCTACTCTTCTTTCGTTTCCTCACCCAGCACGAAGCGCGCGATGTCTTCGCGAAGGCTGGTGCGGCCGCGGAAGATGGGCGCCAGCGAGAGCATGATTTCGATGTGTCCGATATCGGGATAGAATATCTCAGTCACATCCGTTCCGAACGACCGCAATTTTTCGGCCATGCGTTTGGTATTTCGCGGCGACACGGTTTTATCCCGCGCACCGGTAACCAGCAGCATCGGCGGGTATTGCGCCGCGACGTGGCGAATGGGCTGGGTTTCCTCGCGCCGGTCGCCGCCGAAGATTTCGATCAGGACAGGGTCTTTCAGGGGCAGAAAATCATATGGCCCGGAAATCCCGATAACGCCGCGTACCGCCGACAGGCCGCCTTCCAGATATCGCGGATCGCATACCAGCATCATGGCGTTATAGGCGCCTGCAGAATGGCCGGCGAGAAAAAGCCTTTCAGGGTTGCCGCCATGAGCGGATACCGTTTCGCGCAGGAATCTCAAGGCTTCGGCGCAATCCTCCACAAAACCGGGATAGCGCACATCGGGATAGAGCCGGTAGTCGGCGACGGCTGTGACGATGCCCTTGCTCGCGAAGGCTTCCCCGAATGCGCGATAGATGTTCTTGTCGCCGCTTTGCCAGCTTCCGCCGTAGAAAAAGAGCAGCACTGGAGCGGACGTGTTCAGCTCTTCCGGCACGTAAAGATCGAGCTTCTGACGCGGATGGCCGCCATAGGACAGATCGCGTTCCACGCGATAACCGCGGCGAGAAATTGTGAGATCGAGAAGCGCCGCGCCAAGCCGGCGTTTGATATCGAGAGCCATCAAGCGTGCGCGAGTTCGACCTGAATTACATCGGTCCGGCCTACCGCGAACGCGGCGGCGCAAATTCCCAGATAGAATTGCCAATTACGCAGGAAATTGGTGTCATGCCCCAAAGCGCGGATTTCGGTTTCGCGCGCGCCCATGCGCGCCGACCATTCGCGCAACGTCCGCGCATAATCCTGGCCGAAGGCGAATTTGTCGAGGACTTTCAGGCCGGCGCGCTCGGCCTCCTCGCGGAAGCGGGCAAAGGACGGCAACATCCCCCCGGGAAAGACATAGTAGCGGATAAAGTCGCTTCGCGAACGATAGCTTGCGAACAATTCGTCGCGAATGACGATTGTCTGAATCACAGCACGGCCGCCGTCGCGCAGGCGCTGGGCCACAGTCCGGAAATAGGCCGGCCAATATCGTTCTCCCACCGCCTCGAACATTTCGATGGAGACGATGGAATCAAACTTGCCCTTAACCTTGCGATAGTCTTCGAGCAGGATTTCCGCTTTGCCGCCCAAGCGATTGCGCGCAAAGCCGTACTGAGCCGGCGAGATTGTCAGCCCCGTCACGTCCAGCGAGGCGCTGCTTGCCTGTTCGGCAAAGCCGCCCCAGCCGCAGCCGATTTCCAGCACCGAACCGCGGGATTTTTGCAGGCGGTCGAGGATGCGGCCGTATTTGTTGCGTTGCGCATCGGCCAGCGTCCTGGCTTGGCCGAAAAGTGCAGACGAATACGTCATCGTCTCGTCGAGCCAGAGCGAATAAAAATCGTTGCCCACATCATAGTGCGCTTCAATATTGCGGCGGCTGCCGCTCAGACTGTTCCGGCGCACCAGTGCGTTGTGCAGCACGAAGCCCATTCGATTGAGGAAATTTCCGTGCGCGAAGCCTTCGAACTGATCGAGATTGAGCAGGAAAAACGATATCAGCTTTTCAACATCATCGGTTTTCCAGGCGCCCGCGATATAGTCCTCTCCCAACCCGATGTCACCGCGCGCGGCGATGCGGCTCAAGACGTCCCATTCGGATATTGCAAATGTCGCTTCCGGACCAGGACGCGTGCCTTTCGCAATTTGCGCATTTCCATCCGGCGCAATGAACGTAAGGGCGCCGAATTCGACCCGGCCGAGTGCCTCGCGCCAACGCGCCTCAAGTACGCTTTGCGGTACCAGGCCCATGATTCTGCGGCCCCATCGCTTCCCATGACATTATGTTCATCTATTTCAGGGCCGTCTACGGTTGGGCATTGCTGCAACTGCGAGCAACGCATTCGCAGATGCGCCAATAATCGCAATCGCCCCTGCTTCTCCACTTCTCGATGGAAGAGATAACGGCTCTGGCGAACAAGCCCGCTTCAACCAGCGCCGGGGCCGCCGGATCGGTCACAGCAAGACACTGAATAATAACAACAATTGGGCGATGCGGACCCTGAAATGGCAGCAGCTACAGCTTGGATATCTCGATGTCGCGCTCGCCGGATGTAAGCTTCACCAGGAGTCCGTCGTCTCCCAAGCGAATGCCACTGAACCGGACGCTTCGCACGCCATGCAAGAACAATCGTTCGGCCAGACCGTTCGGCAGAACCGGAATGGCATGCGAGTAGATGAGCAGCCTGGCATGCGCCTCGTTGGCGACACGCGCGGCATCGACCGGACTCGTGTGGTAGGGCGGAATATCATGCATGATCTTTGCGGGCCGCCATTCGCCATGGGCGTCCAGCGCCGAGCCGATGTCGCCCACCATTTCGGGCGACAGCGCCTCATGCACCAGTACATCGGTGTCCTTTGCAGCACGGGCGAGATCCTCGTCCGGCGCCGTGTCGCCGGAAATGACGATACTGCGCCCGCCGAAATCGAAGCGATATCCATAAGCAGGCTTCGCCGGATCGTGATGGACGCGGATCGCGGTGATCTTCAGACCGCCTTGATTCAGGATAATGCCTGTCGTGCCGGAGAACGTCACCGGTCTTGCGACCATGTCCACAATGTCTGGCGGCAACATCTTCGAGCCGTGATGAGCGGTGCGATAGCCGGCATCCAGCGCATAGGCCTCGTTGAATCCATTCACCACACGCTCAACGCCAGGTGGGCCATATACCAGCAGTTTCTTGTTGCGGCCTGAAACCCAAGTCTGCAGACGGATTTCGCCGAGTTCGCCGATGTGATCGGAATGGAAATGCGTGAGCAGTACGCCCTGGATCTTTTCCAGCGGAATGCGCCATTGCCGCAGATTCCGCGCGGCGTCGATGCCGGCATCCACCAGATAGTATCTATCGCCTGCTGCGATCAACGTGCACGGCCCTCCCCGCGTCTTGTCCGGAAGCGGCGATCCGGTGCCGCACAACAGAACCGAAAGCTGGTTGGGCTTTGCCAGCAAAGGCGCAGGTTTGGCGATTTCCCGCTCGGCCAAATGCCGGAACAGAAAGCTCTCGACCGGATAGAAGTAAAGCGAAGCGCCCGCCAGCAGGATCAGCGCCAACCCCGTCAGAACAAATGCCAAGAGCCGTTTCATTGCGAATCCTTTTCGCGCGGCCGAAGCCCCGCCTGCTTCAACCGCCAAAGGAGAACATCGAGACGATCCTGTCCGAAGAAGGGTTCGCCGTCGAACACCATCGTCGGCACACCCCAATGGCCTGCCGCCTTATGCGCTTCCTGATTTTTCTGAACGATGGCCTCGTATTTGTCGGGCTCGCGTTCGATTTTCGCGTCCAGTTCCGCGAGATTAAGCCCCGCGCGGGCTGCCGCATCCTTCAGATGGTCGCCCTCGTGCCAGTTGTCGATCGCGCCCGACCAGATCGTGCGGCTGACTTCATTTAGAAAGGCAAGGCCATGACCGGCCTCTTCAGCGGCACAGCCCAGCCGTGTGAGGCGATGAATGTATGGCTGGTTTGGGGTTGCCGCACGGGTCGAAAAATCGACGACCACGGGATCGGGCCTGGGCCAGCGATACGGAATCCCCAGCATCTCGCCCAACCGGATGGTGTCGCGGATCAAATAGGGAATCCAAAGAGGATTGACCTGCGAGAAAAATTCGCCCGATCGCACCGCAAGCGGATAAACGGGACGCGCGCGAACCTCAAGATCGTATTCGCGCCGCATCTGCACCAGGCGCGGCGTCGCCAGATAGGAATAGGGACTGCGGAACGACCAGAAGACGTCTATCGACAGGGTCATTTCGTCCGCTCCGCAGACTTGAGATAGGCGTTCAGCGCCGTGGCAAGTTCACGAACCGTGCGCGATTCGTCGAGCCGCGTGGGCGCGCGCTCGTTGAGCACGCCCGTCAGAAGAAAGCCGTAAGCGAGCTGCGATATCATCCGCACGGTGAAAGGCAGGTCATCGTATTTGTTGCCGAATTTGCCGAGCGCCGTTTCGAGGAAAGACTGCAGTTCGCCACGGATCGAAAACACAATGTCCATGGCGAGAGTATGCTCGAAACCGCGTTCCACAATGGCGCGGAACAGGCCGCGATGCGAGCGAAGCTGTTCGGCAACCGCAGTCACATATTGCTGCACCACGTCCTCGGGGCCTGCGAAGGATCTCTGGGTCAAGAGGGGCAAGCGCTCACGCACGCCGGCACGGAAGGATTCAGCGATGGCGAAGAAGAGCGCGTCCTTGTCGGCGAAACGGAAATAAACCGCGCCCACCGAACAGCCCGCGCGCTTTGCGATATCGGAGACCCTCGCGCCCTCGTAACCCTTGTCCGCAAAAGCCTTTTCGGCCGCGGCCACGATGCGTTCGCGGGTCACGAGGCTGCGTTCCTGCTGCACCGGAAGCGCCCAATGTTCGCTTTCCGGCTTCAGCGCAGACCTTTTCGCTCTTGTTTTCGCCACGCTTTTGGAGCATCCTGAAATCTGAATTGATATTCAGATTAACAGCACTCAATCTTTCCGTCAATGGAGGCGTTCATGTCCAGTGCCGTAATGCCGAGGCCCGACCAGCTGGAAGCCCTGGCCAACAGCAAGCTCGAGGGCGCCATCGTGATGGTGAACCTTCTGCGCTTTCGCCAGCGGGCGGCATATGAAGACGGCCGCGCGGAAGCCAAAGAGAATCTTTCGGGTCGCGACGCCTATCAGCGTTACGGCGCAACCGCACTTCGTTGTGTGCTGGAAAGCGGCGGCAAGATCGCCTGGGGCGGGCAGCAGGACTTGGTGGTCGTGGGTAACGAGCACGACGAGTGGGATGAAGTGGTTTGCGTGCGCTATCCCTCCCGCAAGGCGTTTCTCGACATGATCAACCGGCCGGATTATCGCGCGGCCCTCTATCATCGCGATGCTGGGTTGGAGCGCACCGCGCTTCTGTGCTGTTCCGCGGGAACGGCGGCGTAGCCATGGGACGAAAGATTCTTTTCATCACAACGGATCAACAGAGATTCGATTCGCTTGGCTGCAACGGCAACAAGTTCTGCCGCACACCCAACATCGACGCGCTGGCAAAGAGCGGTATCAACTATCTGCGCGCCTACAACCAGAACACCGTCTGCATGCCGGCGCGCTCCACCATACTCACCGGCCAATATGTCCGCACGCACGGCGTATTCGCCAATGGCGTACCGCTTCCCGACGACGCGCCGAGCTTTGCGCAATATCTGAAAGACAAGGCAAACTATCGGACCGCGCTGATCGGCAAGGCGCATTTCGAACCGGGCTTCGATACGACGTTCAAATACCGGGAAAATTCGCGCCAGCGCGACGGCGACTACGGACCCTGGCGCGGGTTCGACTATGCGATCCATGCCATGCACACCGCGAATTTTCGCAACATGCCAGTCGGTCACTATGGGCGCTGGCTGATGAAAAAGAACAAGGAAGTGTTCGATGCCTGGCCACCATTGCTCAATGCGAAACCGGGCGGAGACACAGGCGCGCCCGAAACGGCCAATCACGAGATCCCGCGCGGCCTCTATCATACCGATTGGCTCGCAGACCTGGCCGTCGAGTGGCTTGGATCGTTGGATGCAAATGATGATTGGATGCTGTGGCTGAGCTTCCCCGATCCGCATCATCCCTGGGATCCGCCGGCATCGGAGCTCTCACGCTGCGATTGGCGCCAACTTCCGCTTCCCGATGGCCTCCCGCGCAATGAAGACGAACTGCGCAAAATACTCGCGCGGAAGCCCGCACATTGGCTCGCCTATTACGACGGAACGTTTGCGAACATCGAAGGCGGACCGATGAACTTCACGCCCAGGATGCTGAGCCACGACAACATCCGCGAAATCAACGCCAAGGTACATGTAATGAACGAGCTGATCGACGAGGCGATCGGACGCGTGATGGACAAAATCAAGTCGCGGGGCTGGGACGGCGATACAGACGTTTTGTTCACCACCGATCACGGGGAACTGCAGGGCGATTTCGGATTGATTTACAAAGGCCCTTTTCATGTCGATGCTTTGATGCGGTTGCCGTTCATCTGGCGGCCGGCACCCAACGCCAAGATCGCACCCGCAACCGTCGAGCAGCCCGTCCAACAGACAGATCTGGCGCCCACCATATGCGCCATCGCCGGCATCGAGCCCGCATCGTGGATGCAAGGCATGCCGCTTCCGGTTTGCGACGACGGTACGCGCGAGCGAGCGCTTTGCGAATGGGATAGCCAATTCCCCGGTTATGGATTTCACTTCCGATCGATTGTGCGTGACGGCTTCTCGCTTACGCGGTATGAACCTTCGACACCAGGTGCACCGAACGGCCTTGAGGAGACGTGGCCGCAATTCGCCCAGATCACCACCCGCATCCGCTATGACGGCAGCGAAGGCGAGCTCTACAATCTGAGAGACGATCCGTTGCAATGGCAAAATCTGTGGGACGATCCGAAGTATACTTCGCTCAAGAAAGATCTGATCGCCGATCTCTACGACAGCCTGCCGCAGGAGCGCTCACCCAAACTGAAGGTCGAAGCTCCCGCCTAACGTCGGAATACGGCCTTGCGGGCGGACTTCAGCAATGGCCTTTCGATTTCGCCCGCTGCTGTTTCTATTCCGGTATGCTCCTCTTGCGAAAGCGAAGACAGAAATTTCTCACCCCAGCCCGATATGTCGTGCTTCAGCAACATGGCAAACAGTTCCGAATGACGCCGCTTGCGTTCGGCCAGCGGCATCTCCAGCGCCCGCGCAATAGCAGCACCCACAGCATCGGCATCGTAGGGATTGACGAGCAAGGCCGCCTTCAGCTCGGCCGCAGCGCCCGCAAAGCGCGACAGCACCAGCACGCCGGGATCATCAGGGTCCTGCGCGGCGACATACTCCTTGGCGACGAGATTCATGCCGTCACGCAGCGGCGTAACGAGCCCCACGCGCGCGGCACGATAGAGTCCTGCCAAGGCTGTGCGGTTGTAGCTGCGGTTGACGTAGCGCACCGGCATCCACGACACGTCGCCATATGTCGCGTTGAGACGGCCGACCGTTTCATCGACCTTCTTGGCGATGTCGATGTATTCCTGTATCTCCGAGCGGCTTTTCGGCGTGATCTGCAGAAGGGAAATGCGGCCGCGCCATTCCGGGCGGGCGATCAAGAATCGCTCGTAACCGTCGAGCCGGTGCAACAAGCCTTTGGAATAATCCAGACGATCTACGCCAATAGCGATGACACCGGGCACGCTGCTGATCACGCTTTGCACAAAGGAGGAGCGCAAAGCCCGGCGTGCACGATTCTGGAATTCCCGCGTCTCAACACCGACAGGAAAAACCCCGATACGCATTTGGCGTTTTCCACCGCCGGGCGGATGCGTCATACGCGGGCTTGCACTCAATTCGGTTGCGATGTAGCGGGCGAAATTCGCGGCATCGTTTTCGGTTTGGAACCCTACGAGGTCATAGTCGCCCAAGGCCGGTATGAGGCGCTCGTGACTGGGCAGCGCGGTCAGAATGTCGGGCGACGGCAAGGGAATGTGAAGGAAGAACCCGATGCGATTCGCAAAGCCGCGCTTTCGCAATGCGCTCGCAAGCGGCATCAGGTGGTAGTCGTGAACCCAGACAAGATCCGCCGGTTCCAGAAAATTCGCCAGTTGGTCGGCAAAATATTCATTGACGCGCAGATAGCCTGAAAGCTCCCGATTGGAAAACTCGACAAGATTCAGGCGATAGTGCAACACAGGCCATAGCACGGAATTGGCAAAGCCCGCGTAGTATTCCTGATAGTCTTCGCGCGTGAGATCGGTGACGATATAGGTAATTTCGCCACGGCACACGGCCCTGGTTTCGCGCTTGTCTGCGGACCGGACCTTGCCGCTCCAGCCGAACCAGATGCAGGAGTGCGTTTTTAGCGTTGCGCGCAATGCGACTTCCAGCCCGCCAGCGCGTGAAACGCTTTCGGGATCGGGCACGGAGACACGATTGGAGACGATGACTATGCGTGCCAATATTTGTCCTCCCAGCTTCTGGAAAGGCGCATCGCGGTCAGGATCAGTCCCGCCATTGAATAGGTCTGCGGGAAATTGCCCCACAATTGACCCGTCTCTGGATGGACATCTTCGGACAAAAGGCCAAAGCGATTGAGGTATTGAAGGGAATCCTGGAACAGATCCTTGGCGTCCGCCTTCCTGTCCTGCTTCCACAAGCAATCGGCTAGCCAGAAGCGGCAAACGATGAAGGCGGTTTCCGGCAGGCCGAAATCATCGGCGCTCGCGTAGCGCATGACGTGCTTACCACGCACCAGCTCCCGCTCCACGGCGGCAACAGTGGAGATGAAGCGAGGATCGTTGGCGTCGATGAAACCTAGTTCGGGCAGAAGCAATACGCTTGCATCCAGATCTTCGCTGCCGAAGCCCGCGGTGAAGGCCCCGCGCTTCTGGTTCCAGCTTTGCTTCAGAATGACCCCATGCAGTGTGTCGGCGGCCTCTTCCCAATATCTGGCGCGGTCCGAAAGGCCAAGGTGCACGGCGATGGCCGCGATACGGTTGACGCCCGCCCAGCACATGGCAGCGGAATGGGTGTGCACCAGGCTGCGCGCACGGTATTCCCAGATGCCCGCGTCGGGCTTTAGCGCCAAAGCGGCAGCTTTCTTCCCGAGCGATTCCAAAAGCTCGAACAGCGTGTGCCCGGCCATGCGGGGTAAGCGACGGTCGTAGAACATCGGCATCGCGGCGAGAATGACACTGCCATAGGCGTCATGCTGTTCCTGACGGGCGGCCGCGTTTCCCACCCGTACCGGGCCATTGCCCAAAAATCCTTCGAGATGGACTGCTGTGGATTCAGCGAGATCGGCATTGGGCACGATGCCATAGACAGGCTTCAACACCGCCTTCTCGTGCGAGGCGATGCTCATGATGAAGGCGATGAATTCCTCCATCGTGCGCGTGGCGCCAATGCGATTGAGCGCCTTGACCACAAAATATGCATCGCGCAGCCAACAGAAGCGATAGTCCCAGTTGCGCCCGGAGCGGGGCGCTTCGGGGATGGACGTGGTGTGAGCGGCGACGATTCCGCCCGTTTCTTCGAAATTGCTGAGCTTGAGCGTGATTGCGGCGCGTATGATTTGATCCTGCCAATCGTAGGAAACCGACAGGCGCCTGACCCATTCCAACCAGTAATCACGGGTGCGTTCGTATAATTCGCGCGTAGCCCCTTCGAGCTCGCTCGGAAACGGCTCGTCAACTCCGAACACCAGACACACAGGACGTATGAGCGCAAATGGCGTCTCTTCCTCTATATACGAAAGCGGTGCATCGGTGGTCAGGCGGATCGAGCGTTCGGAACCGTCGCCGTATCGGATGTGGTTGCTGCCCATCAAACCACGCAGACTCGTTTGGCCGTAATTTTGCGTCGGGCGGAAGCGGATGGTAATTCGCGGCAGGCCCGATACCGGTTCGACCATGCGGACGAGCTGCGGCGGCCGTGAGATACGCCCGAAATTCCGGTAGCGCGGTGCGAAATCGGTAATGCGCAAGCTCGAGCCGTCGCGCGCGGTGAGCGTGGTGGTCACGATGGCGGTGTTACGCTGGTATTCGGAATGGGATTCCACCTGTTCCGCCAGAAGGACATCCGAAAATCCCTTTTCCTCATTCCCCGACAGGAGACGGCAGAAAACCGGATCGCCATCGAAACGCGGATAACACCACCAGACGAGGCGCGCCCCAGTGTCAACAAGCGCCGCCGTGCGGCCGTTGCCGATGAGAGCGAGATCGAGCGGTTGGGGTTTCATGCCGCACAATCTTCCGCCAGTTCGCGCAACCACTGCCGCACCGCCGCGGGAGAACGCAGAACAAAATTTGCACCCTCAAATAGGCAGCCGATCGAAATGCCCACACCGGACAATTCCGGCAACAAACGGAAGACGCGTTCGTCCGTGATATCGTCGCCGAGAAAGACCGGTGTACGACCGCGAAACGGCCGCTCTTGCAGCAATTCGGCGCAGGCAGTCGCCTTGTCGTATCCACGCTGCTTGAATTCGATCACCGCTTTACCGGACAGCAGCTCAAGTGCAGGGTGAGCGGCGGCGAAAACTTCCGCTGCCTGCTTTAGCGGCCTTTCCAGCGCAGGCATCTTGCGAAAGTGGAGCGCAATGGAGCAGCGCTTGTCCTCCAGCAACGCGCCCGGAAACTGCGAGGCCAGCGCAAGCAGGTCGCGCCTCACTTCGTCTGTGAGCGGCGGATGCCGGCGGATTTGTGCATCGGGTTGCACGCGCATTTCCGCGCCGTGACAGCCAATTGTCGCGAGTTTCAAGGGCGCGAACAACGCATCAAGCTGCGCGATTGGCCGCCCACTGACCAGGGCCAGTGCGCAATGTGCGCAACGGGCCAACCTTTGCAACACGCCGCGCAGTTCTTCCGGCACATGCACGTCCTGCGGTCTGCTGGCGAGATCGAGGAGCGTGCCGTCCACATCCAGCAGCAAGGCAATTCTGGATAAATTGAAAGCACGAGCCTGCGGCGCAGCGTCGAGGAAATTTTTCTCGTGTGTATTGTTCATTGTCGCAACGGGTGTAAAGTTCCGTGGAAGCGGCGGTGCCGCTTTCGCAAACGCTTGTGGAACCCAAAGAGTTCCAGGCGGAAACCCGCACCCGAACGTTTCGTTGCACCCATGCAACCGCCCAGGAAATCGGGAAAAAAGCGCCGTCATAGCCGCCGCAACGGGGCAAAATAGAATTGCGCGAACTGTTCGGGAAGGGCAAGGAACGCTAGCGCTTCGGAACCAGTTTCAGGATGCGGCCTCTTACATTGTCGGTAAGAATGTAGAGCGCGCCGTCAGGGCCCTGGCGTATATCGCGGATGCGTTCGTTGAGGTCTGCGAGCAGCGATTCTTCGCCCACCACCTTGTTGCCATTCATGACAAGGCGGCGCACCTGTTTGAACTTCAGAGCACCGACAAAAAGATTGCCCTTCCACTGCGGAAAGAGGTTGCCCGTGTAGAACACCATGCCGGATGGCGCGATGGACGGGTCCCAATAGTAGATGGGCTGATCCATGCCGGGCTTTGAAGTGCCGGTGCCGATTTTTGCGCCCGAATAGTCGACGCCATAGGTGATGACGGGCCAGCCGTAATTGCGGCCTTTCACGATCAGATTGATCTCATCGCCGCCCATTGCGCCATGTTCGACATCCCACAGCGAACCGTCGGAAGGACGGATGGCGAGCCCTTCGGGATTTCTGTGGCCGAAAGTCCAGATTTCGCCGAGCGCACCCTTGGCCGATACGAAGGGGTTGTCCTTTGGAATTGAACCGTCGGCTTGGATGCGAACAATCTTTCCGTTGTCGGCCGAAAGATTCTGCGCCTCGTCGCGTTCGGTAAAGCGATCGCCCACAGTAACGAACAGCGTACCGTCACGTCCCATCACAAGGCGTCCGCCCAGATTGATGGCGGGGCCGGTCTCCGGCTTTGCGCGGAACAGGACTTTCACATCTTCGAGACGAAGTGAGGGCCTTTCGGCAAGGCGCAAACGCGCCACGGTGAGGCCTTGGCCGCCATCTCTGCGGCGCTCGAAATAGGCGAGATAGAGAATGTGCGTTTGCGCAAAGCTGGGATCGAGCTCGACATCGAAAAGGCCGGCCTGTCCGCTGTTCGTCAAGACATCGGGCACGCCGGCAATGGGCGGAGAAACACGGCCATCTGCCGTTACGAGACGAAGACGGCCCGCCCGTTCGGTGACGACCATGCGGCCATCCGGCAGGAAGCGGAGTCCCCACGGATGATCAAGGCCGGAGGACACCGTGACCACCGAAAACCGTTCGACGGGAGCGGCGGCAGGTGCGCGCGTGAGCCCCGGAACCGGAGCCTGCGCTGCCCCGCCCCAATCCTCGCAATGTGCGGCGGACGCCCACGCGGTCAACGCGGCGAGCGCGCAGAAGATCGGCTTCATGACCTTGTCCTTCGCCATGGCATCGGGGCCATGTTGAGCGAAAACGCGGTGCGATTGAAGCCCGGCACACTCTCCGCAAAGATCAATCCGCTAAAGCCCGAGGCTGACGTTCAGATAGGGGCCGTAGAAGCCGCGGTTGTAGCTTTTGGCCGTCTC
>DASZRY010000027.1:0-24802 GCA_035548975.1 Rhizomicrobium sp.
GCGATGGTTCGGATCCATATTGGCTTGAACCTTGAACACGAAACCGGTGACTTCGTTTTCCTCCGGGTGAACCACCCTTCCCTTCGCGGCCTGGGCGCGGGGACTGGGCGCGTGTTCGGCGAGCAGGGAGATGAGTTCGCGCACGCCGAAGTTCTTCAGCGCGGAACCGAAAAAGACTGGCGTGAGATGGCCCTCGCGATAGGCGCGCGCATCGAAATGGGCAAGGCCTGCCTGCGCGAGTTCGGCTTCCTCTTCGAGCTTGTTGTAAACGTCTTCCGGCAGATGCGTTTTCAATGCGTTGGGGCCGATGCGTTCGTCGCTGCCGAAAACCGAAAACTGTTCGGAATAAAGATCGAGCACGCCTTTGAAATTGAGGCCCATGCCGGCGGGCCAGACCATGGGGGCGCATTCGAGCTGAAGCTGGTCGGCGATTTCATCGAGCAGTTCGAAACTGTCGCGCGCTTCGCGATCCATCTTGTTGATGAAGGTGACGATGGGAATGTCGCGCAGGCGGCAGACTTCGAACAGCTTGCGGGTTTGCGCTTCGATGCCCTTCGCCGCGTCGATCACCATCACCGCGCTGTCGGCGGCGGTGAGCGTGCGGTAGGTGTCTTCGGAGAAGTCTTCGTGGCCCGGCGTATCGAGCAGATTGAAGATCGCGCCCGCATATTCGAACGTCATCACCGCGGAGGTGACGGAGATGCCGCGTTCCTGCTCGATCTTCATCCAGTCGGAGCGCGCCCGCCTGGCCTCGCCGCGGGCCTTCACCGCACCTGCCGCGCGGATGGCGCCGCCCAGCAGCAGCAGATGCTCCGTCAGCGTGGTCTTACCCGCGTCCGGGTGCGAAATGATGGCGAATGTCCGCCTCTTGGCGGCCTCGGCTTTCGGTGTGGGGGCGGTGCTCATAAGGCGGCGGGGATTACAGCACTGGCCTTCCCTTGTCATCCCCGGCCGAGGGCCGCATTAGCGGCACGAGGGGAAGGGGATGGCAAGTGGGGCTTCACACAATCGGCTCGTCCACAAACGCCCGGCCCTGTTTGTCTTCAATTTCGACGATCCAGAGGTCGGGGTCGAATTTCCTTTGCTTGTCGAAATAGGCACGCGCGGTGTCTTCGTCTGCCGCGGCGAGTGTCTTCATCCAAACGAGGTCGCCCTCGCCACGGCGGGCCTGCATGAGGACATCGCTGGTGCCGTCGAGACGTGAGATTTTGATGAAAACCGCGCCGGCTTCTTCCGCGCCCTTCTTCACCACATAGGCGGATGCGCCCTGAACTTCCGCACGGCGGATGAGGGCGCGAACGAAGATCCCGGCTTTGAGGCGGGGCGCGATCAGACGGGCAATCCCAGATAGCGCCACAGTTTCTCGATCTGCAGCATGTCGAGTTCGACTTCGTTTTCGATCTGGCGGATGAGGCTTGGCTTCTCGCCGCTCTGGCGGCGCCGGTGACTTGCTTTCAACACGTCTTCCAAGGTGCCGGAGGTACCGTGTTCGTCCTTCCAGCCGGTGGATTTCACCATGCTCCGCAATTCGTCGTCGGAGTATTTGTTCGGCATGGGATGCGGGTCCCGGGTGTTGCTGACCGCGAGATTAGAGCACGGGATTGCGAAAGGGAAATGCGCAAAGCGGGATTTCACGCGGAGGCGCGGAGGACGCGGAAAAGAAACGCCTCCACGTACCTCCGCGTCTCCGCGTGAAAATCTGTGTGGAGTTTAGGCTGCGCCGCGCAGTTCGGATGTTTTGGATGGTTTGGCGGCGAGTTCGGGGGCAATGGTGGGTTCCGCAGCCGCGGGTGCCTGCTGCGGGATCGCATGCGGCAGGCGCACGCGCACGATGGTGCCTTCGCCGAGAGTGGATTCGATGATGGCCTCGCCGCCATGCATGGTGGCAAGCGCGCGGACCAGCGCAAGGCCGAGCCCCGTACCTTCCTGGCTGCGGACATGCTCGCTTTCGACTTGCTCGAATGGCTGGCCGAGGCGCTGCACATCGGCGGGCGGAATGCCGACGCCGGTATCGGCAACCGCGATTTCGATACCGCCTTCGCGGCGCACCGCCGTGACGCGCACCTCGCCGCCCTTCGGCGTGAACTTGATACCGTTGGAAAGCAGGTTGATCAGGATCTGCTTGATCGCGCGGCGGTCGGCATACATCGTGGCCGCGCTCTGCGCGATGGCGGCCTTGAGGATGACGCCCTTGCGTTCCGCCGGCATCTTGACGAAGCGCAGGGCCTCGCGCGCGATGGCCGAGAAATCGAAAACCTCTTCGGCGATCTCGAACTTGCCCGCCTCGATCTTCGACATGTCGAGCACGCCATTGATGAGTTCGAGCAGGTGGCCGCCGGATTCATGGATCAGGCGCGCATATTCGACGTAGCGTGGATTGCCGAGCGGGCCGAACATCTCATGCGTCATCACTTCCGAGAAGCCGATGATGGCGTTCAAGGGTGTGCGTAGCTCGTGGCTCATATTCGCCAGGAACCGAGACTTGGAGCGGTTGGCGGCTTCGGCCATATCGCGCGCTTCAATCAGCGCCAGATCGTTGGCCTTGCGTTCCGAAATGTCGCGCGTGATGGCGACGAGATTGTTCTTGCCGTCGGCGCGCGTGGCCGGACGGCAGCGTATCTCCGTCCATATATAGGTCCCGTTGGAACGGCGCAGGCGGATTTCGGCCGACGCCGCGCGGCCGAAATAGCTGGCGCGCACGAAGACAGATTGAATCGATTTCAGATCGTCGGGATGGACAAGTGCCGTGGGCGCCAATCCGATCAGCGCTTCCGGCGCCACGCCCAGCAGGCTTTCGGCCGCGGGACTGGCGTAGCGGATCGAGCCATCGGGGCCATGGCGCGTGATCAGGTCCATCGCGTTGTCGGCGAGGAAGCGATACATCTGCGCGTTCTCGGCAAGCGCGCGGTCGGAAGCGCGCTGGCGATCCTGCGCTGCCGCGGCGATAAAGGCGGCCTGCACGACGGCAGCTAGAATGGAGGCCGCATAGAGCTGCCAGGCCGGAAGCGGCAGGCGCGAATCGGGGAGTGCGCCAAGCGCCTGAATAGCGGTGACGAGCACAAGCGCAATACCGGCGGCGATGCCCGCGCGAAAGACGGCCGGGCGGCCACCGGCAAGAGCGGCTTCGGCAGGCACGAGCACAAACCAGACCATCAAGGGCGAATTCAGACCGCCCGTCAGCGCCGCGAGATAACCGATCAGGGCTGCAAAGGTCGCAAGCGCGGCCAATTCAAGTTCTTCAACGGCGATTTCGGTGTAGGCAAGAACGCCAAGGACTCCCGGCGCGAAGAGACCGATGATGGCCACGGCTTCCGCAGCATCCGGGCGGCCGACGAAAATCACGAAAGAGAGAGCAAGCAGCGCGCCGAGACCCGCCTTCGCCATCTGAATCGAACAGAATCGCTGGCGCTGGGCCCACTCTTCTTTCGAGAATCGTTCCTTGCCGACAAACCTGGTGCCGATGCCGATGAAATTCTTCATCTCGCGTCCCGGTTTTTGCAGTTCCTAACACATCCTCAACGGCCATGCTTAACGAAGGTTGAATCCGGCGGAATTTCTTTCCGGAATTTTCAACATGGCTCGCCGGAAAAATTTACGACTTGGTAACCATCGTAAATTGCGCTTGCATCATCTTTTGCAACGATTCCCTAAGGCTGACGAGCGCAAATTCCGGTTGCAAAAGAGCACGGCCCGGGGGTGTGGTGAAGCTCACTCAAATTCTGCGAACGCCAGAGGCGAATGTGCCCGAAGCGGACATTCTGCCCGAGGCGCTGGACGCGCTGCGCGTGGCCATCACCGTGTTCGACGGTGACATGCGGCTTGTCCATGCGAATCAGCATTTCAACTACCTGTTCCGCTCGATGCCGAACCGGCAGCAGCTGCTTGGAGAACCCTATGAACGGTTGATCCGGCTTGAAATCGACGGCGGCGAGATTGCCGGACGCGAGCTTGCCGGCGGCGTGAACGAATTCATCGAAAGACGGCACGCACAATTCCGCAGGGGCGAATACAGACCGGTAGACGTCGAACTCGCGGACGGGCGCATTGTGGAGATCAAGGTGCGGCCGACGAAAAGCGGCGGCTGGATCGCGCTGTGGACCGATGTCACGTCGGCGCGGCACGCGCTGATGCGTTTCGAGGACGTCACCGAACTTTCGGCCGACGCAGTGGCATTCTACGACAAGACCGACCGCCTGATCGCCTGCAATGACTTCTACGCGAAGATGGTAGGCGCGGCCTCACCGGAACAGATCAAGGGGACGTTCTTCGCCGACATCATCCGGAGGGCGGTCGATAGCGGTCAGTTCCTGATCGACGACGACATCGATTTCGTCGCACAGCGCATAGCCATGCGCCGCGTGCCGACGGCCGCTTATACGCTGCAGACCAAATCGGGGGCGTGCTATCTGGTGCGCGACCGCGCCACGCGCGACGGCGGACGCGCAGTGGTGTTCACCGATGTCACCGATCACCGGCGGACGCAAGCGGCCCTCGACGAACAGATGCAGGCGCTGCGGCGCACGCAGAGCGCGCTGGCAAGCCTGCGCGCGGAATCGATCCGTCAGGCAAGCTATCTGGCCGATGCCACGCGCAAGCTCGGTGCGGCGCGCGCGGAAGTAGGTGTGGCAAAGGCGGCGCTGCTGCGCACGATGAGCCATGAATTGAAAACGCCCTTGAACGCGATCATCGGCTTTGCAGATCTTCTGCGCACGCCGGGCGCGACCTGGACGCCGCTTCAAGTGGTGGAATACGCCGAGCTGATCCATGCGGGCGGGATGAATCTGTTGCGTCTGCTGACGCAAATTCTCGATCTTTCGCGCATTGCAGGCGGGCGCTACGAATTGCGGCGCGAACCGCTGGATGCATGGCTGATGATGCGAGACGTTGCAGAATCGTTTGCAGAACGCGCGCGCGAAAAAGTCATTTCTTTCGGCGATGTGAAAGGTCCAAGCGGGATAATCGTCGATGCCGACGAAAGCGCGCTGCGCAATTCGCTTGGCCAGCTGATCGACAACGCCGTCAATTTTGCGCCGAATGGCGGAGCGATCGAACTCACTCTAGATCGCATGGGCACTTATGCGCGCTTCATCGTGGCCGACAACGGGCCGGGCGTGGAGCCGGAAGACCTCCAGCGAATCCTCGAACCCTTCGAGCAGGTGGGCCGCGGAACGGCAGATCACAAAGGCGGCGCGGGCCTCGGCCTTACGCTGGCCAAGGCGCTGGCCGAACTGCATGGCGGTTCGCTCACCGTGAAAAGCACGCCCGGACAGGGCTTCACCGCGATACTCGAATTGCCGGTCGCGTGAGAATCGAAAACAATGCTGCGCCGCGATAAAAGTCCCGATTTGGCGCTATAGTCCTAGTTTCACTGGGTATATAGAAAAATTTCATAGGTTTAATTTAAATAACAAAATCAAATAGATAATTGTAAACCCTCCCCAGCGAGCCCCTGCGCTACAAATTTTTTTGCGAAAAGCTATCGAACACTTCCAAAGTTGTAGGAGAATTGTCCCACATGGCCCGGCCGGCCATGGCCTAGCATTAAGGGGACGACATGAAACGCGTTGGAAAAAGGGAAGACGAGGAACTTCAGAAGAAGAGCATCTGGTTGGCGCAGACCGTGGCCGCGGGCGCCTATGGCGTGCAGATGGACGATATGTGTTCGCGTACGCGCAAGGGTGAAGCGGAAAAAGCGCGCCAGCTTGCAGCCTATCTCGCTCGCGTGGTGTTCGACGTGGGACTGCGCGAGTTGGCTATCGCGATGGGGCGCAGTCCCGGTACGGTCTGCCATGCCTGCAGGCGCGTGGAGCAGCGGCGCGAGGAGCCCCAATTCGATTTCGCGGTCGAATATCTCGAACATCAACTGCGCAGCGCCGCAACGGGAGCTGCAGCATGAGCGCGGGCGAACAGGAAATATTGCGTGAGGCGCGCCGCGTGCTGCGCAAGCTCGCCAGCGGAAAACGCCTCGTGATGTGCGATGCAGATCGTTTCGCGGTGACGGGAACGGGCGCGCTGCGCAATGCGATGAAGGTGGACCGGACGACGGTGGATGCCTTCGTCGCGCGTGACTGGATCCGCGGTTCGGTGAAGGACGGCTTCACGCTGAGCGATGCGGGGCGCGGCTGGCTCAAGCGCGCGGAATGCGACGACGCCCTTCCCTTCGCGGCGCAACACCGCGTCATCACCAGACGCAAGGTGCAGGACGAAAACGGCCTCGAACGCGAAGTCGAGATCAACGAGCTGGAATCGCCGATCGCATGGCTGAGGCATCGCGGCCTGATCGATGCAATGCAATTCGAAGCGGGCGACCGTTTGCGGCGCGACTACACGCTGGCGCAACTGGCGCCGCGGCTGGCGGCCGATCTGGAGTCCCCCGTTGTGGACGCGGGCGGCAAATCGCCCGGCGAATTTTCCGACATGGTGCTGGCGGCAAAACAGCGCTTCCTGCTTGCGATGAAGGCAGTGGGACCGGGTTTGTCGGATCTGCTGTTCGATGTGTGCTGTCATCTGATGCGGCTGGAAGGCGTCGAACGTGAGTTCGGCTGGCCGCAACGCTCCGCCAAGGTGGTGCTGCAAATCGCGCTGGACCGTTTGGGCGAGCATTACGGGCTGTGCGTGAAAGCGCCCGCGCGGGCGCGGATGCGAAGCTGGGCAGCCGCTGTTTGAAGGACACTGGGCATTGCACTCAGGAAATCGTTGCTGCGTTATGCTTCACTCGCGGTGTTGATCGTGACGGTGCTGAAGGTGTTCCTCTCCGACATGTCCGGATTGACCGGTCTTTATCGCGCGGCATCGTTCCTGGGGCTGGGCCTGACGATGATCGGCATCGGCTACATCTATCAGCGTTTTGTCTTTCCACGGCCGGGCGGCGGCGCCGGACAGGCGACCGCGCAAGCCTGAAATTCGTCACACCTCCATCGGCCTCGGAGGAAAACAAAAACGGCGCCCGAAGGCGCCGTTTCGCATTTGCCAGACGGCAAGCCCTACGCTTTGTTTTTGCGGCGTCGCGCTGCGGCAATTCCAGCCAGACCACCACCGATGAGCGAGAGCGTAAGCGGTTCGGGGGCTTCTGTCGGGACCGGCGATGTCACGCTGCCGCCGATTGCGAACAGGCCGCCTGTGGCTTCGTTGAGTGCGAGCAAGGCATCGCTGTTCAAATCGACCAAAACCTGCGCGCCATTGTCGGCCGAAGTCACGACCACGCTGCCATATTCAATTCCCGAGCCCAGATCGGTGTAGATGTCTGTCGCCGTCGATTGATCGGCAATCACATCCCTGATCGTCGAGGTGACATCCCAGTTCGTGTATGTCAGCGGTTTGATGCTAAGGAAGCCCGGCCCGGGAGCGGGCGGTGCAGATGGATTGAACAGGCTGAGCGTTGCAGAGGTGATCGGAAATGTGATGTTGCTTAGATCGAATACGAAAAAATCATTGTAATTTATGTCGTTGCCAAAGCAGGCGTCGGAACTGCCGCAAGTGCCGGCCAAATAATCCGGATTGTTCGCAGAGTGAGCACCGTTCTGGTCGTACCAGCCCATATATGACGCATCGATCACCGTGCTGCCGTTCAGGATCAGCTGCTGCGGCCCGGTCAGATACGGATCGTAGGTATATTCGAACACGACATTGCTGAGACCGGCATTCGCCGCTCCGGCCACACCCAGCGTTCCCATAAATGTGCTGGCTACAAGCAGTTTTACAAAATTGCGCACGATTATTTCTCCCCGGCCCAAATTCCAACAATGCTTGCGATGCAATACGGATGCCATCAGCCTAACCTGTTGATCATCCGCGAATCTTTTTTCGCTGCTGAGGTGGGGTGTTAACGGCGCTTACAACCGAAGGAAGTCGGTCATGCATACCGGCGAGCCGAGGACCGCGCCATCAGAGCTTGAGCAGATATTTGTGCGTTCCCTCGAGCACAAGCTCGCCCTTTTGATTGTGGACCGTCGCGCGCATCACCACGACTCCGGTTGTGCGTTGGGGAATGAGTTCGACGATTTCGAGCGCGGGATGCAGCGTGTCGCCCGGATAGACAGCTCTGAGGAATTTTGCGGTCACCTCGACGAAGCCGATCAGGCTTTCTCCAATGACATGCGGGAAGAGGCCGGCGCCTGCCGCGGTGAACGCCAATACCTGAAGCCCGTGAGCGAGCGGTGCCGGATGGCCGAGCGCCTTGCAATATTCGACGTCGTAATGAATCGGATGATTGTCGAGGCTTAAGGTTTGAAACGCTGTGAAATTGCCGTCGCCCAACGTGCGCGAGGGATTGCGGAAGATCTCGCCCACCTTCAATTCCCGGAAGCCGCGCAAGGGCACGACGCGATGACTTTTCGGATCGAATGATTCCGTCATGGTCCGCGCATTGAGGGATGCGGAACCTTCTCTGTCAAATCCCGCCGAACAGGCTGCCGCCGCGTTCGCGCTGGCTTTCGGCAATGTCGGCGCGCACCTGAGCGATATCGTCAAGAAAGGCCTGCTGCATTGCGCGGAGCACGCCGGAGACCGGCGCGGGCTCGCCTGCCTTGTCACCTTCGTAGGGGACCAGCATCAGCACGCCTGCAAACACAATGGCTGCTCTCAGAATCACGTCCGCCACCTCTTCGTGCGAAGACCTTAGCGGGTTGTCTTTTGCCGCGAACTGAACTGTTCGATTAAACTTGTAGATATTAAGGCAGAACGGCGCATTTCCCGGACAAAAGGGAAAATACCGTTCTGCGGATTTGGTTCTCCATCGATTCAAATTTGAATCGAATTGCCGAAGCAAAACTCGAAAAAAGTTCCGCAAGCGCAGAAACCGCAGAAAACCTAGTTCATCAGCGGAGAGGGCGGAGGAATGTTTACCTTCTTCGGCTGGCGGCGGCGCCTGTCATCGCCGAAAAACGGTTTGCGCACACCGGCACGGCGGTCCGGTCCGAAAAAATCCGATGCGGCGATGAACGGGCGCGGACGGACAAGCGCGCCGCGCAGCTTGCGGCTGATGACGGCAGCGCTCACCGGCTGCGCCAGAACGTCGGTCACGCCCTCATCCCGGGCGCGTTCCACATCCCTTTGGTTCGGAAAGGAAGCAAGCGTGAAGATCGGAATCATCGGATTGAGAACGCCCGGCGTGCGCCGGGCGGCGAGTGCAAATGGGAGGCCGTCTACGTCTTCGATCGCGCTGTCGCAGAAAACCGCTGTGAACGGGTGGCCCTTGAGCGCTTCCAGCGCGGATGCCGCCGTCGGCATGACCACCACGCTTTTCAGATTGAGCAATCCGAATGTGGTGCGCAGCACCTGCACCATGTGCGCGCGGCCGCACACCAGCAATACGCGCGCTCTCTTGATATCCACCTTGCCCGCCGCCATAGCCAACACCCCGTTCGGGTATTCCCGATACGGTCGCGAGTTTTGAAGACGCGGTATTAAGCCCCGGTTAAGGGTTGGCTGCCGCAGTTGCCGGGATTGTGTCAAAACGATAAAGCCTGGGCCATGAAACGACTTTGGCCGCTAATCCCGGTTGCACTTTTGGTTTCGGCCTGCGGACTCTTCATGTCCGGCGAGGATCGCGCGCTGAAAAAGGATCCGAATTACCAGGCCGGCTATGGCGACGGTTGCGCCGCAGCAAATGCACAGAACACCGACTATCGCCGCGGCGACGGAAACCGCGACGAAGCGCTGTTCGATGCGAGCAAAGCCTATAGAAGCGGCTGGCAATCGGGCTTTTCGGCCTGCCGCAGCGGCTATACCCGGCAGCCCGGAACGCAGCAGAGCCCGCTGCCCTCGGGCGGGCCCATTCACTAGCGGCCCCAACGAAAGTTAATGCGCAGTTAACCTTTTGTGCTAAAATCAGCACACGGAAGATCGTCGCAAAAGCGCAATACCTTCCGTGTACGGTTCATTTGCCTTTTGCGAGGTTCAAAGGCGATGTTGGGCCATCTGGTTCTTACCCATCACGACGATGAGGCGCGGATACCCGCGCCTGCACCGTTTCGCTGGATGTGGCGGCTTGTGACGGCGATATTCAGCCGCCACTGAACCCTATTTGTAAGGCCGCTCGTCCCACCACGGGAAATAGGGCGGCATGTCCTTCGAGACGGCTTGCGGAAAATTCGCCTTGCGTTTCTCGAGGAATGCGACCACGCCTTCTTTCACGTCGGCCGAGGCGCCGCGCGAATAGATCCCGCGGCTGTCGATCTTGTGCGCTTCCATCGGGTGATCGGCGGCGGAGAGACGCCACAGCATCTGTCGTATGAGCGCGACGGACACGGGCGCGGTGTTGTCGCGGATTTCGGCGGCGAGTTCATAGGCGCGCTCCAAAAGGCGATCCGGCGCCACGATTTCTTTCACGAGGCGGCCAGCCAATGCTTCCTTCGCATCGAACACGCGGCCGGAAAAACACCATTCAAGCGCCTGGGAGATGCCAACGATCTTGGGCAGAAACCAGCTCGATGCCGCTTCCGGCACAATGCCGCGGCGCGAGAACACGAAGCCGAAGCGCGCGCTTTCGCTGGCAATGCGGATATCCATGGCAAGCTGCATGGTGACACCGATACCGACAGCCGGACCATTTACCGCCGCGATGACGGGCTTGAGGCAATTGTAGATCGCCAGCGTTACGCGGCCGCCGCCGTCGCGCACATATTCTGCGCTCCAGTCGATCTCGGAACCGGTGGGGCGCATGCGTTCGGGACGATCGGTGCGCTTCTGGGAATCGAACGTATCTGCACCCGCGGAAAGATCGGCGCCCGCGCAGAAGGCGCGGCCCGCGCCGGTCACCACAATGGCGCGGATATTGTCGTCTTTGTCGGCGCGACCGAAGGCATCGATCAGCTCATTCATCATGACGCCGGTGAAGGCGTTGAGCTTTTCGGGGCGATTGAGCGTGATGGTGAGGATTCGATCCTTCACGTCGTAAAGGATTTCCTTGTAGGACATGCGTTTTCTCCATGTGAATAGCGTGGCGCCACACTAGCGAAGCGGCAGGGATTGAAAATGGTCTTGGTATGTGCTACATGCGTAGCACACAGGAGAAGCCCATGCGGCAAATGACAATGCGCGAAGCAAATCAGCAATTCTCTCAAGTGGTGCGTAAAGTGCAGGAAACCGGAGAAAGCGTGCAGGTTCTGCGCAATGGCGAACCTGCAGCCGAGATACATCCGGCATCGTCACACAACGCCAGGCGGCGCTTGTCTCCCGAACGGGAAAAGGCGCTGAAGCGCCTTCTGGAGACTGCGCGGCACAGCACCTTCAAATCCGACGGAAAAGGCTGGAAGCGCGAGGAGTTATACGAGCGTGACTAGGATCACGCTTGACACGAACGTGCTTTTCTATGCTTTCGATGCGCGCGATCCAATCAAACAGCGGCAGGCCATCGAGATCGTCGAAGCCGCTGCAGTTGCAGATTGCATACTCGGCCTGCAGGCTATCGGGGAATTCTATCTTGCCATCATTCGCAAGCTGAAGGCGCCGCCAACCTTCGCCCGAGACCAGGTGAAATCATTCATTGCATCGTTTGAGACATTCGCCTCTACAGCAAACGCACACAGTGTAGCGGCAGAGGAAGCCGCGGCAGGAAAGTTTTTCTATTGGGACGCCGTACTTCTGGCGTCGGCTGCGCAAAGCGGATGTACGGTCCTTCTCAGCGAAGACATGACCGATGGCGCGCGGCTCGGCACCATAACCATATGCAATCCATTTGCACCTGCCGGCCTGAGCTCTCCTGCACGTAAAGCCCTCGGCCTAGACTGAATTCTACAAACTCCGCGCGATCAGAAGTTTCATGATCTCGTTGGTGCCGCCGTAGATTTTCTGCACGCGGCTGTCGGCATACATGCGGGCGATGGGATATTCGTTCATATAGCCATAACCGCCGTGGAGCTGCAGACACTCGTCCACGATCCGGCATTGCGTATCGGTGACCCAAAGCTTGGCCATGGAGGCCAGCGTCGCATCGAGCTTGCCCTGCAGGTGCATCGCGATGCAGTGATTGACGAACACCTTTGCGACGGTCGCTTCCGTTTTGCATTCGGCAAGCTTGAATTGCGTGTTCTGGAATTCGATCAGCTGCTTGCCGAAGGCCTTGCGCTCCTTCACGTAATCGGTCGTCACCTGCAACGCACGTTCGATCACCGCCATGCCTTGGGCCGCGATGATGAGGCGTTCCTGCGGAAGCTGCTGCATGAGCTGGATGAAGCCCATGCCTTCGTCGATGCCGATGAGATTGGACGTCGGCACACGCACGTCGTCGAAGAAAAGCTCGGCCGTGTCATTGGCTTTCTGGCCCAGTTTTTCGAGCACGCGGCCACGGCGGAAGCCCTCCACCTCGTCGGTTTCGACCACGATCAGCGACGTACCTTTCGCGCCCTTGGTGGGATCGGTCTTCGTCACCACGATGATGAGGTTTGCCGTGCCGCCATTGGTGATGAAGGTCTTCGAGCCGTTCAGCACATAGTGATTACCGTCGCGCTTGGCATTGGTCTTGATGTTCTGCAGGTCGGAGCCCGTTCCCGGCTCGGTCATGGCGATGGCGCCGACGAGTTCGCCGCTTGCGAGCCTTGGCAGCCACCTCTTTTTCTGTTCTTCGCTGCCATAGTGCAGGATGTAGGGCGCCACGATGGCGTTGTGCAGCGTAATACCCCAGCCGTCGCCCGCCTTCTTGCCGAGCTGGTCGATGATGACGGCTTCATGGGCAAAAGTACCGCCCGCGCCGCCATATTCTTCCGGCATGGATGCGCAGAGAAGGCCGTGTTCGCCAGCCTTCTTCCACAGCGCGCGGTCCACGCCCTGTTGCTTCATGTAGCGTTCCTGGTTTGGCGCAACTTCGCGTTCCATGAATTTCGCCACACCGTCTTCGAAGATGCGCAGGTCTTCGGTCATCCACGACGGCGTTTCGACGGCAAGGGCGGACATTTTCTTTCTCCCAATGGTATCTGAGGGGAGTCATACCGGTCGCAAGCGCGAATGCAAATCCGCCCCCTCAGGGGCAGACGCCGGTGTCCCTAAGCCGTTGGTAGGCCGCGCTCAGATCGTCGGATTCCGGCTGCGACGCGATCCTGCAGTCGCCCGGCTTCAGAACAGCCTTTGCATCGTCAATCCGATCCTGTGCAGTCATGGTGACCGCGAGGATGAGGCGGATCTTGATGCGGTATTCGTCCATGTCTTCCAGGCCGGGGGCTTCGCTTTTCGCCATGGCGATGCGCAGTTCAGCCTGGGATTCGGTCACTTCATGCAGGCGCAGATAGGAAAGCGCACGCAGCATGTGTGCGCGCGGATCGTCGGGATAACGCTTCACCAGCTCGCTCGACCTTTCGACGCCTTCCAGAGCCGAATGCGGCAGTTCGGACGGGGGAATGAGCTTGGGCAACGTGTTCTGGCCGACGTCGGGAACCGGGAATGCAGCGACCAGCGCGAAGGATATGAGCGAAAGAATAAGCCCCGCAGTCGCAATAGCCGCCGCCAAAGGACGGTGGCCGGGCCTTTCTTCCGTTTCGGGCCACATGATTTGCAATGCGAAGCCGATCATACCGCCGGCAACCGCGCCGCCAGCATGAGCGCCGAGATCGACGTGACTTCCGGCTGCAGGCAAAAGCGCGGATATGAACATCCAGACAGCCGTGCGGCGCAGGCGCTTGCCGCGAGTTCCATCTGCGAAAGGAATACACCAGACGAGCACAGCAGCGAGCAGCGCCATGATGGCGCCGGAAGCGCCGATGGAGACGATCGCATCGGACATCAGAAGAGAGCCGATGGAACCGGCGAGCGCGCCAACGGCAAAAATGGCTGCATACCATGCGCGGCCGATCAATGGTTCAAGCAGCCAGCCGGCGAGCAGAAGCCCAAAGGCGTTGGAGACAAGATGATCGAGGCTGCCGTGCATCAACGGTGCAGTGAAGACACGCCACCATTGGCCGTTGTCGATCACCAGCGTGCGGCCGACGCCGCCCAATGCGATGAGCGCGTCGAGCGATGGGGTGTAGGGCGCCTCGGGCCTGCGGTAGCCCAATTCGATCACGAAGACGATGACGAGCAGCGAGAGGATCGCCAGCGATGCAAAGGGTATGCGGCTTTGCTCGAACCATGTCTTTGCTGGATTCGGCGCGAACGCCGGTTGGCTCACCGCAACAGCACGAACGGGCCGCACGACGCCCCGCCTTCCGAAACCTGCCGTTGCCATAGTGCCCCCGCACACCGCCTGAGCGGACTGTGCGAGGGCGCGATTTAGATTTGGTGAACGTCAGCGGCTGATCTTCAAATTGAACACCACGTTGACGCGCGTTTCCGAGGAAACCGGACGCCCGTCACGGGTGGCGGGGCGATAACGCCAGTGGCTCCGAACCCAAGTAAGGGCCGCTTCGTCAAGGCGCTCGCTGCCGCTCGATTTCAGCAGTTCGGCAGACTGCACCCGGCCGTCCGGGGCGATGACGATCTTCAGTTCCACGGTGCCTTCTTCACCCAAACGGCGCGAGAGCGGCGGATAGGGCGGCGTCGTGTGCGTATGCTCGATGCCGACAGCGGGCGTAGGCTTGGGCGCCACCGCAACAGGCGCGGGCTTTGCCGCGCGCGGTGGCGTTGCAGGCACGGACTTTTGTTCCACAGTGATGGCAGCGGGCGAAGCCGACGCTTCTATGCGGATCTGCGGAGGCGGCACGATATCGAGTTTCGGTTGCGCCAAATCCGGCAAGGGCACGGGCGGCGGCAACTCAACTTGTTTCGGCTGCGCGCTTTCGAGAATGCGCACGTCGATGATGTTGGGCAGAGATTGAACCGCGCGCGTGGCAAGCCCGCTCAGCAGCGCATAAAAGAAAAGCAAATGAATGAGGCCCACGCCGATTGCAGCGGCGAGCGATCGCCTGCTCGTCAACGGTGACGGCGAGGGGGACGCAAGATGGGCTGGACGCAACACGATATGACTCCTTTCCGGTAGCCGCATGCGCGGCATGTCCGGCAGGAGTTCATCCGACGGCTGCCGGACGAATCTTATGTGGGGATGCGCAAGGGCGATTTCCAGACTGGCGAGCGCAATGTTTCCGGCGATCGTTATTTGTATGACAGATTTTTCAATTCCCGGGCGCCGTGGACAATACGTTCGACACGGATCATCTTTGGGCCGACGTGAAAGACAATGAGATATTTTCCATAATTTTCTGTCTCAGATTTTCGCCGAGGTCAGGACGAGCGGCGTGCGCCAGCGGATTGGCGGCCAAGCTTGCACTGGCGTCATAAAGCTCATCAGTGAATGTCAGCGAACGCGGATAATTGTCCTTTGCGATATAGTTGGCGATTTCACTTAGATCGCGTAGCGCGGCCGGAGATAACTTTACGGCTAGCATTCTTCTTCCCCCACTTCTGCTCAAGTTGCGCGCGTACCTGAGCGAAGGCCTCATCGATATCAATTCCGGGTCCACTATCGATTCCTTCCTGCACCATCTCGCGGAGCAGTTGGAGACCGTAGGTCTTAACAGCCATGTTGTAGACGCGGTCATTCTCGGCGCGATCGACCTCCCATAGCCGCAGAGCTTCACGCACCACCTCGCTGACGGCGGCATATTGGCCGTTATCGACGACCTTGTTGACGGCTTGCGCCATCTCTGCCGGAAGCGAGATGCTGATCTTTTCGACTTTGCCGATGGCGGATTTTCCTGCTACCGGTAATGGTAGCAAGATTTCCTACCAATTCCTACCGAGAATCAGGCTGCCAGTAGGCCTTGGCTTTTCACCCAGTCGAGACCCTTGGCCAGTGCGCGGTCGAAGCGATCGAACAACTCCTCAATGTCGGATTCGGTAATGACGAGCGGCGGACAGAACGCGATCCGGTCGCCGAGCAGCGGACGAACGATCAGGCCTTCTTCCTCACAGAACCGGCCAATGGCAGCAGCAACTGCTTTTGCGGGATCGAAGCTCGCTTTCGTTTTTTTGCCGGCGACGATTTCGATGCCGCCAATCAGTCCAACGCTGTTGGCGTCTCCCACCAACGGATGGTCCAGCAGTTTCTTCAGACGGCGCGCGAATGCAGGCGTCACCTCGCGAACGTGGTTGATGAGATCCCGCTGCTGGTAGATTTCGATGGCCTTGAGCGCAACGGCGCAGGAAACCGGATGGCCGCCATAGGTAAAACCATGGCCGAATGTGCCGATCTTGCCGGACTCTTCTTCGATGATCTCGCTCAGCTCGGGCGAGAGGATAACGGCGGAGACAGGGAGATAGGATGACGACAATGCTTTCGCGATGGACATGCTCTGCGGCTCGAAGCCATAGGTAGAACAGCCGAACCAGTTGCCGGTGCGGCCGAATCCGGTGATGACTTCATCGTCGATCAGCGGGATGGCGTGCTTGCTGAGCACCTTGCCGATCGCATCGAAATAGCCTTTCGGCGGCACGATGGCGCCGCCGGCGCCCATCACGGGTTCGGCAATCATCGCGGCAATGGTATCGGCGCCCTCGCGTTCGATGAGGTCGTTCAGGTTTTTCGCCATGCGGGCGGAGAACTGTTCTTCGCTCTCACCGGCTTCCGCAAAGCGATAATAGTGCGGGCAATCGGCGTGAATTGCGAAGTTGAAGGGAAGATCGAAGCTCTTGTGGTTGGCAGGAAGGCCGGTGAGGCTTGCCGCCGCCAGCGTGACGCCATGATAGGCGCGCTGGCGGGAGAGGATTTTCTTTTTCCTGGTCTGGCCGCGGGCGTTGGCGGCATACCAGTAGAGTTTGATTTGGGTGTCGTTGGCTTCGGATCCGGACGCGGCGAAAAACACCTTGCCGACGGCGAACGGCATGATCTCTTTCAGCTTCTCGGCCAGTGCAATGGCCGGTTCGTGGCTCTTGCCGGCGAACAGGTGGCCGAAGGAGAGCTTGCGCATTTGCTCGGCTGCGGCTTCCGCGAGCGCATTCTCGCCCCAACCCAATGCGGTGG
This sequence comes from Rhizomicrobium sp., assembly GCA_035548975.1. Taxonomy (GTDB): domain Bacteria; phylum Pseudomonadota; class Alphaproteobacteria; order Micropepsales; family Micropepsaceae; genus Rhizomicrobium. The sequence goes on from DASZRY010000027.1 coordinate 16,886, forward strand.
ACCAAAGGCCCGCCATCGCCTCGATATAATCCTTGCCGCGGTCGTCATAGACTCGCACGCCTTGTCCGCGCTCGAAGACGATCGATCCCGTTTCGCGCAGTTTCACGAGATTGGTGTAGGGATGCAGGACAGAATTCACGTCGCGCATCTGGGCATTGGTCAGCGGCATCTGAGGTCCCTGGGTTGAGGCGGGGCGATTTAGCGCCCCCCGGTTCCTGCCCGTCAACGCCTCGCTCCGCCGCGTTGCCGCCCGCCCGGCCCGTTTCTATGATGTATCCAGGACAACCGCTGGGGTGAAACATTCATGCTAGGGCTGATGCAGGACTGGCCGTTACTGGTTCATAAAATCATCGATCACGCGGCGCTGAACCATGGCGACCGGGAAGTGGTGACCCGGCTGGTCGAAGGGCCGATCCACCGCACCAATTACCGCCAGATCGCCCGGCGTGCGAGGCAAGCTGCCAGCGCGCTGGAGCGGCGGGGGATCAAGTTCGGGGACCGGGTGGGGACGCTGGCCTGGAACGGCCACCGGCACATGGAGACCTGGTACGGCATCACCGGGATCGGCGCGGTCTATCACACGCTGAATCCGAGACTGTTTCCTGACCAGCTCGTCTATATCGGAAACCATGCCGAGGATCAGGCGTTGTTCTTCGATACCACCTTCACCGATCTGGTGGTGAAGATCGCGCCGCAGCTGAAGCACGTGAAGTTCTACATCGCGCTGACCGACCGCGCGCATCTGCCCGACGTCGATCTGCCGGGATTGACGGCCTATGAGGATTTCATCGCGGAGGGCGATCCGAATTTCCAATGGAAGGAGTTCGACGAAAATACCGCTTGCGGGCTTTGCTATACGTCGGGCACGACCGGCAACCCCAAGGGCGTGCTCTACAGCCACCGTTCCAACGTGCTGCACGCGCTGATCGTTGCGCAGAAGGATGCACACGGGCTTTCCAACACCGATACGGTGTTTCCGGTGGTGCCGATGTTTCATGCCAACGCCTGGGCCATCACGTTTGAAGCGCCGATGGTTGGAGCCAAGATCGTGTTTCCGGGGCCGAAGCTCGACGGGGCGTCGGTCTACGAATTGCTGGAGACCGAGGGCGTGACCATGACCGCGGCGGTGCCGACGGTGTGGCTGATGCTGCTGCAATATCTGGAACAGAACAATCTCAGGCTTTCCACACTGAAGATGGTCCTGATCGGCGGCTCGGCTTGTCCGCGTTCGATGATCGAAACCTTCGAGAAAAAATATGGCGTGCAAGTGGTTCATGCCTGGGGCATGACGGAGATGAGTCCGCTTGGCACGCTGGGCACCATGAAACATTCCATCGCCAGCCTGCCCTACGAGCAGCAACTGGACTACAAGTGCAAGCAGGGGCATGCGCCATTCGGCGTTGAGATGAAGATCACCGACGATGCGGGCAACGAGCTGCCCCGCGACGGCAAGGCGTTCGGGCGGTTGAAGGTGCGCGGTCCCGCCATCGCCAAAGGCTATCTCGGTGGCGAAGGCAAGGATGCGTTCGACGAGGACGGCTGGTTCGACACGGGCGATGTGGCGACGCTCTGTCCGCAGGGCTACATGACCATCACGGACCGCGCGAAGGACGTGATCAAATCGGGCGGAGAGTGGATTTCGTCCATCGACATCGAGAATTTCGCGGTAGGGCATCCGGCGGTCGCCGAAGCGGCGGTGATCGGTGTGTATCATCCAAAGTGGGACGAGCGTCCCTTGCTGATCGTGGTGCTGAAGAAAGGCAAGACCGCGACACGCGAGGACATTCTGGCCTTCCTCAACGGCAAGATCGCCAAATGGTGGATGCCGGATGACGTCGTGTTCGTCGACGAAATTCCGCATACCGCGACAGGCAAGATTCAAAAAACTGCTTTACGAGATCAGTTCGGAAAGTATCGCCTGCCGACGGTTGCAGCATAACGGGCCGATATTAAGGGGATCGAATGCGGTTTCTGCCTGTCCTCGCGAAGCTGGCCTTCGCGGCGCTTGCGATTGCATTGGTGATCGGCGGGGCCGCGGCTCTGGGCACGCGCGCGGGACTATGGGATCCGTATAACGGCTTGTGGCGTATTTTCCCCTGGGCCGTTCTGGCCGGTGGCCTCTCCTTCATCCTAGCGCTGGTCTGGGCGGTGGTCGCACTGTTTCTGAATGTTGGACGGGGGGCGCGATATGGCGCCATGGCGCTCGTCGGCTCCATCGCTTTTCTATACACGCCCGTGAACGACATTGTGATGCTGCGCACCATGCCGCCGATCCACGACATTTCGAGCGACGTGATGAACCCGCCGCAGTTCAAGGCGCTGCTTCCTCTCCGCAAGAGCGCGGATACGCCTGCAAGCTACGAAGGGCCGCTTACGCTCACCTATGATGGAAAGCGCACGACCGTCTCGGCACTGCAGAAGAAGTATTATGGCTTCATCCGCCCCATTGCGATACTAACGAAGGTGCCGGTGCTCTATTGGCGCGCGTTCTTCGCGGTGAAGCGCATGGGTTGGCATCTGGCAGGCTTCGATCCGGCTGCAGGCACTATCGAGTGCACCGACACGAGCTTCTGGTTCGGCTTCACCGACGACATCGTGATCCGCGTGATGAAATCGGGCGAAGGAGCGCGGCTGGATATCCGCTCCAAGTCGAGGCTCGCAGGCCCCGACATGGGGGCAAATGCGTTTCGCATCAAGGCCTATGTGAAGGAGCTGGCGAGACGCTGAGGCGGTTCACTTCAGTTTTGCCTGCGTGACACCGAACAGCAGCATCCAGGCGGTCAGCACCGAACGCACCAGCTTTATCAGGCAGGAAGCCGTAACCAGATAGAGCGCCCACTCCGGACGATGGAACATGAGGGCGCCGCCGCCCGCGCCGAGGAGATAAGCGAAAATGATGGTGGCAAGCAACATGGTGGGAAATCCGCCTCGGTTGCTGATCGTGATGTTCTTGTTGACATAGCGAAGGATGATGTTGAACGGAAGCCGCAGGCCGAAGAGATTGATCGTAATCAGTTCTCCGCCAGCGAATACCAGCGGCTGCGGTGCGAGCACGACAGCGGATTCCACCAGCACCGTGAGCAGATGGAGCATGTTATAGCGCGCGCCTTGCATGGTGATGCGCAAATTGTCGTCGGCGCGCTCGGTGATCCTGTCGAAATGCAAGGTCACCACGACAAACAAAAGGCCGACCAGGGCGCCCGCAGACGCCCCGATCATTTCAAACAGATCGTGCCATTGTTCGGGATCATAGGTGTTCATGTGAGTTCGATTGCATCCAGCTCACTACCCAATCCCCATGTCTCCTTCACCTCGGAAACATGGGAATGATCATCGACACCCGTCGGCGATATTCGATGTAGGTATCGCCGAAAGTTGAGACGAGATCGCGTTCCTCAAGCTGGATGCCGATCAGCATATAGCCCGTGGTGGCAATGGCGAAGAGGAGATGTCCGCCGGTCATGACCGGCGTGGACCAGAACGCGATCGTAAAGCCCATATAGATCGGATGCCGCACGAATCTGTAGAAGAACGGCGAGCGGAATTCCGGCTCCGGCGCGCTTTGACCGGTGAAATTGTTCCACACCTGGCGCAGACCGAAGAGATCGAAATGGCTGATGAGAAACGTGCTGAGCAGCACGATGCCCCAACCGATTCCGAACACGACCCATAGCACTTCGACCCACATGCTGTTTGTGACGGTCCAGATCGGATCGGTGATCGGAATCCACTGCCAGTAGATCAGGATCAGCGCGAGACTGGAGAACAGGACATATGTCGAGCGTTCGACGGATGGCGGAACGATTCTCGTCCACCAGCGCTTGAAGCCCTGCCGCGCCATGATGCTGTGCTGGAGCGCGAAGATTGACAGAAGAACGGCATCGACGACGATGGATGTCGCCAATGGTGCGGGCGTGCCGCTGTCGATGCTTTTCGGCACGATAAGATTGCCCACAAATCCAACCGCATAGAGAAACGAAGCGAAAAAGATCACATACGCGACAACGCCATACAGCAACGCAATGAATCTGGTCATGGCAGCCCTCCAATTCGGTTGCGTGATTGTTTTAGCTTGGCGGCCGGCGAAGCCCTCCCCGGATGTCGCCTCTCACAGGCAAGAAGAAACATTTGCAATGATAGCCCCAAGCCAGCCGCAGGCGAAGACTGACATGGCATCACGGGCAAATGGGATGACCGGAACAACGAAGATTTTGACCGAAACGCCGGGCCCCGCGGCCGTCGTGCGGGACACCCTTTCCGGCGTGAAAGTTTATTTCGAAATCAGGGTGTAGGAGCCGTTTTCGACTTGCACCCTACCCTCTCCCATCAGCTGGATGAGGTGCGCCAATACGGAACGTGAGGCCGCAGGGTGCAGGCGCTTGTCTACATCGGCATACATGCGAGCGACCATCTCGGGGATCGTTGACACGCCTTCCCTGATGCAGGTCAGGATCTGACGCTCGCGGTCGAAGCGGTGCTCGAGATAGGCCTCGAGGAAAGGCTTGGGATCGGTGATCGGCGCGCCGTGCGTGGGATACAGGATCTTATCGTCGCGCGCGATCAATTTGCGCACGCTTTCCATATATTGCGCCATGTCGCCGTCCGGCGGTGTGACGACGGTTGTCGACCAGCCCATGATGTGGTCGCCCGTGAAGAGTGCCATCTCCTCCCGCAATGCGAAACACATGTGATTGGAAGTATGACCGGGTGTGTAGACGCATTCGATGGTGAAATCGTTCGCCTTGATGACGTCGCCATCTTTCACGCGGATGTCGGGCGTGAATGCCATGTCGCCGCCTTCCTCCACCTTCACGCCGTCTTCGGCTTTGCCTGCGCCATGCGGGCCAAATGCATAAGTCTTTGCGCCCGTCCATTCTTTCAGCGGCTGGGCGGCGGGGGAGTGATCGGAGTGTGTGTGGGTCACGAGGATGTGGGTGACGCGCTTGCCATCGAGCGCGCGCTTCAGCGCTTCGAGATGTTCGGGAATTGCGGGGCCGGGATCGATCACGGCGACGTCGCCGTGGCCCACGATATAGACGCCGGTGCCTTTGAACGTGAACGGCCCCGGATTGTTGGCGAGCACCCTCGACACGAGCGGGCTCAGGCGCATGTTTTTTTCGTAGGGCGCATCGAGCGTCCGGATGAATGGAATAGGCATCAGTCTTTCTTTCTGGAGCGAAGCCGATGGTGGCGGCGCATCGCGTGGGGGCGAGTGCGGTGAAGCACGGAACGGATTTTTTCCGGCGCACGGTGGGTGGCGTAATCGGCCACGCGGGAGAACCAGTCGTTCCTGTGTCTCACATATTGCACGAAGCGGCGAGAACTCTTGGAATTGGCGATAAGTATGGCGCAGCCGGCGAGAAACGTCACAAGGCCGATCGGCACGGGAATGGGCAGCGGCGACATCGCAATGCCGCCCAGCATCAGAAGGATACCCATGCCCACCATCAGGATGCGGCGCATTTCGCTGCGCCGGCCCGGCGGTTTGACGTTCATCGGTTCAGCCCCTTAACGTCGGTTACATAGAGTCATTCAAAGCAAAGGGAAACGCCATGAAGTTTTACAATTCTATCGGGCCAAATCCGCGTGTGGTGCGCATGTTCATGGCCGAGAAGGGGATCAAAATCCCCACCGAAGAGGTGGACCTTCTGAAGGGCGACAATCGCCGTGAACCATATCTTTCCAAGAACACTATGGGGCAGATGCCCGCGCTGGAGCTGGATAGCGGGCATTGCGTAACCGAGATCACGGCGATCTGCGAATATCTGGAAGACATTCATCCCAATCCGCCCCTTATCGGCGCCAACCCCGAGCAGAAGGCCGAATGCCGCAAGTGGACGCGGCGCATCGACCTGAACATCTGCGAGCCGATGGCGAACGGATTTCGCTTCAGCCAGGGCCTGCCGCTGTTCAAGGACCGCATACTGACCGTGCCGGAAGCCGCCGACGGGCTGAAGCGCATGGCGCAGGACAAGCTCAAATGGCTGAACGGCGAGATGGCGGGCAAGGAATTCATCTGCGGCAAGCGCTTCACGCTGGCGGACATCCTGCTCTACGTTTTTCTCGATTTCGGAAACACCGTGGGCCAGCCGCTCAATCCGGAATTCGCCAACATCGCGAGCTGGTTCAAGCGCGTGGGCGAACGGCCCTCGGTGAAGGCCTAGAACGGCTGACCGTCGATCGCACGCACCAGACCGCGGATATTGCGGTACAGGTACCAGATCACAAGGCCGACCACGATCGGGATTCCGACGAACACGAAACACAGCGGAATCGCGACGAGCAGGATGACGAAGCTCACCCAGAAGGTGGAGATCGCGGCGTCGAAATGGGTCTCCCAGATCGTGCCGCGCGCATCCGGGCGCTTCACATAGGCCAGCACCACGCCCACGATGGGGGCCAGATGCACGCTGATGAATGAAGCCAGCATCAGCGCATAGACGATGATCGACATCGTGCGCAGCGCTTCGTGATCGGGCACGGGGCGCGGCGGATAGGCGTGGGCGGCGTCGGTCATGTCATCAGCCCTTCAAGACCTCCCACGAAACGTAGGGACTTTCCGGACGGTTTCAACATTGTCAGGAAGGCGAAAGAAAAGGCGGCGGAGTTTCCTCCGCCGCCCCGTTCGGTCTTTCACAACCTTCTGAAGCCTTAGAGAGCCTTCAGGTTGGCAGCCTTGCTGCCGCGGGCATCCGGCTGGATGTCGAACTGCACGCGCTGACCTTCGTTCAGCGTGCGCAGGCCGGCCGCGTGGACGGCGGTGACATGGACGAACACGTCCTTGCCGCCTTCTTCCGGCGCGATAAAGCCGAAGCCCTTGGTGGTGTTGAAAAACTTCACTGTTCCGATGGCCATTTCTAGTCCTTCAAGCATCGGGTTCCGTCCCTGCGACATGCCGGGGCGGACGCTTAAGGCGGTGCTGAGGAAGAAGAGGCTGTTCGTCCAGGCGCGCACTAAAGGCGGGTGGAGTAGTAACAGGTGCGCTTACATCCGACGGACGCCGCCGCGTAAGCGCCATATAGGGCTTTACCGGCAAAAACACAAACGGGAGCGGGAGAACCTGCCTTTTTCTTAAGCAGAGGCGGGGGCCTTCCGGGGCTTGGCCTTGGCCTTGGGCTTGGGGGCCGGGGGCGGATTGGCCGCGGCCAGACGCTCGGCGGCCGCCTTTTCCTCGGCCTCCTTCGCCAGGCGCAAGGCCTTCAACTTGGCCGTGCGGGCGGCCAGCGCCGCGCGCTCCTTCTCGATCTCCTGCTTGACCAGCGCGTCGCGCTGCTCGGAGGCGGTGAAGGTGCCCTGCCCCTTGCGTTTGAGGGAAGCTGCGAAGCGTTGTTCGGCGGTCTCGTTTGCCATGGGGCATTTGTAGCACGGCCCGGACCGGAACGGTGGCTTTCGCCGTAAATATTACCGGGAAGCGGCGAATAGTCGTTTTCGAGAATCTGCATACCCCCCTCCCCCTACGGCTTAAACCTTTGTTCCTGTTACATATATAGTAACGGCACGAAGCCGCGACAAGCACGCCGCGGGGTGCTAGCAAGGCTAACCGGACCCGGAGGGACCCATGGCCATCACGATCTATCACAACCCCAAATGCGGAACTTCGCGGCAGACCCTGGACCTGATCCGCCAGGCCGGCCACGAGCCCAAAATCGTGGAGTACCTCAAGACGCCGCTCGACAAGGCCGGGCTCAAGGCGCTGGTGAAGAAGGCGGGCGTGCCTGTGCGCGAAATCGTGCGCGCCAAGGAGCCGCTTTACGGCGAGCTTCAACTGGATAAGGCAGGCGACGAGAAACTGTTCGATGCGATGGTGCAACATCCCATCCTGATGAACCGGCCCATCGTCGAAACCGCAACGCGCGCCAAACTCTGCCGCCCGCCCGAGGCGGTGAAAGAGCTGATCTAGATTTTTCCTGAACGCGG
>DASZRY010000028.1:0-20273 GCA_035548975.1 Rhizomicrobium sp.
AGACTTTGCCGCAACATCTTTCGGCGCTGACCGAAGGCGGCCGCCGTCACTTTTTCAAGGTCGGAAAGGCGCGCCTCCGCGACGGGCTTGTCCAGCGGTTCGATGCGGACGACGGACGACGTGATTTTCGGCGGCGGCACGAAAGCCGAGCGCGAGACGTCGAACAGGATTCTTGCCTTCGCGCGCCATTGTGTGAGGACGGACAGTCGTCCGTAATGTTCGCCGCCGGGTCTGGCGATCAGGCGTTCGGCCACTTCGCGCTGGAACATGAGCGTCAGGCTTTTCCAGAAGGGCGGCCATGTTCCGGAAGACAGCCATTTCACGAGCAGCGCGGTGCCGGCATTGTAGGGAAGATTTGCCGCCACGCGCACGGGGCTGCCGAACAGTTTCGTTTCATCGAGCGCAAGCGCATCGTCTTCGATGATTTGCAACTGGCCGGGATATTTCGCAGCGATCTCATGCAACGCAGGGATGCAGCGCGTGTCGCGTTCGACAGCGACGACACGCGCGGCACCCTCCGCCAGCAGCGCGCGCGTCAATCCGCCCGGTCCTGGCCCCACTTCGTAAACGGTTTCGCCTTCAAGCGGGCCTGCCGCGCGCGCGATGCGCCGCGTCAGATTGAGATCGAGAAGGAAGTTCTGTCCCAGCGATTTTTTGGCGGCCAGACCGTGGGCGGCAATAACTTCGCGCAGAGGTGGAAGGCCGTCATCCACGCGCGTCGGCCATTTGGGCTGCGCGCCTGATCGCGGCGATCATGCTGCGGATGTCGGCTTTTCCGGTGCCTGCGATGTCGAGCGCGGTGCCATGATCGGGCGAGGTGCGCACGATGGGAAGGCCGAGCGTCACGTTCACGCCGTCCCAGAATGCCAGTGTTTTCGACGGAATCAGGGCCTGGTCGTGAAACATGCAAAGTGCTGCGTCGTAGCGCGCGCGGGCTTCGTCGTGGAACATCGTATCGGCGGAGTGCGGTCCCGTAACGCGGCGGCCCTTCGCCTTCAGTTCTTCGATGGCCGGGCAGATGATCGTGTCTTCTTCCATGCCGATGGTGCCCGCTTCGCCCGCATGCGGGTTGAGGCCTGCAACGGCAAGGCGCGGCTCGGCGATTGCAAAATCGCGTTCGAGCGAGGCCAGAACGATCTCGCCGGTTTCGACGATCGCCTCCTTCGAGAGTCGCGAGGGTACTTCGCGCAAGGGTATATGGATCGTCAGCGGCACGACCTTCAGCTTGCCGCTCGCCATCATCATGACGGCATGTTTGGCGCCGGTGAGATGGGCGAGGAATTCGGTATGGCCGGGAAATGCGAAACCCGATTCCGTCAGCACAGATTTGTGGATCGGCGCGGTGACGATGGCGCAGGCCTCGCCGGACATCGCGGCCCCGGCCGAAAGCTCGATGGCCTCGATCACTGCGCGCGCCGAAGAGACGTTCAATATGCCGGGCAGACGCTTTGCAGAAGCCTTTGTCGCGATCAGTGCATCGTCGGGCACCGTGCCGCATGCGCGAAAGACGTCCGGATCGCCGACAAGATTCAGCGCTCGCGTGCCCACGCGGCCGCCGAGCGCGATATAGGCCGCCACCGCCACTTCGGGGCCGATACCCGAAGGCTCGCCCATCGTGATGTGGATTGGCGCGTTTGCGCTATCTGATTTTGGTTTCGACATTGGCTGTGCGCCGCAGATTGCGCATGTATTGCCGCGACAGCGTCGTGATCTGTTCTTCGAAAAGCTGTTGTTCCACCTGTTCGCGGGTCGGCATCTTGAAGGCGGTGATCTTGGGCGGGGCCTTGTCGCAACGCACGATCAGCTCGATGCCGGCCTGTGACTGGAACGGTTGGGTGACTTCGCCCGGCCCGGTCTTGGCAAGCGCATCCTGCATCTGCTGGCTGAGGTCGGTGAGCTTCATCACGCCGAGATTCATGAACACCGCGCCCTGCACGGCCTTCGGCACGTTCGCCGCCATTTCGCAGCTTTCGATACGGTCGTGCAGGACGGCGGCCGCCTTGAAGGCATTTTCGAGCAACTGTTTTTCCGGCTTGTCGCCGGTTGGAAGCAATATGCGCGCCAGAGGAAGCGTCCCCGGCGGCGTCGTATTCGTCACCAGCGTCTTGGGATCGGGCAGTTTCGTGCCCATCCCTTCCTGCCGTTCGCGCAGGAGGAGAATGTAGTAGCCGCCGGTGGAGCGGATGGGCGGCGAGATTTCGCCGGGCTTGAGCTTGAGAAGCGCGTTGTTCAGTTCCGGCGCAAGCTGGCCTTCGTGCACCACGCCGATATCGCCGCCCTGGGCCGCCGTCGGGTTCTGGCTGAACTGGCGCGCCACCGCGGTGAAGGGAGCGCCTTGCTGAATCTGCTGAATAAGGCCTTCGGCATCCTTCTTCACCTTCTGGTCCTGTTCCGGACTGTCGACGGCGAGAAAGATTTCGGCGACGAGGAAGTGCGGCTTGTTCGCGCCCTGCGCGATGCGCTTTAGTTCGTCATTCACGTCTTCGGGCGTGATGTTGATGCGGTCGCCATATTGATCCTGCACCGTCTTGGACCAGGCGATGCCCACCGCGATCTGCGAGCGCAGTGTGGCCATCGCAACGCCGCCGCGCGCCAGCATCTCTTCCAGCTGTTCCTTCTTGAGGTTGTTCTCCTTCAGGATGTTGTCGATCGCCTTGTCCACGTCGGCGGCGGAGACGGAAATGTTCTTCTTTTGCGCTTCGAGAAGTTGCAATCGCTCGGTTTCAAGCTGCTTGAGGACCTGCGTCCTGATCTGCGCCATTCTCTCCGGAGGCGGCTGCTGGCCGGAAGTCGCCAGGAACAGCGCGATGCGCTGATTGAGGTCGTAATCGGAAATGACCGAGTCGTTGACGATCGCGGCAACTCCGTCGCCCGGATGAACGACCACGGTCTCCTTGACGTTGCGGTCCGGCTGTTCGGTCGTGGCGACCTGGGTCGGCTTGGACTGGCCGAGCGCCGATCCGGCCGCCAGAGCGCCGAAAATCGCCAGTAAAACAAGGGACTTGCGCAAGGGACTGCTCTTCGGCCTGTGTTTCAAAGTCGGAAAGCTCCTCTCCCCGTCCCCGGAAGGAGCGACGTTTTCGCGAGATAAAGCAATTCCCTGTTCGGTTCAAGGAGATGGCTGGTCGCGGGCGCGGGCTACTGGTGCAGCGCAAAGACATCCGCAGGAAACAGGTCGAACGATCCGATGGGCTGATCGCCTGTCTTCAGATTGAAACGCAGAATGATGGAAGTGGAGGGCGGAACGTCGCGATCGGATGTGTAACGGCGCCGATAGGCGATGGAAATGTTCAGACATTCGTCTTCATAGCCGCCGCCCAATTCGGTATCGAGCAGCTTGCCGTTTTTGAGGTCGCGGTCGGCTGCGGCGAGCAGCGCCCAGTGATCGAAAAGTCCCACGATGGCTTGCGCGTTCACTTCTTCGCGCGCCGCAAGTCCCAGCGAGGAGTCTTGGGGCAGGCGCACATAGGAGATGCGCACGGACGAGCGATCGTAGGTGCCGGTGAAATAGACTTCATTGCGTTTGATCGAGCCTGAGGACTCGTCGATCTGGAACCGCTCGGTCAGATCGAGATAAGGCGGCAGCTTCACGTCGAAACGGCCCACAAGATCGGAGATCGTGCGATTGAGGCCGGATTCCACGGTGAACCGGTTGTCGCGCTTCGGCCGAAATGTCTGGCCCAGCAGCGCCTCGATTTCGCCGCCTTCGAAAACCGCCGCGGCGCGCACCCCGGCATTGAGACGCGGGCCCGATTCCACAATGTCATAGCCTGGCGTGCGATCGAAGCTGAAAAGATTGGCGTCCGAAAATTCGAAGGAAGTGGAGTCTTCGTTGGGAATGCCCGCCGGATTGCCGCCATAAGGCTGGAGAATGCCTTGCACGATCGGCTCGATGACGAACGACGTCGATCGATTGATGCCCGAAATGAACGGCCAACGCCAGTCGAGCGCAGCGAACGGTATGCCGCGCGAAATGAATTTGGGACTGCCGGGCAGTCCCGGAATGCCCAGCGGATTGGCCGGATCGGTGTGATAGACGTCGCCGCGCACATCCACCGTAAGGGAGACCACCTGCCCGTTGCCGGTGATGTAGGGCACGCGATAGCGCGCTTCCGCGCTCATGCGCTGATCGTTGGTGCCTAGCACGTCGGTCGGGTCTTCGCGGGCGAGCGCGACGGTGTTGAAATCGAAACGGAATTGTCCGCCCAGAAGATCGCGATCCGGAATGAACGTATAATCGACGAGCGGAAGCACGAAGGGGATGGTGCGGCTGTTGTCGGCGGCGCGCAGGCCCTCGAAGAAATAGCCGGTCACCGCAAAGCGCGAACGGCCCGCATAGCTTTCGACATAGATGTCGTTGGTTAGCCGGTCCTCGGTCGAGATGTCGTAGCGTTTGAGATAGGTGTCGTTGGCGGCGAGTTGCGCATCGAAGCCCACATCCCAATGGCTGTTGAGTTGCAAACGCCCCGAACCGAATACGTGCCCATAGGTCTGCGCCGTCTCGCCCGACAGTCCGCCATTGGGATTGTGCGCGACGGAAGCTTGCAGCCAGAAGCCGCCATTGTTGAAACGTTGGCGGTATTCGCCTTCCAGCACCTCGCCGTTGCGCGCGGTGAACCAGGGCTCGATGGTGAGATCCTGCGAATCGGTGAGCGATACGTACACCGGAACCTTGAGAAACGATCCGAGCGTTGTCGAAGTGCCCACGACGGGTGCCAGAATGCCGGTGGAATGTTTCACCGTCGGATCGGGCTGCGAATAATAGGGCGTGTACATGATCGGCACGCCGAAGAATTCCAGCGTGGCGTCGCGGAACATGATCTTGTGGCGCACTTGGTCGTAGATCACGCGATAGGATTTGACCTGCCAGAGCGGCGTGCGCCTTCCTTGCTTCGCGCAAACCTTGCAGGGCGTGTAGGCGGCGCGCAGCGCCTCGGTGAAACGGCCGGCCGTGCGCTTGGCGCTCGCCGCCACCATGCGGCCGTTTTTGCCGATAAGGGCCGCGAAACCCTCCAGCGCTCCGTCGCGCATCTTGTCGTGCAGCACGACGTAATTGGCGAAAGCGACATCGCCGTTTTCGGCGGTCACGCTCACATGGCCGCGTGCGGTGACGGTGTCGGTCTTCTGGTTGTACGAAACGCTGTCGGCGAGAAGAATGCGCCCGCCATAGTCGATTTCCACCTTGCCGCGCGCGGTGACGACCTGGTTGTTGATGTCGTAGACGACCTCATCTGCCTCAAGGAGCACATTTTGGCCCGGCGCCATGCGCAACGATTCGGCCGCGTTGGCGTATGTCGCGAACAACAAACCGATTGCAGCGAGCAACGCATTCCTTACCGCCCGCCACGCAGGGCGGTCGACGCCGCAAAGCGGCGGCGGGTGGGCGCCGCCGGCCTTCCCGCAAGGGGGAGGTAAGAACAAAGCCTGCAGCGGCGCGTAAAACTTCCCACGTCTCATCCGTCCTCCTGATGGAAGACGAGAGTCATGCCGATCAGAATGGCGGCCGCGGCGGGAACCGTGGCGGCGAGCGGCAAGGGCAGCACGCCGGATTGTCCGAGCGCCTGGGTGAGGTCGCTGAAGAAATAGACGCCGAATCCCGCAAGCGCGCTGTAAAGAATGACCTTTGGAATGCCGCCGTAGCGCGCCAATCTCAACGAGAAGCTGGCGCTCATGAAAACCATGGCGGCGAAGAGCGCCGGCAGCGCGAGCAAGGTGTAGAGATAAAGCTCGTAGCGCGTGGCGGCGAAACCCGCGGCTTGCGCCGCGCGGATGAAGCCCGGCAGATCCCAGAACGACAGCGTGTCGGGTGAGGCGAAGCTTTCCTGGATGCGCGCGGGCGTGAGTGTGGTCGGCAGCCGGTAGACGCTGTGTTTGGCGGGCATGCCGTCCGTGCCGCTGACCCAGGCGTTGTTGAGATTCCACGCGCCGTTCTGCAATTGCGCTTGCCTGGCGTCGATGCGGCCGAGGAATTTGTCATGCGCGCCGTAGAGAAAGATGATGACGTCTTCGAGCTTCGAACCCTGTTCGGCGACGTGCAACGCATGTATCACGGACTGATGCTGGGCGTCGCCCTGCCGCAGCCACAGCCCGTTGATCGAAACGGCGAGTTGCGATGCCTCGCCGTGGATGTATTTCGCTTCCAGCGCCGAAAAGCGCGAAAGGAAGCGCGCGGAAACGGGCGTGCCGACGGTTACGGCGATTACGCCCAGGGCGACGGCGACGGCGAGAGGCGGTGCCAGAAAATCCCACGCCGAAACGCCGGCTGCGCGCGTGGCGACAAGTTCCTGCGAACGCGAAAGGCGCACAAACGTGAAGACGCCCCCGAGCAGCACCGCGAAGGGCAGAAGTTTCTGTCCGAGATCGGGCAGGTGCAGAAATCCCATGCCTATGACGACGCCGGTGGGAACGCCCTTTCCGGCCGTGCGTCCCAACAGATCGACAAGCGATATCGAATAGGCAAGCGCGAGGAACGTGGCGAAAATCACGCCCACGCCCATGAGATATTGCTTTCCCAGATAGCGATAGAGCGTCCACGACCAGCTCATGCCGCGGTCTCCGCGACGGTCGCGGCGCGGCGCTGCAGCATCTCGTCGGGATCGAATCCCATGAGCACGGCCACAGCCGCCCCCGCGCCCAGAACCGGCACGAGGTAAAGCAGGATGTTCCAGAACGGATGGTTTGCGGCAAAGCCCTGCAAGCCGTAACCGGCGATGCGCAGGCCAACCGCCAGCAGCGACGCGATGGTCAGCCGCAGCGCGTTGGAACCGCGCGAACGCCGGCCGCGCGTGACGGCGGCAAGAACGATCAGCGCGAATGTCAGGCAATAGAGCGGAGACGCCAGCCGGTTGTGGCCTTCGGCGAGATAAATGGCGCGGGCCTTGCCGGAAAGTCGCGTGGAATCCGGCCAGAACAGTTCGGAAAGATAGCGCTCGCTTGCGGCGCGTTCGGTGTAGCGCTGCGGGCTTGCGAATTGATCGAGGTCGAACACGTAGCGGTCGAATTTGAGCATCGAAAGGCGCGCGCCGCCCGCGTCGCTTTGTTCGATCGTGCCCTTGTTCATGATCAGGCGCGCGCCTTCGGGCGTCTGCACCAGTTGCCCGCCTTCCGCGAGATAGGTGACCGGGTGGCGGGCATTGCGGTTGTCGTGCACGAGCACGCCCTTGATGTCGCCATCCGAAGTCAGATCGCGTATGAACACGGTCAATCCCCTTACCGGGGTGTTGAACTCGCCCGGATTGAAGATCGCCGTACCGATATCGGCGCGGATGTCGAGCACCTTGTCCTTCATCAGCCGCTGGCCGAGCGGCATGAGATAGAGCCCGCAGAGATAGGTGAGCGCCATGGTGAGCACGGCGGCCAGGAACACCGGCACCGCAAGCTGTGCGCGGCTGTATCCGCTCGCCCACATGACCACAAGTTCACTGTCGGCGTTGAGCCGCGAGAGCGCATAGAGCGCGCCCGCGAAGAAGGCGACCGGCAACAGGATCACCAGCAGGCTCGGCAGCAGCAACAGCGTCAGATAGAGGAAGGTCGGCGCGGACTGCCCGCGGTTGATCACAAGATCGAGAAGATGCAGCGACTGCGTAAGCCAGATCACCGCCGTCAAAAGCAACGTAAACAGAGCGATAGGCCCTGCCAGCTGCTTCAGGACATATATAGACAAACGCGGCATGGCCGGGCTTTTGCGCTCACGCTGAATCGACCTAAACTAGCACTTAGGCCCCGCCGCCCCGCAATCGGCAAAAGGCTTGCAATCAGAACCGCATGCGCGCTATCGCCGCCCGTCAGCTCTTAACAGGTTTGGAGAAATTGTGATGCAGCTTTCCTTTGCCGCGCCGGCCGCCGATGTCTCCGGCGTCTGGGTGGTGGGTGCGCTCGAAGGCGGCCACCTGACGCATGCCGCCCTGCGCGCCGACAAGGCCGCCGGCGGGGTTCTGACCCGCGCGCTCAAGACGAGCCGCTTTAAGGGCAAGCCCAACGAAATCCTGGAGGTCATTGCACCCGATGGCCTGAGCGCCACGCGATTGCTGCTGGCTGGCCTCGGAAAGCCGGAACAATTCGATGCAACGCGGGCGGAGGTTCTGGCCGCGACGGTCGCGGGCCGTCTCATCTCAAGCGGCGAAACGAAGGCCGTGTTCGACATCGATGTGCCGAAAGGTTCCAAACTCAAGGCGCCGCAATTGGCGGCGCATCTTGCGTTCGGGGCGCAGCTCAAGAGTTATCAGTTCATCGGCTATCGCCGGAAGAATCTCGACGAGTACGAACAGACATTGAAGAACGTCACAATCGCGACGGCGGATGCGGCTGCGGCACGCCGCAACTGGCAGCCGCTGTCCGCGGTGGCCGATGGCGTGTTTTTGGCGCGCAACCTCGTCAACGAGCCGCCGAATGTTCTTTCGCCTGCGGAATTCGCAAGGCGCGCGAAAGCGCTCGCCAAACTCGGCGTGAAGGTGAGCGTGCTCGACGAAGCGCAGATGAAAAAGCTCGGCATGAACGCGCTGCTGGGCGTGGGTCAGGGCAGCGAACGCGACAGCCAGCTTGTGGTGATGGAATGGAACGGTTCGCGCAAGGCCAAAGCGCCGCTCGCGCTGGTGGGCAAGGGCGTGTGTTTCGATTCCGGCGGCCTGTCGCTCAAGACAGGCGCGGGCATGATGGGCATGAAAGGCGATATGGGCGGAGCGGCGGCCGTTGCCGGCGTCATGCAGGCGTTGGCGGCGCGCAAGGCGAAAGCCCATGTGGTCGGCGTGATCGGTCTGGTCGAAAACATGCCCGATGGAAAGGCGCAGCGTCCCGACGATGTAGTGGAATCGATGTCGGGTCAGACGATTGAAATTCTCAACACCGATGCGGAAGGGCGTTTGGTGCTCGCCGATGCGCTCTGGTATGCGCAGGAGAAGTTCAAGCCCTCTGCCGTGATCGATCTGGCTACGCTCACCGGCGCGATTATCGCCGCACTCGGCGCGGAATATGCCGGACTTTTTTCCAACGACGACAAGCTCGCCGCCCAGATCGCGGAAGCAGGAAAGGCGGAAGGCGAGCCTGTGTGGCGCTTTCCGATGGGCAACGGTTACGACAAGCTGATCAAGTCCAAGATCGCCGACATGAAGAATATCGGCGGGCCGAACGCGGGCTCTATCACGGCGGCGCAATTCCTCAAGCGCTTCATCAAGGAAAACACACCCTGGGCGCATCTGGATATCGCCGGCGTCGCCTGGCAGGACGGCGAGCAGAAGCCGCTGATACCAAGTTGGGCGACGGGCTGGGGCGTGCGTATTTTGAACAGATTGATTGCCGATAATTTCGAGGCTTAAGCCGCCTTTTACGACCACAGGGCCGAAAGCGGTGCGGCGAACAGCCGTTCGTCGAACGGCACGGTATTCTTGTGATCGTAGAGAACGAGGCCCAGCAAAAATCGATTGCCGCAACCGTCGGCAAGTTTGCGAAGTCCCGCAAAATCGGCAGCCGTCACGGTCGCCGCCGATTTGACCTCGATGCCCACGATCTTTCCTTCCGAATCCTGGATGACGAAATCCACTTCGCGATTTTCCTTGTCGCGGAAGTGGAAGAATTCGTAGCGTTTGCCGGTGAAGTTTGCGAGTTTGGACAGTTCGGAGAAGACGAATGTCTCAAGCAACGGTCCAAGCAAGTTGCGGTCTGCCAGGATTTTCTCGGCCGTGATGTCGCGGATGGCCGCGAGCAGGCCGGAATCGAAAAAATGCAGCTTGGGTGTCTTGCTTAGGCGTTTGCGTTCGTTCGTATACCAGGGCTGCAATCTCCGGACGAGAAAGAGTTGTTCCAGGATATCGCTGTATTTTTGCGTCGTGACATGGTTCATGCCCAGGGCAGCGCCGATACCGGTGTAGTTCGCAAGCTGGCCGGAATGGTTTGCAATCGACCTCAACAGACGCGGCATTTGTCCAATCTGTTCGATCTGCGCCACGTCGCGCACGTCGCGTTGCAGGATGGCCTCGGCATAATCGAGATACCATCGTTGGCGGCGTGCGGGCGTGCGGCGCGAAAGGGCTTCGGGAAAGGAGCCGGAAACCACCGTTTCGATCAGTCTTTCTCCCATCGCCGGCGCGGTGATCTCAGGCAGCGAGCCCTCGAAAATTTTTTCCAGGAATGTCCCTTGCCTGCCGCGCAGTTCGCTTTGTGCGAGCGGAAGCAGGGTCACCGTTTCCATGCGGCCGGCCAGTGAATCGGCCACTCTGGGCAGCGTCATGAGGTTTGCTGACCCCGTCAGCAGGAAACGCCCCGGCCGCTTGTCCGTATCCACACTTTCCTTGATGGCCAGGAGCAGTTCGGGGGCGCGCTGGACTTCGTCGATGATGGCGCGCTTTGTAGCGCGGATGAATCCCACCGGGTCCTCTTTCGCGGCCGCAAGGGTGGTTGCGTTGTCCAGCGTCCAGTAATCCATGTCCCGGCTTGCCAGCTGGCGGGCGAGGGTTGTTTTTCCCGCCTGACGGGGGCCCGTGATAAGGACCACCCTGGTATCGGAAAGCGCCTCCTTGATGCGGTTGGCGGCGAAGCGGGGATAGACCGGCATGAGGGGGGCCTGGCTCGACCGATTGAAAGTTAAAGCCCGACCGAATGAAAGTCAATCGTCGACCAATTGAAAGTATGAGGCTGGCCAATTGAAAGCGAATAGCCCCTCCAGTATAGGGAGCCGATGACCGAAGTCCTTTTCTACCATCTCGAACGCCGCACGCTCGACGACGTGCTTCCGGGCCTCGTGGAGAAGACGCTGGAGCGCGGCTGGCGCGCGCTGATCCGCGCGGAGTCGGCCGATCGCGCGCAGGCGATCGACAATCTGCTCTGGACATATTCGGAAGAGTCTTTTCTTCCCCATGCTCTGGAAGGAGATGGCGATCCGGCGCGCCAGCCCGTGCTCATCACGGTGGAAGAGGGCAATGCCAACGCGGCCGATGTTCTGTTTCTGGTGGGCGGTGCCGCGCCGCCCGCATGGAATGGGGATCGGGCACAGGCGCTCGCGCGCATCGTGGTGATGTTCGATGGGCGCGATCGGGACGCCGTAAGCGGCGCGCGCGCGGCCTGGAAGGCGGCGAAGGAGGCTTCGCACGACGTCACCTATTGGAAGGAAAGCGCCAGCGGCAAGTGGGAGAAACAGGGTTGATCGAATATCTTCTTCCCATCGCCATCATGCTGGCCGCGGTGGTTCACATCATCAAGACCGGGCGCAATTTCATCTGGGTCTATGTGGTGATCTTCATTCCGCTCTTCGGTGCGCTCGTCTATTTCGCCGTCGAGATCGTGCCGGAATTGTTCAGAAGCCGCACCGCGCAGAAGATCGGCGCCAATGCCAAGGCAATGGCCGATCCCAACAAATCCTTCCGCGAAGCGCAGCGCGCGGTGGAGCTGACAGGCTCGGTGGATTCCAGGCGCAATCTTGCGGAAGAATATGCGCGGCGCGGAAATTATGCCGCCGCCATCGAGACCTATCGCGATGCGCTGGTGGGCCATTTCGCGGACGATCCGGCGCTGCTGATGGGTCTTGCAAAGGTACAGTTCGCCAGCGGCGACGGTGCGGGCGCGCAGGCCACGCTCGACAAATTGCAGGCGGCCGATCCCAATTTCGTGTCTGCGGACGGGCATCTGCTCTATGCCCGGGCGCTGGAATTGCAGGGAAAGGACGAGGAAGCGGCATCCGAATATGAACGCCTGGTGCGCTATTTCTCCGGTGAGGAGGCGCGGGTACGATACGCGCTTCTGTTGCAGAAGCTGGGACGGAACGAGGAAGCGCAGGCGCTTTATGCGGAGACCGTGAGGCTGCTCGATGGGGCGCCCAAGCGGTATCAGGCGATGCAGAAGGAATGGGGGGACATTGCGCGCAGGAATCTGCGGCGCTGATGTCAGCTAAGAGATGGCCGAAACCGTAAACGTCAAATCGCCGCTGACGATGGAATTCCTGGAAAGGCTCCATGCGCTGCCGGAAAGGCGCGCCGTGAAGCTGGTGAAGGAAAATCACAATCCGCAGATGTTCGGCAGCGCACTCGCCTTCAAGATTTCCGCCGGCGATCTCCTTCTCGAAGTCTCCACGCAAGACCCCGCCGCTCCGTTCGAGATCGAATTGCGCCGCGCCGATTTCCGCGCCTGGGCGCGCGCCTCGCATTTGAGAAGTTTTTTTCTGAACCGGAATGACCCGCAATGGTCCCGGCCCGATGCGCAGTTGCGCGACTGGTTTTTCGCCAATTTCGAGGAGATTTATGCGCTGCTCTGCGAGCCTGTCTTTGCAGACAAGCTCGCAAGGTACCGGGCGTTTTCGCGCAAGCTGGATGAGAAGCAGCAGGGTTTGCAAAGCCGCGGCATCGCCAGTTGAGTAATCAACGGTTCAGATTTCTGGAGCGCCCCCTCCGTCTTGCGCGTTCCGCGCGCGCCACCTCCCCCGTAAACGGGGGAGGATATTGAAAGGTTCAAGCGCCTTTGGATCCTCCCCCGCTTTAGCGGGGGAGGGGGACCGCGGAACGCGGTGGAGGGGGCGCAGCAGAAATCGGAAGACAAAGTTCACTGCCCCGCCATCGCGGCTTCGTAGTCTTCGTTGGCTCTCATCCAGCGCTCTTCGGCGGCTTTCAATTTTCGCGCGGCTTCGGCACGTTTCTTGGACACCGCGTTGGCTTTCGCCGCGTCCTTGGCGAACAGCAGCGGATCGGACAGCGTTGAGTCGTATTTCCTGATTTCCGCCGTCAACGCCTCGACCTGGCGTTCTTCCAGTTCGACTTTTTCCTTGAGCGGTTTCAGCGCGCGGCGCTTTTCGGCGGCGTCTCTGCGCGCATTGGCCTTGGAGAATTTGTCGGGCTTGGCGACCGGGGCGTTCTCCTCGTCGCGGGCAAGCAGGAATTGGCGGTAATCGTCCAGATCGCCGTCGAACGGTCTGACCGTGCCGTTCGCCACCAGCAACAGGCGGTCGGCGGTGGATTCGATCAATCTCCGGTCGTGGCTCACCAGCACCACCGCGCCTTCGAAATCGTTGAGCGCGGTCATCAACTCGTTGCGCGCGTCGATGTCGAGGTGATTGGTCGGCTCGTCGAGGATCAGAAGGTTCGGCTTGTCGAGCGTTGCAAGCGCCAACATCAGCCGCGCGCGCTCGCCGCCGGAAAGCTTGGCGACATCGGTCTTCACCTTGTCGGCGGAAAAGCCGAAACCGCCCAATTGCGTGCGCAATTGCGTTTCGTTGAGCTTGGGGCGGATGCGGGAAAGCGTCACCAGCGGCGTGACGGAGCCATCCAGCTCTTCCAGCTGGTGCTGCGCGAAATAGCCGGGGATCAGCTTGCGCGCGCGGACAAGTTCGCCGCCCATGGGTTCCAGCTTGCCAACGAGCAGCTTCGCCAGCGTGGATTTGCCGTTGCCGTTCTTGCCCAGTAGCGCGATGCGGTCGTCCGGGTCGATGCGCAGCGAAAGTCCCGTAAGCACCGGCTTACCCGGTTCGTATCCCACCGAGGCATGATCCATGGTGATCAGCGGCGGATTGGCGTTTTCGGGTTGCGGAATGCGGATGGGCGCCACATGTTCGTCGATGGGCGCACTCACCACCTCCATCTTCTCCAGCATCTTGATGCGGCTCTGCGCCTGTCGCGCCTTGGAGGCCTTGGCGCGGAAGCGGTCGACGAAGGATTGCAGGTGCTTGCGCGTGGCTTCCTGTTTCTTGGCGAAGGCTGCGTCGGCCATGCGCTTGGCCGCGCGCGCTTCGGCGAATTTGTCGTAGCCGCCGGAATAGAGCGTGAGCTTGCCGCGCTCGAGATGCAGGATGAATTCCGCCGCGGTGTTCAGAAGATCGCGGTCGTGGCTCACGATCAAAACCGTGCCGCGATATTTCCTGAGATAGTCCTCAAGCCACAGCACGCCTTCGAGATCGAGATAGTTGGTGGGTTCGTCCAGCAGCAAGAGATCGGGGGCGGAAAAGAGAATGGCCGCAAGCGCAACGCGCATGCGCCAGCCGCCGGAAAACTCGGCGCAAGGGCGCAACTGGTCTTCGGGCGGGAAACCCAGCCCTGCCAGAATCGCCGCCGCGCGCGCGGGCGCCGAATAGGCGTCTATCGCATCGAGGCGCGCATGGATGTCGCCGATGCGATGCGGATCGGCCGCGTGTTCGGCTTCGGCCAGAAGCGCTGTGCGTTCCTTGTCCGCTTCGAGCACCGTGTCCAGCAGACTTGTCCGGCTCGAGGGGGCTTCCTGCGCCACGCTTCCCATCCGCGCGCCGGATGGCAGCGTGATATCGCCACCGTCTGCGTGCAGCTCGCCGAGAATGAGCTTGAGCAGCGTCGTTTTGCCCGCGCCGTTGCGCCCCACAAGGCCCACGCGCCGGCCCGTGGGCAGCTGGGCGCTCGCGTTCTTCAGGATTTCGCGGCCCGCGATGCGATAGGTGATGTTGTCGATAACCAGCATGGGGCGGGCTTTTAGCCACCAGCTTGCGCGAGCGCAAACCGCTCGTTAAAAGGCGCGCGCTTTCACGATATCGGAGTTTTCCATGGCGCTCGAGCGCACGCTTTCCATCATCAAACCGGATGCCACGCGCCGGAACATCACCGGCGCCATCGTCGACCGCTTCGAGAAGGCGGGATTGCGCGTGGTGGCCCAGCGCCGCATCAAACTGTCGAAAGAACAGGCCGAAGCGTTCTACGGGGTCCACAGGGAACGTCCCTTCTTCAAGAGCCTCGTCGAATTCATGACCTCCGGCCCCGTGGTGGTGCAAGTGCTGGAAGGCGAAAACGCCATCGCGAAGAACCGCGAAGTGATGGGCGCCACCGATCCCGCCAAGGCCGCGCCCGGCACGATCCGCAAGGATTTCGCCGAATCCATCGAGGCGAATTCGGTGCATGGATCCGACGCGCCGGAAACCGCGGCCAACGAAATCCGCTTCTTCTTCAGCGATCTCGATATTCATCCGTAAGGGCTGCTAGTCTGCCTCAGATCACGGAGGCAGCTCATGCAGGGAAAAACCGTCGTCATCACGGGTGCGACTTCGGGCATCGGCGAAGTCGCCGCGATCCGGCTTTCGCAGAAGGGCGCACGCATCGTTCTCGTCGCGCGGGACAAGGCGCGCGCGGATGCGACGCTGAAAAAACTCTCCGGTTCCGGACACACGGTCCGTTTTGCCGATCTGTCGCGGCTCTCCGGGATGAAACGGCTGGCGCAGGAGCTCGCCGCCGAACCGCAGATCGACGTGCTGATGAACAATGCGGGCGCGCTTTTCAACCGGCGCGAAGTGACCGAAGACGGATTGGAAAAAACCTTCGCCACCAATCACATGTCGTATTTCGTGGTGACGAACATGCTGCTTGCGAAGCTCAAACCCGGCGCGCGCATCGTGTCCACCGCGTCGGATGCGCACAAGGGCGCGAAGCTGAACTTCGACGATCTGCAATCGGAGAAGGGTTATTCGGGATTTGCGGTCTACGGCAAGTCGAAGCTCTGCAACATTCTCTTCAATCGCGAACTCGCGCGGCGGATCCAAGGCACGGGCGTCACCGCAAATTGCCTGCATCCGGGTTTTGTCGCCACGCGCTTTGGCGATCAATCGGGTGGCATCGTTTCAGTTGCCGTCAGAGTGGCCAAGCCGCTCGGCGCAATTTCGCCGGAAAGGGGCGCGCAGACGATGATTTATCTGGCGTCGTCGCCGGACGTGGCGAATGTCAGCGGGAAATATTTCTACAAATGCGAAATCGCGACACCCGCCAGTGAAGCGCAGGACGATGCGGCTGCCCGGCGCCTTTGGGAAGAAAGCGTGAAGCTATCCGGAGTCGGCTGATGGACAAAAACCGCAAACGCGAGATCGCGCGGGAATACAAGGAACGCAAAACCTCGCCGGGAATCTTCGCCGTGCGATGCAGACCGACAAACGATGTCTGGGTTGGCAACACGCGCAATCTCGACACGCAGCGGAACGGAACGTTCTTCGCGCTCCGTCTGGGCAGCCACACGAACAAGAAGATGCAGGCCGCGTGGAAAGAGCATGGCGAAGCGGCATTTGCCTATGAACCGCTGGAAGAAATCGATGCGGAAGGGCTGACGGCCTACCTGCTGAACTCGGCGCTGAAAGAGCGCGAGCAGCACTGGCGCAAAGAGTTGAACGCGGGGAACGTGGTTGCTTAGTCAGCGTTCCCTCTCCCCCTTGGGGGAGAGGGTTAGGGTGAGGGGGAAATCGCGCAACGATTTCGGTGTCGGAGTGTGATGTGGCATTCGCCCCCTCACCCCGGCCCTCTCCCCCGCTGGGGGAGAGGGAGAAGAGCTAGACAAACACCGCCCGTCCCATCTCCAGCTTCACCTTGCCTTCGGCCACGAGCTTGAGTGCGTTGGGATAGAGTTTGTGTTCTTCCGCCAGAACGCGCGCGGCAAGCGTTTCCTCCGTGTCGCCGGGCAGAACGGGAACGGCGGCCTGGGCGATGATCGGGCCGGAATCGAGTTCGGGGACGATGAAATGCACGGTGCAGCCGGTGATCTTCACGCCCGCCTCCAATGCCTGCTGATGAACGCGAATGCCCTTGAAGGCGGGCAACAGCGATGGGTGAATGTTAAGAAGCCGCCCCTCCCATTCCCGCGCGAACCATTCGGAATGGATGCGCATGAAGCCGGCTTCGCAGACGAGTTGGATGCCTGCTTCGCGCAACGCCGCGTCGATGGCGCGGTCGAAATCCTCGCGGCTGTCGAATCCGCGATGCGAAATGACTTTCACGGGCACGCCCGCCTCGCGCGCGATTTCCAATCCGGCCGCCGCTTCGACATTGGAAATCGCCAGCGCAATCTCGGCCGGGTAGTCCGGCGCGCGCGAAGCCGCGATCAGCGATTTGAGATTGCTGCCGCGGCCGGAGATCAGCACGGCGGTTTTCACGCGCGTCATCAGAGCTTCAGCGTCCCCGTGTAGCGCACCTTCGCCTCGCCGCCGCCTTTGACGAGCGTGCCGATGCGCAAGGCTTTTTCGCCTTCGTCGCCGAAAGCGTCGATGATCTGGCCGGCTTTCATCGCGTCGGCCACGGCAATCAATCCGATGCCGCAATTGAAGGTGCGCAGCATTTCGGCCTGCGCGATGCCGGCGGATTTCGCGAGCCACCCGAAAACGGGGTGCGGCGTCCATGCGCTCAAGTCGATTTCCGCATCCAGGCCTTCCGGCAAGGCGCGCGGCAGGTTTTCGGTGATGCCGCCGCCGGTGATGTGCGCCAGGCCTTTCACGCCGCCGGTGCGGATCGCGGCGAGCGCGCTTTTCACGTAGAGCCGTGTCGGCGCCATCAGCGCCTGACCGAGACTTTTTCCCGCTTCGAACGGTGCGGCGGCACGATAGTCGCGTCCGCTGTCGGCCACCACCCGGCGCACCAGCGAATAGCCGTTGGAATGCACCCCCGATGAAGCGACGCCGATCAGCACGTCGCCTTCGCGCATCAGATTCGTCTTCGGCAGAATGTGATCGCGTTCCACCGCGCCCACGCTGAATCCCGCCAGATCGAAATCGCCCGGTTTGTAGAGGCCGGGCATTTCCGCCGTCTCGCCACCGATCAGCGCGCAGCCGCTTTCCTTGCAGGCGCGTGCGATGCCTTCGATCACGCCGGCGGCTTCATCGACGTTCAGTTTCCCCGTCGCGTAATAGTCGAGAAAGAAAAGGGGCTCCGCGCCCTGGACGACCAGATCGTTCACGCACATCGCCACAAGGTCCTGCCCGATGCCGTCGAACAGGCCCGTATCGATGGCCACTTTCAACTTGGTGCCCACGCCGTCCGTGGATGCAACCAGAACCGGGTCCTTGAAGCCTGCCGCCCTGAGGTCGAAGAGTCCGCCGAAGCCGCCCAGATCGGCATCCGCGCCCGATCGGCGGGTGGATCGCGCGGCGGGCGCGATGCGCTCGACCAAGGCCTCGCCTGCGTCGATATCGACGCCCGCGTCCTTGTAGGTGAGGCCGTTGCGGCCGCCCGGCGGCGTGGTCATGGCCCGAGAATCCAGAAGTTGCGGTCGGGACCTCTGTTAAACGAGGGTGGGCTTCGAGTCCAAGGTGCGCTTTCGCCTTCCCGGCCCGGACTCTATATTCAGGGCCTGCTATAGGTCGTTCATGCACCGCTTTGTTCTTTGCCTCGCCCTGGTTCTGGCCGCGGCCGTGCCTGCCCGCGCGGCCGACAGCCTTTTCACCGTCAAGAACGTGGCCGTGGACGCAACCGCCGCCGCCTCCGTCGAAGCCCAGACGATCGCCATCAACGGGGGCCGTCCAAAGGCTTGGACCATCCTCTATCGCCGCCTGACCCGCCAGGACGATTGGAGTCGTCAGCCCCAGCTCGACGATGCGGGGCTGCAACGGCTGATCCGTACTTTCGACGTGACGGACGAACGGCGTTCGACCACCCGCTATGTGGCGAAAGTCACCTACGTCTTCAGCCAGCCTGCGGTGGAACGTCTGCTTCGCGCCAACAATATTTCCTATGTGGTGTCCCAGACGCGGCGCATTCTGGTGATCCCGCTTTCGCCGAAATTCACTCCGGGCGACTCCTGGGCGATGGCTTGGGCCGATCCGCGATTTTCGGCCGGCGTGGTGAGTGTCGTCCTGCCGGACGAAAGCGATGCGGCCGCGCTTTCGGGCATGACTTTCGATACGGCGAACTGGAATGCCGTGTCGGGAATGGCCTCGCGGACGCGCGCAAGCGACGTGATTGTTGCGGATCTTGCGCCGGGAAACGCGCAAGTGCGGTTGAAGCGTCTGGCGGCGGGCCAGCCAATCGTACCGAGCGTGGATGTGCCGGCCAAATCGGCCGGCGCCGCGGCGGAAGCCGCCTTTAACGCCATTTCCGATTTCTGGAAGAACAAATCCGCGGTTGATTTCAGTCAAAAGTCCAGGTTGACCGTCGACGCAAAATTCAAATCGCTGAGCGAATGGGCCTCGCTGCAGGCAAAACTCGGGACGGTCCAAACCGTTGTCGGAATCGACATGGTGGCATTCAACATGAACGAGGCCCGCGTGGACATCGCCTATGTCGGCACATTCGACCAGTTGCGCGGCATGCTTGCCGATGCCGGAATCGATATGACGTCGCGCGACGGCAAATGGTGGCTCGGCCGCAGCGAGGGCCAGCCGTGATCGCGCTTCTGCGCCAGATCCCGAATTTGCTTACGGGGCTCAGGCTTGCTTGCGCGCCGGTCACCGCCTTGCTGCTTCTGGATCGTGCCTATCCGGCCGCACTCGCGGTGTTCGCCTTTGCAGGTCTCACCGATGCGCTCGACGGTTTTCTGGCCAAGCGTTATGGCCTGGATACGCGCGTGGGCGCCTGGCTCGATCCGGCGGCGGACAAATTGCTGATGCTGGCGTCCTTTCTCGCGCTCACTTTCATCTCGGCGACGCCGGCCTGGCTCACCGTTCTGGTGCTGGCGCGCGATGCGGCGATCGTGCTGGCGGTGCTGCTCGCCAAATCGATGGGCTGGCCGTTGCGGGTGCAACCGCAGCTGTTGGGCAAGATCAGCACCGCGGTGCAGGTGGGCTATGTCGGTTCGATGCTGGTGCTGCTGGCGGCGAATGCGGACTGGCCGCAACTTTCCAACTATGCAGCCGTTGTAACGGCCGTGTTCACGCTTGCATCCTGGCTGTCCTACGGCCAGGTGCTGCTGCGTGCCATCGCGATCCGGCACAGCCGCCCGGCCTGATGTCTTCGCAACTGACGCTTTCCTGGGATATGTCGCCCGCGCTGGGCCGCGGCGATTTCATCGTGGCCGACGGCAATCGCGCGGCGGTGGGTTTCATCGACAGCTGGCCGAATTGGCAGGGCCCTGCCGCGATTTATGGACCGGCGGGCACGGGCAAATCGCATCTGGTGACCGCATGGGCCGCAGTCTCGAGCGCGAAAATCATCACCGCAACCGCGCTCAATCTGGAAACGGTCGCGCAACTCGAACCGCGCCGGACGATTGCGATCGAAGATGTGGACAGCGCGCTTCCAAGCGACATCCGCGACCGTGCGCTGTTCGCATTGTTCGAACGCGGGTCGCCGTTCCTTTTGACCGGACGCGAACCTGCCGCCGCATGGCCCACAGTGTTGCCCGATCTCAAGTCGCGGCTGAACGCGCTTTTGACGTTCCCGATCTGGGCGCCGGACGATGCGCTGCTCGCGGCCCTTGCGCGCAAATTGTTCGCCGACCGCCAGCTTCAGGTGCCGGAAGCCGTGATTTCGCAAATGATCGTGTCGCTGGAACGCTCGCCGGCGGCCATCCGCGATTTTGTGGCGCGGGCCGACGCAAAGGCGCTGGCGGAAAAACGGCCGGTGACGACGGCTCTGATACGGGATTTGCTGGGC
>DASZRY010000029.1:0-42035 GCA_035548975.1 Rhizomicrobium sp.
CCCTAGCACTCGTCGGGCGAGCCTGCTTGCGGAACGCCTCATTTACCCCCATGTTTTACGGTAGTGAGGGTGTGTTTCGGACCAGTAGAGTTCCCGGTGATCGTTTACAGCTTGAATTGCAGCAACGGCCACGCTTTCGAGGGCTGGTTTCGCGACAGCGCGGCCTTCGATGAACAGTCAAAGGACGGCAAGCTGCTGTGCCCCGTCTGCGAATCCCGCAAGGTGGTTAAGGCCCCCATGGCGCCCGCCGTGCGGGGTACGAAGGCCGATATGAAGTCCGTGCCGAACGAAGTGCGCAAGATGAAGCAATTCATGACGGGCTTGCGCAAATATGTCACCGAGAACGCCGAATATGTGGGCCCGCGCTTTGCCGAGGAAGCACGCAAGATCCACTACGGCGAAACCGAAGACCGCCACATCTACGGCGAGGCGACCCTCAAGGAAGCCAAGGAACTTGTGGATGAGGGGGTAGACGTGGCGCCCCTGCCGCCGGATTTGAGCGACGCGAATTAATTTTGGGTTCCGTCACAACCAGGCGTCTCATTTCGTCTTAAACTTGAGACGAAAGGAGACAGTCATGTCTGCACGATTGGATTTCTACAAAGCCATTCCCCAAGGAATGAAGCCGATGTTGGCGCTGGAGGCCTATTTCAAGGAATGCGGCCTCGATCGCACGATCATCGAACTGGTGAAGACGCGCGCCTCACAGATCAACGGCTGTGCCTTCTGCATCGACATGCACACCGCCGATGCCAGGAAAGAGGGTGAAAGCGAGATCAGGCTTTATATGCTTTCAGCCTGGCGGGAATCCTCCCGCTTCACGCCGAAAGAGCGCGCAGCGCTTGCATGGACCGAGGCTCTGACGCTGGTTTCCGAAACCCATGCGCCGGATGATGTTTATGAGGAGCTGATGAAGCACTTCACGGAGAAGGAGGCCGCCGATCTCACGCTTCTCATCGGCACGATCAACTCCTGGAACCGCATCGCCATCGGCTTCCGTTCGGTGCCGTTGAGCGAGCGGAAGCAACAGGCGGCTTGATTTCGTTCATTTTGATTTGTCATTCCGGATCGCGCGGACGCGCGGCCGGGATGACAATGCAGTTGCCGAAAATCAAATCCGCAACGGCTTCGCCGCCACCAGCATGTAGTTCACGTCCATGTCGGTCGACAGCCGCCAGTTCCAGCCGATGGGGTCGAAGGATACACCTTGTCTTTTCAGTATGTTGAGATGGGATTGTTCAAGTAACGATTGAAGCGTGTCTGGCGGAATGAAGCGGCTCCAGTCATGCGTGCCGCGCGGCAGCCAGCCCAACACATACTCTGCACCGATCTTGGCTAGCGCGAGCGATTTGAGCGTCTTATTGAGGGTCGCCACGAACATCAGGCCGCCCGGTTTCAGCATCGCGGCGCAGGCTGCAAGGAATCCGGGCAGGTCGGCGACGTGCTCCACGACCTCCATGTTCAGAATCGCGTCGAAGCTCTGGCCTTCTGCTGAGAGTGTCTCCGCCGTCGTGGCCCGATAGGCAATGGGCAAGCCGCTTTCTGCCGCATGGGCCTTCGCCGTGCCCACATTCCTTTCGGAGGCGTCGGCGCCAGTGACCGAAAAGCCCAGCCGGGCCATGGGCTCGGCGAGCAGGCCGCCGCCGCATCCGATGTCGAGCAGGGTAAGGCCCTCGAACGGCCTTAGAGACTTCGGATCGCGGCGAAAATGAGCCGCAGCGGCCTCACGGATGAAGCCAAGGCGGACGGGGTTGAATTTGTGCAGCGGCGCGAATTTGCCCGCCGGATCCCACCACTCCGCCGCCATCGCAGAGAATTTGGCGATTTCGGCAGGATCGACGGACGCGGGTCCGGTAACATCAGGTTCCATATTTTCCATCTTACTCGTCATTCCCCGGCTTGTCCGGGAGACCCAATTTCATCCCTTCAAAAAGGAAATTGGGCCGCCCGCGTAAAGCGGGCGATGACGGTTAATCAAGGAGGAGCGAAGCGTCAAAACCTGACATTGTGCGCCGCGTCTGCCGTGTTATGTAGGCGCAAGTCGCGCAAGAGGTTTTTCGGCTGTTATGGCCAAGATCGTGATGAAATTCGGGGGCACTTCGGTTGCCGATCTGGACCGCATCCGCCACGTCGCCACGCTGGTGAAGGCTGAGGTGGACAAGGGCAACCAGGTGGCAGTCGTCGTCTCGGCCATGGCCGGAGAGACGAACAAGCTCGTCGGCTGGGTGCGCGAGCTGTCGCCGCTGCATGACGCGCGCGAATACGACGTGGTGGTGGCCGCCGGCGAACAGATCACGGCAGGGCTGACGGCGGTCGCTCTTGGCGCCATCGGGGTCAGTGCGCGGTCCTGGCTGGGCTGGCAGATTCCCATACGCACCACCTCGATGCATGGCTCCGCGCGCATCGAAGGCATTGACGCAGAGGCGATGATCGAATCCTTCAAGCCGCGCCGGATCAACGAGCGATTGGAACAGGGTCAGGTCGCAGTCGTGGCGGGCTTTCAGGGATTGGCCCCGGACAATCGTGTGACAACCTTGGGCCGGGGCGGCTCGGATACGAGTGCGGTCGCGGTTGCTGCCGCGCTCAAGGCGGATCGTTGCGACATCTATACCGATGTCGATGGCGTCTACACGACCGATCCGCGTATCGTACCGAAGGCGCGGCGTCTGGAAAAAATCGCGTTCGAGGAAATGTTGGAAATGGCATCGCTCGGCGCGAAGGTTCTGCAGACGCGCTCCGTTGAGATTGCGATGCTCCATCGCGTGCCCGTGCGCGTGCTTTCGACTTTCGATGCCGCGGCAGGCGGCACCCTTCTTTGTGACGAGGAAGACATCGTGGAAAAGAAACCGGTGACCGGCATTGCCTATAGCCGAGACGAAGCCAAGATCACGCTGCACCGCATCTCCGATCAGCCAGGCGTCGCCGCGGCGATCTTCGGTCCGTTGGCCGATGCGGGGATCAATGTGGACATGATCGTGCAAAACGTCTCCCCAGATGGGCGCAAGACGGACCTCACCTTCACCTGTTCCCGCAGCGAGTTCCCGCGCGCGATGGCTGCGATCGAAGCCGCGGCGCCCACCATCGGCTACAAGGAAGTGACGTCCGACGCGACAGTGGCAAAGGTCTCGATCATCGGCATCGGCATGCGCGCCCATCCCGGTGTCGCGCAAACGATGTTCCGTACATTGTCGGAAAAAGGCATCAACATTCAGGTGATCTCGACTTCGGAGATCAAGGTAAGCGTGCTGATCGACGAGGAATATGTTGAACTGGCCGTGCGTGCGTTGCATTCGGCTTACGAACTGGATGCGGCCTAAGATGAGAACCGGCTGATGCCCCCCGTCTCCGCCGGTGGTCCGCGCATTCTCCTGCGCCGCCTGCGCGAGATCATGGCCGAGCGCGCGAGCGCCCAGACGCGCCTCGACAAGCTCGTGAGCGTTATAGCGGCCAACATGGTCGCGGAAGTGTGCTCGATCTATCTGCGGCGCGCGGGAAACGTTCTTGAACTCTTCGCCACGGAAGGTCTGAACCCCGAGGCCGTTCACCGCACGCGCCTAAAGGAAGGCGAAGGTCTGGTCGGCTGGGTGGCGGAAACGGCCGAGGCGGTGAATCTTTCCGACGCACCATCCGATCCGCATTTCTCCTATCGCCCGGAAACCGGCGAAGACCCGTACAGGGCATTTCTCGGCGTGCCGATCGTGCGCGGCGGACAGGTGTTCGGTGTGCTCACGGTGCAGAATAAGGCGGCGCGCCTCTATGCCGAGGAGGAAGTCGAAGCGTTGCAAACGGTCGCCATGGTGCTGGCGGAAGTGGTGGCGCAGGGCGGCCTTTTCGACATTGCCGAACTCGACGAACCGGAGCTTCGCGTCGATCGCCCGCTGGTGTTTCGCGGCGAAGGCTTGTCGGAAGGCGTCGCCGTGGGCCGTGTCGTGCTGCACGAACCGCGCGTGAAGATCGAAAAGATGATCGCCGAAAATCCGGCGGCCGAGCTGGTGCGGCTCGAAGCGGCCATCGGCGCGCTCAGGGATTCCGTCGATCACATGCTCGATTCCAGCGAGCTCGACCTGACCGGCGAAGGCCGCGAGGTCATCGAAGCCTATCGACTGTTCGCCTACGATCAGGGCTGGCGGCAGCGCATGCGCGACGCGATCAATACCGGCCTCACGGCTGAAGCTGCCGTCGAGCGTGTCCAGGACGACATGCGTCTGCGGGTGGCGCGCCTCGGCGATCCAATCCTGCGGGAACGCGCACACGATCTCGACGATCTGGCGCGGCGTTTGCTGCGGCATCTGTCGGGCGATGGCGAGCAGACAGTTGCAGATTTGCCGGAAAATGCGGTGCTGGTTGCACGCGCGCTCGGCCCTGCCGATCTCGTCGATTATGGACGCGGGCGTCTTGTGGCGCTTGTACTCGAAGAAGCCGCGTCCACTTCGCATGTCGCCATCGTTGCGCGGTCGCTCAATGTGCCGCTTGTCGGATCGGCGGAAGGCGTAACCGACGCCGCGCGCACGGGCGACATCATCGCGGTCGATGGCGATGCCGGCGAGGTCTATCTGCGGCCCATGCCCAATGTGGTTTCGTCATTCGAAACAAAACGGGCATTGCGGGCCAATCGCGTGGCGCAGTTCGCGCAATTGCGCGAGTTGCCCGCGGTCACAAAGGACGGCGTCGCCATCAAACTGATGATGAATGCCGGCCTCATGCTCGACATGCCGCACCTTCACGAATCGGGCGCCGATGGCATCGGCCTGTTCCGCACTGAACTGCAGTTCATGATCGGCGAGACCATGCCGCGGCTTTCCGATCAGATTGCGTTCTACAAGCAGATACTCGAAGCGGCGGGCGACAAGCCGGTTACCTTCCGTACGCTCGATCTTGGCGGCGACAAGGTGCTGCCCTATGCGCGGTGGGAGCGAGAGGAAAATCCCGCGCTCGGCTGGCGCGCGCTTCGCATTGCGCTCGATAGGCCAGCTCTTCTCCGCTACCAGATTCGGGCGCTACTGGCCGCCGCGGCAGGATCGACCCTGCGCGTATTGTTGCCCCTCGTCAGCGATGTTGCCGAATTCAACCAGGCGCGCGCGCTGATCGATCGCGAGATCGAAAGGGCGCGTCTGCTCGCGCGTCCGCAACCGCGGCAGGTTCTCGTCGGTGCGATGCTGGAAGTGCCGGCGCTCGCGTTTATGCTGCCGCAGATCATGCGCTCAGCGGATTTCGTTTCCATTGGATCGAATGATCTATTCCAGTTTGTATTCGCGATGGATCGCACCAATCCGCGCGTGTCGCGGCGATACGATCCGCTCAATCCGGCGGCGCTGACGCTGATCCGGCTGATCGTGAAAAGTGCGGCAGAAGCGGGCGGTGGCGGCGAGCTCTCGCTGTGCGGCGAGATGGCCGGCAAGCCGCTCGATGCGATGGCGCTGATCGGTTCGGGCCTCAGAACGCTCTCCATGCAGCCGAGCCAGATCGGCCAGATCAAGGCGATGATCCGGTCGATGCATTGCGGGGAGGTTTCAGAGTTCGTTGAAAAGCTCTGCGGGCGTACGGACCACAGCCTGAGAACCCGGCTTTCGGCCTTCGCCGCCGAACGCGGAATCGTGCTGAAATAGGGCAGAGGACGGCAAACGCGGCGCTGGAAGTGGCCGCGCGAAGCGGCTATTGCTTGGTCATGACGAAGGTAACGCGTTTCACTATGGACAATGGCGCTGGCGGCGAGAAACGCCGCCTGCATCTACGCGAAATTTCGGGGGAAGCCGACGCCCCGCTCGGCACTGTGGGGCAGGATCTGCGTGCAGCCCGTCTGAGGCTGGGCGATGATCTGGCAACGGTCTCCAGCACGTTGAAGATCCGTAAGGATCATCTTGAGGCGCTGGAAGAAGACCGGCTCGAGGCGCTGCCGGGACGGACTTATGCCATCGGATTTGTGCGTTCCTATGCAACGTATCTGGGGTTGGACGCAGCCGAGTATCTCGAACGCTTCAAACAGGAGATAGCGGGCCGGGCGGAAGGCGCATATCTGACGCCCTATATCGATCCGGGCGAGCGCAAGCTTCCCCAGGGCTGGCAACTTATCGCGGTGGCTTTCGCGGCGTTGTTGGTTTTTGGCGCCTATCTTGTCGTCAAAGCTGTGAGTTCTGAATCGGAGCCGCCCGTAGCCCCGGTCCCTGCCGAGATCGCCAATACGGCTCAAGCCCCGGCGGCCCCGATGCAGACCCAGCCGCTGGCGACCCCGCAACCTGCGGCTACTGCTCCGGCAATCGCAGCCGCACCGGCAACGGCTCCTGCGCAGGCCTCGACGGCCGGAACCGCGGAGACCGCCCAGCCGAAGGGCAAGTCGTACGGCCTCGGCAATGCCAGCTCCCGCATCGTCTTGCGGGTTCACAAACCAGTGTACATAACGGTCAAAGGCGAAGATAACACCGTCTACATAAGCCGGATGCTGCAGCCGGGCGACACCTATCGCGTACCTAACCTGCCAGGCCTTATATTGAACGCAGGCGACGGTAGCGCGGTGGAACTCGTGCTGGACGGTGCGTCGGTCGGGGCTGTCGGCTCGGCATCGAAGGCAGCAGAAGGTGTGTCCCTGGACCCGCAGGCCGTCGCGGACCGGCGCAATGGTGCACCGGCGGAATAAGGCAGACCAATGAGCATTCGCGCGTATCGCGACATTCACCGCCGCAAGTCCCGCAAGATCAGGGTTGGCAATGTTGAAGTGGGCGGTGACGCACCCATCAGCGTGCAGACCATGACCAACACCGTCACGTCGGATGCGCGCGCGACCATCGATCAAATCCGGCGTATCGAGGAAGCCGGCGCCGACATCGTGCGCGTGTCGTGCCCGGACGAAGAATCCACTGCGGCGATGAAGGCCATCACCAAGGCCGCAAAGATTCCGGTCGTCGCCGATATCCACTTTCACTACAAGCGTGCGATCGAAGCCGCGAAAAACGGGGCTGCCTGTCTACGCATCAATCCGGGCAATATCGGAAGTGCGGCGCGCGTGAAGGAAGTGGTGCAGGCCGCGAAGGATCACGGTTGTTCCATGCGCATCGGCGTCAATGCCGGATCGCTGGAAAAGGAATTGCTGGAGCGTTACGGCGAGCCTTGCCCCGAAGCAATGGTCGAGAGCGCGCTCAATCACGCGAAGATTCTGGAAGACAACGATTTCCGCGAGTTCAAGATTAGCGTGAAGGCATCGGATGCCTTCCTCGCTGTTGCCGCCTATCAGGGCTTGGCCGAAGCGGTCGATTATCCGATCCACCTTGGCATCACCGAAGCGGGCGGCATGATCTCCGGCACCGTGAAATCCTCCATCGGCATGGGCATGCTCTTGTGGTCGGGCATCGGCGACACGATCCGCGTTTCGCTCTCGGCCGATCCAGTGGAAGAGGTACGCGTCGGCTTCGACATTCTGAAATCGCTGAATTTGCGCCATCGCGGCGTGAACATCGTTTCGTGCCCATCCTGCGCGCGTCAGGGCTTCAACGTCATCGAAACAGTGCGCGTCCTGGAAGATCGCCTGAAACACATTTCCACGCCGATGTCGCTGTCGATCATCGGCTGCGTGGTGAACGGCCCGGGCGAAGCGCGCGAGACCGATCTCGGCTTCACCGGCGGAGGCGCAGGCAAGGGCCACGGACAGATCTATTTGAACGGCAAACCGTCCTACCGCCTCGACAACGATAATCTTGTCGAGCACATCGTGGAACTTTGCGAGAAGAAAGCGGCCGAAATCGAAGCCGCCCGCGGCAACACGCCGAAACTCGAAGCCGCACAGTAGCTATGCAGAAGCACATTCTTGCCTCCCCCTTGCGGGGAGGTCGAAGCGCGGCACGCGCTTCGGGCGCGGGGCGGTGTTCGCCATCGGATCCCCACCCGAAATTCTTTTCGCTGCATTTCAAGAATTTCAACCTCCCCACAAGGGGGAGGTGAGGACCAAGATGATCCCAGCCGCCAAACTCGACCGCTTGTCCGATCGCTTCCAGCAGATCGAAGCCGAACTTGCGTCCGGCTCGGCGGGTGCGAGCTTCGTCAAGCTGTCGAAGGAGCACGCTGAACTTGCACCCGTGATTGAGGCGGTGAACGCCTACCGTTCCGCCGCAAAGCAGTTGGCAGATACTGAAGCGTTGATCGCAGATCCGTCGAGCGATTCCGAAATGCGCGCGCTGGCGGAAGAAGAACGCGCCGAGCTGAAAGAACGTGTTGCCAAGCTCGAACACGAACTTCAGATAAAGTTGTTGCCGAAAGATGCCGCCGACGATTCGTCTGCCATTCTCGAAATCCGCGCCGGCACCGGCGGCGAGGAGGCCGCGCTGTTCGCGGGCGATCTTCTGAAGATGTACACGCGCTACGCCCAACTTCAGGGCTGGAAGACCGAATTGATGAGCCTCTCCGAAAGCGATCTCGGCGGCGTCAAGGAAGCGGTGCTGGAAGTGCAGGGGCGGGGCGCGTTCGCCAAGCTGAAATTCGAATCCGGCGGTCATCGCGTACAGCGGGTTCCTGAAACGGAAGCGGGCGGGCGCATTCACACATCGGCGGCGACGGTCGCCGTATTGCCGGAAGCGGAAGACGTGGATGTGAATCTCGACGAAAAGGATCTGCGCATCGACGTCTATCGCGCATCCGGGGCGGGCGGTCAGCATGTCAACAAGACGGAAAGTGCAGTGCGCATCAC
This sequence comes from Rhizomicrobium sp., assembly GCA_035548975.1. GTDB lineage: Bacteria > Pseudomonadota > Alphaproteobacteria > Micropepsales > Micropepsaceae > Rhizomicrobium. The sequence goes on from DASZRY010000029.1 coordinate 8,672, forward strand.
GCACATCCCGACCGGAATCGTCGTTGCGATGCAGGAAGAGAAATCGCAGCACAAGAACAAGGCCAAGGCGATGAAGCTGCTCAAAGCCCGCCTTTACGAGGCCGAGCGCGAGCGCGTGGAAAGTGCGCGCGCCGCCGAACGCAAGGGCCTGATCGGCTCCGGCGACCGAAGCGAACGCATCCGCACCTATAACTTCCCGCAAGGCCGCGTGACCGATCACCGGATCAATCTGACGCTCTACAAGCTCGACCGGATCATTACCGGCGACGAGCTTTCCGATGTCATCGATGCGCTGGTCGCCGAAGATCAGGCCAATCGTCTGGCGGCGATGGAAGCCGATGTGTGAACTTCAACTCTCGCTCTCCCGGGGGGAGAGAGGGAGAAATTTGTTTGAGAGTTGGGCGTGACCCGAACCCTCCTCACCAAAGCGTCCGAACAACTCGCCAGCGCGGGCATCGATAACCCACGCCTCGATGCGCGCGTTCTGCTTGCTCACGCGCTTGGCGTATCGCCGAGCGAACTGATCCTCGAAGTCACAAATATTCCGCCCGAAGCCCTGACCAATTTCGAATCCGCCATCGCCCGCCGCGCCCGTCGCGAACCGCTGGCCTATATCACCGGCACGAAAGAATTCTGGAGTTTGCCTTTCGCCGTGGGGCCGGGCGTTCTGATCCCGCGGCCCGAAACGGAAACGGTGATCGAAGAAGTGCAAAAACTGTATCCCGACAGGAACACGCCGCTCCGCATTCTCGATCTCGGAACAGGAAGCGGGGTGCTTCTGCTCACGTTGCTCCATCTTTATCCGCATGCCCGTGGCCTCGGTATCGATGCTTCCGAAGAAGCGCTTCGATGGGCCCGAAAGAACGCGGCCGCCCTCGGTCTCGAATCGCGCGCGACGCTTCAGAGGCGGAATTGGGAAGAGGGGATCGAAGGCGCCTTCGATCTGATCGTTTCGAACCCGCCCTACATCGCCCAAAAGGTACTGGACCGTCTGGAACCGGAACTATCCTTCGAACCGCGCGCGGCGCTGGATGGGGGTGCCGACGGGTTGGGGGCCTACAGGACGCTGGGGCCCGTTCTGCCGCGCCGGGCGGTCCCTGGCGCGTCTATCCTGCTGGAAATCGGGGCAGATCAGAGGACCACCGTGCCGGCAATTCTGGAGGCGGCAGGGCTTCAAATCGTTCATGTTGCCGATGACCTCGCCGGCCTTTCCCGGGTGGTTGTGGCGAAAAAAACCTTGGAAACCGGGCGGTGAGGGTCTAGCTTCACGGCCCGTGGGGAGCAGGACTTCCGGCCGAACAGGCCGCGGGCGAGAGACGCCCAGAAACCCTGCCAGCGAGAGACGAGCCAATAACAGGTGAGCAGGCCAATGGGGCCGGTGCCTCGTCGCGCGAGAAACAGATGTTTGATGAACCGAAGGCCAAGGCGATGAGCCAAGGCGATGAAATCTTAAAGGGGATTCCGTGAAGCGTTCGAGACGTGGCGGCCGCAGGCCGCAACATGGCAGTCATAATCAGGGCGGCGGCGGCGGCGGAAATGGCGGCGGCGGCTTCAACCCGAATCGCACATTCGATTCAACCGGTCCGGAGGTGAAAATCCGCGGGTCGGCTGCGCATATTTATGAAAAGTATCTTCAGCTGGCGCGCGATGCCAATACGTCGGGCGATCGCGTGATGGCGGAGAACTATCTTCAACACGCCGAACATTACTACCGCATCCTTGCCCAGCAGCAGCAACAGATGCAGCAGTACCAGGCGCAGCGCGAAGCCCAATTCCAGGCCAGCCAGGCCGCGCGGGCCGCACAGCAGGCCGGGGGCGATCCCTATGCCGGGAACAATGGCTCCAGCGGGGCTTCCTTCAATCTGAATGAGGGCGGCACGGAAGCGGCGGAGGCTGATGGCAATCAAGCCGAGGAAGTGGTTCCCGAAAACGAGGGGTTTTAGCCTAGGGCCTTCTTGAAAAAGGGGAACTTCACCCCCACCTCTTGAGCGGATACCGTGCCCGGACGGGGCGTTATCCAAATTCACGGACCGGGACGCGCGCGCCTTTCGGCGGCAAATCCAGGTGCCACGAGAGGATGACATGGACGCCGAGAAATTCACCGAGCGGTCGCGCGGATTCATTCAGTCCGCCCAGGGGCTGGCCCTGCGCTCAAACCACCAGCAATTCACCACCGAACATCTTTTGAAGGTTCTGCTCGACGACGAGGAAGGCCTGGCTGCGCGGTTGATTCGTGCCGCGGGTGGACGTCCCGAGGAGGCGCTCCGCCAGACTGAACTGGCGCTCGCAAAACTTCCGAAAGTCGAAGGCGGCAGCGGACAGGTCTATCTGAGTCAGCAGGCCGCAAAGATGCTCGACAATGCCGAGCAGCTGGCAAAGAAGGCGGGCGATAGCTTCGTCACGGCCGAATACATGCTGCTCGCGCTCGTGATGGCGCAGGGCACGGATTCTGCGCGAATTCTGAAGGATGCCGGCGTCACGGCGCAAAACCTCAATGCAGCGATCAACGATCTGCGCAAGGGCCGCAGGGCCGACAGCGCAACAGCCGAGAACCAGTACGACGCGCTGAAGAAATACGCACGCGATCTCACCGATGCGGCCCGTAGCGGCAAGCTCGATCCGGTGATCGGGCGCGATGAGGAAATTCGCCGCACCATTCAGGTGCTTTCGCGCCGCACGAAGAACAACCCGGTGCTGATCGGCGAACCCGGCGTCGGCAAGACGGCCATCGCCGAAGGGCTCGCTCTACGCATCGTCAATGGCGACGTGCCCGAAAGCCTTCGCGACAAGAGGCTCATGGCGCTCGATATGGGAGCGCTCATCGCGGGCGCGAAGTTTCGCGGCGAATTTGAGGAACGCCTGAAAGCGGTTCTGAGCGAGATTACGTCCGCCGAAGGCAAGATCGTGCTGTTCATCGACGAACTGCACGTGCTGGTCGGCGCCGGCAAGGCCGAGGGCGCGATGGATGCCTCCAATTTGCTCAAGCCCGCACTGGCCCGCGGTGAACTGCATTGCGTCGGCGCGACAACGCTCGACGAATATCGCAAGTATATCGAGAAGGATGCCGCGCTCGCCCGCCGGTTCCAGCCGGTGTTCATCAGCGAGCCGACAGTCGAAGACACGATTTCGATCCTGCGCGGCATCAAGGAGAAGTATGAGGTTCATCACGGCGTGCGCATCACCGACGCGGCGATTGTCGCGGCCGCCACGCTGTCGAACCGCTACATCACCGACCGCTTCTTGCCCGATAAGGCCATCGACCTGATGGACGAGGCGGCAAGCCGGTTGCGCATGCAGGTGGATTCCAAGCCCGAAGAGCTGGACGAACTCGATCGCCGTATCATCCAGCTCAAGATCGAGCGCGAGGCCCTGAAAAAGGAAACCGACAAGGCATCGAAAGATCGCCTCGAGGCGTTGGAACATGAATTGGCCGATTTGGAAGAAGAGTCCGCTTCGTTGACCGCCAAATGGCAGGAAGAGAAAAAATCGGTACAGGATACTCAGTCGCTGAAGGAAAAACTCGACGCTGCACGCCAGGAAGTCGAAATTGCGCAGCGGCGGGGAGATTTCGGCCGCGCGGGCGAATTGACCTATGGCGTCATTCCGGGTCTTGAAAAGCAGCTTCGCGAGATCGAGGAAAAGGAAAGCTCGGCGCTCGTGAACGAAGCCGTGACGCCGGAAAACATCGCGCAGGTGGTTTCGCGCTGGACCGGCATTCCCGTCGACAAGATGCTGGAAGGCGAGCGCGAAAAACTTCTCCGCATGGAGGAGGGTCTCGAAAAGCGCGTTGTCGGCCAGCATGAAGCTGTGCGCGCGGTCGCAAATGCCGTGCGCCGTGCGCGCGCCGGTTTGCAGGATCCCAACCGTCCCATCGGATCGTTCCTGTTTCTTGGCCCCACCGGCGTCGGCAAGACCGAACTCACCAAGGCGCTGGCCGCCTTTCTGTTCGACGATGACAGCGCGATGGTGCGCATCGACATGAGCGAGTTTATGGAGAAGCACTCCGTGGCCCGGCTGATCGGCGCCCCGCCCGGTTATGTCGGCTATGAAGAAGGCGGCGTTCTGACGGAAGCCGTGCGGCGCAGGCCCTATCAGGTGATCCTGTTCGACGAAGTCGAAAAGGCCCATCACGACGTCTTCAATGTGCTTTTGCAGGTTCTCGACGACGGCCGCCTGACCGACGGGCAGGGCCGCACCGTCGATTTCCGCAACACGGTGATCATTCTCACATCGAACCTTGGGGCCGAATTCATGGCGGCGAAGGCGAGCGAGGATTCGTCGGCCGTGCGCGCGCAGGTGATGGAAGCGGTCAGGGCGCATTTTCGGCCCGAATTCCTGAACCGGCTCGACGAGATCATCCTGTTCCACCGCCTCACCCGCGCGAACATGGACAAAATCGTGGATATTCAGGTCGCGCACCTCACGCGGCTGCTGGCCGATCGCAAGATTGATATCGAACTGGACGCGAAAGCGCGCGAATGGCTTGCGGGTGCCGGCTACGATCCGATCTACGGAGCCCGCCCGCTGAAGCGCGTGATTCAGCGCCGCCTGCAGGACCCGCTCGCCCAGATGCTTCTCGAAGGCAGGATTGCGGACGGCGACAAAGTGAAGGTGAGCGCCGGCAAGGCGGGATTGACCATCAACGGTACGGAGTTCGCTTCTTCCGATGATGACATCGTCATCGATCGCGCGCCCAGCAAAGCCCTGCACTAAAGCTGCGTTTTACCTGCCCTTGTTTTGGAAGTAGGGAGGGATAAAGTCCCTCTTCCAAACATAGGGCAAGTATTGGGCGGGGGCGGGCCATTAAAGCCATCAAGCGAGCCATTATTGCGGCTGCCGCATTGACTATCGGAGCCGGCGCATCGGGCGCGGAACCTGCGGCCGATCTTCCGGCGATCACAATTCCGCACATGAGCGCGGATTTCGTGGTCGCGGCCGATGGAAGTTATGTCGAGACGCTCCATTCGGAAACACGCGCCAACAACGACGCTGCGGCGATGAAGGAGGGCCAGAAGTCCATCGGCTATACCGCATCGATGCAAAAGATAGAAGTTGTCGAGGCGTACACGCTCAAAAGGGATGGCCAAAAAATTCCCGTCGATGCGAGTGCAATCTACGATCAGCTTCCGCCGGGAATGCCCAGCCTGCCGATGTTCACAGACATCCGGCAGAAGACCATCGTGTTTCCGCAGTTCGCCTCGGGCGATACGGCAGTCTACACGGTGAAAATCTCAAGCCAGCCCTATTTCCCGAACCAGTTTGGAATTGTCGACTTGTTTCCGCGTTTTATTGCAGTTGAGGACGCGCGCGACACGATTACGGTACCCAAAAGCCTCCCGCTGCAAATTGAGTCGGACGACATCGCTTATACGCGCAAGGAAGTGGGCGATAACGTCGTCTATACTTGGAAATTCTCCAACCCCGCTGCGGTTCCTGAAGAGACTGTCATCATCTCCCCCGTCGAACACAATCCGCGCCTCTATGTTTCGACACTAAAAGATTACGCAGAACTCGGCCGGCTTTTCGCCGCGGCGGCGGCTCCAAAGATGGCTGTGACAAAGGCGGTCAGCGATCTCGCTGCCGACATCACGAAAGGCACGACAGATCGCCGTGAACAGACCCGCAAGATTTACGAGTGGGTAAGTGGCCACATACGCTACGTTGCCGAAGAGCTCGGCAAGGGATCGCTGATACCTCACGATGCGGATGCCATAATTTCCAACGGATATGGGGACTGCAAGGATCACGTCGTCCTGCTGGCCGCGCTATTGAAGGCAAAGGGCATCGACAGCAAAGCGGTTCTTATCAATGCCTACAACGAATACGAATTGGCAAAGGTGGCGACGTTCAACGCCTTCAATCATGTCATCAATTGGGTTCCCGAGTTCGATCTCTACCTGGATAGCAGCGCGCAGGTCGCACCTTTCGGTTCTCTGCCCACGAATGAATACGGAAAACCTGTCGTCATTGCGTCGGTAGATGATTCTCGTCTGGCGACGATGCCGCTTTTGCCGCCCGGTTTGATGAACACGTTCACGAAAACGGTTGAATCGCTCGACAAAGACGGTGTCCTGGCAGGAACGACTACCACCGAGGCAAGCGGACCGGCTTCAATTCTCCTTCGTTATGTAGGTTTGGGCGCGCAGACACTGGGGCCTGAAAACGCCGCGGCGCGGATACTTGCCTCTCTTGGCTACACTGCAACAGGCCGGATCGATGCACCGCCACCCCTCGAGATGGGCCCAGCTTACACTGTGACGGGCACTTTCAAGTCAACGAATTGGAAGGAGGAGGCGGCAGGCACGTCCAGCTTTCATCTCCCAGGGGGACTTCGCCTGCTCGGACTTTCCGGCGACGGTCTCATGGGACCGTTCAATCCCGGCAAGTTGAAGGATAGCGAACCGGTTCCTTGTTTCAGCGGGCGCGAGGCGGAAGAATTGTCGCTCACTGTTCCGGCCGGCATGCACTTCGCGGAAACACCGAAAGATATCTCGATAAAGACGGCGAACATCTCGTTTACCGCCCGCTGGACGGTTTCCGGCGACACAATGACAGTCAAGAGAGAATTCATCGGCACAATCGACAAGCCGTATTGTACTGCCGAAATACGCAAGGCGAATGCCGATGCGATAAAGCAGATAAGCGACAGCTACGACATTACGATCTATCTCACGACGGAAACTGGCAACGCGCCTGGCCCCTCCGCGCAGCAACCAAACAACGCGCCAAATTTCGGCGCAGGACTTTCGCAGCACGACATCGATGTCTTGAATCAGTCCGAAGCTGCCGGACGGAAGGCCGACTACAAGTCGCAGATAAAACTCTTGTCGAGCCTCTTGCCGGTGCAGGCAGGAAAAGAAAAATTCTACGCTCTCGTCTACATGCGCCGCGGCTCTGTCTATTCCATTTTGAGACAGGATGGTGCCGCGCTGTCTGATGCCACCGAGGCGCTCAAGCTCGATCCCAACAACATCGAAGCGCTGACGCTGCGCATCCAGGTTTACATGGCAAAGAACGATAACGCGCATGCGCTGGCAGATCTCGACCGCCTCATACCGCTCGCGCCGTGGGACGAATTTTACGATATGCGCGGCACTGTGCTGACCCGGATGGGCCAGTACCGGCGGGCGATTTCCGATTTCGACCGGCTGCTTAAGAAATCACCCGACAATCTGATGTATCTGCAAATGCGCGGCATGGCGCTCGAAAAGACTGGGCGCTTCGACGAAGCGGCGGTCGATTTGCGCCGAGCGGCTGCGCACGACACCACGGACACCAATCTTCACGTCATGCTGTGCGAAGCGCTAGCCCGCTCGAAGAAACCGAACGACGCTATCGCTCCATGCACCTTGCTGCTTGAGTATTCACCCTATCTCGGCGAAGTGATGAACTGGCGTGGCTATGCCTACTTCCGGCTGGGCAATTTCACGAAGGCGGAACGCGACTTCGACGGGGCGGCGCGTATGTACCCCAACGAGCCAGTTTATCTTTACGAACGCGGCGTGGCGAAAATGAGGATGGGTGACCGTGCGGGCGGCCAAAACGATGTCGCGGCGGCCAAGAAGATGTCGGTCGCGGTTGTAAAGAAGATGGCGGAAATGAATATCGCGCCGTAATTCGCGATTACTTTCCCTGTCTCAGATCGCCCGCCGCATCCGCAACTTTCGTTTCGAGCGAGAGGTTCGCCAGTTCCATATCGGCGTGCAAGCGTTCGTTCTGGAAGATGCGAAGCTCGGTGCCTTCCAGCCTGCGTCCCGAAGCGATCTTCACGTTCTTCGGATTGACCTGGTGACTTGCGATACGGATTTCGTAATGCAGATGCGGGCCCGTTGCCAGACCGGTATGACCGCTGTAGGCGATAACCTGTCCCTGGCGCACGCGGGAACCTTTGTGAATGCCGGCTGCGAAGCGCGAAAGGTGCCCGTAAGCCGTGGAGTAGTTGTTGCCGTGATTGATCACGACAAAGTTGCCATAGCCGTTGACCTTGCCCGCGACTTGCACAATGCCGGAACCTGCGGCCATGACTGGCGTACCGTCTGGCACCGCGAAGTCGATACCTTTGTGCATGCGCGTGTAACCGAGGACCGGATGGAAGCGCATGCCAAATCCGGATGAAATTCGCGCGCCGTCGACAGGCGTCTTCATCAGCATGCTTTTGGCGCTCTGGCCGCGGGAATCGAAGTAGTCGGCAGGCTGACCGTTCATCTGGTGACGATAAAGAGCGATTGTCCGCCCGCCGAGGTGAAGCGCAGCATAGCTGATGTCGCCCTGTTTCGCCGGCTGCCCGTCGGCCGTGTAGTAGTAATTGTAGAGAACTTCGAAAGAGTCGCCCGGCTGCAAATCGCGCTGGAAGTCGACCTCATACGAGAACATGCGGATCATTTCGACCACGACTTCCGCCGGAATGCCTGCGCGCATGGCGGAGAGGTAGAGGCTGGAATCTATCTTCGCGCCAGCGTGATGCAGTTTGTCATGCAATTCTTTCTGCACGTCGCTGACGGTGAAAGTGTTGGAAGCCGTGCGGGTTACCGTGATGTCGTGATCGACCGACGGCGAAAACAGCAGCGACAGCAATTTACCGGGAGTTTCGGAAACCGGCTCGACATCGTTCTCGTCGACGTCCGGCATATCGTTTGCGCTTACCGAGTCATTCGGTTCGGTGATCGTGATGTACGATTGCGCGTCTGGCGCGGCCGGCGGAACCGAAAAGGTCAGATCGAAGCTCTGGCCGGAATGGATCGCGCGTGGATCGTAAGCCTTGGCGAGCGCGTTGATGACCTGTTGCGCTTCGGCGGGCGTTATACCGGCGTCGGTCAGTGCGCCCATCAACGTATCGCCCTGTTCCAGTGTGATCGTGTGGGTTTCGACACCTGCCGAAGCGTTTCCGTCTTCCGCTGTTAGCGCGGCGTCGGCCGGGGTGACTGGCTTGGTGATTTTCGTACTGCCCGGGACAAAGGTAGGCGCGATTGAAGCGTAGGACGCATCGCCGGAATGGGCGAGCTGGAGGAAAAGTTGATAGGGCATCAATGCCCGGTCGCGGCTGGTGTCGCGCAGCAGGCCCGGCGGCATTGCACCCGCCGCGAGCCATGCAACCGCACCGGCCACGATTGCGGTGACGGACGTCGAAACAAGAGCCCAGCGCGCATCCGGCGAGGCAAGCGCAGCGGCAGCGCCACTGGCCTGACGGCGCAGCCCATCAATCCGTGCGGACAAATTCGTCGAAACGGTGCGTCGAAGCACGCTTGCTCCCTAAGCGTTTCGGCGCCAACGGAACGCCCGTCGACCCCAGCCCTGTACGACAGCCGGCGAACCAGCTGGCGCAATAAGGCCAACTCATAGGTGCGCCGTCAACCTTTTAGATCGCATTAACACTGGAAGCCCTTGGTCCGAAAGGACGAATCCAAGCCACCTCGTTAACATTTGGTTCAGTAAAAGAGCGGCCGCGGGTCATTTGGACCCGCGGCCGGGAGCGTCGTTCTGCCTCAGTATCCCCTCAGAGGCGAACGAGCAGGACCTCAGCCAGCTTGCCGTGCAGGTAGCCGATGAACTTGGCCATGTGCAGCACCACGAAGAACAGCAGCACTCCGATCAGGGCCAACACCATCAGGCCAGGGGCCGTGTGCAGAATGTGTTCAAGTACCGGAAACGCATCCATCTGAACGTGGGATTCGTTGGTGATGAGCGAGTAGAGCGAGACCGCGGTCATCCCAAGCGAACAGGAGACGCCCGCCACCGCAATCGCAAAATAGACGATCCCCAGCGGCAGCATCAAAAGCAGGTAGAACATTGACGACCACGTGCGAACATCCACCAGCGCATCGCCGATGCGGCTGAGGAAATTGCGATAGGCGGGATAGTCTTGCGGCAGGCGGCGCGGCATGCGCACGCCGAGCAAGGTTTCGACAATGCGGCCTTCGACATGCGCGATGACTCGCTCCGAGCCGATGAATAGCAGCGCGAAGGGCACGCCGATGATGAGCACGAAAAGACCCACGGAAAGCGCCAGCCCCGTCAACGTCCAGACAAAATAGAAAATGCCGGTGGCAAGCGACAAAAGCATGTAAACAAGGGCGCTGTACGCACGCGGATCGGAAACGATGGAGAAGAAGCCGTGTTTTTGAACCGGCGGCTCTTCGGATTTCGGGAATGGTCCCGACCAGGCTGCTTCCATTGTCTGATAAGTCTCTGCGACTTCCTCCGGCGTTCCATACGTGTCGATGACATCCATCAGCACTTCGCGTTCGTTCATCGCGGGATGCTGGATCATCTCGTTTCGCAAATGCTCTTCGGCGTCTGTCAGCGCGTCGCGGATGAGGGCAGGGGGACAGCCCTTCAGCGCGGCTTGCAGCGCGTCGAGATACTCGCGGACAGTTTCAGGCTGTCGGCCTGTGTTCATATCCCGCTCCCTGAGCGACGAGGGCCTCGTCCACGAATTCGCGCATATCGCGCCATGCGCCCTGCCAATCCGCGAGGGCTTTGCGGCCTTCGTCGGTAATGGCGTAGTAGCGGCGCGGCGGGCCGAAGGCCGAGGCTTCCACCCGGCTGTCCAGAAGGCCCAATGAGTTGAGGGATCTCAGCACGGGGTAAATCGCCCCTTGCTTGAAGATCAGCCCGCCTTCGCCTTCGGCTTTCACGGCTTTGGCAATTTCATACCCGTACATTTCCCGTCCGGCGCGAGCGAGCACCGCCAGCAGGACGAGCGAGGATAGCCCGGCCATCAGTTCCTTACGGAATTTGCGCGTATAAACAGTTTCTTCCACGCGCGACTCCCGTCTCCCTTGCTATTACGAAGTTCAATCTAGCGTGGACTTCACATTATGCAAGAGTGCCCTATACGGAAGTTGAAAATAATTCGGCTACGGTTGCTAGGTATATTGTCCTGAATAGTTAAGCCTCCTGGCACCTGATGTTGTGTTAGCGTCCAATCTTACGAAGCGTGCTTCATTGGGGAGATCGATGAAGAAACACGTCCTTTCGATATTTGCGGCTGTTTTCCTTGTATTCGGATTTTCGGCCGCAGGGGCGCGGGCCCAATCCGGCTACAGCCAGGAAGATCTCGACGCGATCCTTGCGCCAATTGCTCTGTACCCGGACGAGTTGCTGACGCAGGTGCTGATCGCGTCCACCTACCCCGAAGATGTGTCGGATGCCCGCCGCTATCTCGATCGTTATCCGTCGCTTCTGCAATCGAGCGCGTTGCTCGCCAATCAGGTGTCGGCGATGCCGTGGGACGACAGCGTAAAATCACTTGCGCAATTTCCTTCGATTCTGGCGATGCTCGACGATCAACCCGAATGGGAAGATGCGTTGGGATATGCATTTCTCAACCAGCAGGCAGACGTAATGCAGACAATCCAGCGTCTGCGTTTGCGCGCCCAGCGCGCCGGCTATCTCAGATCGAACGACCGACAGATTGTCGATATTCGCGGAGGCATAATTTTCATCGTTTCGGCACGGGACAATTATTTCTATGTTCCGTACTACGATCCATACATCGTCTATGGCAGATGGTGGTGGCCCAATCGGCCTCCCTATTATTGGGATCCGCCGCCGCGCTATCGCCCGCCCGGCTATGCCCTCGTCAACGGTTTCTTCTTCGGCGTGAGCATCGGGATCATCAATTCCATCTTCCACCCGGTGCGCCCGGACTGGCGCCGCCACCACGTCATCATCATCGGCGGGACGAAGCCGGGCAGTCATTGGCAATGGAGACCGCGCCCGCCGCGCCCCGGTCATCCCGCGCGGCCCGGACGGCCAAACCGTCCGCCGGTGGCAAAACCAATCTTGAAACCGCTGCCGCCGCGACCGCTTCCCGGCAAACCTGGGATTCAGCCGCCGAGACCCGGAATTCCAGGCAAGCCAGGACGTCCGGAAATTCAACCGCCGAAGCCGGGCATGCCCGAGGTGCGGCCGCCTCGCCCGGGTCAGCCCGAACGGCCGCTGCCCGGTAGACCGGGAATGCGACCGGAAACGCCGACATCTCCTGTGACGAGGCCAGCGCCTGCAACACCGGTAACAAAGCCGGCGCCCATAACCCCGCCGGTCACTGGACCCGCCCCGGCGCGACCTGTCGTTGCGCCACCGGCGGTCAAGCCTGAGCGGCCGGTGTTGCCGGTAACGCGCCCAACACCTGTCACTCGCCCGGCACCGGTCATGCGTCCCGCGATGCCGCCCGAGGCAAAACCGGAAACGCGGACTCCGCCGAGAAGGTTGGAGCGCCAAAGGACACCGGAAGATCAGAACAAGGACGAGAAGAAAGATCGCCGCGCGCCCGGATAAACCGTGTACGCAAGGATGAACAGGAACGGCGCTCCCAAAGGGCGCCGTTCATTTTTCAATCGTTTTTCAGAATGGTATCGCGTACCAGCGGATAGATGTGGCGCTGCCATTTGGTGCCTGAGAACACGCCGTAATGGCCGACGCCCGGCTGCAGGTGGTGGTTCTTTTTGTGCGGCTTGATGCCGGTACAGATATCGTGGGCTGCGAGTGTCTGCCCGGGCGCGCAGATATCGTCCTTTTCGCCTTCGACGGTGAGAAGTGCAATCTTCCTGATTGCGCCGCTGTCGATGCGATTGCCGCGCCACTCGAACATGCCGCGCGCCAGATGATGTTCCTGAAAAACTTTCCGGACAGTCTCCAGATAGAATTCGGCCGGCAGATCGAGTACCGCGAAATACTCGTCATAGAAACGCCGTGTCGCATTGGCTTTTTCGATTTCACCGCGCGCGATATGCGAGAACAGGTCCAGATGCGCCCGCACATGGCGCGGCAGATTCATCGACATGAACGCCAAAAGTTGCAGAAAGCCAGGATAGACACGCCGATTCGCCCCGCGAAACTGGTGCGGAACGGTAGCGATCAGGTTTTTCTCGAACCACTCGATCGGATGCGATGTCGCGAGTTCATTGACGGCGGTCGGATTGATGCGAGTGTCCACTGGGCCCGCCATCAGCGTCATGCTGCGGGGTTGCGCGGCGTTTCCGGCTTGCGCCATCACGCCGACGGTAGCGAGCAGTGCATTGCATGGCTGGCACACCCCAACGACATGGGCACCCGGTCCGATACATTCGAAGAATTTGATGACGTGATCTATATAGTCGTCGAGACCGAATTTGCCCTCGCTGCGCGGCACATCGCGCGCGTTGTGCCAATCGGTGATATAGACATCGCAGTCCGGCAGCATCGCACGCACCGTGTCGCGCAACAGAGTTGCAAAGTGCCCCGCCATAGGCGCCACCACGAGGACACGCGGCTGCTCGAAGCCGATATCCTTCTTGAAATGCAGCAGCGTGGCGAATGGCGTTTCCAGCGCGGGCTCTTCGCTGACGCGCGCTTCCCGGTTGCCGACCATCACCGTGTCTATTCCATAGGGTGGGCGTTCGTGGATCAGCTTGGCGCGTGAGAACAGTTCAGTCCCCGCGGCGGCGGCACGCAAAAGCAGATTGCCGAAAGGCCCGGCCCGGCCGCGGTCCAGTGCCGCCGTCGCAATCTCGGCCGCCGCCCGAAAGGGCGCGAGAAGGTCGTCACGCGCCTGATAGGCTTCGTAGATCATCCGCCCGCTTGTCCCGCACCGCAAAAATTTTCGCCCTCAACAGTCGAAAGGCTAGTGCATTCTATGCTGCATTGCGAAATACTTTCTTACGGACAGGGAGCGGAAAACGCCATGGCCAAGGCCGTCCTGACGATTTCGAGCAAGAATTACTCCTCCTGGGCGCTCCGGGGCTGGCTGATTTGCCGGTTTTCCGGGCTGGATTTCCAGGAGGAGATGATACCGGCCGACGATCCCTCCATCCGGGCGGAACTGCTGCTTCTATCTCCATCTTTTCTCGTGCCTCGCCTCGAACACAATGGAATCAGGGTCTGGGACACGCTGGCCATTGCCGAATATCTCCACGAGACATTCCCGAAAGCAGGCCTTCTGCCCAAGGATCTGGCGGCACGCACGCATTGCCGGTCGATTTCCGGCGAGATGCATTCCGGGTTCGCGAATCTGCGGTCCGCGCTGCCGATGAATCTGAAGGCGCACTATCCCGATTTCAAAATCTGGGCGGGCGCGCAGGCCGATATCGACCGCATTGCGACCATCTGGCGCGAATGCTTGAAGCACTACGACGGGCCTTATCTCTTTGGCGACAAGCCCTGTGTGGCGGACGCGATGTATGCCCCCGTCTGCACGCGGTTCCGGACTTACGATGTGAAGCTGGACCGGTTGTGTTCCGACTATTGCGAGACCGTTCTCACGCTGCCGGACATGATCGAATGGATCGAGGCGGCCAAAAAAGAACCCGAAGCGCTGGAAGAACTTGAAGCGGAGTTTTGATCTTCAAATCAAACACACCGTCATTCTGCGGTCGCGCGCGCGATCCGGGGGGATCGAATTATTCTCGCACAAATATAAGACGGGTCGCCCGGATATACCGGGCGAAATACAATGTGGAGAGTTGGAGAAACTTACGATCCGCTCTGGTTCGGCTTGGTCTGCAGCTGCACGAAATTCTGAATCCCCATTTGTTCGATGAGTCGCAGCTGCGTTTGCAGCCAGTCGATGTGTTCTTCCTCGCTTTCGAGGATGCCGGTGAAGACATCGCGCGAAACGTAATCGCGTACCTTTTCGCAATGCGCGATGGCGTCTTTCAGGTCGGGGTGAGCGCGCTGCTCCAGCTTGAGATCGCAATGGATGATCTCTTCCACATTTTCGCCGATCAGAAGCTTTCCGAGGTCCTGCAGGTTGGGCAACCCGCCGAGAAACAGCACCCGCTTGATGAGGCGGTCGGCATGTTTCATCTCGTCTACGGATTCCTTGTATTCGTATTGCGAAAGCTCGCTCAATCCCCAATCGGCCAGCATCCGCGAATGCAGGAAGTACTGGTTGATGGCGGTAAGTTCGTTTTTGAGAACCAGATTGAGAAAACGGATGACTTCGGCATCGCCCTTGATCGAGGCGACGGGGGAGGGGCCTATGCCGCTTGGGCCGGGTTTCGATTGTCCTTGGCCTCGTCCAGCATCGTTTCGATCTCGTCCTGGCATCGGCCGCAATTCCTTTCCACGCCGCATTTGGCATAAACGCTGTCCGCGCAGCCTGCGCCGCTCAAAATGGCGGCTCGAACCTGCTTGTCGTTCAGCCTATTGCAGACACAGACGATCATCCACGGACCAGCCCCGGCTTACCCCTCTTATATGTTGCAATTGCGACTGATTGTCAATTGCGGAAAGCGGCTTAGCCCGGCATGCGCCAAAAAGCCCGAATTCCGGCCCAGGAAAAACCACCCTTTCCGTCCGATATGCAATAGCAAGTCGTATATCTTGCCGAAACGGGGCCCATGCGCGCCTTCCTCGCCAGGCTGAAACCGTACGAACGCCAGCTATCCGCCGTTGCGATGGTGGGCGGGTTCATCTTCGACAATTTCGCCTTCGGCCGAATCGATCACCCGGCCACGCAGGCCGTGTTTGTGGGCTATCTGCTCTTCGCCGGCGCCTCGATCGCGTTCCTGCACTTTTTCGAATCCCGTGCCGGGCAGCGCGGCACGGAATTCCGCTGGCGCGCCATCGTCTCGGCTGCCACGCAATTCGCGCTCGGCGGATTGTGGAGCGCGTTTCTCATCTTCTATACGCGCAGTTCGGCAATCGTCGTGTCGTGGCCGTTTCTGCTGGTGCTTGCGGGCATTTTCCTGAGCAACGAGATCTTCCGCGAATATCACTCGCGGCTGGTGTTCACCGTCGTATTCTTTTTCATCGCGCTCTTTTCCTACATGACCTTCGTGGTGCCGATCATCGTCGGAACCATGAATGAGTTCACTTTCGCCATCAGCGATGTCTGCACGGTTCTTGCCTTCGCGCTTTTCCTGGGCCTGCTCGCGATGCTGGGCCGCAAGCGCGTGTGGGATGATATCGGCAAACTCTCGGTCGGCGCGCTGATCGCATTCGTCACGATCAATCTGTTTTACTTCTTCAACATCCTGCCGCCGATCCCGCTGGCGATGGCCGATGTCGGCATCTATCACCGCATCGTCCGCACAGGTGGCAGCTACAGGGCGGACGGCGAACCGTTGCCGTGGACCGTGAAGCTCGGCCAGACGCGCGTCATCCATCTCAAACCCGGCGAACCGCTTTACGCCTACAGCGCCGTCTTTGCGCCGATCCAGCTCAAGACAAAAATCGTGCATCGCTGGCAATATCATGACGAGAGGCGGGGCTGGGTCACCGTCTCGACCATCGGCTTTCCCATCACCGGCGGCCGCGACAACGGCTATCGCGGCTTCACAATTAAATCGAATCCGCGGCCAGGCGCCTGGCGCGTGGATATCGAAACGGTAGACGGCCGCGTAATCGGGAGGATTGGGTTTTATGTGCAGGCGGTGACGCAGGAACCCGAAATGGAGACGAGGTATTTGAAATAAACCGGGATATCGCTGCAGGTTGACGAAATTTCGGCTCTTATGTAGAAACATACCTACATTAGAGGAATTCATGACGACGACCACGCTTTCAAGCCGGGAGTTTAACCAGGATACGAGCAAGGCCAAGAAGGCTGCGCGGAAAGGGCCCGTGTTCATCACAGACCGTGGCAAACCTGCGCATGTGCTGTTGAACATTGATGATTACCGCCGTCTAACAGGCGGTCAGCGCAAGATCGCGGATGCGCTCGCGATGCCGGGCGGCGAAGATATCGAGTTCAAACCGCAACGCGTCAGAATCAAGACCCGTCCCGTACGATTTTCCTAATGTACATTCTGGATACCAATGTTGTGTCCGAGCTCCGCAAAGTGCGGAGCGGCAAGGCGAACGCTCACGTCGCACATTGGGCCGACGCAGTCGAGGCGGCCACGCTATATATCTCTGCTATCACGATGCTGGAGTTGGAACGCGGGGTTTTGCTTGCCGAACGCCGCGACGCAAAACAAGGAGCGATCTTGCGGGCTTGGCTGAACAATCATGTCGTGCCGGAGTTCGTTGATCGGATTTTGCCTGTGGATGCCGCTGTCGCCAGGCGATGCGCGCGCCTTCATGTTCCAAATCCGCAGACGGAACGCGACGCCCTCATTGCAGCCACAGCTTTGGTCTATGGCATGACCGTCGTGACGCGCAATGTGAACGACTTCAAACCGACCGGTGCCGCCGTATTCAATCCGTGGGCCTATCGCATCGGCTAACAGTGCCTTGTATACTTCGTGCGCGGAGTCGAATTCACGCTTGGACTTTTTCTATCTTGCCCACACCCGGTCCATCCGCCGGCGTCACACGATAGGTGGCCAGCACACCGCGCTTATAGGGCTTACTTAGATGCTCGACGGCGATCAATTCGCCCGTCACTTGGTCCGGCGTGATCGTCACCAGCGTGTAGCCCTTCCTGTTCTGGTCGCAGAACACGACTTCCTTGTTCTGATCCATGAACACCTGGCCGAGATTCAGATTTGGCATGAAATCGCCGACAGACGGGCTCGTCACCGACGACACGCCGAATTCCGCGGCCACGCGTTCGCCCTTCGCGTCGTGCAGATCGTTCACCCAGAAGGCGTGGCTGTCGCCCGACACGACCACCACATTGCCGTTCGACGCCTTGATCGCGTCGTACACCCGTTCACGCGCGGCCGGATAGCCGTCCCAGCCATCGGGATCGAACGGAATGTCATAGCTGAAAAGCTCGATGCCAGTGACGACACGCTTGCGAAACGGACCTTCGGGCAAGTTTGCGAGGATCTGCTGCACCTTCTCCTTGCCGAGTGCGCGATAAAGATTGGGCGCGACGGTGCGGCCCATCACCACCTGATTTCCCAGGATCTGCCACGGACGCTTCGCGGCGACGGACTTTTCGATTTCCAGCCGTAGCCATTCTTCCTGCCTCGGCCCCAGCATCAGCCGCTCGGGATCGTTGAGGATTGCATTCAATTTGGGGACATCCGGCCCAAGCACGTAAGGCGAGGGTAGCTCCTTGCCCGCTTTCGCAGCTTCCCAAACTTTCGTCACGATGGTGGGATCGGTGACGGGCTTGCGCGTGTCAGGATCGTTTGAGTTGTAAACCGTCAGCGGAATATCGCCGGGCGTGTCGTATTCCAGTTGCCGTGAGCGCGCAACAAGGCGGGATTCGACCATGATGAGGGTTGCCAGATCGCCAAACTGGAACGAGCGGTTGATGGATTCAAATGCGCGTCCGGGCACAGGTTCGCGGATCGGCATCCATTCGTAATAGGCTTTGAGCGCGGCCTGCTCGCGCCCGATCCATGGGCCCTCCGTTTTCTCGTCGTGGTTTTCTGCGCCGCCGGCCCAGGAATCGTTTGCGGTTTCGTGATCGTCCCAGACGCAGATCCACGGCGCGCGCGCGTGCGCGGCTTGCAGATCCTTGTCGCGTTTATAGAGAGAATGCCGCGTGCGGTAATCGGTAAGCGTTACGATTTCATGCGGCGGCTCCGGAACGCGTCCGAGTTTCGCGCCAATGGACATGCCGTAGTCGTCGGGATTGGCGCCATATTCATAGTAGTAGTCACCGAGCTCCACGACGGCATCCACGCGCTCGAGTTTTGCGATGTCGTCATAGGCGTTGAAAAATCCGCCCGGATAGAGTGCGCAACATGTGAATGCGAGAACGACGTCCTTGACGGACCCGTCCGGCAAGGTGCGTGTACGCCCGACGGGCGAAAAGACGATGCCCACGCGAAACCGATAGAAATAATTTTGCGCCGGTTTTAATCCCGCCGCGTCCACCTTTACGGTGAAATCGCGGTTCGCGTTCGTCGTTGTTTTTCCGCGCGCGGCGATCGTGCGAAAATCGGCGTCTTCGGCCACTTCCCAATGGACGGCAATTTCGCCGGGATCTGTTTCCGCCGGCGTCACGCGCGTCCATAGGACAACGCGATCCTGCAACGGATCGCCGCTCGCCACACCGTGTTCGAATGTGACGTGGCCTGCGAGCGCGGCTTGGGCTTCGGAAAGCGCAAGGGGAGCAGCGCCTGTCAGCGCGATAAGGGAAAGCGCATCGCGACGATCGAGCTTCATGAATTGCCTGCCGCGCGCAAATCGGCATCTGCTACCATTTTCTGCACCTTTGCGTAGTCCGTTTTTCCGGTCCCGAGAACGGGAATTGCGTCTGCGATAACGATGCGCCGCGGCACTGCGAGTTCGGAGACGCCGTGATTGTGGGCCCAGCCCACCAGGTCCATGCGTTCCGCATTTGGGCAGTCCGTGACCAGTACGATCTGCTCACCCTTGGTGCGATCGGGCACGGCGACAGCGGCGTGACTGTAATCCGGCCAAACCGCGGACGCACAGCTTTCGACCACTGCCAGCGATACCGCTTCGCCGCCGATCTTGGCGAAGCGCTTTAGCCGCCCGCGGATCATGATGTAGCCGTCTTCATCGACGCTCACGACGTCGCCCGTGTCGTACCAGCCGTCTCTCGGGGGAACGATGACACCGGGCGCTTCCGGCTTGATGTATCCGAGCATGATATTCGGTCCGCGAATCACCAGCCGGCCTGCATTCGGAATGCCTTCGACCGGCTCAAGCTTGTATTCGATGCCCTTCATCAGGTGGCCCACCGTGCCGGAACGGTTTGCGCCCAGCTGGTTCGCCGCCACAACAGGCGAGGCTTCCGTCACGCCGTAGCCTTCCAGCAGCTCAATAGAATACTTCTTCCGCAACAATTGCCGTGTCTCGTCGCGCAACCGCTCTGCGCCGCAAACTGCCAGCCGCAGAGAATTGAGGTCTCCCGGTTCCCCCGCGCGGGCATATTGCGAGATGAATGTGTCAGTCGAAAGAAGGATCGTCGCATTGCTTTCGCGCACGCGCCTGGCGATTTCCTTGGGCTGCAGCGGGGTGGGGTGGCACACAACTTTCACGCCGACATAGAGCGGCAGGAGAGCGCCCACCGTCAGTCCGAAGCAGTGGAACGTCGGCAGCGGATTGAACAGCACATCGCTCTTGGGATAGAGCGCGATATGCGCGTTCACCTGCTCCATGTTGGAGACCAGATTATTGTGAGAAAGCGCAACGCCTTTCGGATCCCCTTCTGTGCCTGAGGTGAAAAGGATGACCGCAGGCGTCTTGCTCGACGGCCGGGAGGCAATGAGATGCGGCATAAGCGAGCCGGCCACCGCCATTGCCTTGTCGCGCATCGAAAGGTTTTCACGAACGTCTTCAAGATAGGCGATTTCGGCAACCTGCTCGAGATCCTGGATCAGCGATTCGAGTTTTGCGACTTCGACCAGCTTGTGGGCCGTGACGATCCGTTTGACCTGCGCCGTCCGCAGCGCGGACCTCACGCCCGCGCTGCCGGATGTGAAGTTGAGCATCGCTGGAATGCGGCCGTATGCAGAGACGGCATAAAACGCAATGATCGACGCCGCGCCTGTCGGCAGCATGATGCCCACTGCCTCGCCGGGTTTGGTCCCGCGCTTGAGCGCATGGCCCAGCGCGAAGGCGGCGCGCACGATCTCATCATAGTTCAGGACGCGTCCGTCACCGTCGACGAGGATCGAACGCTTGCCGCCGAATTTGCTGCGCGCATCAAGAAGCGCGTGAAACACCGGCTTCGGTTCGTAGTCCAGATCGGACGACACGATTTCTTCGCCGGAAGCAGCGGCGACAGTGGCCAAGGTCAAGACGTTTCCCCCACGGAGTTGTCTGTAAGCCTTTTCGAATCCTACCCCAGATAGGGGAGGTAGCAACCCGATGAATGCTATTGACAGCCCAAAAGAAAAGGGCGGAGCCGCGAGGCTACCGCCCTCTTCCCGATCATGCGAACCTACCCGGGGGGCGGGCGGCTCACCATGTCGTTCGAATATGGAGTATAATTCGCGAAAATTCGATGAACGCAATGGCAAATTATGCGCAAATGGGCGCAAACACTGACAATGGTATCAATAACTGAGCGATGTCCGTGTAATGCCGAGTGATTTTCCAGCGGCAGACGATTATATGAAATACGCATGACCACAGTAATTGATCTTAACAACGACCGCCGCGCGCATCGTCATCCCGAAAAAGCGCATCGTCCGGATTCGGCTGTAATCCGCAAGCCTACATGGATTCGGGTGAAGGCCCCCGTCAGCCGCGGGTACGCGGAGACCAAATCGATTGTCCGTGAACACGCACTTCACACGGTTTGCGAGGAGGCCGCTTGCCCCAATATCGGCGAGTGCTGGACGCTGCGCCACGCCACCATGATGATAATGGGCGACACCTGCACGCGGGCCTGCGCATTCTGCAACGTGAAGACAGGCTTGCCCGGCGCGCTCGATGCGGACGAACCGCGTCACGTGGGCGAGGCGGTCGCAAAGCTGGGCTTGAAGCATGTCGTCATCACCTCCGTCGATCGCGACGATCTGCCGGACGGCGGCGCCGGACATTTTGCCCAGACCATCCAGGCGATCCGCAAACATTCACCGGGCACCACTGTTGAAGTTCTGACCCCGGATTTCCTGCGCAAGGACGGTGCGGTCGAAATCGTGGCCGCGGCGAAGCCCGATGTCTTCAACCACAATCTGGAAACGGTGCCGCGCCTCTACCTGACGGTGCGTCCGGGCGCGCGCTATTTCGCAAGCCTGCGCCTTCTGGAGCGCGCAAAAGAGCTGATGCCGGATGGCTTCACGAAATCGGGGCTTATGGTGGGGCTGGGCGAAAGCCGCGAGGAGATCATGCAGGTGATGGACGACCTGCGCGCCGCCAATGTCGATTTCCTCACCATCGGACAGTACTTGCAGCCCACGCGCAAGCATGCCGAGTTGAAACGCTACTGGACGCCGGAAGAGTTCGCAGGGTTGGAGCAGATCGCGCGCGCCAAGGGTTTCCTAATGGTTTCCGCCTCGCCTCTGACGCGCTCCTCCTATCATGCCGATTCCGATTTCGCAGCGATGAAAGCGGCCAGAGCCTCTCGCAAATAACCGTGTCTTCCCACACCGAAACACGCCTCTTGCCGTATTCCGCCGATCTCATGTTCGGGATCGTGGCCGATGTGGAGCGTTATCCGGAATTTCTGCCGTGGTGCACGGGCCTGCGCGTGCTCAGCCGGTCGAAGGAAGACGGCCGAGACATCCTCATCGCCGAAATGCTGGTCGGTTATCGCGCGCTCCGTGAACGTTATACGAGCCGTGTCGTTCTCGATCCCGCCGCGCGCACCATCGACGTGACGCAGACTGCGGGCCCGTTCCGCATTCTTGAAAATCATTGGCGCTTCGTACCGAAGGAAAACGGCTGCGAGGTGACCTTCCGCATCGATTTCGAATTCAAGAGCCGGCTGCTCAACATGGTAGCGGGGCAGGCGTTCGAGCATGTGCTGTTCAGGATGGCGGATGCCTTCGAAACGCGCGCCAGGGAGTTGTCAGAACATCCGCTGTAAAAGATTGAGCGCCGCTTCAACCGAGCGCATCCGTATTTCGCCGCGCCCGATATCGCCGAAGCGATGCGCCTCATGCAGGATGGAGCGGCCCTCGCGCGCCGCTGCGATGTGAACCAGACCCACCGGCTTCAGCGGCGTTCCGCCACCGGGGCCCGCCACGCCCGTTACAGCCACGGCGCAATGCGCATTGGAATTCTCGACCGCGCCTTCCGCCATGGCGCGCGCAACTGCTTCCGACACCGCGCCCATATCCGCGATCAAATCGCCCGGCACGCCCAGCATGTCCGACTTGGCGCGATTGGAATAGACGACGAATCCGCGATCCAGAACGTCGGACGATCCCGGAATTTCGGTGAGAAGCCCGGCAATCAGCCCGCCGGTGCAGCTTTCCGCCGTCGCCACGCGCAGCTTTTTCTCGCGCGCTTCCATCAAAACGACTTCGGCCAGGCGCAGGAGCGGAGCGGGAAACATCAGACGAACTTCCAATGGTGCAGAAGCAATACGATAATCCCTGCCATCGATCCCGCAACAATATCGTCGAACATCACGCCCCATCCGCCGCGCACGCGCTCCGCGGCCGAAACCGGCCAGATCTTCGTCATGTCGAAGAACCGGAACAGCACGAACGCCACCACGTATCCTGCAACCGAAACCGGCGCGAAGGCGCAGGCCAGCCATTGCCCCGCCAACTCGTCGATCACGGCTTCCGAAGGGTCTTCGTTTCCGGTCTGGCGCACGTAAAGCTCGCAAGCCCAATAGCCGACCGCGCTCGCAACGACGGTCGCCAGCAGCAGCCAGGACGCGCCGCAGAAATTCTGAATCAAAAAGGCGAACGGCAGGGATGCCAGACTTGCCGCGGTCCCCGGTGCAATCGGCGCGAAGCCAATGCCGAACAGCGTGGCGAACCGGCGCGACCATTTTTTGAGATCCGGCGGCATCAGGCGGGCAAGCGGATGGTGGCCACGGCTTGCGCCGCAATGCCTTCGCGGCGGCCGGTGAAGCCCATGCCTTCGGTCGTGGTGGCCTTCACGCTCACACGCGAAACATCGAGGTTCAGGATTTCGGCTATGCGCTTGCGCATGGCTTCGCGGTGCGGCGAGACCTTTGGCGCTTCGCAAATCAGTGTCACGTCGCAATGCACGACGCTTCCACCGGCCTTTGTCACCAGATCGGAAGCGTGTTTCAGGAATTTGTCGGAGGAAGCCCCGCGCCAGCGCTCGTCCGTAGGCGGAAAATGTTGGCCGATATCGCCACTGCCGATCGCGCCCAGAATTGCGTCCGTCAGCGCGTGCAATCCGGCGTCGGCATCCGAATGGCCGATCAATCCGGCACTATGCGGGATCTTCAATCCGCATAGCCACACGTGGTCTCCGGGCCCGAAGCGGTGCGCATCGAGACCCATGCCGGTACGGAATTGTCCGCCCATCAAACTCTCCGCCAATGCAAAATCTTCGGCTGCCGTGATCTTCAGGTTGCGCTCGTCGCCAGCGACAGTGGTGATTTTCATGCCGGCATTTTCCGCGATGGCGATGTCGTCCACCGCCTCCCGGCCGCGTTGCGCGCGATGGGCGGCAAGTATGGCATCGAAACGGAATCCCTGCGGTGTCTGCGCGCGAAACAGCCCGTCGCGCGAGACTGCGGGCAATCCGTTTTCTTCCCGGCGTTTGAGCGCGTCGGTCACCGGAAGCACCGGCACCACGGCCTCGGCGCCGCTGTGCAAGGCATCTTTTACCCGCGCGATGAGCGCCGAAGAAGCAAGCGGCCGCGCTGCATCGTGAATGAGGACGAATTCCGGAGAATGCGCTGCAAGTGCCTCAAGCCCGAGCCTGACCGACTCTTGACGATTGGGCCCGCCCGTGGCCGGCGCGAGAATTTTCCGGCCCGACATTGCGGCTTCGAATGCTGCACTGTCGTCTGCCCCGATCACGACTTGCACCGGATCGGCGTCCCGAAAGGCATCGACGGTCCAGGACAAAACGGGCTTTCCGAGCAAGGGCCTGTATTGTTTGGCCACGCCGCCCCCCGCGCGTTCGCCACGGCCTCCGGCAACGATCAAAGCGGCAATCTTCCCCATGGGCCCTCATTACGTCATTGCCCGGCTTTTGTCCGGGCAACCCATTTTCTTCAAGGAAAGAATTGCGTCATGCGGAAGCCCAGAGTTCTTGCCTTCTCCGTACCCATCGCGCCTCCGCGTGAACTCGGATGTCGGCGCTGCCCGCCGAACCATTGCGCGCGCCGCACTTCACAGCTAAATTGCCTATTGAATGTGCAAAATACTGAGTTGATTAAAATATGGGCAACAATGCCAAGAAAGCGGCATCCCGGTCTGGCTTCAGCGAAGCCGCAGCCCAGATTGCCGCTGCCTTGCCTATGCCGGTGCTGATGGTCGGCCCTGGCCATGAGGTGCTGTTCGTCAATCCGGCCGCCGAACAGTTCTTCGACATGGGGGCAGGTCTGCTTGCCAAGCGCAGCCTCGAAGAGATCGTGCCTTTCGGAAGCCCCATCCTGCAACTCATCGCACAGGCCTGCGAGCGCGGCGCCTCGGTTGGCGAGCGTGACGTCGATCTCTCCATGCCCCGCCACGGCGAGCGCTTGGCCGACGTGACGGCCACGCCCATTGTCGAACCGGAAGGCGCGGTGATCGTCACGTTGCAGGAACGCAGCCTTGCCCAGCGCATCGACCGTCAGCTTCTGCATCGCGGTGCGGTCCGTTCAATGCACGGCATGGCGGCGGTTCTCGCGCATGAAATCAAAAATCCGCTTGCCGGCATCCGGGGCGCCGCGCAATTGCTGGAAGAAGCCGTTCCGGCGAGCGAACGCAATCTCACGGAGTTGATCTGTGCGGAGGCGGACCGCATCCGTACCTTGATCGATCGCATGGAAGATTTCAGCGATACGCGAAGTCTTCCGCGCGTGCCGGTGAACATCCATGAGGTTCTGGACCGCGTGCGAAAGGTCGCCGAGACGAGTTTCGCGCGCGATGTCACGTTTCACGAGCAATTCGATCCATCTCTGCCGCCGGTGCTGGGAGACCGGGATCAGTTGATTCAGGTGTTCCTCAATCTCGTGCGCAACGCCGCCGATGCGCTGCCGGAAGCAGGCGGAGAGATCACGCTGACTACGGGTTATCGCCCCGGCGTGCGCGTGAGTGCGCCGGTTTCGGGCGAACGACTCAGTCTGCCGCTCGAAGTCACGGTGCGCGACAACGGATCCGGCGTGCCGCCGGATTTGATGCCGCACATTTTCGATCCCTTCGTCACGACGAAACCTCGCGGGTCTGGCCTCGGTCTTGCATTGGTAGCGAAGATCATCGGTGACCATGGTGGTGTGATCGAATGCGACTCAGTGCCGAGAAAGACGATCTTTCGCGTTTTGTTGCCGAAAGCAGCAGTGGATGGGGAGGAGATGTGATGCCCGCCGGAACCATTCTCATTGCAGACGATGACGCGGCGATTCGCACAGTTCTTAATCAGGCGCTCGGCCGTGCGGGTTACGATGTGCGCTCCACCGGAACCGCCGCAGGCCTGTGGCGCTGGGTTACGGCGGGCGAGGGCAATCTTGTTATCACCGATGTCGTTTTGCCGGATGAAAACGGCTTTGATTTGATCCCGCGCATCAAAAAGGCGCGGCCCGATCTTCCCATAATTGTAATGAGTGCGCAGAACACGCTGCTCACCGCGATCACCGCCGCCGAACGCGGCGCATTCGAATATCTGCCCAAACCGTTCGATCTGAAGGAACTCACTTCCGTCGTGCAGCGCGCGCTTGCGGCGCCGCAGCCCAAGCGCGCCGATAGCGCCGCAGAAGTGAGCGAAGAGCGTTTGCCGCTGATCGGCCGCTCGCCTGCGATGCAGGAGATCTATCGTGTCATCGCACGCCTGACACAAACCGATCTCACCGTGATGGTGATGGGCGAAAGCGGCACCGGCAAGGAACTGGTGGCGCGCGCCCTGCATGACTATGGCAAGCGCCGCAACGGTCCTTTCGTTGCCGTGAACATGGCGGCCATTCCGAAGGAACTGGTCGAAAGCGAACTGTTCGGCCATGAGCGCGGCGCTTTCACCGGCGCGACGAATCGCGGCGTGGGCCGCTTCGAGCAGGCTGAGGGCGGCACGCTGTTTCTCGACGAAATCGGCGACATGCCGCTGGAAGCGCAAACGCGCCTGCTGCGCGTGTTGCAGCAGGGAGAATACACCACTGTCGGCGGCCGCACGCCGATCAAGACGGACGTTCGCATCATCGCCGCGACCAATCGCGATCTGCGCCAACTTATTCAGCAGGGCCTGTTCCGCGAAGACCTCTATTATCGCTTGAACGTCGTGCCGATGCGCTTGCCGCCGCTGCGCGAGCGTTCGGAGGACATTCCCGATCTCGTGCGCCACTTCCTGCGCAAGGGCGCGGAAGCCGGATTGCCGATCAAAAGTCTCGATGGCGAAGCGCTCGATCTGCTCAAGCGGTACCGCTGGCCGGGCAATGTGCGTGAACTGGAGAATCTCATTCGCCGGCTTGCAGTCTTGCATCCGGGTGAAGACATTCCGGCCTCTGCCATTGCTTCCGAACTTCGCGAGCCGGCGCTTGCGGAACCCGTCGGAGCGGATGGCGGAGCATCGCTCTCCGCCGCTGCCGAGCGATATCTGACCCAGTATTTCCGCGCCCAGGGCGACCGGCTGCCGCCGCCCGGCCTCTACGATCGCGTGCTGCAGGAGGTGGAACGGCCGCTGATCTCCATCTGCCTGGCCGCCACCCGGGGCAACCAGATCCGGGCAGCCCAGCTCCTGGGGGTCAACCGCAACACGCTGCGCAAGAAGATTCGCGACCTTGGCCTCGAGGTTATTAAGGGTCTGAAAGCAAGTTAGGCAGGATCTGGCCCTGCCGGGCGGGGGTAACGCTGCATTCTTGCAACAGTTTGTGTCCTGGCTACACTGTGCCCGTTTGACGAAGCCGACTAACGTCCGGCTTCCTCCACCAACGGACTGAATGGCCACCGTAAACGCTTTGCTAGCGCCAAGGAGACCCGGGTTGCGCGCCGTTGTTCTGGCGATGTCGCGGCCGTCCAGGCTTGCGCTGTTCGTTGGCGTGTTGGCGGTGTTATCCGGGATCGCGACTTATGCCAGCGTCACCGGCCTCGTTCCCTACAATCCCACGCCGGGCGGATTGATCGCGCTTCTGCTCGTCAACCTTACTCTCGTCCTGACCCTGGGCGCTCTGATCGGCTGGCGGCTGGTACGTATATGGAGCGAACGCCGCTCCGGAATTGCGGGCGCCAAGCTGCATGTGCGGCTCGTGCTGATGTTCGCCACCGTCGCCATCGTGCCGACGATCCTCGTCGCGATTTTCGCCGCGGTCACGCTGAACCTCGGTGTCGAGGCATGGTTTTCCGAACGTGTGAAGGCCGCGCTCTCCAATGCGGTGAGCGTGGCGCAGGCTTATGTCGAAGAACATCGACAGGTGATCCGCGGCGACATCCTCGCCATGGCGTTCGACATCGACCGCGCAGCACCCGTGTTGCAACAGGACCCGGCCGAGATGCGTAAGCGCTTCACCGACTATCTGGTGACGCAAGCATCTGTGCGCGCATTGCCCGCAGTCTTTGTGATCGACTCCAATGGCCGCGTTCTTGCCAGCGCCAAACTGCCATCCATGCCGGATTACGAAGCGCCCTCCGCCCAGGCCATGAAGAAGGCCGCGCAAGGCGAGGTGGTCGTGCTTACGGAGCGCAACGACAATCTCGTGCGCGCATTGGTGAAGCTGGACGCATTTGTCGACGCCTATCTGCTTGTCGCGCGCGCAGTGGACCCCGAAGTCCTGGCGCATCAGCAGCGGACGATCGACGCGGCATCAGAATATCGCCGCCTCAATCAAAACCGGGCAGAAGTGCAGCTGATATTTGCGGCGCTGTATGCGGTCGTGTCGCTCGTCATCCTGCTCGCGGCCATCTGGGCAGGCTTGTGGGCGGCAACGCGATTGGTGCGGCCGATTTCCAATCTCATCGGCGCGGCCGAGCGAGTGACCGAAGGCGATCTGAAGGCCCGGGTCGAAATCGACCGCGACGATGACGAGATGGGCACGTTGGGCCTCGCCTTCAACCGCATGACCGCGCAGCTCGACGCACAGCGCGACGCGCTGATTGCGGCGAACCAGCAAAACGAAGAGCGCCGCCGATTCACCGAAGCGGTACTGGCCGGCGTCAGCGCGGGTGTGGTCGGTCTGGACAATGACGGCCGCATCACCATCGTCAATCGCATGGCGGCACGCCTGCTCAATGCCGAACCCGACGACATCGAGGGCAAACACTATTCCGAAGTGATGCCCGAACTTGCCGCGCTGGTGCGCCGGGCGATCCAGGAGCCTGTGGGCCGCGCCAGCGGCGAAGCCACGATCAAGCGCGGCTCGATGACGCGAAATCTCAGCGTGCAGGTGTCTAGCGAAAGCGGCGTGTTCGAAGGCGGCTATGTCGTCACGTTCGACGACATCACCGATCTCATTTCCGCCCAGCGTACCGCCGCCTGGGCGGATGTCGCGCGCCGCATCGCGCACGAGATCAAGAACCCGCTGACGCCGATCCAGCTTTCCGCCGAACGGCTCAAGCGCAAATACGGCAAGGAAGTCACCAGCGACCCGGACGTGTTCGATCAATGCACCGACACGATCATTCGCCAGGTGGGCGACATAGAGCGCATGGTCAACGAGTTCTCCTCGTTCGCGCGCATGCCCGCCCCAAAGATGCGCCGCGAGAACGTGCAGGAGCTTCTCACTCAGGCCGTATTCCTGCAGCGCGTCGCGCACCCTTCCGTTTCGTTCGAATCCAAGGCGCCGAAAGAGCCGGTCTGGTTCGAAGCCGATGGACGGCTTGTCTCGCAGGCGCTGACCAACGTGCTGAAAAACGCCTGCGAGGCCATCGAAGCGCGCAAGGCGGCCGGTGACGGCAGCAAGGGCCGCATCAACGTGCTGCTGGAAGTGGCAGACGATCGGTTCAGCATTCGCGTCATAGACAATGGCATCGGTCTGCCGGCCGAGCATCGCCACCGCCTCACCGAGCCGTACGTCACCACGCGCGCCAAGGGCACGGGCCTGGGCCTCGCCATCGTTCGCAAGATCGTGGAAGACCACGGCGGCGAGATCGCCATCGCCGACGCGCCGGACCATCAAGGTGCGGAAATCCGCCTGACATTTCCGCTCAAGCAGAAAGTTCTTAAAGACCTGGGAGTGAAGAATGAGCAAGAACGGCTCGTTGATAGCGCCTGAGATCCTCATCGTCGACGATGAGGAAGATATCCGCGATCTTATCGCGGGCATCCTTCACGACGAGGGATACGAGACGCGCGTCGCCTCCGACAGCGATACCGCGCTTACCGCGGTGAGGTCGCGCCGCCCGCAGCTTGTCGTGCTCGATATCTGGCTGCAGGGAAGCAGGCTCGACGGCATCCAGGTACTCGATCTCATCAAGCGCGAGCATCCCGATCTGCCGGTGGTGATGATCTCCGGCCACGGCACCATCGAAACCGCCGT
The DNA here is from genome assembly GCA_035548975.1 of Rhizomicrobium sp. Classification (GTDB taxonomy): domain Bacteria; phylum Pseudomonadota; class Alphaproteobacteria; order Micropepsales; family Micropepsaceae; genus Rhizomicrobium. Next base: position 38,511 of record DASZRY010000029.1, read on the forward strand.
CGCCTCCATCCGCAAGGGCGCCTACGATTTCATCGAAAAGCCGTTCAAATCCGACCGCCTGATCCACGTCTGTGCGCGAGCGCTGGAAGCCGCGCGATTGAAGCGCGAAGTGCAGGAATTGAAACTGAAGGCCGGTGACGATCTCGATCTCGTCGGAATTTCATCCGCCATATCGCAGCTGCGCCAGCTGATCGAAAAGGTCGCGCCGGCCGGAAGCCGCGTGCTGATTTCCGGCCCGTCCGGCTCCGGCAAGGAACTTGTCGCGCGGCTGATCCATGCCCGCTCGCGCCGCGCCGGCAACGCCTTCGTGGCGATCAATTGCGCCAATCTCGAACCCGATCACATCGAGGCGGAATTGTTCGGCGTGGAAACCGTCGATGCGCCGCGCAAGACGGGCCTGCTCGAACTTGCGCACAACGGCACGCTCTATCTCGACGAAGTGGGCGACATGCCTCCGGAGACGCAGGCAAAAATTCTGCGCGTACTTGTCGATCAGACATTCCAGAGGGTAGGGGGCACGACGCGCGTGCAAGTCGATGCGCGCGTGATCTCGTCCACGACCCGCGACCTGCGCAACGAAATCGCCAACGGACGTTTTCGCGAAGACCTTTATCATCGTCTCAACGTCGTGCCCGTGCGCGTGCCGTCGCTGGCCGAGCGCCGCGACGACATTCCGCCGCTGGTGACGCATTTCATGAAGCGTCTCTCGGTTTCGTCGGGTCTTCCGATCCGTGAAATCGGCGACGATGCAATGGCCGTGCTGCAGGCCCACAACTGGCCGGGCAACGTCCGCCAGCTCCGCAACATCGTCGAACGCTTGCTCATTCTCGCCACCGATGACGCCGCACAGGCGATTTCGGCCGATCTTCTTCCGCCCGATCTCGGCGCGAACGCGCCGTGGAACAACGGCGGCAAGAGCGATCTGGTGATTTCCATGCCGCTGCGCGAGGCGCGTGAGATTTTCGAACGCGATTATCTGTTGGCGCAGATCAATCGCTTCGGCGGCAACATTTCGCGCACGGCGGCGTTCATCGGCATGGAGCGTTCGGCGCTGCATCGCAAGCTGAAATCGCTGGGCGTCGGTCCCGCTGTCCGCGACCAGCCGTTGAACGCCTGATGCGCTGGCCCGCGCACGCGCCTGCAGGCCGTATCGCGTATGTGAACGGCCGTTATCTTCCGCATGGGCAGGCGCGCGTTCACATCGAAGACCGCGGACTGCAATTCGGCGATTCCATCTACGAAGTCGTGGGCGTGGTGAACGGGGCGCTGCGCGACGAGGAAGAACATCTCGACCGCCTGGAGCGTTCGCTTCGCGAGGTGCGCATGGAAATGCCGATGTCGCGCGCCGCGCTGAAATTCGTCTTTCGGGAAATCGCGCAGCGCAACCGCATGCGAAACGGCCTCATCTATCTGCAGATCACCCGCGGCATGTTCCGCCGCGATCACCCCATCCCCGCCGAAAGGCAGAAGCCAACGCTCATCCTTACCGCGAAGGAAATGCCGCCTGCGGCCGTCGATGCGCGCCGTTCGAAGGGCGTCAAGGTCGTCACGCGGGCCGATGAACGCTGGGCGCGCTGCGATATCAAGACGACGCAACTGCTGCCCAATCTGCTTGCCAAGACCGACGCGCGGAAAGAGGGCGCCTTCGAAGCCTGGCTGATCGACCGTGACGGCTTTGTGACCGAGGGCTCTTCCACCACCGCCTGGATCGTGACCGCTCAAGGAGAGATCGTCACCCGCGATCTCAGCCACGCGATTCTGCCCGGCGTCACCCGGCGGGTGATCCTGGAGGCAGCGGCTGCTGCGCAGTTGAAGGTGGTGGAGCGCAAATTCACCCCGGCCGAGGCCAAACAGGCGAAGGAGGCGTTCCTTTCCGCCGCCACGGGTGCGGGCATCCCCATCGTGGCCATCGACGGCGAACAGGTGGGCGACGGCAAGCCCGGTCCTGTGACCCGGCGGGTGCAGGAAGTCTATGAAGATTGGGCCTGCCGCCATACCGAAAATGCGAAGAACCGGGCCTAAGCCCCTTTCGCGGTTGCAGCAAATGGATTTATGCTCGCAATGCTTCGCAGGGGCCGCGGAGTGCAACCAGACAAATGGGTTCACCCATGAGCGAAAAACAACAAAATTTGCAGGACACTTTTTTAAACGCAGTTCGTAAAAGCAAATCGGCGGTGACGATCTTTCTGGTCAACGGCGTGAAGCTTCAGGGAAACATCACTTGGTTCGACAATTTCTGCGTGCTTCTCCGCCGGGACGGCCAGGCGCAACTGGTCTACAAGCACGCGATCTCGACCGTCATGCCGCTGGGTCCGATTCAGCTGCAGGACGCCGAGGTCAATCACAATCATCCGGAGCACGCGTAAGCTCCGGCGTTCAGCGTACCGCGTTCGTTGTCCATATCGAGCCGAAGACGCGCCGCGCATCGGGCGGCCGCGATGCCGGGGCACGTTTGGCGGAAGCTGTCGGTCTGACGGCGGCCATTGGGCTTGAGGTCGTGGGACGATATATTGTGCCGCTGTCGCGCGCGACGCCGGCGACACTTATCGGCAGCGGCAAGGTGGAAGAAATCGGCGCGGAAGCGCGCGCGCTCGAACCCACCGTCATTATCGTCAACGCGCAGCTTTCGCCGGTTCAGCAGCGCAACCTCGAAAAGACGTGGAGCACGAAGGTGCTCGACCGCACCGCATTGATCCTGGAGATCTTCGGCGAGCGCGCGCAGACGAGGGAAGGGCGGCTCCAAGTCGAACTCGCCCATCTCACCTGGCAGAGGAGCCGCTTGGTCCGCAGCTGGACCCATTTGGAGCGGCAACGTGGCGGCTTCGGCTTTCTGGGCGGCCCGGGCGAAACGCAGATCGAAACCGACCGGCGCCTGATCGGTGAACGCATTGCCAGGATCAAAAAGGAACTCGAAGGCGTCAAACGCACTCGCGGCCTGCAGCGCCGCGCGCGCAAGCGCGTGCCGTTCCCGGTAATTGCGCTCGTGGGCTACACCAATGCCGGCAAGTCCACCCTGTTCAACAGGCTGACCGAGGCGGACGTGCTGGCGAAAGACCTGCTGTTCGCGACCCTCGATCCCACGATGCGCGGACTGAAACTGCCCAGCGGCCGCCGCGCCATTCTGTCGGACACGGTGGGGTTCATTTCCGATCTTCCCATCGAACTCGTCGCAGCCTTCCGTGCCACGCTCGAGGAGGTTTTGGAGGCAGATGTCATTGCTCACATCCGCGATGCCGCGCACGAGGAAAGCGACGCGCAGAAGGCGGACGTGCTGCAGGTGCTGACCGAATTGGGGGTGGAGGAAGACCAGACCCGGATTGTCGAAGTTCTCAACAAAATCGATCTGTTACAGCCTGAAGCTCAGAAATCGCTTCTGGCGCAGAACAGCGGGGCAGGGCCGGTGGCGGTCTCCGCCCTGACAGGCGAAGGCCTGCCCGCGCTGTTGAAGCGCTTCGATGCGATGCTCGGCAAGGAGCAGAACGTGCTCAAGTTGACGCTGGATGCATCGGATGGAGCAGGGCTTGC
>DASZRY010000030.1:0-5458 GCA_035548975.1 Rhizomicrobium sp.
GCGCCCAACACAGCCTTCGTGCAGGAATTCATCGGCGCCGCCGCCTGACCTCGCTTGCGGCTTTGCCCGTCTGGCTTTAACCAGAGGGTATGGCAACCTTTAATTCCGGCGATGCGGCCATCGCCTATGACGACATCGGCCCCCGCGAGGGCGGCAGGCCGATCGTTCTGCTGCACGGCTTCGCGTCCAACCGCAACGAGAACTGGAAGCGGCTGGGCTGGTACGGCGCTTTCGAGCGCAAAAACATCCGCTTCATCGCGCCGGACATGCGCGGCCACGGCGAGAGCTCGAAGCCTCACGACCCTTCCGCTTACGTCCGCGAGAAGCTGGTGGGAGATGTGCTTGGCCTGCTGGATCATCTGGACATCGGCAAGGCCGATATCCTGGGCTTTTCCATGGGCACACGCATCGCAATGGGATTGGCGCTTGCCGAGCCCAAACGAGTCGATCTGCTCATCCTCGGCGGCGTTGGCGGCAAGCTGTTCGATCCGCCGCTTGCCGGCAATCCCATGGCAGCCGCAATGGAAGCCGAAAACATCGATGATATTTCCGAGCCGCTACTCAAAAGTTTCCGCCAGTTCGCAGACGAACAAGGCGAGGACCGCCTGGCGCTGGCCGCGCTGACGCGCGCGACCTATCAGCCGTTCACGCGCGAGGTGGTAGCACAAATTCCGCACGAAACGCTGGTGGTGGCCGGAAGCCGCGATGCGCTGGCTGGCGATCCGGGCGAACTTGCGCGTGCGATGCCGAATGCGAAAGCGGTGACGCTGCCGGGATGCGATCATTTCTCGGCCATTTCGCACGCCCTCTTCAAGGCGAGCGTGTTCGATTTTCTGGAAGGAACGCTGGAATAGTCCTCACCGCGTTCGCACAATCGGCGCGCCCCATTTGTGCGGCGGGGGAATTTCCGCGCCCTTGCCGCCGGTCTGCAGCGGACGCGCCGGATAGCCGCCCAGGTTCAACAGCCGGTCATACATGACGATTGCGCCGGCCATTCCGACATTGATGGAAAAGCGCGTCGGGATCTTCACCACGAATTCGCACCGTGACAGCGTTCCGGGCGAAAGAGACATGCGTTCGGAACCGAACACGTAAGCTGCGCGCAAGGGATGTTTGAAGCGCGGCAGCTCAATGGCGTCGCCGGTGATTTCCACGCCCACGAGCCTGCATCCCACCGGCAGGCGCAAATCCTCCGCCGTGTCGAAATGATAGAGCGGCAGGTGACCTTCCGCGCGCGAGGTGTCCGATTGCGCATCCGCCATGCGAACGCGGCCCGCGATGGTGAAAAAGAAACTTGCTCCGAATGCGTGGGAAATGCGCAGGAGATTTCCCAGATTCATGGGTTTCGATATCCCATCGACTCCGGCGGCAAAATATCCGCGCATCTTCAATTTCCCCTGTCATCCAGGCCCGCGATGCGTCAGCATCGCGCGAGCCGGGCCCCATGGAGAAGTCCTCCATAGTTCCCGGCTCACGCACCGCTACGCGGTGCTGGCCGGGATGACAAGGTTTAAATGAATGTCCAATCCGATCCTCGTCGAAGTCACACGCGGAAATCTGGTGGAAAGCGTTCACCGCGGCAGCGTTGCGATAGCGGATTCGCAGGGAAAGCTAGAATTCGCGCTGGGCGATGTGGAAACGCCGGTCTATCCGCGATCCTCGCTCAAACCGATCCAAGCCTTGCCGCTGATCGAATCCGGCGCCGCCGAAGCCTTTGGCGTTACCGCGGAAGAAATCGCGCTTGCCTGCGCTTCGCATTCCGGCGAGCCGATGCACACGGAGCGCGTAGCCGCATGGCTGGCGCGGATCGGCTGCGATGAATACGACCTTGCCTGCGGGCCGCATCCGCCGCGCTACGAACCCGTCTGGGAAGGGATGATCCGGCGCGGCGAAACGCCGACGCGGCTCCACAATAATTGTTCCGGCAAGCACACAGGATTTCTGACCGTTGCAAAACACTGGGACATCGCGACGAAAGGCTACGAGCGTTTCGATCATCCCGTGCAACAGGAAGTGATGGCAACGCTTGCACGGCTTTCCGGCGTGCATGATCTGCCGCATGGCGTGGATGGGTGCGCCGCACCCAATTTCGCATTGCCTCTTTCGGGTTTCGCGCGCGCGCTGGCGAAATTCGCCGACCCCTCATCCCTCGATCCGGTTCGGGGCGACGCGGCAAAACAGATTGTGCAGGCGATGGTGCGCTTTCCCGAACTCGTTTCCGGCACGGGGCGGGCATGCGCCATTCTCATGCGGTCGAGCGGCGGACGCGCTGTCGTGAAGACCGGTGCCGAGGGCGTTTATGCCGGCATCGTGCCGGAATTGGGATTGGGCATTGCGCTAAAGATCGACGACGGCACGGGCCGCGCCGCCGAAACGGCCATCGCCTTCGTACTCGATCGCCTGGGATTGCTCGGCAAAGACAAGCCCGCGCGCGCGATGCTTGACGCGCCCGTGCTCAACACGCGCAACGAAGCCGTCGGCAAGCGAAGACCAGCGGAGGCGCTGGTCAAAGCGCATTTTCCCCCGGAATAAGAACTACTGTCCCTTCGGCGTCGTATCTTTGGGCGCTGCATCTGCCGGCGCCGCGGCGGCGGGCGGTACGTCTGCGGCCTTCTTCGCCGCTTCCGCATCCTTGTCCGCCTTCTCCATTTCCGGCGTATAGGCGCTCACCGCCTTGACGGAGCACTTCTGCTTTCCGAGCGCGCTATCGCGGAAGAACACCGAGTCGCCCCCGGTCAAACAGGAGAGGCTAGTGCCGCCCGGCGAAGCAAAACCGATGCGCTGCTTGAACGTGAGATTAATGCACGAACCGAGCAAATCCACCTTGAATTTGCGGTGGAAAGTGTCTTCCACGATCAATGTGCTGTTGTCTTGCGCCTTCCAATCATAGATCTGGCCAACTCTCAAACACGCACGCTCCTCGGCCATTGCCTGGCCGGCGAGCATTGCGGTCCCCAACGCCAATAAAAGCAATTTCCTCATTTTGTAACGCTCCGTGATAGAGGCTCTGCCCTTCCCTAGGAAGCCTCACTATACGCCTTTCTGCCGCGACGTTGAGAACGGCTTGGCGAGACAGCGCGAGTTGCCTATGGTCGCGGGCAACGCTATCGCAACCGAACGCACTGGAGAGAAAAGCCCATGAAAGCAATGCTCTGCAAGGAATACGGACCGCCCGAGAAGCTGCAATTAACAGAGGTGTCAAATCCGGTGGCCGGCAAGAATCAGGTCGTGGTGAGCGTGAAGTCTTGCGGCGTGAACTTTCCCGATGTGCTCATCATCGAAAACAAATACCAGTTCAAACCCGCCCTGCCCTTTGCGCCAGGTGCCGAAGTCGCCGGTGTTGTAAAATCCATCGGTGAAGGTGTCACGCGATTCAAGCCGGGCGACCGCGTGATCGCCTCCGTAGGCAATGGCGGCATGGCGGAAGAAGTGGTGGCCGACGTCTCGCGCTGCATTCCGATGCCGGACAGCATGGATTTCGAGACCGGATCGGCGCTGATCCTGACTTATGGCACGTCGCACTACGCGCTGAAGGATCGCGCGAAGCTGAAACCGGGTGAAAATCTTGTCGTGCTGGGCGCGGCCGGCGGCGTGGGCCTTGCCGCCGTCGAACTCGGAAAGGCGATGGGCGCGCGCGTGATTGCCGGCGCATCGAGCCAGGAAAAGGTCGATCTGGCGAAAAAGCACGGCGCGGATGACGGTTTCGTTTATCCCTCCGGACGGCTCAGCCGCGAACAGCAGAAAGAACTCTCCGAAACCATAAAAAAACTCACCGGCGGTAACGGCGCGGACGTTCTCTACGATCCGGTGGGCGGGGATTATTCCGAGCCCGCCATTCGCGCTATGAACTGGGAAGGGCGCTTCCTCGTCATCGGCTTTGCGGCCGGGGACATTCCGCGCATCCCGCTGAATCTCACGCTGCTCAAGAGCTGCGATGTGCTGGGCGTGTTCTGGGGTGCGTTCACCGCGCGAAATCCGAAGCGCAACCAGGAACATTTGGCCGAGATCGCGCAATGGGTCGCGGAAGGAAAGATCAAGCCGTACATCTCCGCGCGCTTCCCGCTCGCGCGCGCAGGCGAAGCGATCCGCATGTTGGCCGACCGAAAGGCGACCGGCAAAGTCGTCGTGACAATGTAGATCCGGCGAGGGGCCGCAAATGTCCAAAGCGGGGATGGCGCGGCGAAAACAGATAGCCGCCTTCATTTCCCGCATACGCTCCATCGCGCAAACCGAGCAACTCGGCCCCGGCTGGATCACAGGCGCGGCAGACGACGATCCCTCCGGCATTGCCACTTATTCGCAAGGCGGAGCGCAATTCGGCCTCGGCCTCACATGGACGCTGGTGCTGACCTTTCCGCTGATGGCGGCCATACAGCTTGTAAGCGCGCATATCGGCCGCGTGACCGGGCGCGGACTTGCCTACAACATGACGAAGATCATGCCCATCGGCGTCGTCAACTCGCTGGTGGCGCTGCTTTTCATTGCCAACACCATCAATGTGGGCGCGGATATTTCGGCAATGGGGGCCGCCGCCAAGCTGATCTTCGGCTGGGGGCAGCACACGTTCACGCTGGTCTTCGCTGGAGTCTCGCTTCTGCTGCAGCTGTTCGTCTCCTACCGGAAATATGCGCGCTTCCTGATGGTGCTGACCCTCAGCCTCTTCTCCTATGTTGCGCTGGTTTTCACGCTCAACGTCGATTGGTCTGCTGTGGGCCTCTCGGTGATCGGTGCAAATTCGGCAATCTCGAAAGAAGCCGCCATCACGGTGGTTGCGATCTTTGGCACGACCATCAGTCCCTATCTCTTCTTCTGGCAGAGCGCGCAGGAGGTGGAGGAAGTCGAACACCATCCGGATGAAAAACCGCTGCTGGAGGATCCTGCCGAAGCGCCCGGCGCCTTCCGCCACATGCAGGTGGACACGATTTTGGGCATGTTCGTATCCAACCTGGTGGCGCTTGCCATCATGATTTCCACCGCCGCCACACTGCACGCGGCCGGCAAGACGGATATCGCAACCGCCGCCGATGCCGCACAGGCGCTGGAGCCTCTGGCGGGAAAATTCGCATTCCTGCTGTTCGCGCTGGGAATCATCGGCACCGGATTGCTCGCAGTTCCGGTTCTTGCAGGTTCTGCGGCCTATGCCGTGGGCGACACGCGCGGATGGAAAGTGAGCCTGGATGCCAAGCCGTGGGAAGCCATCGGTTTCTATTCGGTGATCGGCGTGGCGGTGGCGCTCGGACTGGTCATCGACTATTCGGGACTAGACCCAATGCGTGCGCTCTTCTGGAGCGCCGTCATCAACGGCGTCATCGCTGTGCCGATGATGGTGGCGATGATGATCGTGGTGGGCAGCCGCAAGCTGATGGGCCAGTTCCGCGCAGGCATCGGCTTGAGCCTGCTCGGCTGGCTTTCCACCGCCGTAATGGCGGGAGCGACCGCGGCGATGGTCTGGCTGTCG
>DASZRY010000031.1:0-7645 GCA_035548975.1 Rhizomicrobium sp.
CGGCGATGCTGCGAAAGGCGGCATCGGCGCGATGAGCGAAGCGGGCTGGAAACGCTTCTTCGACACGATGAGTGCGGCGGGCGTTTACGACAAGTCGGTGAAGTGGAATGAAGCGTTCGATTTGAGGTTTGTGGGGAAGAATTACGGAAAGCCGCAATAGTGGCTAACGTATAATCCTGAATTCTCCCTCTCCCCCAGCGGGGGAGAGGGCAAGGGTGAGGGGGAGATTGGAGAAATGGTCTCTGTCGTTGTAGCGGCCAACCGCAAACGCAAAGTCGCAAACCGTTTGCTGGCACGATCGATGCGGCACAAGCCGGTTGTTTCGGAAAGAATATTCTGGGATCAGGTAAGAGATCGCAAACTCGGCGGCTACAAATTCAAACGGCAATATCCGATCGGATCCTATATCGTGGATTTCGTTTGCCTGGAGCGGAAGCTGATCATCGAACTCGATGGGCCGTTTCATGCGGGCCGGGTTGTCTATGATGAAAAGCGCGATGCTTATCTCAAGGCTTGCGGCTTTGAGGTTTGGAGGATTCGCAATGAAGATTTGGCTGGAGATATGAGCGGATTTGTTGCAGCGATCCGGCACCATTTGGACTGTGGCATCACCCCCTCACCCCAGCCCTCTCCCCCAAGGGGGAGAGGGAGAAGTAGTTGACTATGCTTCTCCAGCTTCTCCGGCTTTCCCAGCTCACCAAAACCTTCGCCAGCGGCGTTGCGGCGCTGGGGCCGGTTGATCTTTCGATTGAGGCAGGCGAATTCGTTTCCCTTGTGGGGCCGAGCGGATGCGGCAAGTCCACCGCGCTTCGGGCGATGGCGGGATTGATTTCGCCCAGCAGCGGCGCGGTGGAATTTCCGCACGGCAAACCCGAAATCGGGTTCGTGTTTCAGGAACCGACGCTGATGCCGTGGGCGACGGCGCTGGAAAATGCGCGTCTGCCTCTGGATCTGAAGGGCGTGCCGCGAAATGAAGCCGACCGGCAGGCGCAAACGCAGCTTGCGATGCTGGGACTTATGGGATTCGAAAACGCATATCCCCGCGAACTTTCCGGCGGGATGAAGATGCGTGTATCGATCGCGCGCGCGCTGGTGGCAAAGCCGAAGTTGCTGCTTCTCGACGAACCTTTCGCGGCGCTGGACGAGCAGACGCGCGGCGAGCTGAACGACGATATGATCAGGCTGTGGCATGGCGCGGGCGGCGAAATCACCATCGTGTTCGTCACCCATTCGGTCTCGGAGAGCGCCTATCTTTCCACACGCGTGGCGGTGATGAGCCCGAGACCGGGGCGAATTGTGGACGACATCAGGATGGAACGCGTGCCGCATGCCGATCCGGGCTATCGCTTCACGTCCGAATTCACCGAATCCGCGAAGAGGATTTCGCTCTCGCTTCACCGCGCGATGAGGGCCGCAGCATGACGCAGGCCGCGCGGATTCTGGTTCCGGCCGCGGTGGGCATTGCGGTGCTCGCGGCGTGGGAGATTTCGGTAAGACACTTCGACGTGTCGCCCATCGTTCTGCCGGCGCCGAGCGGAATCTGGAACGCCTTCGTCGAACATTTCGCGCAATTGATGGGCGCGTTGTGGACGACCTTGCGCATCTCCCTGATGGCCTTCGCGCTGGCGGTCGCAGGCGGAGTGGCGCTCGCGGTTCTGTTCGCCCAAAGCCGCGTTGTCGAAACGGCGCTCTATCCTTATGCGGTGATTCTGCAGGTGACGCCGGTGGTGGCGATTGCGCCGATCGTGACGATCTGGATCGGCTATGACCGGATCGATCTGGTGCTTCTGGTGCTGGCGGTGATCGTGGCGTTCTTTCCGATCCTGGCGAACACGACATTGGGATTGCGTTCGGCCGATCACAATCTGATCGATCTGTTCCGGCTTTATGGCGCGTCGCGCCGGCAGATATTGTGGAAGCTGCAATTTCCCACCGCCCTTCCCTATCTGTTGGGAGCGATGAAAGTTTCGGGCGGATTGGCGCTGATCGGCGTGGTGGTTGCGGAATTCGCAGCCGGTTCCGGCACCGCGACGGGATTGGCCTGGACCATCACGCTTGCCACGCGCGAGTTGCACATCGCCACCGCCTTCGCGGCGCTCGCATTGCTGTCGCTTCTGGGAATTGCGATTTTCTTTGCGCTGACGGCGCTCGAATGGGCGATGCTGCATCGCTGGCATGAAAGCGCGGTGCGGAGGGAAGCTTAATTCTCACCTCCCCCCATGTGGGGAGGCCGGAGAGCGAAGCGATCCGGGTGGGGGACCGCTCATCGCAACACATACCGCCCCCCACCCGAAAAATCCTTCGCTTCGCTCGAATTTTTCGACCTCCCCACAAGGGGGAGGTAAGCGATTCAACTTATCGAAACTCCGATCGCATGACCGATGCCGAAGGTGATGGCGGCGGCGAGATAGCCGATGAGCAATTGCCGGATGGCTGAGAACAATATGCTGCGGCCGGTGAAGAGGGAGGTGACGGCGCCGGAGAGCGCGAGTGCAACACCCGACAATCCGATGCTGGCGTAAACGGCGGGATCGCCGGACGCCGCAAAAAACGGAATCACCGGAACGACGGCGCCCGCCGCGAACAGCGCGAAGGACGATGCGGCCGCGGCATAGGCGGAGCCGCCCAATCCTTCCGGATCGATGCCCAGTTCTTCGCGCACCAGCGTATCGAGCGCCGCATCCTTGTTGGAGAACACCCGGTCGGCGAGCGATTTGGCGGTGGATTGCGAAAGCCCTTTCGACTGGTAGATCAGTTCGAGCTCTTCGCGTTCGAGCTCCGGCGCCGTCATCAGCTCTTCGCGTTCGGTTTCGATCTGGCGCGCGGTGAGCTCGCGCGAGGAATTGACCGAAAGCCATTCGCCCATCGCCATAGAACATGCCCCCGCGACAAGGCCGGCAAGCCCGGTGAGCAGGATCGTGCGCGAATCCGCAGCACCTCCCGCCACGCCCATTACCAGGCTCATGTTGGAAACGAGACCGTCATTGGCGCCCAGCACCGCGGCTCGCAACGCATTGCCGCCGCCGCCGCGATGACGGCCCTCAAGCTGGGCCAGCGTCTGGCCCGGCAAGCCGCCCGCGCTTCTGGCCACCGCCTGGATGATGCGCGCGTGACTGCGTTCGTCGTTGGGCAGGCCCGCCTTCACCGCATCGGGCTGGTTGTCGTAATGGGCGATGTCATGCGCTTCGGCGCCGGCGACGACAGGCAGCATCGCCGCTGCACCCAGACGGCGGCTGAGCCATGCCATGATCCTGGCGCGCGTCGAAGGGCGGAGGTTCGGCTTTTCGCCCGTCATTTCCAGCGCCTTGGTCCAGAATTCCGCATGCGCGCGTTCGACCGCGGCCAGACGGCGATAGACGCCCGATAGTCTCTCATCCTTTTCGGAATCGGCCAGCGCTTCGTAAAGTGCGGCGCCATCGACTTCGCCTTGCAGATTTTCGCGGTAACGGCGCGCGTCTTTATCGGCCACGGAATACCCCATTTCGTTGCCGCCACCTCTATCGGGACGGCGGAACGATGAGCTTAATGGCGTCAGGCGGCGTTGTCCTGGGCGCGCTGAAGGGCGCGCGAGATGCCGTCGAGGATCATCGTCAGTCCGCGTTCGAAGATCCCGTCCATGTCGGGACGCAGGGAAAAGGCCGCCGCTTCGTTCATCAGGGGGTGGCGCTCTGGCAACGGCATGGCCGGCGAAGCCGATTGCAGCGCCGATGCGGTGGCGATCTCGGCCTGCACCACGCCGTTGACGAAGGTGCCCACGATGCGCGTCATCCGCGCGGCGTCGCGCAGCGGAAATCCCGCTGCCGTCAGCACACGCAAATTCGCTTCCATGAAATCGAAGGCGGCCGGCGCGTTGAACCGCCGGGCGGCCAGAAGGGGAAAGGCATTGGGATGGGCGTGGCCCAGCGCGCGGTAGGCGCGCGCGACCTGGCCGATCCAGGAACGCCAGCCTCCCGTTTCGGGTGGAAGCCGGATGGCGGAAAGAAGATGGGCGGACACTTCGTCCAGAAGCTCCTTCTTGTTGGCGAAGTGGTGGTAGAGCGCCATGGCCTCCACGCCCAAGCGCGCACCGAGCTTGCGGGTGGAGAGCGCCTCCAGCCCCTCCTCATCGATGAGCATCAGCGCTTCCGCCGCTATGGCTTGCCGCGTCAGGGGAGGATTGCTGGACATGCTGACTTTACATCGTAAGGTCTGTTAGATAATCTACCTTACATCGTAAGGTCACCAGAGGCAAGTTTATGATTCCATTAAAGGATGAATACATCCGCGCAATCGAGGCAATCGAGGCCGAAGCGTGGGAGGATATGGCGAAGGCCGCCCCGCCACCCTTCGCAAGGGCTGTCGGACTCGAAACCGCGCGGCTCGGGCGGACGCTGCTGCTGCTTGCCCAGCGCATTCCGCTCTTCCAGTTCAACTGGCTTTCGGGCGCGGGTCTGCTGGAGGACGATTCATCTGCCATTGCCGAAGCCGTTCACCGTTTCAGGCAAGGTGGAGTGGAGAGGTTTTTCATCCAGATCCCGCAATCGCCAAGATCGGACGCGATGCGCATGTCCGCGCGCAAAGCGGGACTCGAAGCCCACCGGCTTGCCTGGGCGAAGTTTCATCGCGAGACCGCAAGCCCCCCTGAAGTGCAAACGCGTCTCGACATAAGAGAAGTTGGCATCGCGCAGCGTTCGGAATTTGCGGCAACCGCGCTGGCCGGCTTCGGCATGCCCCAGCCGATGGCGGCATGGCTGGAACAATTGCCCGGGCGCGCCAACTGGCACTGCTATGTGGCTTACGACGGCGCAGTGCCCATAGCTGCGGCCGCTCTTTATGTGCGCGGCGACCATGGCTGGCTGGGTATCGGCGCCACGCGGCCCGAAGCGCGCAAGCGGGGAAGTCAGTCTGCCCTGCTGGCCCGGCGCATTGCGGATGCCGGAAAATTCGGCGCCCGCTTCGTCACCACGGAGACCGGAGTTCCGCAGCAAGGCGAGCCCGCACCCAGCTATGCCAATATCAAAAAGGCCGGCTTCGAAGTGGCTTATGTGAGGGAAAACTGGACTCTTCCAAGTTCCACATAATTCATTCCGTATAATGTACTGAATTACAAATTTCTTCTGTGATGTCTTGATTTCGCGGTGCGGAAGTGTGACGTAACAGCCATGGCCGCGCCCGCTCCCCAGATGCTGACCGCAAACCGTCTGATCGACGGAGAGGTGCTCTATTGGAAAGACGGCGCCTGGGTGCCCTCCTTCGCGGACGGCACGGTCTATGACGACCCGAAGCAAGCCGATGCGGCGCTTGCGGCGGCTCAGACCTTCGTGAAGGACAATGTGGTGGTGGCGCCCTATCTCTTCGACGTGCGCCGCACGGCACGCGGCATCGAGCCGGTGAAGGAGCGCGAGATCATCCGCGCGGCGGGGCCCAGCAACCGCACCGACACCGGCAAACAGGCAGGGATGGGGCCGCAGGAGCCCAGGGACATCCCGCCCATACAGCTATAGGCGGCAAGCCATGTACAGATACGACGAATTCGATGCCAAAATGGTGCGCGAGCGCGCCGAGCAGTTCCGCTACCAGGTCGAGCGCCGCCTCAAGGGCGAACTGACGGAAGACGAATTCAAGCCGCTGCGTCTGAAGAACGGACTCTATCTGCAGCTTCATTCCTACATGCTGCGCATCGCGGTGCCTTACGGCACTCTGGCGGCGCGGCAGATGCGACAGCTTGCCTTCATCGCGCGCAAATACGATCGCGGCTACGGCCATTTCACCACCCGCACCAACATGCAGTTCCATTGGCCGCGGCTGAAGGACGTGCCCGACATCCTGCATCATCTGGCCGATGTGGAGATGCATTGCATCCAGACATCGGGAAACTGCGTGCGCAACGTGACGGCGGACCATTTCGCAGGCGCGATTGCGGACGAGATCGAGGACCCGCGGCCGCTTGCGGAGATCATCCGGCAGTGGTCGAGCTTCCATCCCGAATTCAACTATCTGCCGCGCAAATTCAAGATCGCGGTGTCGGCGACGAAGGAAGACCGTGCCGCGGTGAAATGGCACGATATCGGCATAGAGATCGTCAAGAACGATGCGGGCGAAGTGGGATATCGCGTGTTCGTGGGCGGCGGCATGGGGCGCACGCCTTACGTGGCGCTGGAGATCGGCAAGTTCGTTTCCAAGCCCGATATCCTTGCCTATCTCGAAGCGATCTTGCGCGTCTACAACGAATACGGACGGCGCGACAACATACACAAAGCTCGCGTGAAGATTCTGGTGCACCAGCTGGGCGCCGATGAATTCCGCCGCCAGGTGGAAGTGGAATTCGCCGAAATCAAAAAGCACGGCACTTTGCAATTGCCGCCGGAGGAATTGCAGCGGATCGAGAAATATTTCGCCCCGCCGGCCTTCGAGGACCTTCCCGATGAATCGCCGGAATTCGATGCGGCGGTAAAATCCGATCCCGACTTCGCCAATTGGGCAAAAACAAATCTGACGAAGCATCGCGCGAAGGGTTATGCCATCGCCACCGTCTCGCTGAAGAATATCGGCAAGACGACCGGCGACATCAGCGCCGAGCAGATGGACGGCGTGGCGCAGATCATGGACGATTTCGGTTTCGCCGAAGTGCGCGTGAGCCACGAGCAGAACCTTGTGTTCCCGCATGTGAGAAAAAAGGATCTGCCGGCGGTGTTCGCGCGGCTGAAGGCGCTGGATCTGGCGACACCGAATGCCGGTCTCATCACCGACATCATCTGCTGCCCGGGCCTCGACTACTGCGATCTGGCGAACGCGCGTTCCATTCCCGTTTCGCAGGCGATCCAGAAGCGCTTCGCCGATTTGAAGCGCCAGCACGATCTGGGCGAGATCAAGATCAAGATGAGCGGCTGTATCAACGCCTGCGGACATCATCACGCAGGCCATATCGGCATTCTGGGCGTCGACAAGAAGGGCGTCGAATTCTACCAGATTCAGCTGGGCGGATCGGGCGCGGAAGATGCGAGCGTGGGCGAGATCATGGGCCCCGGTTTCGGCAAGGACGAGATCGTGGATGCGGTGGAGCGCGTGGTCGAAACCTATGTGAAACTGCGCAAGCCCGGCGAGCGTTTGCTCGACACCTATCGCCGCGTCGGCATGGCGCCGTTCAAGAACATGGTCTATCAGGAACAGCTTCATGCCGCTTATTAAGAACGGCAAATTCGCGGACGACCGCTTCGTCTTCATTCCCGAGGGACAGGCGTTTCCCGAAGACACGGGCGTGATGGTGACGCTGGCGCGCTTCCAAAGCGAACGCGACAATATTCTGGCTCATCACCGCCCGGTGGCGGTGCGCCTGGCGGCGAATGAAAATCCCGAAGCGCTGAAGGACGATCTGGCCGATATCGACGCCATCGCGCTGGAGTTTCCCATCTTCCGCGATGGGCGCGCCTTTTCCTGGGCACGCATGCTGCGAGAGCGCTTCGGCTACAAGGGCGAAATCCGCGCGGTGGGGCATTTCCTCTACGATCAGCTCGCCTTCATGGTGCGCGTGGGCTTCGACGCCTTCGACGTGAGACAGGATTTCCGCATCGAGGATTTCGAGCGCGCTATGGGCGAAATGACGTATGTCTATCAGCCCAGCGCCGACCGGCGGAAAACCGTGATGCAGATCAGGCGCGGGGAATAA
>DASZRY010000032.1:0-2084 GCA_035548975.1 Rhizomicrobium sp.
GCGCATGGACGATTGCGCGCCCGGCCCGATGTGGAACGTTTCGATGGAAAGTCGGTGCGCTTCACAGACGGCTCAAGCGAAGATTTCGACCTTGTGCTATTCGCGACGGGATACCGCTGGGACATTCCATTCGTCGATCGGTCGATGTTCCGCTGGAAATCGAACAAGCCCGATCTCTACATGAACCTGTTCTCCAGGGATCATCGCGAACTATACGGCCTGGGCTACATGGAGACCAATGGCGGCGCGTACAAGCTGTTCGACGAGATGGCCGATTTCACTATCCGCGCCATCGACGCGCGAAACGACAACGGGATGACTGCGCAGAAACTGGACAGGCTTGTGGCGGCCGACGCGCCCGATCTTTCCGGAGGAATCCGTTTCGTGGCCTCGGACCGCCATGCAACATATGTTGAGATCGACACTTACCGCAAATACATGAAGAAGCTCAGAAAGAAGCTCGGATGGCCTCAACTGGAGCCCGGTGCGTTCGCGGCACAGAGGGTGGACCGCAACGAAGCGGCGTGAAGATGAAGCAACGATCAGGGCCGGTTTCGGTCCTGCGCGAATTTCTCAAGAGCGAAACGGCCGGCGGCGTGATCCTTATGGCCGCGGCGGCGCTGGCGCTTGCAATTGCAAATTCGCCGCTGGCCGATTTCTATTTCCGCTCTCTGCACCTCCAGCTCGGAATCCTGCCGGTGTTGGATTGGATCAACGACGCGCTGATGGCGCTGTTTTTTCTGCTGGTGGGGCTCGAGGTCAAACGCGAGTTGACGATCGGACAGCTATCCACATGGAAGCGGCGCACGCTGCCGGGACTTTGCGCGCTCGGCGGCATGATCGTGCCGGCCGCGATTTACATTGCCGTGCAGGGCGGCAACAAGGCGACTCTGCACGGCTGGGCGATTCCGGCCGCGACGGACATCGCATTCGCGCTGGGCGTCATCACATTGCTCAGCTCGCGCGTTCCCGTTTCGCTGCGGATATTTCTGGCCGCCCTTGCCATCATCGACGATCTTGGGGCGGTCATCATCATTGCGATATTCTATGCCGGCGAGCTGCAACTATGGGCGCTGGCAGGCGTCGGCATTGCGACCTTGTTGCTCGTCATCTTCAACCTTCTGCGGTTGAGCTGGATCGGAGCTTACATGATCGTTGGGTCCGCATTGTGGTGGTGCATGCTGCAATCTGGCGTGCACGCGACGCTTGCAGGTGTGATCATTGCGTTTTGCATTCCAATCAAGACCCGGCATGAAGGCGGGCCGAGTCCGTTGCGCGTTCTTGAGCACGAACTCAATCCGCTGGTGTCGTTCGCAATCGTACCGCTGTTCGGTTTCGCAAATGCGGGCGTCGCTCTTTCGGGCGTTGCCTCGCTTCTGTCGCCCATCCCGCTTGGAATTGCGCTCGGTCTGTTCGCAGGCAAACAGCTTGGCGTGCTCGGGGCTGCGTGGCTTTCGATCAAGGCGGGCATTGCGGAATTGCCCACAGGGGCGAATTGGCGCCAGCTCTATGGCACGGCCGTTCTTTGCGGCATCGGATTCACGATGAGCCTGTTCATCGGGCTTCTGGCGTTTGACACATCGCAAGAACAAAATCTGACGAAGATCGGCGTGCTGGCGGGATCTCTGGCGTCGGCCATATTGGGCGCGCTGGTTCTCAACGCCTCGGCAAGGCGGGCCTGATCAGGCCTTCACTTCGCGCAAACGGTCGACCCTTCGCAGCGGCGGGAACAGCACCATCCACGCGGCCACCACCGCCAGCGTACCGGCGCCGCCGATCACAACAGCAGGCACGGTGCCGAACCAGGCCGCGGTAAGTCCCGATTCAAATTCGCCCAATTCGTTGGACGCACCGATGAACAGCATGTTCACCGCACTCACGCGGCCGCGCATCATGTCCGGCGTCGCAAACTGGATCAGCGTGGAGCGGATGAAAACCGAGATCATGTCCGAGGCTCCCAGAACGAACAGGGCCGCAAGCGAAAGCGGAAAACTCGTTGACAGGCCGAAGACGATGGTCGCCACACCGAATACCGCGACGGCAGAGAACATGATCGCGCCTGTGCGGCGTTCAACCGGAAATCC
>DASZRY010000033.1:0-2061 GCA_035548975.1 Rhizomicrobium sp.
ATCCTGGCGCCGCTCGCCGGCACAATGCCGATGCCGCCCGCGGAATAATGCTGCGCGGTGAAGCCGGTGCCGGAGAGGATGCGGGCAAGCGCATCGTCAGAGGTGAGATCGCCCTTCACCCCTTTCGTGCGCGTGCGGCCCAAAGCTTCATCGGAATAAACAAGTGCGGCGCCGGTTTGCCGGGCATATTGATCGAGCGCGGATTTGAGATCGCCGCCGGGAATGTTGAAAGTCTCGGCGTTCGCTGCGAAAGCCGCCCCGCCGAGCAAAAGGCTGGCGGTGAAGAGTTTCAGGCCGGTTCCGGTATTCATATGCCCCCCTTGAATGCAATACGGGCCCTGGGCGCGCGGCTCAGGGCTGGATGACGATGTCGTTGCCCTGCGTTTTGATGTGGAAGCCGAAAATGCCTTTGGCTACTTCGGCGAATTCCTCGACGCCGCTCGTCGGGAACGTGCCGCCGATGGTGCGCCGGCCGACCGTCGGGCTTGCGATGACGAGTTTCTGGCTGTTGTAGCGGTTGAATTCGGCGGCGGCTTGCGCAAGCGTTGCGTGATTGAAGACGAGCAGACCGCGGCGCCAGGCCATTTCGTTGGCAAGCGCGGGCGCTGTTTTCTTCGTGATCTTCAGGCCTTGCGCGGTGGCAAACACCCTGTCGCCCGGCGTGAGCACGGCGGATTTGCCGTGCGCATCGGGATTTGCGGGATCGACGCGGGCGCTTCCTTCCACCAGCGTGACTTCGAGGCGATCGCCATCCCGGCGCACAAGGAATTTCGTGCCCAGATCGGTGACACGGTAGCCCGCCGCGGTGACGACAAACGGACGCGACGCATCGTGCTGAATCTGGAAGAACGCCTCTCCCTTGACGAGTTCGGCCATGCGGCCGCTATCGGTCATGCGCGCGCGCAGCACGGTGTCGGTGTTCAGCTCGACCCTGGAGCCGTCGGCAAAGGTGATGGTTTTGCGGATGCCGATGGGAGTTTCGTAGGATTTCTCGCCGGCGCCGCCCATCAGATAGGCGCCGATGCCGAAGGCGGCGGCAAATGCGAACACGGCGGCAAGTTTGGGCAGGGCGGAGAGCGGATTCTTTTGCGGCTCCGGCTTCGGCTCGCGCATCGGCCGGCTGAGCGCACGCAACCGTTCGGCGCGGTTCCACACGCGTTCGACGCGCAGATACGCCACCATGTTGGACGGCGAAGCGGCGAGCCAGGCATCGAATTCCGCCTGATCGGCGGCCGTCCATGGGCCGAATTCGCGGCGTTCGAGCCATTGGCCCGCTTTCGCGCGCGCTTCTTTTGCAGAGGCGCCGGTTTCGCTCATGGCGCGTCTCCGGCGTCGGCAGGATCGTTGCTGAAATAATCGGCCAGCGCCGCCATGCCTTGCGCAAGATATTGCGAGACAGTGGGTTCGGCGACGCCGAGCCGCGCGGCGATTTCGGGGCGCGAGAGACCTTCGACCTTCCGCATCACGACCGTCTCCCGCCATTTGTCGGGCAAGCGATTGAGGGCCGTTTGCAGGCGGCGAAGCTCCTGTCGCGCAATGGCTGTGCGGTCCGGGCCGGGTTCGTCGAGCGTGATGCCGAGCGTTTCCATGTCGGCCACGGCTTCGATGGCGACGATGTTTTCGCGGCGGATGCGGTCGATGAGGAGATTGCGGGCAACCGCAAACGCGAAAGGCTTTGCGGGATGCGGGATTTCGCGGCTCGCGGCTTCGTAGATGTGGACGAACACGTCATGGCAAAGATCTTCCACGTCATTGCTGTTGCGCCAGCCGCGGCGCAGAAACTGCATGAGCGCGGTTTCAAGCGGCAGGATCTCGCGGACGAACCATTCGTTGACGCCGGACGCGCTCATCTCCGCATCGCGAAGATGCAGATCGGCGGTTTCCCAACCGGTATCCGACGTATCGCCCATTCCCCCGCCGGCCCTTGGCCCGGCCCGATGTTACGCTCACATCAGGTAATACGAACGGGCGGGGCAAATTTATGTGGGCGGGGCAGCGCGCAATGTTGTTGCGTCCTTCGGGGTCCGCTTTGCGCGGCCACCTCAGGATGACGGTTTGGGG
>DASZRY010000034.1:0-69154 GCA_035548975.1 Rhizomicrobium sp.
ACGTCACCGAGATTGATGATGCCGGAGATGCCGGAAAGGCCCGTCTGATACTGCGCGTCGTTCCAACTGATCAGATAGATTGATCCGTTGATGCTTAACGTGTTGTCGAACAGCGTCCATTTTGTACCGACTTCATAGCTCCAGAGAGAGTCCGTCTTGAGCTGGACGCTGGTGACGACGCCCGTCAACGATTGCAACGCCGCAACGTTTGCTCCGGTCTGCAATGCGCCGGGCCTGAAGCCCTGTGCGGCGTTGAAGAACACCATGCCGTTGTCGCTGGGATAGACCGAAATGTTGAAACGCGGGTTCACATGGTAATTCTTGCCGCTTTCATCCGCGGTGGAAACGATGACAACAGGCGGCGTTCCCGAGATCGTCGTGGTGGAGTCCTGTTCGAGGACGCGCTTGACGGAGGAGTAACGCAATCCGACCAGCGGACGCACCATGCCGCCGAACAGATCGTACGACACCTCGCCGAAACCCGCCAATTCCAGGGAGTGGAACGCCGCATCGCCGTCGATGAAGATGTCGGGATTTACGTCGCTCGTCAGATTGAAGAACGTGTTGGAGGCGGTTTCGCCATATTGATAGAAGACGCCGCCAATCCAATGCAGCGGACCCTCGTCATTTGAATTGACGCGCACTTCCTGCACGAAGGAATTCGACCTGCCCGGAATCCGCGCATCGAAACAGGTATCGACCTGGCAGCCCAGCGCCTTCAATCCGTTGTGACGTTTGATGTATCCGGTGGTCGATGTCAGCGTTGCGAAGTCGAAATCGTAGGTGACCTTGCCGGTATACAGCGTGAAGGATGTCGGCGAATTTCCGACGCCGACGTCGTTGATCAGCGGCGGGTCAAATCCATCCATGCGGTTGGTAAAGTCCTGCTGATCGTCGAAACGCCAGAAGGAACCGATGATGCTCAAGCGTTCCGTCGGCTTCCAGAGCAATTTCACACGGCCTGTAACTGTGTCGTCGTTGTTGCCGTTACGGATACCGAGTGCGGGAACCAGGCTGTAGCCGCTCAGGTGCTTGCCGCTGATGACGCCGCGGACCGCGAGCGTATCGTCCAGCGGCAGGTTGACCATGAGATCGGCGGAGTAATTGTATCCGTGCTCATGGACAGCGCCGAACGAAGCAGCCGCCTTCACATCGAAATGTTCGGTGTCAGGATCGTTGGTGACGACCTTGATAACGCCGCCAAGGGAGCTCGAACCATACAGCGTTCCCTGCGGACCTTTCAGGATTTCAAGCCGCTGCAAGTCGAAGAGATCGGCCGGCGCAGCGAACGGTACGCTGGGAATTGAAAACGCGAAATCATCGAGATAGGTCGAGACCGTGGCATCGCCCGTCGTGTCGCCCGTCGAGACCCCGCGCAGCTGATAGGTCTGCGTGCCTTGGGATGTTTCGCCCGCAAGCGATGCACCGGGAACGAACGCCAAGGCAGACCGGATATCTCGAATCCCCTGCCGCTCAAGGTCTTCGCCGGATATCGCCTGCACCGTGACCGGCACCTTGTTGATATCTTCGGATCGTTTTTCCGCGGTCACCACCACGGTTTCGACCTGGCTTTCCTGGGCCAAAACAGGGAGAAGTCCGCCGCCCTGTGCAATCAACGCCGTTGCGCCGAATAAAGTCGCCCGCATCGCCCGCACGCGCGTGTACGCGTACGAGGCACTTATATTATTCATTGTTTCCTCCGCCCTCGCCGTTTCGTTCTTTCGTCGAAACTGGTGAAAAACAATACCGTTATCGCAATATGATACCAGAGTATTGTTTCTGTCAATGAGTATGAAGATTAAACCATGGGCTGGTTTGGTATGGGCATTAATGTTAGTAGCGTTTCCGGCGGGCCCGATTTGCCTGCTCGCTTCGTCATAAAGGGCTGTTTGCCGTGAAGAATTCCGTACGCTCGAAACAGGTAGCGAAGAAATCGCCCGCACCCCAACCTGTGGCACAAACGCCACCCCCTCCACGAATGAATGCACGCGAGCGCAATCGCGTCCGAATGCATGACGATATCTATCAGGCTGCATTGTCGCTATTTAACGACCGGGGCTATGCCGACGTCACGGTGGACGATATCTGCGAAGCGGCCGGCATCAGCAAGGCCACATTCTTCCGCTATTTCGACAGCAAATTCGGCCTCGTCGACGAATTCAATCAACGCATAGCGGCAAAGATCGACGCTTCGATCGACATAAAGACGATGAGCGCCACCGAGTGCATCCGCCGGGCGACCGAAACGCTCTATCAGGAATGGTTGCACAGCGCGCCGCAAATTCGCGTATTGGCGCGCGAGTTCGTGCGAGCCGGAACTCATATCACCGAAAATCTCGGCGACCCCATGGCGCGCGGACTGATTGCGACGCTCGTCGCGGTGATCGCCGAAGGCCAGAAGCGAGGCGAATTCGATCCCCAGTTCGACCCAGTGCTCGTCGCGCCGCTTATCGTATCGGCATGGACGTTTGCCTTCGTCGCCTGGGTGGACCGGAACGATCATGAGGCGTTCCACCGGTCGGTTCACAACCTTGTCGAGCTTCACATCATGGGCTTGACGTACAATGTGATGAAGTCCGGGGCGCAAAAGCGAAGCGCCTAGAGCCCGATTCCCCGATCTGGATGCGGCTCTAGACGTCCACAGAGTCGGGCGTCCGCGCCATTTCCCTGTCCGCTTTTGCAATTCGATGGACGATTCCCGTCGTTCCATTAACTTCGACACGATCGCCATTGCGCAGCGCGCTCGTCGCGCCTGCCACGCCGATGACGACGGGCAAACCATATTCACGGCCCAAAACAGTGGCGTGGGAGAGGATACCACCCTCTTCCGAAATCACGCCTGCGATGATTCCAAAAACCGGAGTCCAGGCGGGATCGATGGCATGAGTGACCAGAATGTCGCCTTCCACGACCGATCCCAGTTCCGCGAGAGAGCGGATCAATCGCACGGGGCCTTCGGCGATTCCCGGCGCGCCGCCCATGCCGCCAAGATCGCCATCCTTCAACTTTCTGCCGGCAGCATTTGGCTGATAGGGCTGGTTTCCCTTCAGGAATGCAGGCGGTTCGAGTTCTTTTACCCTTTCCCACCAGGACTGGCGCCAATCCGTTCTGGTGCGAAGCCGGTTCCCGTCCAATTTGCCCGCAAGATGATCGTAGATCTCCGTCTTGCCGGCGAAGAAGATGCGGTCGCGCGCCGATAGCGCGCCCGACCGCATGAGACAGTCGCCCATCGCGCGATAGGCGCCCCGCAATTCATAGAAATACCGGTCGAACGAATGGCGCTGGTTGTCGCGGTGAATCCAGTAGCGCTGCGCTGACCGCATCACGCGCCGGAATATCCAACGCCGGAAGAATCCCAACGGCCCGCTTCCTACTCTTGCAAGCACTTCCCGCTCGTGGCGCTCGCGCTTGGCCACGGTGCGGGCATGGGCCGATTCCGGATCGACCTTCTGGCCCACGCTCAGCATTGCATTGACTTGATTGAGAAGTATTTCGCGGTCGTCGCCCCAGCGCGGCTGCAGCAGATCGCGATCCGAACAGCCGCGATGCGGCCGATTGCGCCGGAACGCATCCACCTCGTTCAGAAATTGCCGGCCGTCCGCGCATTGTTCGAGATCGGCATATCTGCGGCTTAGCACAGCGTCGTGCACGGCTTTCGAACGGCGAGCCAGGCCCGCAAGCCTTCCTAAATCGATGTTTTCGTCATGCGTGAGTGAATCCGGCACGCCGCTCGTCAAAACACCAACAGTGTCTTCCGGCATGCCGGGCGCCCACTTCGCGACGAGATGAGCCAAAAGACCCAGAAAGTGACCGGCATAGGCGACCCCGAGTGCCGCAAAAATGCTCCGTTCGCGGCGCTGCTTCTCGATGAATTCAATGAAGCTCTGAATCTGAACCGGATTGGCTACCGTATAATCAGGTCTGCGAGCCTCGATTTCCGGTAGCCATTCCTTGTACCATTTTCGGTAATACGCATCGATGTTTGCCCAAAAGGCTAGCGTAAGGGGAAAACGCAAACCAAGCCGGAGATTCGACTTCCATGCCGGAGAGAAGAATCCGATGGGCTGGATGGCGCCCGATGGGTCGGCGACGCTGGCAAAGGTGACGTCCGAATAGGTGAAGCCCCGGTAATAGCGGAAGCTCTTGCGTTTCCCCGGCACCGTACCGTGCAATTCGGCCACTCGCGGGAACATGTCGGAAAAGAAAGCCGCCATTTCCGAATAGTAGAGAGGCGAAACGGGCAGTCCCGACAGCGGCGATCCGCGTCCCCAGATCGCGTCCGGATCCGATTCCAGCTTGCGATCGCGCGACCACTGATCGAGCAGATCGGTGTAATAGGCTTCGGCGCCCGTTGTTACGGGCCGCGCCTGCAGCATGTGCAGCGTGTTGCGTTCGAATGCCCATTCGGCATCCATCGGCATGTCGTAAGTTGCTTCAAGCCTTCGCGCCACGCCGGACAATTCGCGCAACTGGTCTTCACTCAGGCTGAAGACGTTCCGCCGCTCATTGTCTGTCGGCACCTCGACCACGCCCGCGGCGGTCTGCTGGCTGACGATGCGCTTGGCGCCGAGTTTCGATTCGACGATCTTTCCCGTGGACTTGTCGAGAATGAACGTATCGGGTTCGGCGCGGCCCGAAACAACCGATTCTCCCAGACCGAAATTCGCGTTTACCACCACCTGATCGACGCGATCGGTTACCGGATGCATGGTGAACAGAACGCCCGCAGCTGTCGCCGGCACGAGTTCCTGCACCAGCACGGCCATTTCAACATCGGCCTCGGCGCCCTGATCCTTACGATAGGCAAGTGCCGCCTTCGACGAAGCGGATTGCCAGCACTTTTCGAGCGCGGCGAAGAACTCGTCTTCCGTCCTCACGCCGAGAATCGTTTGATATTGCCCTGCAAACGACGCATCGGCGCGATCTTCGGCCGGCGAAGAGGAGCGAACGGCGACAGGAGCGCGAAGGCCCGCAAAAGCACGCGCCAATTCGGCGCGCAGTTCCTCGCAGAGCGAGCCGTTGTTGCGCCAGACCTTGTGCACATCGGTGGTGACGCAAAATCCCTTCGGCACGCGAAAGCCCGCCCGATGAAGGCTCGCCAGACTCGCTGCCTTGTTTCCAATGACCGCCGATTGCGCCGACGTTGCTTCCCACAACGGAATTATCGAAAGCACCTCTTATGTCTCCCTCGCGCGAGGCAGGGGTGCCGTGCCACCCAAGCCATTGAATTTCGCGCATTATTTTCAGTTTTGCTACTGTGGTTTCTTTATGCGACTATGGTATCAATATCAAAAGCAACCCCGGAACGGCAAGCGGAGGAATGCACAATGAAGGTGAAAGCGGCGGTCGTGCGCCAAACGGGTGGCAAATTCGACATCGCTGAACTCGATCTCGACGAGCCGCGAGACGATGAGATCCTGGTGCGCGTGAAAGGCGTGGGGCTTTGCCATACAGATCTTGTCGCGCGCGACGGATTCATGCCGTTCGCGCCGCCGGCCGTTTTGGGGCACGAAGGCTCGGGATTTGTCGAACGGATCGGCGCAACCGTGCGAAAGGTGAAGCCGGGAGACGCAGTCGGTATTACCTTCCGGTCATGCGGCAAATGTCCGCGCTGCATGCGCGGTGAGCCCGCCTATTGCTACACGATGCCACAGCTCAACTATGCCGGCATGCGGCCCGATGGCTCCAAAGCCTTGCACGAACACGGCGCTGACATTGTCAGCAATTTCTTCGGACAATCCTCTTTTGCAACCTATGCACTCGCCTATGAGCGAAATGTCGTGAAGCTGCCGGACGATGTTCCCGTCGAATTGATGGGTCCGCTCGGTTGCGGCGTGCAAACGGGTGCGGGCGGCATTATGCGATCGCTCGCCTGCGAAAGAGGTTCAACGCTTCTGGTGCTCGGCGGCGGCGCGGTCGGGCTGAGCGCCGTTATGGGCGCGGTCATTCGCGGCTGCAGCACGATCATCGTGGCCGAACCGCATGCTGCACGCCGGAAGATCGCCCATGAACTGGGCGCCACTCATACGATCGATCCGAAAGCATCGCCCGATCTTCCGGCCGCTGTGCGCCAGATCGTTCCGATCGGCGTCGACTATGCGTTCGATACGACAGGCATCCCGGCGGTTCTGCAAGCAACAATGGGATGTCTGGGACCGCACGGCGCATTCGGCATCGTCGGCGTGCCGCCGCCCGGAACGCCCGTGCCCGGCGATCTGCTTTCGGCGATCACATTCGGACACACGGTAAAAGGCATAATCGAAGGCGACAGCGATCCGGACACGTTCATTCCGGAGATGATTTCGCTCTACAAAGCGGGACGTTTCCCCTTCGACCGCCTGATCCGGACCTATCCCATGTCGGAGATCAACAAAGCCATCGAAGATCAGCACCGCGGAGATTGCGTGAAGGTCGTGCTGTTGCCGGACGCATAAAAGCGCGTCCATACTGCGCATAGCAGGGGGAAGAAACGCGACGCGGGAGGATTCCATGAGTGATTTCAAGCTTCTCATCAATGGCCGGCTTGAAGACGGCGACCTGACGATGGACGTCATCAATCCTGCGACCGAAGAGGTTGTGTCGGTGTGTCCGCGCGCGTCCAAGGCGCAGCTCGACAAGGCGGTAGCCGCTGCCAAGGCTGCATTTCCCGGCTGGAGCAAAACCCCGATTGCCGAACGCAAGGCAGCGCTCCTCAAGATAGCCGAACGCATTCAATCGAACGCCAGCGAACTCGCCCGCATCCTCACGCAGGAACAGGGAAAGCCGCTCGCGGATGCGACCGGCGAAGTTTACGGAACAGCCGCATTCTTCCAGTATTTTGCAAATCTCGATCTGCCCACAAAGGTGATTGAGGACGGCAACAGCAAAAAGGTCGAACTGCGGCGCAAGCCGCTGGGCGTGATCGGGGCGATTGTCCCGTGGAATTTTCCCCTGATCCTCATGGCCTTCAAAGTGCCTTCGGCGCTCTTGGCCGGAAACACAGTGGTGTTGAAGCCTGCTGCGACGACGCCGCTGTCAACACTCAAGCTCTGCGAATACATCGCCGGCCTGTTGCCGCCCGGCGTGCTGAACGTGATTGCGGACGCCAACGACCTGGGCGGCGAACTGACCAGGCACCCGGATGTGCGCAAGATCTCGTTCACCGGATCGACGGCCACCGGAAAAAAGGTTATGGCCGGCGCGGCAGAGGCCTTGAAACGCATCACGCTCGAGCTTGGCGGAAACGATGCGGGAATCGTGTTGGACGATGTCGACCCCAAGACGGCCGCACCGAAGATTTTCCAGAGCGCATTCCAGAACAGCGGTCAGGTTTGCATCGCCATGAAGCGGCTCTACGTTCATGAGTCGATCTATGACAGCATGTGCGAAGAGCTGGTTTCGCTCGCCAAATCTGCAGTCGTGGGCGACGGGTTGCAGCAAGGAACCCAACTTGGCCCGCTGCAGAACAAAATGCAGTACGAGAAAGTCAAAGAGCTGATCGCCGATGCCGCCAAGCACGGCAAGGTCATGGGCGGCGGCCCTGTTCCGGAAAAAGGCTATTTCATCCGCCCCACCATCGTGCGCGATATCAGCGATGGCACGCGCCTGGTCGATGAAGAACAGTTCGGCCCTGTTCTACCCGTGATCAAATACTCCGATCCCGAAGACGCGCTGGCCCGCGCGAACGCCTCGCCTTACGGTCTTGGCGGTTCCATCTGGTCGGCCGATATCGAACGGGCCCATGCGCTTGCCGAACGGATGGACGCCGGCACGGTGTGGATCAACAAGCACCTCGATCTGGCGCCGAACATTCCATTCGGAGGTGCAAAGCAATCGGGATTGGGCACAGAACTCGGCGAAGAAGGATTGGCGGAGTTCACGCAGCTGCAGGTTATCAACACCGCGCTCTAGGATCATGCCGCAGCGATAGCCGAATTTTCCGGGGCGAGAATGGCCTGCGATCCTGAAAATTGCCGAAACGGTTGGATGGCCGCGCGAAACGGCCGTCCGCATGCCCTCCCCGTTTCGTGCCGGTTTCTCCGCCCGATCTACTGCGGCCAGAGTTGCCGGATGGACGCCGGCAGCGACTGACGAATTTCGGCAATTTCGCCCGGGCTGATGCGATTGGACAAAAGCGTGAATACAGCCGTTACCGCGTCGGCCGTATCTCCGAGCGGGTCTTTGGCGAACGCCGTATCGATTTGGGCAAGGAAGCGATCGACATCAAAGCGCTGCGTCTTAGCGCCAGGCCGCCAGTGCTCGTAAAATACGCCTCGCAGGAATGTCGGCAATTGTGCAGCAAACTGAGCCGCCTCAACCATTGGCGCGCAATCGCGCAAGGTCTGCAAGGTTATGCGCAAGAGGCGGAATGTGCGGTGCTTGTCCTCCCAGCCGAGCATGCCGTCAAGCTCGTTGAGCCAATCGTGTGTAAGTTCGACATTGCGATTGAGCGATTCCAAACCTGTATTGCTCATGTCGCGTCCTCCGATGCGGGCGCGGCACTATTGCGGCAGGCGAATGGAGTTTCATTGCGATCGATCAAAACTGCCACCGCCGCAAGCGCGAACAGGCCGGGCAGCCGGGAATTCATGGGGGTCGCTCGAGCAAGCTTTCGCGCCGCGCGCCGTCGATTTGTTGGCCCGATGCACCTCACCGATCAGATCACGCGTACGCTGCTGGCCTGTGGGCCCTTTTCACCCATCTCTTCGTGGAATGCCACCGTGGAACCGCTGCGCAGCTGGCGAAACTTTCCGTCGAGCACGCTGTTGGCGTGAAAATAGATCTCGCGGCCATCTCCACTCTCGATAATTCCGAAATTTCTGTCCGTATCGACCCGCAAAACCTTACCGTGGGGCTGGGAGACGTGCTGTTTCTGGACTTCTTTGAGCTTCGAGGCATGGACCCGCAATTGACGGTCGGCCCTCCGGAACGCGTCGTTGACAGCGAACATGACATCGGCCTGCCTGCGATCGCGCGCCCGGGGCGGGGGTTTCACACTGACATCGCGACGGCCGGGAAGCGCAATACGGACACTAACGAAGTACGGCTCGCCCAATTTGTGGTGTGCGTCGGGGGCACGGATGGCGACACGGCACGCGGTCATTCGGCCATAGTGGCGCTCGAGTTTCGTTACGTTGTCCTCTATGAGCGCTCTTAGATGCGTGGACGGCGTGAGCCCCTCGATTTCCAATTGAAGTGGCGTTTCCATGTGGCGCTCCAATGCAAATGCCGGCCAACTCTATCCTAGAGCGAGCCGGCAAAATTTGATGCAAAGCAAGGAAAGGCAATGGTTTATCGACCGCATCTTCGGGAGAAAAAATCCGCGAGCTCCCGAAAAGTGACGGCCGCTCGCGCCTTGCAATCTCGATATCGCACAAACATCCCGCCCGGTTATGGTTTCCAGCGGATGAGCCATATATTCACCGTCCTCGAACGTGCGTTCTTCGTGCTGCGCCAGTGCCATGTTGCATTTTTCGGAAATCGCCCGGCCAAATTCTCTCGAGGCATCGAGCACGCGGAGTTTCGGAAAAAAGTGTCGGTATAAGCCCGATCGGACGTTGGGCGTCGAAAACTTCGCATAATTTTTCCAGAGGCCTGTCATGGCGCTTGTGGATCTGCAACGTGATTTTCATCCCGCGCCTTCTGCCGAAAACAGGGTAGCCGGGCGGCCCGCAAGATCATTGCGCTGAGCCAAAGATCGCGCTTGATCAGGATCAATCGTTCTTTCAGCGCGTCCTCTAGTCTTTCGTTGGCTCGTATCGAGGCAGCCTGGCCGGAGGGAGGTGAAGCTGTGGACGTGATGGATGCAATCTCCCATCGCCGCTCCGTCCGTGAATATTTGGACAAGACCGTTCCGCGCGCGACTATCGAGAGGCTCATCGATGCCGCCATTCAAGCGCCCAGTGCTGTCAACCGTCAGCCTTGGCATTTCACTGTCATTCAGGATCGCAAGCTCCTAGATGAAATCTCAGCCCGCGCGAAGCGCCACATGCTGTCTATCATCGGAACGGACAAGGCCCCTGCAATCCTGCGCGAACATTTGAGCGATCCTGGGTTTCAAATATTTTATCATGCGCCCGTTCTTATTCTCATTTCGGGCTCGGACGACGACGATTGGGTCACGGAAGATGCGGCTTTGGCGGCAGAAAACCTGATGCTTGCCGCCCATGCATTCGGACTCGGATCGTGCTGGATTGGATTTTCGCAACGCTGGTTTGAAACCGGCGAAGGCTCAAAGACCATAGGTCTGCCCAATGGCTTGCGTCCGATTGCGCCTATCATCGTCGGCTACTCCCGTAGGGCCGCACCGGCCGTTCCCCGCAACCCTGCGACGATCCGCTGGATCGGATAGGATTGCCGTGAATCCAACCGACAAACGGAAGAAGTCCGAAAAGCAGAAGCAGCCCTTCGCTTTCGACATTCTGTATCTGGTTGGCGCGGTGGTGCTGATCCTGTTGCTGCGCACGTTCTGGAGCACTGCCCAGACGGGACAGGAAATTCCATACAGCCAATTCCAGGATTGGCTTGCGGCGGGAAAGGTTTCCGATCTTATAGTCGGCGACAAGACGATCGCTGGAACGTACAAGCCCGACCAAAAATCGAAGCCCCGGCTCTTCTCAACAACAAGGGTCGATCGGGAAATCGCCACCGATCTTAGAAATCGTCACATCAAGTTTACGGGCGAACCGCAACCGGGATTAATCGACAGTTTCCTTTCCTGGCTGTTGCCCACTGCGGGACTGATCCTGTTCTGGTTGTTCCTGTTGCGGCCAATGCTGACAGGCTTCGGTGGCGGCGCCGGCGGTCTGATGGCGATCGGCCGAAGCCGCGCAAAGGTTTACGCAGAGAAAGACGTGAAGGTGACGTTTGCCGATGTGGCCGGTGTGGATGAGGCAAAGCAGGAATTGGCGGAAGTTGTCGGTTTTCTCAAAGACCCCGGGTTTTACGGTAGGCTAGGCGCGCGCGTGCCCAAAGGCGTTCTTCTCGTGGGTCCGCCCGGTACCGGCAAAACACTGCTTGCACGCGCCGTCGCCGGAGAAGCGAACGTTCCATTTCTTTCGATCACAGGATCGGAGTTTGTCGAAATGTTCGTGGGCGTCGGAGCCGCACGCGTTCGCGACCTTTTCGAACAGGCCCGCGCGCAAGCCCCTGCAATCATCTTTATAGATGAACTGGATGCGCTGGGCCGCGCCCGTGGAATTGACGTTCCCATTGGCGGCCATGACGAAAAGGAGCAGACGCTCAACCAGCTTCTGGCGGAGATGGATGGATTTGATCCCAGCATGGGCATCATCGTTCTGGCAGCAACAAATCGTCCGGAGATTTTGGATCCGGCATTGTTGCGCGCTGGCCGGTTCGACCGTCAGGTGCTTGTCGACCGGCCGGATCGAAAAGGGCGGTTGGACATCCTGCGTGTGCACATCAAAAAAATCCGAATCGCGCCGGACTTGAATCTCGATGCTGTCGCCGGCCTTACGCCGGGCTTTACGGGCGCGGATCTGGCCAACCTGGTCAATGAGGCCGCGATGGTGGCAACACGGCGCAAAGCCGACGCGACGACATTGGACGATTTCACCCAGGCGATCGAACGTGTGGTGGCCGGACTCGAAAAGAAGAGCCGCATTCTCACGCCGCATGAGCGCAAGGTTGTAGCCCATCACGAAATGGGACATGCGCTGGTGGCGATGGCGCTTCCGGGAACCGATCCGGTGCAGAAGGTTTCCATCATACCGCGCGGGATGTCTGCCTTGGGGTATACGATGCAGCGGCCATTGGAAGACAGGTTTCTGCAAGGCCGCTCCGAACTCGTCAATCGTCTTTCGGTGCTTCTTGGCGGACGTGCGGCCGAGTTGCTGGTTTTTTCGGAAGCATCAACAGGCGCCGCTGACGATCTTGCGCGCGCCACCGACATTGCGCGCGATATGGTCGTGCGCTTCGGCATGTCCGACGAGCTTGGGCCGGTGACATACGAACCAGAGCGCACAACCTTCCTCATGGGCCAAACACGAAGCTGGCAACCCAAAAGCTACGGTGAGGCGACGGCTCAGGCCATAGATGAGGCGGTCAAGAAACTGGTCGAAGATGCGCTGCACTTCGCAAAATCCATACTTGAAACGAACAGCAGCGTTCTTGAGGAAGCAGCCTCGAGTCTTCTTGCCCACGAGACGTTGAGCGGAAACGAGCTCCAGCCCTTCGCGGCGCGTCTGACGATGCCCACTCCGCTGCGTGCTTTGCCTGAAGCGCGGATCGCCAATCGATAGGATTGAACATGCAGCAGCAGTCCTCGGCGCGTTTGACACACCGGCAATTCCAACGTCCTATACCAAACTATTCGCAGTTTCATGTGTGCCTAAGCGGCAGCATCTAACCGCGCAAGCCGAAACTGACGTTGAGATGAGGACCGTAGAAATCGTGTAAGCGGCCGAGTGTCGAATTTACCAGTTCATTTGACAGCGGAATTGCGGGAACTGAATAGCATTCTCCCGGACAAGTTCCGGACGCGTTACGCAGCTCCGCGCAGCATATTGATAATGCCTGAGAAATCCGTTGTGGCGTGGCCATTCGCGGCAAACAAGGCATAAAGTTGAGCCGCTTCTGCGCCCAGGGGGGTGGCGGCACCTGCCCCTTGCGCGGCACTCTGGGCGAGCTTCAGGTCCTTCAGCATCAAGGCGGTGGCAAATCCTCCGCTGTAACCGCGGTTGGACGGCGCGGCGGGCACGGGACCCGGAACGGGGCAGTAGGCGGTGAGCGACCAGCACTGACCGGACGCCGCCGACATGATGTCGAACAGCTTCTGCGGATCGAGGCCGAGTTTCTCGCCGAGCACGAAAGCCTCGCAGGTGCCGATCATCGAGATGGCCAGCAGCATGTTGTTGCAGATCTTGGCCGCTTGTCCTGCGCCGGCGCCTCCCGCATGCACGATGCGCTTGCCCATCTTTTCCAGAAGGGGTTGGGCGCGGCCGAACGCGGCATCGCTGCCACCACACATGAAGGCGAGCGTGGCGGCTTGTGCCCCGCCGACGCCGCCGGAAACCGGCGCATCCAGGAAATCGAAACCGGCTTTTTCCGCCGCGGCATGAACGGCGCGGGCGGAATCGATGTCGATGGTGGAGCAGTCGATCAGAAGCGCACCCTTCTTCGCGTGCGCGAGAATGCCATCTTCGAGATAGACGGCGCGCACATGCTGGCCTGCAGGCAGCATGGTGATGACCGCGTCTGCGCCTGCGACCGCATCATTGGCGGTTTTGGCCGCCGTAGCGCCCGCATCGGCGATGGGCTTCAGGGCAGCGGCACTGAGATCGAAGGCGCGGACATTGTACTGCACCTTCAACAGATTGCGCGCCATGGGTCCGCCCATATTGCCGACACCGATGAATGCGATGGTCGTCATAGAGTCAGCTCCTTGTCTTCAAGCGGGGCGAAGTGACAGATCGGAAGGTTGATGAGTTCCAGAAGGATTTCGTTTCGCTCAAAAAATATCTTCCCGAGCGCACCAGGCGTTTCGCTGCCTCATTTCATCGTCGGAATGACAAAACTGGGGTTCTCCCGAACGCCGCCCTTTGGCCAGCGGGCGGTGACGGTTTTGATCCTGGTGTAGAACCGCACGCCTTCGGGGCCGTGCTGGTTGATGTCGCCGAAGGCCGACCGCTTCCAGCCGCCGAAGGTATGATAGGCGAGCGGCACGGGGATCGGGATGTTGATGCCCACCATGCCGACCTGAACGCGGGATGCGAATTCGCGCGCGGAGTCGCCGTCGCGGGTGAAGATGGCCACGCCATTGCCATATTGATGCTTGGTGGGAAGCGAGATCGCTTCATCGAAGTTTTTTGCGCGCGCGATCTGCAGCACGGGTCCGAAAATTTCGTCCTTGTAGGTTTGCATGTCCGGCGTGACGCGATCGAATAGCGAACCGCCCAGGAAATTGCCGTTCTCATAGCCCTGTAGCTTGAAATTGCGTCCGTCGACGACAAGCTTGGCGCCTTCTTTCACGCCCATTTCGATATAGTTCATCACCTTCTTGCGGTGTTCGGCGGTGACGAGCGGGCCGTAATCGGCTTCCGGATCGGTTGGGATGCCGACGCGCAGAGATTCCACGCGCGGCTTTAGACGCTCCACCAGCGCATCGGCAAGTCTGTCCGTTACCGGCACGGCCACAGATATCGCCATGCAGCGTTCGCCGGCGGAGCCATAGCCCGCGCCGATCAATTCGTTCGTCACCTGGTCGAGATCGGCATCGGGCATGATGATGGCATGGTTTTTCGCACCGCCCATCGCCTGCACGCGCTTTCCATGTGCGGTGCCGCGCGAGTAGACATATTCCGCGACGGCCGAAGAGCCGACAAAGCTTACGGCCTGGATGTCGGGATCTTCGAGAATCGCATCGACGGCTTCCTTGTCTCCGTTGACGACCTGCAGCACTCCGGCCGGTGCGCCCGCTTCCATCATCAGTTCGGCCAAACGCAACGGAACGCCTGGATCCTTTTCGCTCGGCTTGTTGATGAAACAGTTGCCGCACGCAATCGCAACGCCGAACATCCACATCGGGATCATGGCGGGGAAATTAAACGGCGTGATGCCCGCCACGACGCCCAGCGGCTGGCGCATGGAATAGATGTCGATGCCGGGGCCGGCGCCTTCGGTATATTCGCCCTTCTGCAGATGCGGGATGCCGCAGGCGAATTCGATCACCTCGAGGCCGCGTTGCACGTCGCCCCGCGCATCGGCCAACACCTTGCCGTGTTCGTTCGACAGCATTCGCGCCAGCTCGTCCATGTTCTTTTCGACGAGCGCCTTGAAGTTGAACATCACGCGGGCGCGCCGCTGCGGATTCACCGCCGACCATTCGGGAAACACCTTCAGCGCATGCTCTACCGCGTGGCGCATTTCCGCGCGGGTTGCGAAGGCGACTTTCGCCTGAACTTCGCCCGTTGCGGGATTGAAGACATCGCCGAACCGGCCCGACCGGCCTTCAACATGTTTTCCGGCGATAAAATGGCCGTATGTGCGCATGGCGTTTCGTCCCTGTCGTGCGGCAAGCGGCATAGCACGGGCGGGCTCTGCCGCTGGCTGCAAATTCGCCGGTTGAGGCCTGCAAAAATGCAGTCTAATCTAACTGCATGTATAATTGGGATGATTTGCGGATTTTCCTGTCCGTCGCGCGGCACAAATCGCTGCAAGGCGCGGCCGACCAGTTGGGGCTGGACGCCACCACTGTCGGCCGCCGCGTGGCCCGGCTGGAACAGGCGCTCAATTGCACATTGATCGCCCGCGGACGATCCGCCCAGTTCCTCACCAGCAACGGCAAGCGTCTGTTCGAAGCCGCAAGCCGCGTGGAAATGGCGACGGAGGACGTTCGCGCGGCGGTGGGCGAAACCGGCTCGGGCGTGGTGCGCATCTCGACGTCGGAAGGTTTCGGGACTGCGATCATAGCGCCCGCCGTGCCGCAACTGCTGGCGAAACGCCCCAAGCTGCAACTCGAGATCGTGGCGATGCCCGGATTCCTTTCGCCCGCCATGCGCGAAGTGGATATCGCGATCACGCTCGGCCGGCCGAACGATGCGCGGCTGGAGATCGAAAAGCTCACCGAATACACGCTGGGACTGTACGCGACGCGGCCATACCTCGAACGATACGGCACGCCTGCGACGGTGGAGGAAATGCGGCAGCATATCGTAGTTGGCTATATCGACGATCTGCTCTACGCAAACGAGTTGCGTTATCTGGACGACGTTCTGCCGGGCCTCAAACCTGCGATCTCCAGTTCGTCGATTCGGGCACAACAGGAGATCATTGCGCGCGACGCCGGGATCGGTGTGCTACCTTGTTTCATGGGAGAAACAGCACCTCGACTCGTGCGCGTCTTGCAGGATGACGTTTCCATCACGGGCACGTTCTGGCTTTCCGCCCGGAAAGACGTGCTGCAGACTGCGCGTGTCCGTCAGGTCAGGCGCTGGATCCACGAGACGGTTGCGGCACAGCGGAAAATCCTGTTGCCCGCCGGCAAGGAAAAGCCGGAGGGGCGTCATTTGCGAGATGACCGTCCACAACGTGTTGTTTGGCAAATTTGATGTCCAGATAGCAGGTTGCAAGTTGCGGGGTGCCCACGGCCGAGTCGAATATCCCAGCCGGCATTGGCCCCTGGTCTGCGAAAACGTAAATGACAATTGAATATTTGCTTGATGAATACACGGATAGTTAACGATATTACTCTAGCCTGATTCACGTTCGCTGCCGGCTCGGGGGATGATCGGATGCTGCGTATGTGCTGGTTTCGCAAAGCTGTGAAAGCACGCGGGATCGCGAGAACTTTCGCAATGGCTTACGCGATCGGTACCGCGCCGGCGGCCCTTGCGCAAGGACAAGGCGGCATCGACCCCTTCTCGCTTTCGCCCGAGCAGCTTTTCGATGCGACGGTCATGTCGGTCTCCAAGACATCGGAAAACCTGCGAGATGCACCGGCTGCCATCTATGTATTGAGCGGGGAGGACATCGCGCGTTCCGGCGCGACCTCGATTCCCGAAGCTCTTCGGGCAGTTCCTGGATTGCAGGTGGCACGGATCAATGCTTCCGGCTGGGCCATCAGCGTGCGAGGCTTCAACAATCCCCTTGCAAACAAGCTTCTCGTTCTGATCGACGGGCGCGAGGTTTACGATCCGCTGTTCTCCGGCGTCTATTGGGACGTTCAGGATTTGCCGCTTCAGGATGTGGAGCGGATCGAGGTCATCCGCGGGCCCGGCGCCAGTTTGTGGGGCGCCAATGCGGTCAACGGCGTCATCAACATCATTACCAAGAATGCCTCTGATACGAAGGGCGCACTTGTCAGCGTCGCCAGCGGCAATGAAGATCGTGCCATCATAACGGCGCGCTATGGCGGCGATATCGGCGAGGATGCGCAATGGCGCATCTATGGAAAATACCTCAATCGCGCTCCGTTCGAAACGCCGACTGGCGCAGACGCCAATGACGAATGGTCGGAATGGCGCGGTGGCTTCCGCGTGGATTGGAACCCGAACGCCGGCAGCGATCGCTTCAATCTGCAGGGCGACGTGTATGGCAGCGACGACGGCGATCTGCGGTCCATGCCGATGCTCGTTCCGCCCTATGCGGTAGTTGAAAAGGATAATGTTTCGGCTTCCGGCGCCAATCTGCACGGAACCTGGAGCCGCGAACTCGGGGATGATTCCCGCTTTTCATTGGGAGCCTATGTCGATTTCACGCGCCGCCGCCAGATTACTCTTAAGGACGAACGATCCGCGTTGGATATCGAGGGCCAGTACGAATTCCCTGCCTGGGACCGGCACAAGCTGATAATCGGCGCCCTCTATCGCTATACCGTCGACGCACTGACGGCCACCCCGATCATTACCTTTGCCAAAGGCACACGGGGGGACAACCTGGTAAGCGGCTTTCTCCAGGACAAAATCACGCTGGAGGCGGACCGTTGGATCGTCACACTCGGCTCGAAATTCGAGCACAATGACTATTCCGGATTCGAAGCGCAGCCCACGGCACGCCTGCAATGGTTGGATGGCAAAACGCAAATGGCCTGGGCTTCCGTATCGCGCGCGGTACGAACGCCCACCCAGTTGGAACAGGATCTGGATATTCTGTCCGGTGTCATTCCGCCGGGCATGCTGCCGCTGCCAATCGCGGTGGAACTGCGCCCCAGTCCGGACTTCCGCAGCGAGCGATTGGTGGCCTACGAACTGGGATATCGCCGGCAGCTGATGGAGAACGTGCAGCTCGACATTAGTGGATTCTATAACGACTACGACAGGCTCTCGACGCTCAGCCTGATGCCTCCCGAGATTGTACTGAGCCCGTTCCACATCGTCTTGCCCATCGCCACCACAAACCTGACCAAGGCGAAGACCTTCGGTTTTGAAGCAGTCGCCAATTGGCGTGCGGGAGAACACATCAATTTCTCCGCCGCTTACAGCTATCTTCACATGAACCTGGACGGTCCGCCGAGCAATCTGGCGATCGCGTCCGAGGCTGCTGAAGGGCAATCGCCGCGACACCAGTTCAACGTGCGCGCGCAATGGAATGTCGACGACGGTCTTTCGCTCGACAGCGCCCTTTACTATGTCGATTCGCTGCCTGCGTTTCCTGTCAGCGCCTATTGGCGGTTGGATACGCGCATCGCCTGGCAGGTGACCGACGATTTGGAACTCGAATTGGTCGGTCAGAATATCCTCGACGGCTCACACCGGGAATTCGGCCCTGCCACCGATGCGAACGCCACTGTCATCGGCCGCAGTGTCTACGGCAGGTTCACTTGGCGATCCTGATCAAGACAATCTGCGCGGGGCTGGCGCTGTTGCTGGCGCTGCCATTCTCCGCGCCCGCATCGGCCGGAGAAAATTTCCAGCTCGTTGAGCAGGAGATCAAGGCGGGCCTGCTCTACAACTTCCTGAAGTATACGCAATGGCCGCAGGATCGCACGAACGGCACGGCTGTCGTATGCCTTTTGGGCGGTGACCCCTTCGATGGCCATCTGCAGCCCATGGCCGGGCGCACGGTCAACCAACACGGAATCGAACTGCGCAGCGTGCATACGGCACGGGAGGCCGAAGCATGCTCGCTGCTCTACGTGAACGCGAGCGAAAAGCCGGATTGGCCGATGCTTCAACGCACGCTCACCGGCAAAAGCGTTCTTACCGTCAGCGATTTCGACGGATTCGCCCAATCCGGCGGAATGATCGAATTCACCCGGATCGACAAACGGATCGGCGTCAAGATCAATGTCGATGCAGTGACCGCGGCGCATCTCACAGTACAAGACCGCCTGCTGCACCTGGCCAGCACTGTTCACTCACTTCGGGCGGATTGAAACCATGCGTGGGCCGCAACTTTCCATCCGCGACATCCTGCTGCTCATAACCGGCACTCTTACGTTGATTGTCGCACTTCTGGCGGCCAGGGAAGTGTACGGCAATTGGCAACGGCTGAGGGACATCCGGGCCCTGACGAGCGCTTCGATCCTGAGCGATCAACTTTTCGACGCAACGGAAAAACTGTCGGTGGAACGCGATATTGCGCTGTCCATCCTTCAGGCGCCGGATGAGCAGACCGCTGCGGATCTCCGGCCAAAACTGGAGGAAAGCCGGCGGGACACGGATGAAGCCCTGCGCGCGGGATTGTCCGCGCTGAACCGCTACAATTTTCCAGAGCTGTCCGCCCTTCGCGGGCGAATCAAGCAGCAATTGTCGGGTGTGCACACGCTTCGGTCCGAGGTCGATACGGCAGCAAAATTGCCGGCAGGGGATAAGAAGCGCCGTGTCGCGTCACGCTGGTCGGATGCCGTAACGTCTCTCATTGTGGAAACGCAGAGCCTTTGGATCGGCTTTGTGGGTCACTTTATCAATATCGACCCAATCGTCACCCAGCATCTCTGGATCAAGCACTTTCTGCGCACGATCACGGACTATTCCGGGCGGGAGCGATCGCTTATCGGACAGTTGATCGTGGAGAATACCGATCCTTCGCCGCGGCAGATCTCCCAATTGTTGCGGGGGCGGGGCGTCGTTGAAGAAAGCTGGCAGATGGCTCGCATTCTGGCCGAACAGAGCGGGCTCTACCCGTCCATAGCGCCGTTCTATACCGACGCAAGAAGTCACTATTCAACAATGCACGACATGATACGGGATATGTTCTACGTCCCGGGAAACCGCCACGGCTCAACCTATCCGATCGGCGCCGATCTGTGGTTCGAGCTGTCCATGCAGGCTTCGGATTCCCTGAGCGCCTTAAGGATCGCCTCAATCAAACAAACGCAGAAGTACACGCAAAGTCTCATCGACGCGACAAGGTGGGAGATCGAGGTTCAGGCGGCCATTCTGATCTTTGCGCTTCTTCTTTGCGGACTCAGCTTTCGAATCATCGTCCGGCGCGTAATTCAACCCATCAATTCGATGGTGGAAGCGTTGCTCAGAGCGACTCGCGGCGAACAGGTGAATTTCGTGCCGGCTAGAG
Organism: Rhizomicrobium sp.; assembly: GCA_035548975.1. Lineage (GTDB taxonomy): Bacteria > Pseudomonadota > Alphaproteobacteria > Micropepsales > Micropepsaceae > Rhizomicrobium. The sequence goes on from DASZRY010000034.1 coordinate 19,954, forward strand.
ACCGGAATGACGAGATCGGTAAGCTCTCACAGGTGTTGCACGCGTTTCAGGAAACTCTCGTGCGCATAAAGAAAACGGCTGCGGATCTCGACCGGAGTGAAAGTCATCTCCGCGCGGTTGTCGATCACATGCTTGACGGCCTCATCATCATCGACGAGACGGGGTCGATTCGAAGCTTCAATATCGCCTGCGAACGGATATTCGGTTACTCGGCGGCGGATGCGATCGGGCGAAATCTGAAATTCCTGATGCCTGAGAGCTACCATCCGGAATATGACCACCGCATCGCAAAATATCTCGCCGGAGGGGACGAGGCGAATTCGGGGTTATCCGGCGTGGAGGCAAAGGGGCAGCGCAAGGATGGCTCTGTCTTTCCCATGGACATTGCCATCAATGCCTTTTCTTCGCCCGATGGGCGGCACTTCTCCGCAATCATCCGTGACATTACTGCGCGCAAGAAGGCCGAAGAGGAAGTTGCACGGTATACAAGCGAGCTCGAGCGCAGCAACAAGGAGCTGGACGACTTCGCCTATATTGCTTCGCACGATCTGAAAGAGCCGCTGCGCGGAATTCACAATCATTCCCGGTTTCTGCTCGAAGACAATGAGGACACACTCGACGAGGAAAGTACGGGGCGGCTTAACCGGCTCATATTTCTCAGTCAGCGCATGGAGAAGCTTGTCAACGACCTGCTCTATTTCTCGCGACTGGGCCGGCAGGAACTCGCGGTGCAACCCACCGACGTCGGCGCCGTAATAGCGGATGTCGCATTCACGCTCGACATGTTCCTGGAGGAGCGAAATGCGCGCATCTCTCTGGCGGACAATCTCCCAACGGTCGTTTGCGACAAGCCGCGAGTCACCGAACTGTTCCGCAATCTCATAACGAATGCGGTCAAGTATAACGACAAGCCCGAGCCGGAGGTCGAGGTGGGTTTCCTCGAAACAAAGAAGAAGCCGAACGGCGTTGCGATGAAGCGGGTGTTCTTCGTCAAGGACAATGGCGTGGGAATCAGCCCGGAGTTCCATCACGAGATATTCCGGATTTTCAGACGCCTGCATGCCGGCAAGGGGCCTGAGGAAGGCACCGGCGTGGGTCTCACTTTCGTCAAGAAGATCGTCGAGCGGCATGGGGGAGAAATCTGGCTTGAGTCCGAGCTCGGCAAGGGTACCACGTTCTATTTCACACTGGAGGACTTCGGGCATGGCGAGCAATCAAGAGCAGCGGCGTGAATCGCAGCTTATTCTGATCGTTGAAGACAGTCTGGACGATTTCGAGGCCACAAAGAGGGCCTTCAGCAAGACAAATCTTCACAATACGCTGCGGCACCTCCTTTCCGGGGAAGAGGCCCTCGACTATCTGCGTTCGGATTCAACGAAAAAGCCCGGCCTGATACTCCTCGATCTCAACATGCCCGGCATTGACGGCCGCAAAACGCTCGAAATCATCAAGCAGACGCCGGGACTGAAAAAGATTCCGGTCGTTATTCTGACAACGTCCGACGACGAGAGGGACGTGCAGGCATGTTACGAACTAGGCGCCAACACTTATATCCAGAAGCCGGTAGATTTCGATGGCCTGATCGCAGCCATCAAGAGACTCAAGGAATACTGGTTTGAGATAGCTTTACTGCCAATGGATATCGACGATGACAAATGCGACTAAGATTCTGATCATCGACGACAACGAGGATGACCGCGATCTTTTCAAGCGTACGCTGAAAGGAAGCGACGGTTTCACTTACGAAATCGCCGAGGCGGAATCCGGCGAAGCCGGTCTGGCGATCATCGGCGAAGCATCGCCGGCCTGCGTTCTACTCGACTATTCCTTGCCCGGCCACAACGGTATTGAAGTCTTGCGGTATCTGCGCAGCAAGTATCCGTTCGTGCCGGTCGTGATGCTTACAGGCCAGGGAAACGAAAACATCGCCGTCCGCGCCATGCAGGAGGGCGCACAGAACTACATTTCCAAGGCGACCATAACGGCGGAGAGCCTTCAAGGAGCGATACGCGTCGCGATCGATCATTGCGCGATGGAATGCAGGATTCATGCACAGCACGAGGCCCTGGAGAAGCGCGCACATGAACTTGCCGAACAAAAGCGCCTGCTTGCGCAAGCCCAGAGCATGGCCCACATCGCCAATTGGCGCATGTTCGCATCTTCCGGTGTTTTCGAGTGGTCCGACGAGCTGTACGCGATCTGCGGGGTTGACCGGGATTTCCTGCCGAAGCGGCGCAACGTCCAGACACTCATCCACGAAGAGGACCGGCGCCGCGTCTGCGATGCGATAGACCGCGCGATCGAGACTCAAGAACCCTTCCGCGCCGATTTCCGCTTCGTGCGGCCCGATGGCAGCGTGCGCGAATGTTCGGCTGAAGGACATTGGGAGCGCGGTGAGACTCCGAAAAACGTCCTTGTAGGTTATTGCCAGGACGTTACGGAGAGCAAAGCGTTGGCCGAGCAATTGCACCAGGCCCAGAAGATGGAAATACTGGGACAATTGACAGGTGGAATCGCTCACGATTTCAACAACCTGCTTACCGTGGTGATCAGCAATCTTGATATGATGATCGCAAAGGGCGGCGCGAGCCCTGAGCATATCGAGATGGCCGAAACGGCGCTTTCGGCAAGTTTACGAGGTGCTGAGCTGACGCGGCAACTTCTTGCCTTTTCGCGCAAACAGAACCTCCGGCGCCGGACGATCGATCCCAACGAGATCGTCATGCGAACCGTCACAATGCTGAAGCGGACCCTGGCGGGCAATATTGATTTGCGGACAAATCTTGCGGCCGACATTTGGCCTTCGGATATCGATCCTGCGCAGCTCGAAGCAGCTATTACCAATCTTATCGTGAATGCGCGAGATGCGATGGCAAATGGAGGCACGATAGTCGTCGAGACCGGGAATACTGTTCTCGATGAAGACTATGCGATGGCCAATCGGGAAGTGTCGCCGGGCGAATATGTCCTGATCTCCGTATCGGACACAGGTTCAGGCATTCCTCCGGACGTCTTGCCCCGCGTATTCGAACCGTTTTTCACCACGAAGGATGTGGGAAAGGGGACGGGCCTCGGCCTCAGCATGGTCTACGGCTTTCTGAAACAGTCCGGCGGTCACGTGAAAATATACAGCGAGCAGGGCCAGGGGACGGTCGTTCGCCTCTATCTGCCGAAGTCCGATAGCGGCCCCTCCGCGCTGGTTTCCGAACCGGATTCGGCCGGGCACGCTGCCGAACATGAAACGATCCTGGTGGTCGAAGACGACAATGACGTGCGCCATTCCACGTCCCATCTGTTGAAAGAGTTGGGTTACAGGATCCTGGAGGCGGAGAGCCCGCGCGCGGCCCTGGCCGTTCTGGAGCGAGAACATGTCGATCTGCTGTTTACGGATATGGTGATGCCGGGCGGCATGAGCGGACTGGAACTTGCAAGGCAAGCGACGGCGGGCAATCCGCGGCTCAAGGTCTTGATGACATCGGGCTTTACCGAGCTCGCCATGCGCGAAAACGAACTTGCGGCAAAATTCGAATTGTTGAGCAAACCTTATCGCCGGCAGGAACTGGCGCAACGTATTTTTCGCGCTCTTCGAGGAACCTAACAAAAGCCTAAATTGGCGAACCTTCGCTCGATGTTAATCGCGCATTAAGCACGAAGTGCTGATAATCAGTGCGGAAATCCGCAATGCGAAGGCGCTTTCGGGGCCTGGTCTTCGGCGGAGGCAAACGGGCATGAACGAACGAACTCTGATTTGCGTCATCGATGACGACGATTTGATGCGGCAAACGATCGGCAGGATTTTGCGCGAGGCCGGATACGACGTGATCGATACCAAGGACGGCGATGCCGGAATCACTGCCATCGAACGCGCATCGCCGAAGCTGCTCATCACCGATATCATCATGCCAAATCGCGAGGGCATAGAAACAATCCGGGAGGTCAAGCGCCGCTTTCCTGCAATCCCCATCGTGGCGATTTCGGGCGGCGGACGTCTGGGGCCCGACGGATTTCTGGAGCTCGCTCTCAAGCTGGGTGCCGACGACTGCTTGGCAAAGCCGTTCCGTCCGGCGGACCTGCTCGACAAGGTGGCATTTTTCCTGAACGCGCAAAACCGCACCCAAACTGCGTTCGTCTGACTGCGAATTCGCCATGAGCGCCGCGCCCCTCACGAATGCAGTTCCGAGGACAGGCGACATTGTCATTCGCAATCTCGATTCCCTGCTGGATCAGGTCGCTCATCCGCGGCTGCTTGAACAGGGATGCGTCAATACCATCAGTATCGCGCCGGTTCGAGACAAGCTGGGCGACCGCTGGCAACGCGCCTGCAACAACATTTACGATCGCGTAGACAAGCAGATCAGCCGCCAGCTGGGCGCCGCCGACTACTATTGCCGGATTTCCGATACCGACTATTTGCTTTCGTTCCCCGGCGACGCGCGCCAGTCTGCCCTGTTGCGCTGCATGCGCCTGCTCGAAGAGCTGTTGGAGCTGTTTCTCGGCGAATTCACAGTCGAGCAGATCGCCATCCGGACAATCGTCAAACGCCAGGGTGAAACGCTAACGACCGAGATTGTCGACGTCGCAACACTTCGGCGAATGGCGGCCGGAGGATGCGAGCCGGTGCGTTCCGCATCGATCGTGCAACCTGCGCCCGCCCGCATCGCGCCGGCTGCCGCAGAACCTGTCCATGTGGGCAGCCGACCCATTTATCTCAATTTTGAGTATCGGCCGATCTGGGACCTGCGCCACGACGCAATCTCTTCATTCTCGCTGAACGTAATTCCGGAAACCGATCAAAGCCGTTCGTTGGGCGAGTCGCGCGCTGACCATTCGCAGCTCACCCCCGAAGAATTGTCGGCCATCGATCTGGCTTCCGTAAGAAAGGGGCTCGAGACCCTGACAAATCTTTTTCGGAATCAAAATCGATTCATCCTGCATTTGCCCTGCTCCTACGAAACGCTTGCCAGCTCTCGTGCCCGGCCGCAATTTCTCGGTGCGATAAAATCATTTGCGCCGGAGCTTCGCCGATACATCGCGTTCGAGTTGCGCGACCTGCCGATTGGCATTCCCCAGTCGCGGCTCTCCGCGCTTGTGACCATGCTTAATCCGTTCGGCCGCGGCGTGATTGCGAACATTCGAACGCAGAGAACCGGTTCGTTCTCGTTACAGGGCTGCGGCCTGCTGGGGGCCGCAATTGAGCTGGAATCGGCCAGTTCGCCCGAGGACGAAATCTTCGCGCGCATCGGCGCATTTCGCGAGCGCGCGCATATGGCGGGCGATCAATTGATCGCCTTCGGCGTGGCTACGACGAGCCTTGTAATGGCTTGCTGGTCGATCGGACTCTCCCATGTCAGCGGAGATGCCGTGGCGCCCGCCTGCGCAATGCCTTATCAAATGTCGCGGTTCCGCCCACTCGATCTATATCGACGCTGATCGGCCGGTACGATCGAGCGGTTCGCATTTGAACTGTCCGGCCACTGGATCCGGCCGTTTGCATAGGACGTCTTCGCACCGGAGTTCGACGGAGAATGAATGGCGCGCCGGAATAATTCCGATTTCTGACCTCCGGATGCGCAGGGCGTCCATGTCTGTATACGGCTGAAGCGCTTAACGCGCCCTCACCCGCACGGTAAAGGCGCACCTCCGGCATCTACCGGTGCACCAAGGGCCGATGGAGCGGCAGTTAAGATATTCACTCACAAAATAATGAAATTGACACAGCGCGAACTTTTTCTCCATAATGCTTTCAAAAAGCCGGCAATCGCGTCGTGCAGATAAGAAGTCCCAGGAAACAAATGACCACGAAATCGTATTCTTGCGTCGCCTCTGCCCTGAACTTCCATCGGGTATCCTGAAGGGTGACGGCACTTATGGATCCGGTACCGGCAAACAGTTCTCTCCGACCCACACTGTCGCCGGTTTCTCCAGGCACCAGGGCCTGGGTGGTTCTTGGGATGCTGTGCCTGGTCTATGTGTTGAATTTTCTGGATCGATCCTTGCTGTCGATCCTCGCCAAGCCGATTCAGGATAGCCTGCACATTACGGACGGGCAGTTGGGCCTGATCGGCGGACTTTATTTCGCACTCTTTTATTGCTTCATCTCCATTCCGGTCGGTTGGATCGCAGATCGCACCAACAGGGTGTGGGTGTTGTCCATTGCATGCGCAATCTGGAGCGCGGCGACGATGGCGTGCGGTATCGCTTCGAACTATGCACAACTTGCGGCAGCGCGCATGACGGTGGGGTTCGGCGAAGCGGGAGGCGTTCCTCCGTCTTACGCGATCATTTCGGATTACTTTCCGTCGGGAAAACGCGGAACGGCATTGGGCATCTACAATCTGGGACCGCCCATCGGGGCGGCACTCGGCATAGCATTCGGCGCTTCGATCGCTGCCGCCTACAGCTGGCGCTCCGCGTTCATCGTGCTTGGCAGTGTCGGTGTCGTCTCGGCGCTGGCGATCGTGCTGGTGGTGCGCGAACCGGTTCGCGGCGGACTTGATACATCCTATCAGAGCAATGCGGGATCGGCCGCTTCCGGTTTCTGGCAGACCATCGTGATGTTTTTCTCGCGGCCATCGCTTGTGCTGGCAGCGTTGGCAAGCGGCGTTACGCAGATCATTACCTACGGATCGGGGAATTTCTCGACGCTGTTTCTCATGCGCGAAAAGGGCATGACGTTGGACGAAGTGGCGGTCTATTCCGCACTGGTTACGGGCTTCGGTATGGGATCGGGCATACTCGTTTCCGGTTATGTGACCGATCGCTTTACGAGAGTTTCAAGACAGGCCTATGCACTTGTTCCGGCGGCGTCTCTGACACTCGCCATTCCGTTTTTTCTCGGATTTGTGTGGGCGCCAACATGGCAGAACGCACTGATGTTCTCGATCGGGCCGACATTTCTGAACTTCTTCTATCTGTCTTCCTGCGTGACGCTGGTGCAGGAGGAAGTGCTCCCCAATCAACGCGTCATGTCAGGCGCGCTGCTGCTCCTGATAATGAATTTCACCGGCATGGCTGTGGGCCCGGCTTTGGTGGGCGCTGTGAGCGACCACTATCATGCAAGCCAGCCGGGACATTCCTTGCAGCTCGCATTCTATTCGCTGGTACCGTTCTACATTCTGGCAATCCTTCTGTTTCTGTGGCTCGCAAGAGTGCTGAAAAGCGAAAATGGAGTCGCCGATCATGATTAGACATCTTGCCCTGCTCGCTGCGATCTTGCTTTCTACGACCGCCTCATTCGCGCAGACCGTAACCGTGAACGCTCCCGCCGGCATGCTGGCAGGACAGGCGCGAGATGGGCTGAACGTTTTCAAAGGGGTTCCCTTTGCGCAGCCGCCCGTTGGCAATTTGCGCTGGAAGCCGCCCCAACCGCTGGAACGATGGGCTGCACCGAAAGACGCAAGCAAATTCGGACCGGCTTGCATACAGCCTAGTGGAGCGATGGCAGGGGTCTACTCTCGTGGTCCCATCCCGATGAGTGAAGATTGTCTGACATTGAACATCTGGGCTCCGGCGGATGCAAAAAATGCTCCGGTATTCTTCTGGATTCATGGCGGAGCATTCTGGGGAGGATCAGGCAGCGAACCGATGTATGACGGTTCGCGTCTGGCTCGGCGCGGCGTCGTCGTGGTGACAATCAACTACCGCCTGGGCGTGCTGGGATGGCTGGCTCATCCGCAACTTGACGAAGAATCGCCGCAGCACATATCGGGCAATTACGGATTGCTCGACCAGATCGCAGCCCTCAAATGGGTCAAGCAGAACATATCGGCATTTGGCGGCGATCCGGACAATGTGACGATTGCCGGCGAGTCCGCAGGCGGTTTGAGCGTCGTCTATCTCATGGCGTCTCCTGCCGCGCAGGGGCTGTTCTCGAAGGCGATTGCCGAAAGCTCCTACATGATTTCGATGCCGGAACTCAGAGAGCGCCGCAATGGATTGTCCGCTGCGGAGGACGCCGGTACGAGCCTTTCCGATGCGGTACATGCAACGAATTTGGATGCATTGCGGGCGATAGATGGGGAGAAACTCACCAAGATTGCAGCAACCATCCGCTTTGTGCCGCTGGGCGTGGTGGATGGGCATATTCTCACGGGACAATTGGTGGACGTTTTCGGCAGCGGCCGACAAGCGCGCGTGCCGATATTGGCGGGCTTCAACAGCGGCGAAGCACGTTCTTTGCGCGTCCTCGTGCCGCCCACACCTGCGAGTGAAGCCAGCTACGAGAAGGCAATTCGCGCGAATTATGCCGATTTGGCAGACGCCTTTCTGAAGCTTTATCCGAGCAGCAACATGCCGGAAAGCATACTAGCGACAACGCGCGACGCACTCTATGGATGGACGGCGGAACGGCTGGCGAGAAATCAAGCAGCGTTGGGCGTGCCGTCCTATCTTTATATCTTCGATCATGGATATCCTGCGGCTGACGGCGCGGGTCTGCACGGCTTTCATGCCAGCGAACTGCCCTATGTGTTTGGGTCTTTCACGGCCACCCCGCCACTGTGGCCCAAGATTCCGGATACCGAAAACGAGCGCAGGCTTTCCGACGCCATGATCGACTATTGGACGAGTTTTGCAAAAAGCGGCAATCCTTCCGCTGCGAACGCTCCTGCCTGGCTGCCGTTTGGGGCGGATCGCAATTTTATGGTATTTGCCGATGCGCCGAACCCTTCGCGGAATCCGCTTCCGGGAATGTTTGCCCTTCACGAAGAAGTGGTCTGCCGCAGACATGCGAGCGGCGATGTCCCCTGGAACTGGAATGCGGGTCTGTTTTCGCCGCCGCTTCCATCCAAAACACCGAAATGCAATTGAGGGCGCCGTGAGGCTTTCGGACTTCCAATTGAGCGCGAATGACTTCGCAGCATTCGGACGGGGATTGCAGCAGCCCGAATGCGTTTGGATCGATCGTGACGGCGTGTGGGCTTCGGATCTGCGCGGCGGTATTGCCCGCGTCAGAAGGAATTTGGAGCCCGAGATTTTGGGCATAGGTATCGGCCAGCCAAATGGCTTCAGCCGAAGACCGGATGGAAGCTTCGTCGTCGCCGGGATAGGCGACGGCAAGTTGCACCTGGTCTCGCCGCGCGGCGAAGTGCGGACGCTTTTGGACAGTTTCGACGGCAAGCCACTGGGCGCCGTCAATTACGCCTGCGCGGACGGTCCTGAGCGAATCTGGCTCTCGGTGATGACGCGCGCACCTCACTGGTACGACGCGCTGACCGCCCAAACGAAGGACGGCTACATCCTGCGCATCGACAACGGACGGGCTGAAATCGTGGCTGACGGGCTCGATCTGACAAACGAAGTGAAAGTCTCGCCTGATGGGCATCATCTCTATGCAGTGGAAACGCTGGGCTGCCGGATCGTTCGCTTTTCCATCCGCCCCGACGGCTCGCTCGGCGAAAGGGAAGTGGTCGGCCCGCAAAATCTGGGCCGCGGCGCCGTGCCGGATGGCATTGCCTTCGATGCGTCCGGCAATGTCTGGGTCACGATCATCAGCGAGAACGCACTTTATGCGATCGACAAGCGCGGCGACGTTCATATCGTCTACCGTGACAAGAACGGCGAAGCTGTCGAGACAATGGCAACCGGCATCGAAAGGCGGAACGGCAATGTCGACAATCTCGTTGCCTGTGCTTCGGTGAGCGGGCCATTGCGGCTGCCGACGAGTCTCGCTTTCGGCGGAGAGGACAGGCGTACGGTTTACGTGGGCACATTGGCGCTCGATCACCTTGCAACCTTCCGATTGCCGGAGCGGCTGGACTAGGGCGGATTGCTCGCCTTCAGTGCTTGGAAGCCCGCCGCCATGAAATCGGCCATTCGCGCCTTCACGGCCTTGAAATCGTCCGACCGGCACAAGCCGCCTGACAGACGGTCCAGCCGCCCGCTGCGCGCGAGCGAATGCATCAAGCTGCCGGTGACGAAGTGATAGCCCCAGAAGATTTCCCGCTTCGGAAGATGCGGCAGCGCTTTTTGCAGGATATCGATCAGACGCAGCACCACGGGATCGAAATGTTCATCGAACATCTGGGCGCCTTCCGGCGTGTTCGCAAGCTGGGCGCCAAAGGCGGCATAGTTGCGCCAACCTTCCCCTCCCTCGTCGTAAAGCTCGAAGTCGGTATCGAGAAAAACATGTAACGCGCCCGCCACGGTCGGCTTTCCGTTGACGCTCTTTTCGTACTCGTCGAGCGCCTTCATGCGGCGGCCGGACGTAATGTGCGCGCGCCGGGCGAAAACCGCCTTGAACAGTGCCAGCTTATCCTCGAAATAATAATGCATCAGCGACGTATGGACGCCGACCTTCTGGGCCACATCGCGCAAGGTGACACCGTAAAGTCCGTGCTTGGAGAACAAGAGTTCCGCGGCGTCGAGAATGCGCTCGAGCGTCTCGGCACGTTGCTCGGCCTTGGTTCGGGGCGATTTCCGCGCGAGTTTTCGCTTGGTGGCTGGTTTGGAAGGACGTCTTGCTCTGGATTTGATCATCTGTCCGTCTTCGTTTGGTGCACTGGGAGGGATAGAAGCTCCAACCGGCCCTAGCCCGACTCAATACCCGCGTAATCTGCGCGAAGACGATTTTTGTCAATCTTGCCGGTCGGGGCCAGCGGCATATGCGCCACCCGTATGACCCTGTCGGGAATCCACCAGTCGGCCACGCGGCCGCGAAGAGCGCCGAGAAGCACTGCATCGTCCAGATTATGGCCGTTCTGCGGCTTGACAATGACGATGGGACGTTCGCCCCATTTGGCGTCGGCCCGGCCGATAACCGCAACCGATTCCACCCCCGGCATGGCGCCGACGATGGCCTCGATTTCGGCCGGATTGATCCATTCTCCGCCGGACTTGATGAGATCCTTGACGCGGCCGGAAATGGTGAGATGGCCCGCATCGTCGATGATCGCCAGGTCGCCCGTGTCGAAATAGCCTTCCTCATCCAGGACAGGCGTGTTCGATGCAAAATAGCGATCGACCACACTGTGACCCTTTACCTTGAGATGTCCGGTAACGTTCCGCTGCTGCGGCAGAGTTGCGCCGGCCGCATCGGTGAGCTTGAGATCGAGACCCACCGGCGGGCGGCCCGCACCGATAGCGCGGGCAGAGCCAAAAACCGGTGCAATGGTGCCGAGTGGCGATAGCTCCGTCATGCCCCAGCTGGTCTGTACGCGTGCCTTCAGACGCTCCTCCATACGCCGGATGAGCGCATCCGGGCAGGCCGAACCGCCGATAACCACCCGGGCAAGCGTGGGCACCTCTTCGCCCGAGCGATCCAGATGATCGAGAAGACCTTGCCAGACAGTCTGCACACCTACGGCAACCGTTACACCTTCATTGCGGATGAGCGACGCCAGATATGCGCCGTCCAGATTCCGGCCAGGCAAGACCAGCTTGGCGCCCACTGCGGGTGCTGCGAACGGTATGCCCCAGCCGTTGGCATGAAACATCGGTACGGCGACAAGCACACAATCGGAAGATGTCAGTGCAATCGCATCGGCTTGCAATGCGCGAAGCGTATGCAGATAGTTGGAACGATGTGTGTAAAGCACGCCTTTGGGTGCGCCGGTCGTTCCCGATGTGTAGCAAAGGCCCGCAGGCGTTTCTTCGTCAAAATTTCCCCAGGGTGATTCCTTGCCCGCGTGGACCAGCAAAGATTCCAATTCGTAGGTGGGACAGCGAAGTTGCGGCGTCGGTGCAGACGCGCCATCGAGCATCACCACTTTCTCGAGGCTGGGGCAAGACGCCACCAATTGCTCTGCCAGTCCGGCCAGGTCCGCGCTTGCGGCCAGGAGACGATCTTGCGCTTCGTTGACCATGGCCGCGAGATGCGCCGGCGTGAGCCGCGGATTGAGCGTATGGCACACAAGGCCCGAACCCATAGCGGCGTAATACATTTCCAGGTGATGCTGCGTGTTCCAGGCAAGCGTGGCCAGACGATCGCCGAAAGCAAGCCCCAGAGACGATAGGGCCCCTGAAATACGATTGCTGCGCGACCGCAGATCGCCATAACCGATGCGACCTGCCTGGCCGGTGACGATCTCGCGGTTGGCAAACCACTTCGCAGCATGGTCCAGAAACTTGTCAACCGTGAGTGCGTAAAATTGCATTAGAGCTTCAAACACACAAACAAGTTTGACCGCAGGCTTTTCGGCCTGCGGCCGGCGGGATCGTTTGCGTCAGAAAGCCCGCATTACGCGAATGCCGAACTGACGCGGCGGACCGGCATAAAGACCACCGGAATCGAGCGCTGAGACGTACTGATGATCGGTGAGGTTGGAACCGTAGGCCGTTATGACATAATCGTTGTGCACCCATTCCAACTGCGCGCCGAGGAGGTTGCGCACCCCTAGTCTATCGCCAAGAGCGGGGTTGTCGAACAGCGTCGCCCATTGACCGGATGTGTAGGCAAAGTTCACGCGCGGCGTAAGCGTATCGCCACCGTCGAGGTGAAAAAGATACTGAGCGCTGATGTTGTAGGTAACGGTGGGCGCATAGGTCATCTGGTGACCCTTCACATTCACGCAATTGGGATCCGGGCCGCCAGTCTCCCAGTCGCAGACGCCGAAACTGCCCTGCAGTCTGTTGTCGCGTATAAAGAAGTCTCCAAGCTCGCTGTGCAATAAACCGATGGCGCCCGTGAATGAGAGCTGGCCGAACGAGGCTTGGGTTTCCGCTTCGAACCCGTACATGGTGGTCGTTTTCGGAAGATTGAATTCGTTGGACGTTCCCGGTATTTCCGGATTCCCCAGAATGACCTGGAAGTTGTAATATTCGGTGTAATAGGCATCCAGCTGGGTTCGCATATGACCGTCGAACCAACCGGTCGCCTTCCAACCCACCTCAATGTTCCTGTCGGTCACCGGGCCGAACGATTGGGCCACGGTGGGGCTGAAGACGACGTTGAGCCCGCCGCCCGTATAGCCGGTCGCCACGAAGGCATAGAGGAAATTCGTATCGTCGACAATCCAATCGAGTGTGGCCTTGTAGGAGAGATTGTAGGATTTCTGGCCCTGAACGTTGTCCAAGAACGTCCCATAATTCCAGAACGGCCCGACATTTTCCGATCGCGTCATCGTCCAGCGGCCGCCCAATGATGCGCGGAATCCTCCGCCAAGCTTGGCAGCGACTTGCCCGAACGCTGCGACGTTCTGATTGCTCGTGTGACCTTGGAACGTATAGGAGGTGAATTGAAAGAAGTTGGCTGGATTGGGTACGGGATTGTCGTCGATGCGATCGCCCACAGCGACCCAGAATTGATAAGGCGAAATCCAGATATAATTGTTCTGCTGACCGAAAAGTCCGAACACCCAGGTAACCGGCTGATCGTCCGGTGAGATGAGGTTGATTTCTTCGGAATAGAGATGCTCGTCCACCCGATCAAAAAAGGTCCAATTGTCCGTACCGCCCCAGGGCGTCGCACCGAAATAATTGATGAGGCCCGGGTTGCCGTAGTCGGTCAGGTCCAGATCGGTCAGCCACATCGTGTTGCCGACATTGATATCCGAGATGGACTGGAGCTTGATGCCGTTGGGAAAAAGATATGAGACCTTCAGAACGCCGCGCTGCATCCGGTCCATCCTTTTTTCCGGAGCGTTTGCAGTGACGTGGAACAGATCCGTGTTGTGATAGGGATTGGGATTGCCCAACGGTGCGGTTGGTGCGCCGAGCGGATAAAGTTCCGTATATGGAATGGCGGGCGAAGCGCCGAAATCCTGATAGAGGGCGTCGTATTTGAGCGAGATCGTCAAGGGCTCTATGGGCTGCCAGAGAAAACTGACACGGCCCGACGCCCATTTGTTGTCACCGGTGTTGTAGCCGGGTTTGCAGCCTTCATATTTGAAGTTGGGGCAATTGTCGGCGGGATCGCGGTCGATGATGGTGTAAAAGCTGTCTCGATACATCCCATAGCCGGCGACGCGGACTGCAAAATCGTCTGTCACGGGGATGTTGATGGCGCCCTGGGCTTCCACATTGTTGTAATTCCCGTATTGCAGCTGGGCATAGCCGTCATAGTCGCCGCCAATCTCCGGGTCGTTTGTCGTAACAAACACCGCGCCGCCGGTCGCATTCTGGCCGACGAACGTGCCTTGTGGCCCGCGGAACACTTCGATGCTCTTGATATCGAAGAAGGGCTCCGAGGCGATATAGCCGGGAAACGTCGATGCGCCGTCGCGATAGACAACCACACCGATAGGCGTTTGCGTGTTGTGTTCGCCCTTGCCAATGCCACGGATATCGAAATCGATTCCCTGGCCGAAATCGTTGATCGTCACGTTCGGCGCAATGAACTGCAAATCGTTGATACTCAGCGCGTTTCTGTTTTGCAGATCCTGTGCGCTTAAAACGGTTGCCGTAACCGGCGCGGTCATCAGGTTTTCGGATCGCCGCTCTGCCGTGACAATCACTGTCTCGATTTCGCCGGTATCGTTTGCTGCCGCAACCTTTGTCTGCGTGCTCACAGCATCCGTTTGGCCATAAACAGCGCTGCTGCAGACGATTGCAAGAATCGATGCAGACCACCCCAGCTTCCGTCTCATCATGTTCCTCCCCAGCGCACGAAAGAGCGCACACGTTCTTCGACGTGTCGGGAACAAGGCTGGCAGGAAAGCGGCCGCCCGTCAATATTCATTCACATACGGATGAATATCCTTGCGTAACCGAGGCTTTGCCGCCACACTTCCCTGAAATGCCAATGATTGCAGGGCATTAGAAAATTCGATTCGGGGGCGAACAATCCGTTCTATGACCGCCGAGAATTGCGAGAAACAGCCATGGAAATATCCCGCCGGAGCCTTGTCGCCGGTGCAGCATTCGGCCTGGGCGTGACGTCTTCCGATATTGCGGACGCCAACCGCGGCCGCAAATTCCCCGCCGGATTTCTGTGGGGAACGGCAATCTCCGCTTATCAAAGCGAAGGAAACAACATCAACAGCGATGCATGGCTGCGGGAGAACGTGCAGCCGACCTTATTCAAGGAACGCTCCGGGGATGCCTGCGACAGTTATCACCGCTACCCGGAGGACATCGCCATTGCGGCACGCCTCGGGTTCAATTGCTACCGAATGGGAATCGAGTGGGCACGTATCGAACCCAATCAAGGATTCTATTCGAACGCCGAACTCGACCATTATGCCAGGGTGCTGGAAACGTGCCGCGCGCACGGATTGAAGCCGATTGTCACGTTCAATCACTTTACGACGCCGATCTGGTTTGCCGCACGCGGCGGTTTCGAAGCCTCGGACTCGCCGGACATTTTTGCGCGCTTTTGTGAAAAAGTTGCCAAGCATCTCGGCGGACTGATGCACATGGCCACGACCTTCAACGAAGCGAATATACAGTCGCTCGTGCAAATTATGCCCGGATACACTCAGATGCTTCCGGCCGCCAAAGCGATGACGGACGCGGCCGCCAAGGCGTGCGGATCGCAAAAATTTTCATCGCTGGCTTTTGCGGATCCGGCAATCGCGACGCCTCTTCTCCAGGCGGCGCATTGCAAGGGGTATGAGGCAATTAAATCGGCGTGCCCCTCGCTCCCCGTCGGGCTTTCGCTGACGGTTCAGGATATTCAGTCGGAAGGCGGCAATTCGGTTGCGGACGCAGTTCGGGATCGGTTGTACGGTCAATGGCCCGGCGTGGCGCGCTCTCATGCCGATTTTGTGGGCGTGCAGACCTATACGCGCCTTCTCGTAGATTCGAGCGGTGTCACCTCTCCGCCGGCAGGCGCCGAAATTACCGATGCGGGCTACGAGTTCTATCCGCAGGCACTGGGCAATGCGGTTCGCTGGGCGCATTCTGCGATAGGCAAGCCGATCTACGTCACCGAAAACGGTATCGCGACGGATAACGACTCCCGGCGCATCGCCTTCATCGATCAGGCTCTGACGAGTCTCTTGGATTGCCTTACGGAAGGAATTCCGGTTCGCAGCTACATCTATTGGTCCCTGCTTGACAATTTCGAGTGGACCGCCGGATACGAAAAACACTTCGGGCTGGTGAGCGTGGATCGGGAGACATTCGAGCGGAATCTGAAACCGAGCGCCTATCACCTTGGCGCCATCGCGCGCGCGAACGAGATTTGATTTCCGCAACGATCATAGCGGCGAGCGCGGTGAGCCCAGTCGTCACACTGCCGGCATAATGGCCGTCGCGACGGAAGACGATCTGACTCACTGCCTTTTTGCAGACTTCTAGAGGTTTTGGCAATTTTGGCTTGCGCCGGCAAAGGGTACCGCAATTGGCGTGACCGTGATGATCAGGTTGTCGCTATAGTTGGAGGCAGCCAATTTGGCTCTTCCTCCCTCGCGAAGTGTCACCGACAGCGAGAGATTTTGGCCCGCCGTGCCTGCTCTGGCGCAAGCAGTCGTGGTGAAGATAGGGCTGAAACTGTCGACGGTCTGGCCCAGCATTCGTGCGGAATACCGGATATTTTGGGATGCAGAATCGGGATTGGCGCCGGGATAGCGCATTTTATACCCGTTTGCCGACGAAAGCGCGACGGAGTAGGGGCCCGTACTTGCAACGCGAATTGCGCCGGTGATTGTGCGTTGAAGTGCATCTGTGTCGCTGAGACTTCCGATCTCGCCAAAATCGAGAGTAGATCCGATGTAGCTTGCTTGAAGCGCGCTTAATATATTCAGTTGGAGGGTGATCGCATTGTTCAATCGTGTGGGAAGCGATACGTCGAGCAGCCCGCCCGTCCCCGTGCAGATATAAACAAGGTCGAACTTGATTTCCGAGCCGGCTGCCAGATCGAGATTTGGCGGAATGGTAACGACAAGCGGGATTGCGACGGTGTCAGGCTGACCGGCGCCGCCGAAATCGTAATAGACGGTGCCGCTCGGTCCCGGAAAAGACAGAAGATGCGATTGCGGATAAACGTAGAGAACGCTCGATCCTTGGTAGCGGATGTCGTAACCGGAAGGAGAACCTGCAGGCATCGATATGTAAAAATCCGCCTTCTGCGTCTTGCGGCCTCCGCCCCCAACATAACGCGTAAGATCGAGCGTCATGGGCACTTGTGTAATGCCTGTTCCACTAAACGCATTGTAGTTTCCGATCGAAACCGATGTGGCGCCGCTTACGCTGCAAAAGTTCCCTGTCGCGGCAGCAGGCGTCGCCGCTGCCAATAGAAACAGGAGCGTGGTCTGGACGATCCTGGCCATGTGACCCGTCATTTGCCTTCCTCGCGGGACGGCTCAATATCACCGAGCTTGACAATATGGCCGCCTCCCTCAGGTATATCTATGATGTAAGAAATCGGAGGGTCCGTCTGCATTGTCAGGCGCCATCGGCCCGGTCTCAATCCCGAGAGCGCAAACCGACTGTCGCGGCTTGTAAAGAGATCCAAGGACTCTGTACCGGCCGCACCCTGCAGTTCAGTCGCGCTTCCGGCAACTAGGCCGAGCGGTTGACCGTCGCTGGATACAAGTTTGCCAAAAGCCGTCACGGCATAATCCGATCCGACCTCAAGCCTATATCCGCTATGGAACGGAGGAAACACACGAAACGCACCCTTGCCCAAGTCCACGTCTGGCGGGGCATCGGGCGCATCTGCACGAATGGTACGTTCGCTGTAAGAGTTGAGATCCGGCTCTGTTGCCGTTCCAAGAAAAGTACTGGATGCCGCTTGGCCTTCCGGCGTGGCATCGAGTATGACTTCTGCATCACCGAGATTTCTGTTGCGCGTAACGATGGCAAAGCTGTCGTAAATTGGCCGGCCGATAGAAAAGGAACCGTCCGCGTAGGCCGCAGACATGCCGATTCGTGCGATTGCCCGGGACGAGGCCGGAATCTGATCGTTTCCGAAATCAGAAACTTGATCTATACCTAGCTCAGCTGCGCTGGTCAGAAGATCGGCACTGCCGTTCAGGCCAGTGATGCCCGGCGATCGTTCAAGCGCCCCCGTAATGTTAAGCGCTCCGTCCCCTTCACCGCTCAACCTCTGATACAGCAGACGTTCGGACCGTTGCCCGGAATCATAGGTGGCAATGGCAGATTGTGTTTGATCGAGTTGTGCCGTTAGCTGCAGGCGAAACGTAATACCGCTTCGACCGGTAGGATTGGTGTTTTCATATGCGGCTTCGGCGGTAATGCTTAGGTCCTGGCGCGGACGCCACCCTACCAGGGCGCGGTAGGTCTGCAAATTTGTTGCATTCTCGCGGCCTTTTGCGAAATGCAAATCAAGATCGGTATAAAGATCCTCGCTGAATGCGTGCCCGTAGCTCGCGCCGATCCTGTAGACAAACGGATTGAGAAGATTGTCGTTGCCGATAGGCGTAAAGTTTTTGCTCCAAGCCTCTGCCGAGAAGTTTATCGTATCCCATATCGCGCCGTCGCTGCGGATCGTCGTTTCGAAGGTGGCAATCGAGGCAATACCGGGGCTTGTACTATTCCGGCTCGAGACGCCGACATTCGCTCCAGAAGGCTTGAGGCTCCGTTTTCTGCAGCGAAACCGAACACACGCACTTCGAAGTTCCCCGGAACATTGGCAAAAAAGGTTGGAATGGTTTGTGTGGTCGCGGCAGGTAGCGGCGCGGCGGTCGTGTAGTCCACGAAGGCGAACCCTCCCGTGCCAAGGCTGATCTTCACTTCCGCCGTAAAGTCGATGTCGTTGCTTGAAGTCGGCAGCGAGGGGGCAACCGGATTGGTAAGGCGTGTCGCACTTAAGGTCACAATAGCCCCACCTCCGGTGCATCCCACAAGAAACGACGCGATACCAACGGGAGAATTGGTGGTGGAGCCCGAAAGGGTCGGGGATAGCGTGCCGTTGGTCTGGGTCAACTCGCCGACATTGATCGTTCCATTGAACGAACTATCGCCATTTAGCGTCGAGCCGCAGCGCGGTGCTACAAATCCATGGACGTTCACTGTGCCGGTTACAGTTTGTGCGGTCACTGGAAGCGACATGGGGACCACGGCAATCGCCGCGGCCAGTATCCGGTTGAAGAGACGACGTTTCACGACACTACTCCTTCATTTGCGGGATTCAAATTGCAACACCGAGTGTGATTGTGAGCGTGTCGGCATAAGTCGAGGCCGCCACCAAAACTGCCGAGCCCGAATAGGGCGGTGCGCTGACTCGCAGGTACGATCCGCTCACATTGTCGGCGGCTCCGCCGAGGCGAAGACCTTGAGTAGCCGAGGCCGGTCCGCGAAACGAGCATGGAATTGCTGAGCTGCCGGATAAGGTGCTGGCTTGGCAGCCCGAGTTCACCGTCTGCACTCCTGCATTCCCTGTAAGGCTCAGAGTGACTTCATACGGTGCCAAATTGGAAAATCCCTGCGGGACCCCGCTTACAGGTGCAAGCAAGCCGCCATTGGCAGAGACGACGGCGACCCGCGACGGGCAATTGCATTGCAATGCAAAGGGAAAATCGTGAGTGAACCCGGCATTGATATCTGCAGCATCGTATGTGCCGTCCGGTGTTGCGTCAGTTGCGAAGCCGCAGCGGCTCGCCACTGACGCCGTGACCGGCAGCGTGATGTCGACATGATCTGGGCTGCCGCCCGCGACGGCGGTCACGGCTGCGTGCCCCGCTCCAAACAGAAGCTGCATGCCAATAATTGTTATGACAGTTAGGCGCACTCGAGCATTTCCGTTTTACGCCCAAGTCAGGCGTTTCAATACTGAAGCAAATTACAGGAAATACAGAGGTTCACATTGATCAGGGTCAATTGCATTTGAAATGGCGTTTTCGGAATAGGCCAAGAATTTCATCTGCAAATTTCGTGTATACCGGAGAAACTCGATGTCATAGTAATTAATGATGAGTTAAATTCAGCGAGCTTTAGTTGGCGAACATAGGGAGCATGGCCTTCAATACTTCATAGATATTTTGGATATCGCTTGCGCCATCTTCCAGTTTCACGAGCTCCTGCAGCTGCATTGGGCATCGCCTATGACCTGAGCCTCTTCTTTCACGCTCTCTGGCGGCTGCAGGGCCCGGCGATTATGCCGTTTCGCCACGGTGGCTTCTTTTGAGCGCGTTCGCGGGACTGAACATGTTCCAGGCTGCGTTCAAAGGCTTCTGCCCGGCGGCTATCGTGTTCCGCAAGATGGGACTGAAACCGGGCACCGCTTTTCGATAGAAGCCGGCCGACAGCGATATCATCGCCTGCCCGCGTTGCGACGCGCGAGTTCGCATTCCGTGCAGGCATGGCATTCCTGATGCAAAGTGCGAAAAAATGCGGAGGTTCCCTTTTCGAAGGAGAACCTCTGTCAATCGCGGTCTGCCTGATCAATCATTCGATGAGCCTAGCGCCACGCGGCGGACTTCGGCGCTGTCGGTCGGTTGATGGCCGACCTTGTGGGCAGGCGCCGGTGTTTCCTGAACCGTATTTGCAAGACGGCCGATGCCGGTTACCTCGACTTCAACGACATCGCCAATCTGCAATGGGCGCGAATTGGCTGGCGTGCCGGTGAGCACGATATCTCCCGGCAGGAAAGTAATGTGCCGGGCAAGATCGGCGAGGATATAGTCAATTCCGAACGTCATCGAGGCCACAGGTGCTTCCTGCACCACTTTGCCGTTGACGATGGTGCGCAAGGTCGACTCGCGCACGTCAACGCCACGCACGATGCCGGGCCCAACAGGGCAAAAGCCATCCTGCCCCTTCACGCGTAGCATCGATCCTGCATCCGTGTCGCGAAAATCATGGGCACCGACATCGTTGGCGGGCGCGAACCCGGCCAGGCAATCCCAAACCTCTTCGCGCGAAACATTGCGCATCGGCCTGCCGACGATGGCGGCGATCTCGCCTTCATAGTTGAGATATTTGCAATCGGCCGGCCGGTTGAGCTTGCCGCGATGCACGTTGAGCGCGCTTAGGGGTTTTTGAAAATAGGTCGGCGTGGTGAGCGGGGGAAGCTTGAATTCGATCCGGCGCGAATCGTAGTTCAGATGGATACAAAGGATTTTGGTGGGATCGCAGGGCGGCAGATAGATTGCCTCCGCTTCCTCGATGCTGCGGCCATCGGCCAGTTTGAGCTTGCCGCCCTCTACGCGCACCCAGTGCGGGGTGCCTTCGTGGAGAATTCTTCGGCGTTCTTCGCGCGGGCCAGTGAGAACGGACATCACTTTCTCCCTCGTAACGGTTCAGACGTCGAACCACACATGGACCTGGCCGGTTCCAATGGCATTCTCATAGTCGGACATCTTGCGGCCCCTTGCCCGGCACGCTGCACCGCCCATCGCGCCCACGAGCATGAGGTAGTGACCGAAAAAGCCTTCTGGCTGGAACGCGAGATAATCCTTGTGTAACCCGATGACAGAGGCGTGATCGCCGCGATCCCAGAAGCCAAGGATGCGCTCATCCATCTGGCGGGCCTGAGGCGTGCGGATATTGTCGGTGGTATAGCGCTGGTGATCGGCGATCTCATCAAGCGGCCAGAATGCGTGGCTCATGCCGCCGGAAGCGAGCAGCACCACACGGCAATCGGTTTTTTCGATGGCTTTGCCGAGAACGGAACCGAAATCCACGAAATTGTGCGTTTGCGCGGTCTGGCACACGCCCACGGACAGCACGCGTTCGTTCACGCGCCCGCCCTTCTTGAGATAATGCAGCACGTTGATGGTGGGATAATGCAGGGCAATGCTGGCGTTGGTGCAATTCATCACCGGTACCTTGCGCAGTTCGGCCAGGCTTGCCGTTTGACGCGCGAGTTCAGGTGCGCCGCGATAATCGTAAGGATGGTCGGCGATCAGGCCCGGCAGTTCGTCGGACGTGTAGAGGCCCTTGTAATGATCGGCGCCCGCCATGATGTGTTCCACGGTGGTGATCCAATGCGTGTCGAATATGACAAGCGTATCGGCATCCACTGCATCGATCGCCTCGCGCAATCGCGCAAAGCCTTCGATCATGGAGGTGTCGACACCGCCGCCCATATTTTCGCGAAACGACTTGGGAGCCATGATGCCAGGTTGGTGGCATACCACTGCCGCTCCCACAATCTTTCCCATTTCTTTCTCCTCAGGAAAAGGAATTCTTCTTGACGGCGATGTTCTTGATGTCGCAATTGAAATCGAAGCTCCAGATACCGCCTTCCCGGCCAAGGCCCGATATCTTGCTGCCGCCGAACGGTGCCGACAGTTCGCGGACGAAGAAGCAGTTCACCCACACCGTTCCAGCCACCACGGCGGAGGCGATGCGCATGGCGCGCGCTTCGGAGCGGCTGAACAGGGTGGCGGCGAGCCCATAGCGTGTGCTGTTTGCTATTTCGATCACCTCATCGTCGTTCTCGAACGTTTGCCATGTGAGAACGGGACCGAAGACCTCCTCCTGCGAGATTTCGGAATCGATGCGCGCGTTTGCGAACATCGTGGGCTGGAAATAGAGCTGGCCAAAATTGTGCCGCGACCCGCCCCAAAGGAGCGTTGCGCCATCGCGTTTTGCACGTTCGACAAAGCCGGACACGCGATCGAAATGATCGGGATGTATCAGCGGTCCCACCCGCGTCGCAGGATCGCGAGGATCGCCGACCGTCAACGCACCAACGGCGGATTTGACCTTCTCGAGGAACACATCGGCGATTTTGCGTTCCGCGATGATGCGCGTGCCCGCCAAGCACACCTGCCCGGCATTGCCATATTGGAGGGCGACGGTTTGGGCCGCCGCATCGAGGTCGGCATCGGCGCAGACGATGAAAGGAGATTTGCCGCCAAGCTCCGCGGCCAGCGGCGTGATGGATTTCGCGGCCGCCGCGCCGATCAGGCGGCCGGTAGCGGTCGAACCCGTGAAGCTGATACGGCTGAGATTGGGGTGCTCAACAAGCGCCGCGCCGGCTTCCTCGCCGATCCCTTGCACGACATTGAGCACGCCGTCAGGAACGCCCGCGGCTTGCGCAATGTCTGCCAGCAGCGAACAGGTAAGGGGCGCCCATTCCGGCGGTTTGACGACCACTGTATTTCCCGCGGCAAGCGCAGGGCCCAGTTTCCAGCTCGTCAGCATCATCGGTCCGTTCCACGGCGTGATGAGCGCAGCAACACCGGCTGGATCGTAGCGAACGCGATTTTCGGCTTCAGGATGATCGATGACATGGTTGTTAAGCGTTAGTGCATAATCGGCGAAGTACGAGATGTTGAGCGCAGTGCGCGGCACGAGGCGTTGCTGATTACCGGTCAGAAGCGAGCCATTGTCCGTTGTCTCTACGATTGCAAGATCATGGGCACGAGCGAGGATGCCTTCGGCAAAGCGCTTAAGGATGGGAGCGCGGCCCTCCGCACCAAGTGCCGCCCAGGCGGGAAATGCGGCACGTGCGCTGGCGACGGCCTGATCGATCTCCGCCTTACCGCCGGCAGACATATCGGCGAGATGCGCGCCGTCAATGGGCGAATAATTTGCGAATTTGCGCTTCGACGGGATCCTGCGGCCGGCGATGAAATGGTCAGTTGAGACTTCGACTCCGGAGATGATGGCGGAACCAGATGGCATGACGGGCTTTCTGCGAGCGCATTCCCTTGCGGGATGGACCTACTTGCCTTGGGACGATCCCGTCTTTTGTCCATTGCCGCTGTGCCCGCCGTGCACCGTCTTGCGGGATTCTGCAAAGATCGGGGCGGCTTTAGCCTGCCATTCGGGGCGCGCTTTCGGCGGCCGGAGGTACCTGCAACTTGGCCAATATCTCCGCTTCGGCGGCAAGCGCTTTCGCCAGATGCGCATCCTTCACATGGCCGAAGCCGCGGATCTGTTCCGGGATCGATGCGAGCTGGACGAATAGCGCGTGGTTGGAAGGTTGCAACTTCGGCAAAAGATCGCGCAGCGTGGCTTCATATGTCTCGATCAGGCGGCGTTCGGTTTTGCGTTCGGCTGTGTGGCCGAAGACATCGAAAGGCGTACCCCTGAGCCCGCGCAATTTCACAAGAACGCGGAAAAACGGCATCAGCCAGGAGCCGAATTTCTGCTTGCGCAAATGTCCGGTGACAGGATCGCGGCGCGCGAACAAGGGCGGCGCCAGATGAAATTGGATTTTGAACTTGCCGTTGAACTGCGCCTTCAGATTGCGCGCGAAGGCAGGATCGGCGTAAAGGCGCGCGACTTCATATTCGTCTTTATAAGCCATTAGCTTGAAGAAATATCGGGCGACGGCTTTCGCCAGATCGTCGCAGCCGGGTATGGCCTTCCGTTCTGCATCTGCAACTGTTCTCACCAGATCGCGGTAGCGCTTCGCATACGCCGCGTTCTGATAGCCGGTGAGAATGGCGCTGCGATGCGCGACGATATCTTCGAGCGATTCGCAAAACCGTTGCGGCTGGCGATTTGCAGGAGGCAAGACGGTTTGGATAACGGCGTCACTATCTTCCGCCGCCCAGCGGCCAAGGCGGAATGCGCGCAGGTTCATGTTCACCGAAACGCCGTTCAGATTGACCGCCTGCTCGATTGAGGCGGGAGACACCGGCAACAGCCCCTTCTGGCAGGCGAAGCCGACCATGAAGAGATTCGTGGCGATTGAATCGCCCAACGCTGCAGTTGCAATTCTGGTCGCGTCTATCTCGTGCGCGGCGTTGTCGCGCGCGGCTTCGCGAATGCGCTTGAGGAGCAAGTTGCTTTTGAGATCGAGATCGGGTTGGCGCACGAATGCCGCAGGCGCCAGAATGTTCGCATTAAGGACGGCGGCAGTGTGTTTGCGGCGGATGGAGGAGAACGCGTCTTTTCCGCCGGCCACCAATAGATCGCAAGCAAGCAGGAGATCGGATTCCTCCGGGCCTATGGCGGCAGCGAAAATTGCATCCGGGCGGTCGGCGATGCGAACGTGACTCAAGACGGCGCCGTTCTTTTGCGACAGTCCCGTCATATCCATGATGCTGCAGCCTTTGCCTTCGATGTGCGCGGCCATCCCCAAAATAGCGCCCACGGTCACCACGCCGGTGCCGCCGATGCCCGTGACAAGGATGTTGTAGGTGCCATCGAGCGCGGCTTGCTTTGGTTCGGGTAGTGCAGGGATTTCAAATTCGCGCAACTTGCCGCCACCGGGCTTCACAACATCGCCGCCATGCACTGTCACGAATGACGGGCAGAACCCATTTACGCAACTGTAGTCCTTGTTACAGCTCGACTGATC
Organism: Rhizomicrobium sp.; assembly: GCA_035548975.1. Classification (GTDB taxonomy): domain Bacteria; phylum Pseudomonadota; class Alphaproteobacteria; order Micropepsales; family Micropepsaceae; genus Rhizomicrobium. Next base: position 44,996 of record DASZRY010000034.1, read on the forward strand.
GATCTGCCGCTTGCGGCCGAGCTCGGTGTCTTTGGGCTGGATGCTGACGCAATTCGAAACCACCCCGCAATCGCCGCAGCCTTCGCAGACGCTTTCGTTAATGAAGACGCGCTTGGGTGGATCGGGAAAAAGGCCGCGCTTGCGGCGGCGGCGCTTTTCCGCAGCACACACCTGGTCGTAGATCAGGACCGTGGTGCCTGCAATCTCTTGAAGCTCGCGTTGAACAAGCTCCATTTCTTCTCGCGGCCGGATGGTGACATCCGGAGCAAATTCCGTGTCCGCGGGATATTTCTTGGGATCGTCGGCCACGATGACGATTTTCGTCACGCCTTCGGCCCAGAGCTGATAGGTGAGTTGCGAAACGGAAAGCTGGCCGTCGATGGGTTGGCCGCCGGTTAGCGCGACGGCATCGTTGAACAGGATCTTATATGTGATGTTGACCTTGGCCGCGATGGTGGCGCGGATCGCAAGCAGGCCAGAGTGGAAATAAGTGCCGTCTCCCAAATTCTGAAATACGTGATTTCTCTTGGCGAAGGGCGACATGCCAATCCAGTTCATGCCCTCTCCACCCATCTGCATCGACATATGGGTTGGCCTGTCGGGCATGAGCGTCGCCAGCGAGTGACAACCAATGCCGCCGAGCGTAATGCCCCCTTCCAGAGGTTTGGTGGAGGTGTTGTGCGGACAGCCGGAGCAATAATAAGGAATGCGCACGACGTCTGTTGCCGCGGCTGCCGGCTCGGATTGTCCGCCCGCGTTGGAAGCGCCCATTTTCGATGCTAGCGCTGCATCGGCGATGCCAAGCGCATTGATGCGCCGGACAAGCGCCTGCGAGATCAGGACCGGATTGAGCTCGGCCTCGATCTGGAGCAATGGCTCGTTCTTATCGTCGAACTTGCCGTAAACGTGCGGACGCTCGTCATTCGGCAGGTCGAACAGTACATCTCGGACTTGCGGTTCGATGAAGGGGCGCTTGTCTTCAACGACAAGGATTTCGCGATGGCCACGGGCGAAAGCGCGCAGTCCTTCGGGTTCGATGGGCCAGGTCATACCCAGCTTGTAGACGCGGATACCTAGAGCCGCCGCGCGTTCACCCTCGATACCCATGTTGCGCAGCGCCTGCAACGTATCGAGATAGGCTTTGCCGGCGGTGACGATGCCCAGCATGCGGCGCGGACTATCGTAAACGGTGCGGTCGATACCGTTGGCCCGCACGAAGGCCTGTGCGGCCTTAAGACCGTATCTCAGGACACGGCGCTCCTGGCTGAAGCGATCGTCGGGGCGGCGCGCGTTGAGACCGCCGGGCGGCAAGGCGAAATCATTGGGCGTTTTGATGTTCAGGCGGTGCGGACCGACGTCGATCGAGGACGTCGCATCGGAAGTGTCGTTGACGCATTTGAAGCCGACCCACAAGCCGCTGTAACGCGACATCGCGATGCCCAGGAGACCATAATCGAGATATTCCTGAACGCAGGACGGGTAGAGCACAGGAATCATAGAGGCAACCAGCGCCTGTTCGGACTGGTGCGCAACAGTCGAGGATTTGGCGCTCTGATCGTCTCCCGCGAGCACAAGAACGCCGCCGTAACGTGCGGTTCCTGCAAGATTGCCATGCTTCAACGCATCGCCCGCGCGATCCACGCCCGGACCCTTGCCGTACCACATGGCGAAGACGCCATCGAAATCCGAGCCTGCGATGAGCTGGACTTCCTGCGTGCCGTGACAGGCTGTGGCTGCGGCCTCTTCGTTAATGCCCGGAATGAACTTGATGTTGCGCGCATCGAGATGCTGCTTGGCGTGCCAGAAAGCATTGTCCACGCCGCCGAGCGGCGAACCTCTGTACCCGGAAACGAAACCGGCGGTGTTGAGGCCCGCGCGTTTGTCGCGTTCGATCTGTTCGATGGCGATGCGGACCAGTGCCTGCGGACCGGAAACGAAGATGCGGCCTTCGCCAAGGGTGAATTTGTCGTCGAGCGAGATCGAGGCGTGTTTCATGTGATCATTTCGGCGAGCGCGAGGTGACCGCCCATTCCGGCCAGACAAATGGACCTTCCATTTCGGTCCAAGGCCCTTCGAACGGCGTGCGTAGGCGCGTTTCCAGAAGCAGGCGGCGGAATTTCCATGCGCCGCCCTCTTCCACCATTTCGCCATTGTAGTGTACCGCGCCCCAGCACGGCGTGGATGTGCCATCCTCGTTTCGCGTCCGCGCGGGGCACCAGACCCACCAGAAGACATTTGCGGAATCGAGCGCATCGGAAAGCTGAATCAGCGGACCTGCGGGGACATGATAGGACCAGAGCACCGCAGACTGCGCGATCTTGGCCAGACCCGCGACGATGGCATCACGGCCCTCGAAATGCCCCATGCCTGCCAGATCGTAAATCGCATCGGCCGTGAACAGTTGTTGCAGAATCTGCGAATCGTTCTTGCGATCGCCGGCCAAGGCGTAAAGCTGGACGCACTGCCTTATGGATTCCCTCGCCTCCAGCGCCTTGAGCCGTGCCTCTATGGATTGCATGACGTTGCGATCAATCGGGTTGTTTGTAGTGCGCCCCGATCATTCGGTCCTCCTGAAATGCGAAAGGTACGCCCGGACTTCCATTGTAGAATTCGATATGAGGCGCGATCTCTACCAACGAGAGTGCCATATGGAATAGCTGGCGGTCCACGCCCTCGACCTTTCCGATCGGATATTTGTCGGCACGTTTGAGGATTTGCGGGACGAGCGGCAGGATCGCGTCATAGAACGCCTTCAGCTCGGCAGGCGTCGAGCGCCGCCGTTCCACTCCGCGTTCATATTCGGTCGGCAACGCCCATTTTTCGACAAAGGGCTGAAGAACCCTGAATTCGCTTGGCAGAGTCGCGGTCATGATGGTCTTTCCGTTTCTGAAGTCAGTTGGAATTCACCCGGTCGTCAATCACGCGGAAGGCGTGACGCAATAAGATCTCCTCGTCCATGAAGTGCATTTCCTTGAGAACCCCGGAAGACAGGGCTCTTTGCGTGTCTTCCATCGTGGCGGTGTCCTCGTACCAAGCATTGCGCTGCAAGGTGACCGCATAGCGCTGCGCCCAGAATTCGGAATTCGAGGCCGGCGCCTGCAGATAGTATTTTCCTTCCCACAGGCAGGAGTTCTGCGAGGTCGGCCAGAACTGGTGCGTGAACCAAAGCCCGCCGCCGCATTGGATCAGCAGATTTGGAAACACGATCGTTTCCTCGAAGCCGAAATGATTGCTGCGCGTCGGATTGATTCCGGGCGGCAGCACAAAGCGGTCCCGCGCCTTGGCGGCGATGGAAGCGCTGAAAATGTCGTTCGCCGCGTTCCCGACCGGCGTGGGCGGATTACTCTCGCTTGAAAATGCCGAAAGGCTGCGATGCTCCCCGAAGATCAGGAGATTGTCGCTCCACATATTGCTCAGGCCCGGCAGCGAGCCGGCATGGATGGTCGGTACATGGTAGCCTTCGCAGAAGGCATCCATGCCAGTCTTCCAGTTGCAATTGATGTGCGCGTAATAGGTGTGCACATCGGTCATGGTGTGGAACGGATAGCCCGCATAGTGCTCAACGAGACCGCCGAGGAATTCGTGCAACGTCTGCCGCGGCGTTTCGGCGAGATTGATCCAGATGAACCCTTCCCAAACATCGGTGTGGATAGGGACCAGGCCGATATTCGTCTTGTCGAAACAGGACGCAAATCTTTCTTCCTGCGGAACGTCGATCAAACGGCCCTTTGCATCATAGACCCAGCCGTGAAAGCGGCAGGTCACGACAGCGGCTCTGCTGTTTCCGAACGTTTCTTCGCCACCCGTTTCGGTGACCACCTTGTTGCCGCGATGACGGCAGACATTGTGAAACGAACGGATTTTGCCATCCTTGCCTCGAATAATGATGGCTGAGGTATTGGCGAAATCCAGCCTTTTGACCTTGTAATCGCCCAACTTTGGAATCTCTTCGACGCGGCCGACGCACAGCCAATCGCGCTTGTAAATCTTTTCAATCTCTTTTTCGTAGTACTCCTGGGAAATGTAAGGCTCCACCGGTATCGGCCCGGTTCCCAGTTCGGGGCACCTGTCATGATGGGGCATTCTGGGTACGGTGTTCATGGACGCTCGTCTCCATCCGCGTACGGGCTTTTCGACCGGCAATGCCCGCCGGTTCGAAAGCCTAGTTTTTGCCAGCATGGAGGCTTGGGGGTCCGTGTGCTAGTGGGTAAAGCGCAGCCTCTGGCTTGGGGATGCAACGATCAGGCAAAGGCCGGAATGGCCTTGCCAACCGAGCCGCAAGGGACAATGCGCCTTTAATGCCCCAACAGGGTCGCCGACGGCGGCTCGCCAAAGCGGGCTTTGTAGATGCGGGAAAACTGGCTGAAATTGGTAAAGCCCGCATTGATCGCGGCACCGCTAACGCTGCCACCGGATTCCCGGCCCATTTCGAGTTCTTTTCTTGCAATGTCGAGCCTGGTATCGCGCACATAGGCCATCGGCGACTTCCCGCGCCACCGCTTGAAACCATAGAACAAAGTGCGCGGCGATACTTTCGCAGCCGCAGCAATGTCTTCGATGGTAAGATCGTTGCGGGCATTGGCGTGAATGTGCTCTTCCGCCCGCTTCACATAGTAGGGCGCCACGCCTTGTGCAGAGCGTTCGAGACCCGCCGATTCTGTGTGGCGGAATCCGGTCAGCAGCATGGTGATCAGCGTGTCTTCGATGCTCTTCACCACACGGCGGTTGCTGAGGAGCAAGTTGCCGGCTTCCACTGTGTTGCTGGCGATATGGCGAAGCCATGCGCCGATACCGGGATCGTGAGCCACCGGATCGAACACAATGCGCTGTTTGAGGCTCTTGCCCAGCTCTGTCGAAAGCATGCCTTCGATCAAGCGGCGATCGACGCGCAGCAAATACTGCACCATGCGGTCTTCCCACAACTCGGTGATCGGCTGATCGGGATCGATGATGAACGCATCGCCCGGTCTGGCGACGGCATTTCCAAACCGTCCCTTCACGCGGCACGAACCTTCGAGAAGGAAATTGAATTGATAGTAAGAAGCAGGTTGTTCTTTGGTGACGGTGAAATCGCCCGCGCAACGCAGTTCAATGAGATTTAGCGAAAGCCGCCCAACGGGCCATTCATGATGCTGAAAATCCTGAAAGCTTGGACCGCGCGAAAGATCGAATTGATGGGTGCCCTGCTGTGCCCGGAAGTACTCTTTGCACTCGTCGGCATCGTGCGTTCGGAAACGCATCGCGTTTCCGAAATTAGCTGACGAACCCGCCACGTCCACGACTGAGCCCCTCCCTAAAGTCCCTAAAAGCTATTCCAATTTCCGTCTCCGGAAAATAGGGGGCGGAGCAGCAGAAGGCTGCACCGGGGACTCCGGCAATTTTCTTTCAAACCTAATTGAACTGATAGCGGACAATGGCGCCGAAGGTGCGCGGCGGCGCGATCTGTCCCAACGCCATGCTGCCGTATCCTGCTCCTGTGATCCACGCCTGGGAGATGATCAGCTCATCCGACAAATTCTTGCCGAAGATTTCGGCCGACCATTTGCCATTGGCGAACGTATATCGCGCCGACGCGTTAAAGGTCGAAACCGGAGGTTGCGACAACTGATTGGAATTGAATTCCGTGTAGTACAGCCTGTCGTGCCAATTCCATTCGCCCATGAGTGTGATGTCGTTATCGCCAATCGGGATGGTGTATTGAATCGCCAGATTCGACGAATACCGCGTTGCACCCGGAAGCTGGTTGCCCGACAGATCGGTGAGAATACCCGTCAGCGTATCGGGCTCGGTGAAGCGTGTGAAATAGGCGTCGGTGAAAGCAAAGTTCTCGGTAATCGCAAGCCCCGGCATCGGAACCACCGTGACGGATGCTTCTACGCCATTGATGATCGAGTCTGCGGCGTTGGTCGTGGTCGGCAAGCCATTTATGATCTGCGCAACCTGCAAGTTCGTATAGTTGTAGTGATACGCCGAAATATCGGCGGAAAGCCAATCGTTGCGATATTTGATACCGCCTTCGTAATCCCAGACGGTTTCGGGCTGAAAGGCCATCAGCGGTGGCGATGCGCTGATATCGAAACCGCCGCTCTGGAAGCCCTTGCCGATGGTCACGTAGGTCATCAGGCCGTCGGTCCATTGGTAATCCAGGCTGAATTTTGGGGAGACATCGTGGAAGCTCGCCGATTTCGCGTCCGAGCCCGTGACGGAAAAGATCGGAATGATCAGAAGCGACGTCGAGGATCGTTCTTCATAGCTGTATCTGAGACCGACATCGAACGTCAGACGGTCTGTGAGTTTGAAACTGGCCTGCCCGAAGGCTGCATAAGCATCGGTGGCCGTGGTGCCGCCCAATTGCAGATATCCAAGGAACGGAAAGGCCGGCACGCTGAAATTGACGCCGTCATAGAAATAACCGGGATCGACGTCATCATGAAAATAATAGAGGCCCGCGACCCAGCTCACCCAATCCAGATTGCCGATGAATTGCAATTCCTCGCTGACCTGCCTCTCGCCCTCATATGCCTCGAAATCCTTGCCGGCGGCCGGTGTGGGAATCGGTATCGGCGTCTGGTCGAAATCGAAAGTCAACGCGATTCCTTCCCGCCGATAGGCGGTAATGGATTTCAACGCGAAGCGATCGTCCATCTTCCAATTCAGCTCGGCGAGAATGCCGCCCGATTTTTGTTTGTTTTCCGGAACGGTGTTGATGTTGAGCAATCTGGGATCTATCGCGTTTCCGTTCGCATCCAACGGGACCGTCGATCCGCCCAATACAACACCCATGACGACAGGAAATCCCGGCGACAGGCCCAGCAAGTGGCCCGCGTGATTGGTATCGGCTTCCTGATGGTAGTCTGCGACGAGATCAAGCGTGACGCCGTTGCCGAAATCGAACAGCAAAGTACCGCGAGCGGTGCGTGTGTGCGCATCGTCATAGTGCTCGCCGTTGTAGAGATTGAGCGAATAGCCGGCGTGATCCTCGCTGCTGAAGGCAAATCGGCCAAGAACGCCCGTATCGGCGACGGGTCCGCTGACCACGACTTGCGAGCCTATCTCATCATAATTGCCGACCTTCAATTGGGCAGAGCCTTCGAATTCATCCGTCGGCTTTTTGGATATGACGTTTATTGCGCCGCCGGTTGCATTACGCCCATAAAGGGTGCCTTGCGGTCCACGTACGACTTCGATCCGGTCGATATCCAGAAGCGCCTGATCGGCCATGCGCGCGCTGGACACATAGACGCCATCGAAATTGAACGCGACCTGGGAGTCCACGCCGAAGCTCAGGCTGTTCATGCCGATGCCGCGGATGTTCGTGCGCGCCTGCCCGGCGTAGTTGTTGACTTGAAGACCGGGGACAAGACCCTTGAAATCCTCGAGATCGGTGTAGTTGTGATCGGCAAGTTGATCGCCGCTCAATGCGGAAATCGTCACCGGGACTTTGGAAAGCGGCTGCTCGATCTTTTGCGCCGTTACAACAACTTCTTCGATCGGGCTGGCATCTTCGGCTACTGCCTGAGAGATGCTGAACAAAGCGGTTGTGCCCAGAACCAGGGCCATAACGCGGCTCGCGCGCAGTGCTGGACTGACCTGCATAATCGGTGCCCCCTTTTCATTCTTGTCTGCCCTTGCGAGCAGGATTAGCTGCGAAGCAGGCCGCCCCCGGGACTCCGCGCGACCATAATTCCCTCTTCCGGCCAACCTCGCTGTACCGGTTGCGCACGAACTTGTTGGAGACCGCAAAGATCAGACAATCGGACGCCGGGCGCCAGGCCCGATCAGCTTGCCTCAAAAGTTGCCCAATTATCGATGATATGTTCGGCCGTGCGCGCCGCCAGCGCGCTTGCAGTGAAGGTGGGGTTCACGGCCCCAACCGTGGGCATGAGCCCCGTACCGGCAATGAACAGATTGTCGACATCATGTGTCCGGCCAAAGCTGTCGGTGACGGATCGGGCAGGGTCTTCGCCCATCAGGGTGCCGCCCATCATATGCTCGGTACGAAGCGACGCGGCCCAGGCTTCGGCCGCGCCCGCCGCTTTGAAGATATCGAGACCCTGCTTGATGGCGCCTTGCGCCGCTTTTATTGCATCCGCGCTAAGCGTGTTATTCAATCGTGCCAGTGGGATTCCATTCTTGTCTTTTTCAGACGTCAGTGTAATGCCGTTTTCAAAAGAGGGCTGATTGGCGATCAATGCGCTCATCGTCGCCAGATGCCTAGATGCCCTTTCCATGAACATCTTTAGACGCTCGCCGAAAAGATCGACGCGCGCATTGGCCAATCCGCCCAGATCAGCAAGCTTTAGCGCAGCGCCGATGCGCCAGGTATACCCCCCAATAAATCCTCTCGCGGGATCGGACGAATAGTCGTCCTGGCACATGAGTTGGCCGCCCGTGCGGCCCATATGGACTTCGGTCTCTTCGGAGAACATGCCGTAGAGATTGACCGCCGCATGCGGCGTGAAATATCGCCCGACACAACCGCTGGAATTGGCAAGTCCGTTGGGATGGCGATCATCTGCGGAGTTCAGCAGGATACGTGGCGTTTGAACCGCAAAGGCAGCAAGGATCACAAGCTTTGCATCGATCGTTTTTTTCGTACCATCGGCTTCGAAATATTCCACGCTATTGGCGCGGCGGCCTGACGGTGTTGTCAGTATGCGCGATACGAAGGCGTTGTAGCGCGTTTCGACGCCCGCCTTCTTCATTGCCTTGCCGAATATGACGATGGGATTGGCCAAGGCGCCGGTCGGACAGCCTGCATCGCACCAACCGTCCTGCAAACAGGCTGGCCGTCCGTTGTAGGGCACCGAATTGATCGCCATCGGCAAGGGTGCCGTATGCATTCCCCGTTTGGCAAAGCCTTCTGCCAGAAGCTGCGCTTGCCGGAAGACCGGTTGCGGCGGCATCGGATAAGGCTCGCCGGGCGGGCGCCATATCTCCCGATCTTTGTCGCCGGAAAGTCCCACCTCCTTTTGCAGCGTATCGTAATAGGGCTGCAGATCGCGATATTCGATGGGCCAGTCGAAGCCGATGCCGTTGATCGTCGCGAATTTAAAATCTTCCTCATGCAGACGAAACCAGCAAGCGTAATGATGCAGAGCCGAACCGCCTTGCCCCCATCCTGCCTCGAACGGAAAGGTCACCGGATTTTTGCCCGCCACACGTGCAGGCGGGCCGGCCCATTTCAAGTCGCGCGACCAGATCGTTGAGCTGTACATTCGTTCGAGCCGGCGCGGCGGACCGCCCTCCAATACCACGACTTTGCGGCCGGCAGCGCCAAGCCGCGCGGCAAGCAGGCTGCCTGTTGCACCGCTTCCCACGACGACGACATCTGCTTCGGCCATTTGGGCCATCACCATGATCTCGGCGGTTCGATATGCGCCATGTAGGGGATATCGAGATGATCGTAAGCTTCTTTGACGCCGTAAAGCGCGTCGATTGCATCGCTTCGCAGGACAAAGTAGACCAGGCTCGTTGGCGGGCCCTTCCAGCCGTCAACATTCGGTTCGAAGAGCCTTTCCATCACCCGCAAACATTCAGACGGCGCAAGCGCATTGAGCGGCTTGCCGGTCATGGCGCGCGAAAGATCGCCAAGAGACGCCAATGTCAGCTTGTAGAATGCCTTGGGCGGAATCGGGAAACCGGCAAAGCGATAGCATATACGCGGGTCAGGCTCCGCCAGCATCGACGTCACGAAATCGACCACGCCGGCAGCGGCAGACCCTGGAACAAGCGTGTCGGCCACCGCCGCCAATGTCGCACGTTCTTGGCTGGTCAGAGACTCGCCGGGCTGCGGGCCGGACTTGCTGCAGCCAAGCGTCAGTCCGCCCGCCAACGTGCCCGCGATGGAAAGATGAATGGCCGCGCGCCGGGAAGGACGTCCGTCTGCGATCATGCCCGCAGGCCGCATCGTTGAATTTGCACGCCTGACATATCCCTTTTTCTGCGCGCAACGTCAGATGCGCAGACCTCCATTGGCGCCGATAACTTCGCCGGTAATCCACGCGCCCGCATCGCTTGCCAGGAAAGCTACCACCTTTGCAATATCCGCCGGCTGAGCAACGCGGCCAAGCGCAGTCTTGCTGTTGATGAAGGACCGCAAGCCATCGTTGAGCGGCAGGAGGTCGGTTTCGACCGGTCCGGGTGCCACAGCGTTGACCCGGATGTTCCGCGGGCCCAATTCCTGCGCGAGAATGCGCGTCGCCGCCTCGATGGCGGCCTTGCTGGCGGCATAGACGGATTGCGCCGGTGCCGGCTGAAGCGCCAGTGCGGAACTTATGCTGACGATCACACCGCCATCGGAGCCGAACGCTTTGGCTGCACGCTGGCTTGCGAGCAGCATGCCCTTCACATTGGTGGCGAATGCGGCATCGATCAGTTGCCCTGTCACCTGGTCCAGCGGCGCGGTGGCGCCAATGCCGGCATTGTTCACCAGAATGTCGAGACGGCCGAATTTCGAAAGCGTCTGTTCGAACAGACGATCGAGATCGCTTGCGGAATCGACACAGGCTTTTACTGCAATCGCCTTTCCGCCCTTCTTCTCGATGAATTCGACAACGCCCGCTGCCTCATCGGCCTTGCTGGCATAGTTTACGGCAACATTGATGCGATGCGCTCCCAACTCCCGAGCGATGGCCGCACCGATGCCCCTGCTGGCGCCGGTGACAATCGCAACCTTTTGTTCGTTCATGGTGATCCCGCCTCTCGCAAGCGCTCCAGCTATCCTATGCGCTGCCGGCCGGATCTGCGCGACGGCGGGGCCCGAATGACTGCAGCCTTTAGCACTGCCCTGCAAAAAACGCCCCCGAAGCGCAAGCCCAGGGCAAAACCGGGAATGAGCGGCAATGCGGAAATGGCATCATGCACTCCGCATCAGGGAGCCTTCAATGACAAAGCCGGATATCGAGCGAACATTGCTGGAGGGTTCGGTTCGCGCCATCGGCACAGCGTATCGCAAGCGCGAATTGTCCATCCGCGAGAGCGTGGGCTGGTTTCTTTCGCGCATCGATGCCTACAACCAAAAAGGCCCGGCGCTGAATGCAGTGAAGGATGTGTCCTCTCATGCGCTGGATGACGCGCGTGCGTTGGATGAGGAGCTTGCATCTGGTCACGATCGCGGACCGCTTCACGGCATACCGGTTCTCATCAAGGACAATATCTTCATCGCCAACGAATATACGACGACGGCCGGCGTCGCAGCGTTGAAGGATTTCGTGCCGACGACGACGGCCACACTGGTGCGGCGATTGAGCGATGCCGGCGCGATCATCCTGGGCAAAACGAAACTCACGGAATTCGCGGACTATGTTTCCGACGTGATGCCGGCCGAGTTCAGCGGTGCTGGCGGCGTGGTGCGCAATCCGCACGGCATTTCCTATGGGCGGGGACAAGGTTCGAGCGTAGGTTCGGCGGCGGCTGTGGCGGCAGGATTTGCGCCAATCGCGATTGGCGGCGAAACCCAGAATTCGATCCAGACACCGTCGAGCTACTCATCCGTCGTCGGGTTCAAGGCAAGCGTCGGCATGATCAGCCGCGTGGGCATCATGCCCTTGGTGCCGAGCCAGGATGCGCCCGGACCGATCACGCGCACCGTGGACGATGCGGCCATCGTTTTGGCGGCCATCGGCGGCGCGGATCCGCGCGATGCCGTTTCGATTCAGATGCAAATGCACTGCGACAACAGCCGCGGCAGGGGGATCGAAAGCCTCGCGCATGTGCGCATCGGCGTGCCGCGCATCGCAATGGCCGATCGCGAGCAATTCGCCAGCGTCATGCCCAATTTCGAGGAAGCATTGTCTTTGCTGTCGCGCGCGGGCGCACAAATCGTCGATCCATGCGACTTGCCGAGTGCGGAACAGGTGCAGGATGTGCGCTCGTGCGTCTTCCGCACCGAATTCAAGGCGGCGCTCAATGCGTTTCTCGAAGATCATAATGCGCCTTGCGGAATTGCTTCACTGGAAGCGTTGATCCGCTGGAACGAAGCGCATCCTCAGCATATTCCCTATGGTCAATCCCTGCTGGTCGCAGCGCAGGAAACAAAAGGTCTGGCCGATCCGCAATATCTGGCCGATCGCGCCCGCGACATCGCGCTCAGCCGCACGGGAGGAATTGACGCCGCGCTCTATGCCGGAAATGCCGATGTTCTTATCGCCCCCATGGGTGCGGCGGCCAAATGCACGGGCAAGGCAGGCGTTCCCACACTTGCCATTCCTTTCGGATTGGATGGATCGGGAGTGCCGTTCGGCATCACTCTCTACACCTCTCTGGGGCGGGACAATCTTTTGCTCACGGTTGGAAAGCTGGTGGAAAAAGCCATCGGTAAACGCCAGCTGCCTAAACTCTAGGACACGAAGATGGACCTCGGGATTGCCGGACGCAGTGCAATCGTTTGTGGTGCGAGCGCAGGCTTGGGGCGCGCAATCGCCACTGCCCTGGCTCGTGAAGGTGTGATCGTGTTTGCGGCCGCGCGCGGGGAAGACCGGCTCAATGCCGCTGCGAAGGATATCGCGCAGGAAACGGGCGGAGCGATAAAGCCCGTTGTTGCCGATGTGACGACGGAAGCCGGCCGCGCCGCATTGCTCGCGGCCTGTCCGCAGCCGGATATCCTGATCAATAATGCGGGCGGTCCGCCGCCGGGCGATTTTCGCAATTGGTCGAGAGATGAATGGATCAAGGCGATAGATGCCAACATGCTCTCGGCCATCATGATGATCAAAGCCACCATCGACGGCATGATCGAGCGCAGGTTTGGCCGTATCACGAACATCACGAGCCATATGGTGAAGCAACCTGTTGGATTGCTGGGATTGTCGAACGGCGCCAGAGCAGGGTTGACCGGATTTGCCGGCGGATTGGCGCGCGATGTCGCGCGTTACAACGTAACGGTCAACAATATGCTGCCCGGCCAGTTCGACACCGGCCGGTTGCGATCGAACCATCAGAAATTTGCCGCAGCCCGCAATGTTCCGCTAGAACAGTTCCAGGATGAAGCCCGGGAACAGGTGCCGGCGAAGCGTTTCGGAGCGCCCGCGGAATTCGGCGCGGTCTGCGCCTTTCTTTGCAGTGCGCACGCCGGCTACATCACCGGTCAGAACATCCTCCTCGACGGCGGGCAGTATCCAGGATTGATGTGAGCCGGTTACGGCTCATGCCCCCAAATGCTGATGGCATCGTAGGTTTTCACCGGCCAGTTGCTGCCGACCTGAACGCCGCCGCATCCATATTCCACATCGAAGCCCGCCGGCGTTCTCGCGTAGAACGACAGCATGCGGTCATTGGTATGCCGTCCGATATGACGAACGATTGGCAGGCCGGCCCTATTCGCCCGGTAATAGGCCTGCAGTACAGCATCGATGCTTTTGGTCTCGAACATCAGGTGGTTGAGTCGCTTGGGCGTCGGCAGCGGCAACAAGGCAAGTGTGTGATGACGCGAATTGCAGTGCAAAAACACGAGGCGGACGAAAACATCCGGTCCCAGACTGGTCTCGATATAGTCGGTTATCTTGAACCCCAATTGCTCATAGAACTTCAGGCTTCGCTCGATATCGGGCGCAGAAACGACGATGTGACCGAGGCCCTGATCGCCGGTGACGAACTCCGCTCCTGCCGGCGAACGGAAGACTGTGGCGCAATCTGCAAAGCCGTGCACGATTTCGATTCTGAGTCCGTCGGGATCGGAAAGAACGATTCCGCCGGCGACGTTTCGTGCATCGGCTTCGGCGGGCGTCAGGGAGCGCGTGGCGGCGCCTTCGGCGCGGAAACGATCCGCCAATCGCGCGACGGAAGCTGCATCGGCGGCTTCAAAGCCCACATAGGACACATCGTTGCTCGAGCTTTGGGAGACGGCGAGCCGCCACGGCTTGCCGTCGAAACGCAAGGTCTCTTCGCCACTGCGGTTGGTACCGGCGGATTCAAAACCCAGGATGTCCCGGGCGAACACAGTCCAGCCCGAAACGTCGGAAACGCCGAGGCCGACATAGGCAAGATTTGAGATGGCCATTTCCGCCTCGATCGATAGCTGCCGAAACATGCCGATGGCAGCCTTACGCGCTCTAGACGGCAACCGCATCCCCTATCCCGCTGCTGCAAGGAACTGACTTCGGGTCTGCGTTACCCTTCCAGGGAAATATCCGCGTAGATCATGCCCTCTCGCAATTCAGCCGGGTAAGTTCTCAGCGGTATTGTGCAGGGCGATCCTGTGGGCTGCCCTGTCCTCAAATCGAACATGCCCCGATGAAAAGGGCATTCTATTTCGCCTTCGATCACGTCGCCTTCACACAATGAAGCATTGCCATGCGTGCACGTATCGTCGGTCACGAAATATTCGTCTCCGGAACGAAATACGGCTATCGCATCGCGGCCTTCCAATTCTATGCGAAGACCGCCGACATCGGGAACATCGGCCGCCGCGCAGAGGGCGACCCATCGCGACGAAGCTATCTTGATATCCTCCCCCGCATCACTCATCCAACACCGTCATCTACTTTCCGTTCACCCTGCCGTTGATTATGTGGAATTGGTGGCGCAGCATGATTTCGTCATCCTGCAGATTGATCTTGTCAAGAACGCCGGACAGAAGAGCCTGCTGCGTGTCTTCCATTGTCGCGGTGTCTTCCAGCCAGGCATTGCGTTGCAAAAGGACGGCGTATCGTTGGGCCCAGAACTGCGAATTCGTGGCGGGCGGCTTCAGGTAATACTTGCCTTCCCACAAGCATTTGTCCTGCGCCACCGGCCAGAACTGGTGGGTGAACCACAAGCCTGCTCCGACATGGATCAGGAAATTGGGAAAGACCGTGGTCTGTTCAAATCCCCAATTCTTGTGGCGCTTGGGATTGACCATCTTGGGCAAGGGAAAGGGCTCGTCGCGCTTCAGCGCAATCGAAGCGCCGAAGATTTCGTTCGCTGCCGTGCCTACGGGAGTTGGCGGATTCATGCCGCTTGAATAAAACGCAATACTCCTGTGATCGCCGTAGAACGCCACATCGTCCTGCCAATAATCCATCAGTCCCGGAAACGATCCGGCATGGATTGTCGGAACGTGATAGCCCTCGCAGAAGGCGTCCATGCCGACTTTCCAGTTGCAGTTGATGTGCGCGTAATAGGTGTGGCAGTGCGTGATCTCGTTGAAGGGATAGCCTTCGAAATGTTCCTTAACGCCGCCGAGGAATTCATCGAGCGTTTTCGGCGGCGTCTTGGCGAGGTTGATGAAGATGAACCCGGCCCAACTGCCGACATGGATCGGTATAAGACCGTTCTCCGCACGATCGAAACAGGAGGGAAATTTCTCCTGCATCGGCACGTCGACAAGCTCGCCTTTGGCATTGTAGACCCAACCGTGAAACCGGCAGGTGACGACAGCGGCCTTGCTATTGCCGAACGTTTCCTCGCCGCCGGTTTCGGAGATCACCTTGTTGCCGCGATGCCGGCAGACATTGTGGAACGCACCGATCTTGCCGTCCTTGCCGCGAATCAGGATGACAGAGGTGCGCGCGAAATCCAGTTTCTTGACCTTGTAATCGCCCGGATTGGCTATCTCTTCCTCGCGCCCGGCCACAAGCCAATCCCGCCGGAAGATCTTGCTCAGCTCGGCTTCGTAATATTCTTGCGACAGGTATGGCTCGACCGGAATCGGCGCCTCACCGAGTTCGGGATAGGGTGCAAGCAATGGCATGCGCGTCTGAACGTTCATGATCGGCCTCCAAGCGGCTATCCGGCGTCAGGCGAAGGCTAGCAAAGCCCAAGGCGCAGCGGAAATCGGCTCAAGGGGCGCGCGCAAGCTGCAACCGCACATAGATGCAGCCAAGAACAAGGTCTTGCATGCCTGAACAAAAGTGGCGGCGTGACTCACTTCCCGATGAGCGTGGCGGACGGCGTCTCGCCGAATCTGGCTTTGTAAATCTTCGAGAATTGGCTGAAATTGGTGAACCCTGCATTGATGGCTGCCTGGCTGACCGTGGCGCCGGTATGGCGCGCCGCTTCGAGTTCCTTGCGCGCCACATCCAGCCGGGCGTTGCGAACGAACGCCATGGGCGTGGTATTGCGCCAGCGCTTGAACCCATAGAACATCGAACGCGCACTGACGCCCGCGGCTGCCGCAATATTATCGACCGTCAGCTCGTCATTGAGGTGTGCGCGAATGAAATTCTCCGCGCGTTTGACATAATAGGGCGCTGCAACCGCGGCGGGACGCGCATACTCTTCCGACTCGCTGTGCCGCAGGCCTGCGAGCAGCATGGTCACCAGTGTCTGCTCGAAACCTTTCACCACGCGCCGGTCGCTGAGGATCGTTGAGCCTGAACCCTGTTTGAATCCGTCGACGATACGATTGAGCCAGGATCCGATTCCCGGATCGGGCATGCGCGGATCGAACATCAGGTGACCGGAAAGCGTTCGTCCCAACTCGGCCATGAGGGCCTGCTCGATAAAATCGCGGTCTACGCGCAGGAGAAATTGCAGACAGTTGCGTGACCAGAATTCGCGCGTGACCTGATCCGGATCGAGAACGAAAACATCGCCAGGCTTTGCCAGCACAGTTCCAAACGGTCCGTCCACACGGCATTCGCCATCGAGCAGAAACTGAAAGGAATAATACGGCGCTACGTCGGATTTGGTGATTCGGAAACCGTCGGTGCAATCCAGGTTCACCCAATGTAGCGAAACACGGCCGATCGCACATTCGTGATGAGCGAAATCGCGAAAGGTCGATGCACGGGCGATGTCAAACTTATGGGTTCCGGTCGCTGCACTTATATACTCACGGCAGGCTTCGACGTCGGTGGTACTGAACCGGGGCGGACCCGGTATTGCGGCCTGCTGCATCGTGGCCTCCTCTGCCACACTGCACCCGTATTACGCTATCACGTCCGCCGGTTCTCACAAGCGGTGACCGTCAGCCGCCTCGTTCGACGAGGTATTCGTAAGCCGGCAATGTCAGAAAATCCCTGAATTCCGGCGCGATAACCATTTCTCGGAATAGCTCTATCGCCCGTTCAAAATGGCCCCCCTCCCATCGCGCACTGCCCAGCGTCTGGCGAAGGGCCCGCATCTCATCGTTCAGCGTTTCTCGAAACATCGCAGGCGTCACGGTCTTGCCATTGCTGAGTACAACCTCATGGCGAATCCATTGCCAGACCAGCGCCCGGCAGATTTCAGCAGTGGCCGCATCTTCCATCAGGTTGTAGAGCGGCACCGCCCCTCGCCCGCCAAGCCAGGCTTCCAGATATTGCACGGCTACCCGGCAACATTCGCGCAAACCTTCCTCGGTTCGCGTGCCTTGATGAGGCTCCAGCAGGTCGGCTTGCGTCATATGCACATCCTGCCGGAGACGGGCGAGCTGGTTCGCGCCATCGAGTTTTCCGAAAACTTCCATCGCGACTGGAACCAGATCCGGGTGTGCCACCCACGTGCCGTCGTGGCCGTTGTTGACTTCACGCTGCTTGTCGGCGCGTACGCGTTCGAACGCCGCAGAGTTCAGATCCGGATCTCCCTTGACCGGTATCTGCGCGGCCATGCCGCCCATCGCAAAGGCGCCGCGTTCGTGGCACGTCTTAATCAGCAGGAGCGAGTACGCGTTGAGGAACGACTTTCCCATCACAATCTGTGCGCGATCGGGCAAAAGAAAGCGCCGGTCTTTGCCGAGCTTCTTGATGTAGCTGAATATGTAATCCCAGCGTCCGCAATTCAGGCCGACGATATGTTCACGCAGTTCGAAAAGGATTTCGTGCATCTCGAACGCGGCGGGCAGGGTCTCGATCAGTACCGTCGACTTTATTGTGCCGAGCGGCACGCCGGCTGCTCTTTCAGCCCAGACGAAGACATCGTTCCACAGCCGCGCTTCGAGATGGCTTTCCATTTTGGGTAGATAGAAATAAGGCCCGGTGCCGAGCGATTTTTGCCGTGCGTGATTGTGAAAGAAATAGAATCCGAAATCGGCGAGCGCGGCGGAGAGTGGCCGGCCATCGACTTCTATATGGGCTTCTTCGAGATGCCAGCCGCGCGGCCGGGCGATCAGCGTCGCGGGTTTTCCGACGACATCGTAGATTTTGCCGGTCGCGGCATCGACGAAGCCGAGCTGCCCCGCCCAATAATCCATGAGGTTGATCTGGCCGCCGATCATGCTGTCCCAGCTGGGGGCGGCCGAATCCTCAAAATCGGTCATGTAGGACTGAGCGCCGGAATTGAGCGCGTTGACGACCATTTTGCGATTGTCGGATGGGCCGGTGATTTCCACCCTTCGGTCCAGGAGATCGGCGGGAATCGATGCCACCTTCCAATCGCCTTCACGGATGGTTCGGGTTTCGGGCAGGAAATCCGGCAGTTTTCCGCTGTCGAATTGCTTCTGCCTTTCGACGCGCACTTCGAGCAATTGGCGGCGCCTTGCGCCGAATTCTCTTTCGAGGCCGGCAACGAAGCGCAACGCATCCGGCGTCAGAATTCTCTCGAATCCCGGTTTCTTTTTGCCCTTAACTTTCACTCCATCCATGTCTCACTCTCATGTTCATTCCTTATCCTGAGAATAAAAGAGCCGGTCCGCCATTGCGCCGGACAGTATGGGCGCCAGCCGCAAGACCTTTTCTGCAGCTGCAATAAGCGTAGATGGCTCATGGCATGTGTCGAACGCGATCGGCGCGACATCAATTCGGAAACGCTCAGCCAACGGCGGGCCTGCACACTTTCATCAACGCTCGAGCGTCGGCTTGTGGACGCACCGCCTGCTCTAAGGAAGCGTTACCCAGCCGCGATTGCTGCCGCGCCAACCGATTCAGACCATCTCGGCGGTGTTCGCACTTCTGATCGGAAATGGCGCGCCCGAAAGGATTCGAACCTCTGACCCCCAGATTCGTAGTCTGGTGCTCTATCCAGCTGAGCTACGGGCGCCTGTTCCGCGAGGGCCGCAGAACCTATGCATCAGCCCCCCCGATGGCAAGTCTTGATGGACGGGGGAAAAGCGGGATTTTTGGCCGCGCCGGTCAAGGTCTTCCGGCGGTTGGCCGTTTGCATCTTCGAAAGGCTGACAGCAATTTCAGGTGCCGCGGGTTTCAGGCTACATATATAAGTGCGCTTCAAGCCCCTGACGGGACCGATCTGCGGGGAAAATCCGGGCTGCAACCGGCCAAGTCCAATTGCCACACAGGAAATTTCGCAACATGCCGCATTCTGTGCCCTTGTCCGGGGCTGTACCCTTGGTTAACACTCAGGTTCAGTCCGCCTTCGGGATTCGAGCTGCGGGCACGGGGCGCATTGGCGGAAAGATCCGTTCGTGAAAAGACACTAACCGCTTGAACGGAGTGTGGAAAATGAGGTGTCTTAGGGGCGCAAAGACAGGCTTACCCTTGAAGCCTGTTGCCGGGGCGGTGGCGCTCGTGGCTGCGCTCGCGCTCTCCGGTTGCTCCAGCCTCGACGATATGGTGTTTGGCGGCACCTCGGAGGCGGGTTCAGGCGTTCCGCAGGACACGGGCATTCCTCCCGATACATCGCAGAGTCCGGATACGTCTGCACCTGCACCTGTTCAAACCGCATCCACCGCGGGAACGTTGCCGCCGGTGGACAGTTCCGGCACGGCATCGGTTCCCTTGCCATCGTCCGATCAAAGTGCCGCCGGCGGCGGAATGCCCGGAACCCTTCCGCCTGTCGCGGATTACGGCGCCACGTCGGCCCCGGTGGAGCAGACAGACGTCGCCGCGGCCACGACTGCCAACAGCGTTTCGATTACGCCCGTCACCATCGAGCCCGGCAGCGACACGGGCACCGCCGTGAGCCAAACGGTGCAGCAATTGCGCGATCAGCTTTCAAGCCTCGAACAGAAGCTTTCGTCGGGCGCACAGCGTTTGACGGATATCCGCACGGCCAATGCCTCTTCGGCCACGACGTATCAATCGTCCAAGGCGCAGATCCTGACGCGCCTGCAGCTCGGCACCACGCGCGGCAATCCCGAACTTGTGGCGCAATGGAACACCGCGCAATCGGCGCTCGATCAACTTTCGGCCAACATCAACACGTTGAACGCGCTGGGCACGGACGTCACCTCGGATTCTTCCACCGCCCATTACGTGCTCGACCAGATCGTGGCGACGTTCAACGTCTCCGGCGCGGTCGACGAAGATCATCGCCAGCTTGCCGTTCTGGAAGACGAAACCAACCAGACGATCATCCTGATCGACCGCCTGCTGAAAAGCGTCGCCGACGACATTCAGCGCCAGACTGCCTATGTCGCCAACGAGCGCGCCAATCTGACGACACTCGCCAACGGCATCAAGAACGGCGAGCTTTATAGCGCCGACGCCATGCCGATGATGGGCGCCGCGCGGCCGATGGCGGCAGGAGCCTATTCGGGCGGTGTTATCGCCGTGGTGCGCAACAGCAGCAGCAATTTCCAGCAGGCCCTGTATTCCTCGCTGAACCAGGCGCTCGCCGCGCAGCCCAATGCAAATTTCGAAATCGTGGCTGTTTCGCCTACGCGCGGCACGTCGAACGCCGTGCAGATCGCGCAGACCACCACCAAGCGCCGCGCGCAGGAAGTTCTGCGAGCGATGACCGACATGGGCGTTCCCGCCTCGCGGATGGAAGTTTCCGCCTCCACCGACCCCGGCCTTTCGAGCGGCGAAGTGCGCGTCTATCAGCGGTAAGCGGCAAGCTGTTACCCCACGCCGTATTCGCGCATCCAAGCCAGACAATGCTGCCAGCCAATCGCGGCGTCTTTCGCATTGTAGCTCGGCCGGTAATCGGCAAAGAAACCGTGTCCCGCATCGGCAAACACATCGATCCGGCAATCGGTCTTGCCTGCGGCCTTTAGCGCGGAACGCATCGCCTCGACATCTTCGGAAGTAATGCCCTTATCCATCCCGCCATATTGGCCGAGGACAGGCGCCTTCAATTGCGCAGCGATATCGATGGGATGAAACGGGCGCAATTCGCTTTTCTCGCCCTTGAGCGGCCCATACCACGCCACGCCCGCCCGCACCGCGCTCGAATGCGCGCAATAAAGCCAGACAATGCGCCCGCCCCAGCAGAATCCGGTTATGCCAAGCCGCGAAAGATCCGCGCCGTCGCTCCTTGCGAATTTCGCCGTTTGGTCGAGATCGCTCATCACCTGAGCATCGCCCACCTTGCTCACAATGTCGCTGAACAACTGGCTCACATTGGAAAGATCGTATTTTCCGGGATCGCCCTGCCGCGCATAGAGCGAAGGCGCCACCGCGTAGTAGCCTGCCTTGGCAAACCGCCGGCAGATATCGCGGATGTGTTCGTGCACGCCGAACACTTCCTGCACCACGAGAATCGCGGGCGATTTGGCGGCATCCTTCGGCTTTGCGCGATAGCCGGGAATTTCGCCATCCGAAACCGGGATGGAAATCTCTCCCGCATCGAGACCGTTTGCATCGGTGACGATGGCATCGGCCCGCACGGGTCCTCCGGCCAACGCAAATCCGGCGACCAATCCGCTCGCGGCAAACGTCCTGCGGGAAATCGCAAATCCGGTGTCATGTTTCATGAGCGTCTCCATCAGCCGGGGAATCTGTCCTTATAACTCTTTGTGTCCCCCAGACTGCGCGCTTCATAAACGCCGCGGGCGATCGCGCGCGCAACGCAATCCGCCGCCATGTGCCCCAATCGCAAAATCTCCTGGGCGCGGAACGGCGCTTCGAGCTTTTTCGCCCCCGTCGAAAGCGCGAACACGATATCGCCGTCGAACGGCGTGTGGACAGGCCGCAAGGCGCGCGGAAAGCCGTCATGCGCCATGATCGCGATGCGCTTCAATTCCACGCGCGAAAGATCCGCATCCGTCGCCACGATCGCAAGCGTCGTGTTTTCGCCCACGCGCGCGCCCTTCATGTCTGCCGGCAGATCGAGATCGACAGGCGGCAATGCGGTCTTCGGCTTGCGCCCGCCGAATTCATTTCCCTGTTCGAAAGGATAGGCCCAGAAAATATCGGTGCCCGGCACCAGTGCAGAGCCCACTGCATTCGCGGCAGCAAGTGCCCCAACCGTGAATCCGCTGCCGGTTACCGCGGATGCGCTGCCCAGGCCGCCTTTCAATCCGCCGCAACTGGCGCCGTAACCTGCGCCTGCCGTGCCGAGCGAAAAATCTTCAGACGCCGAAATCGCAGCCGCACGGCCAAGCGCACGATAAGGCGCAAGCTCGCCCCAGTTCTTGTCGCCGCCATTGGCGAGATCGAAAAGGATTGCAGACGGCGTGATCGGCACAGCAGGCGCGCCTGGCGCAATCGCAAATCCGCGCCCCTGCGCGGCAAGCCAACCCATCACGCCGCCCGCGGCATCGAGCCCGAACACCGATCCGCCCGAAAGAACGAGCGCATCGACTGGCGGAGCCAGCATCACCGGATCGAGACCTTCTATGTCGCGCGATCCGGGTGCACCCCCGCGCACATCGGCTGCCGCCACAAAGGGCGCATCCGCCAGCAACACCGTGACACCTGTGCGCGCGGCCTCGTCATGCGCTTCGCCCACGCGCAGGCCTGCGACATCGGTTATGAGATTTTTGCGGCCCGGCTTTGCCATGGAAGGAGGCTAACGCAATTTGCATTTCCTTGTCATTCCCGGCCAATCTCCGGTTCCGCGAAATTAGAGGCTGCACATGAAATCCCTGAAATTCGCTGTGCTTTTTGCGCTTGCCGCGGCACTTACCGCGACATCGTTCGACGCATTGGCGTTCGAAAAGCCCGCGCAGAAACACATGATCGCGGCGGCAAATCCTTACGCCACCGAAGCGGGCCTCGAAATCCTGCGCGCGGGCGGATCCGCTGTTGACGCAGCCATCGCGGCGCAAATGGTTCTCACGCTGGTCGAACCGGAATCTTCCGGCATCGGCGGGGGCGCCTTCATGCTCCTCTACGACAAAAAGACGAACCGTATCACGAGCTTCGACGGCCGCGAGACCGCGCCCGCTTCCGCCAAACCCACCATGTTTCTGGATGCGAACGGCAAGCCGCGTCCGCATTTCGACGCCGTTCCCGGCGGACTTTCCGTAGGCGTGCCCGGCGACATTGCCATGTTGGAGATGGCGCACAAGAAATACGGCAAGCTTTCATGGGCCAGATTGTTCGATCCCGCCATCAGGCTTTCCGAAAGCGGTTTCAAGGTGAGCGGCAAGCTCGCCGAGGAAATCCGCGAATTTCCGCAAATGGCCGAGATGCCCGATTTCAAGGCCTATTTCTATCACAAGGACGGAACGCCGGTTGCCGAAGGCGAGGTGTTGAAAAATCCCGAACTTGCCAAAACCCTGCGCCTCATCGCCAAAGGCGGCGCCAAGGCGTTTTATTCGGGTGAAATCGCGCAAGCGATCGTCGACAAGGTGAACAACGCTCCCGTCAACCGCACGACGATGACATTGGACGATCTTGCGAGCTACCGCGCAATCGAACGCGACCCGGTCTGCGGCACCTATCGCAGCTACAAACTGTGTTCCATGGGACCGCCAAGTTCCGGCGGCGTGGCCGTGTTGCAGATCCTTGGAATGCTCGAGCGATTCAGCGAAAAGCAGCTTGCGCCCAATTCGCTTTCCGAAGTGCATCTTGTTTCGCAGGCAGAACGGCTGGCCTACGCCGACCGGGCCAAATATCTGGGCGATCCCGACGTCATCAAAGTGCCGGTTTCCGGACTGCTCGACAAAGCCTATCTCGCCGGACGCTCCAAACTGATCGACGAGACGCGCGACATGGGAACGGCCGCCGCCGGCAGCCCGCCCATGAAGCGCGCCGGCTACGCCCCGCAACGCACGCCGCAATTGCCGGGCACCAGCCATCTTTCCATCGTCGACGATTCCGGCCAGGTGGTTTCGATGACCACGACGATCGAATTTTCCTTCGGCTCGGAAATGATGGCTGCGGGTTTCTTTCTCAACAACGAACTCACCGATTTCTCTTTTGAGGCGGAACGCGACGGCAAGCCGGTCGCCAACGCACCCGGTCCCGGCAAGCGCCCGATGAGCGCGATGTCTCCCACCATCGTCTTCAAACCCGGCAACAGCTTCTGGATTTCGACCGGCTCGCCCGGCGGCCCCGTCATTATTCCCTATGTCGTGGAATCCCTGATCGCGCTGATCGACGGCCGCATGACGCCGCAGCAAGCAGCGGCGCTGCCGCATCACGCCAACATGAACGGTCCCACGATTCTGGAAGCAAATACCCCGATCGTGGCGCT
>DASZRY010000035.1:0-7555 GCA_035548975.1 Rhizomicrobium sp.
CTTGCGCGCATCGATCAGCGCAATGTCCTGCGGTGTCGAAACGATCACCGCGCCTTTCAACGGCACACGTTGCGCGATGGTGAGCTGCGCATCCCCCGTGCCCGGCGGCATGTCGATCACCAGCACGTCGAGCGGCGCCCAAGCGACGTCGTTCATCATCTGCGTCACCGCGGACTGCACCATAGGCCCGCGCCAGATCATCGCCTCGTCTTCGCGCACCAGAAACCCGATGGACATCGCCTTGATGCCGAGCTTTTCGATGGGCTTCAGTTTCTTGCCATCGCTTTCGGGCTTTTCGCGGATATCGAGCAGCCGCGGCACACTCGGCCCGTAAATGTCGGCGTCCAGGAGCCCCACCTTCAATCCCAGCCGCGATAGTCCCAGCGCAAGGTTCACCGCCACCGTCGATTTTCCGACGCCGCCTTTGCCGCTCGCCACCGCGATGATCGCGGCCACGCCTGGAATCCCTGCCGAAGGCTGGGGCGCGTGAGCGCGCCGCGCGTTTGGCGGCTCATTGTGGGCGGTTAACACGGCGGTCACCGAAAACACGCCGGGCAGTCTGGCCACAGCATCTTCCGCCGCCTTGCGCAAAGGCTCCGCCTGCGGGCCCCTGGCGGCGGGCACCTCGATGGCAAATCCCACATTGCCATCCCGCAAGGTAAGGCCCTGAATCAGCCCCGACGACACGACGTCTTTTCCGCTCGCCGGATCGATTACCCCGGTTAGTGCCTTCAATACGTCTTCTCGCGTCGCGGCCATGATTCGCCTGTTAGAATTTGCGCCCGTTGGACGCAGCTCCTATATACCTCGGGCACTGTCGGAACCAATCGATGCCCTGGAACAATCAGCCCGGCAATGGAAGCGGCAATCCGTCACCCGGCGGCGGTGGTCCGTGGGGCAGGGGGCCCTCCGGCGGCGGCAGCCAACCGCCCGATTTCGAAGAAATGCTGCGCCGGGCGCAAGATCGCCTGCGCCGCATGCTTCCCGGCAATATCGGCCCCGGCTTTGGCAGCGGCGGGCTTGCGATCATCGCGCTCGCCATCGTGGCTGTCTGGCTAATGAGCGGAATCTACATGGTGTCGGCGTCTGAACAGGGCGTCGTCTTGCGTTTCGGCAAGTTCGTGGCTCGCACCGCACCCGGCATCAACTATCACCTGCCGTGGCCGATTGAGACGGTGGATATCGTCGATGTCACTCATCCGCGCCAGATTACAATCGGCTATCACGCGGACGGCCGCAACGAAGAGCAGACCGAGGATGTTTCGCAGGAAGGCCTGATGCTCACAGGCGACGAAAATATCGTCAACGTGAACTTCGTCGTTTACTGGGTGATCAAGGACGCGGCCGATTACAAATTCAACGTCGATAATCCGGATGCCGCCATCAAAGCCGTGGCGGAAAGCGCGATGCGCGAAGTCGTGGGCAAAACCCCCATCGAACCCATCCTTACCCAGGATCGAGAGCCCATCCAGATCGAAGTCCGCGACCTGATGCAGAAGACACTCGATATGTATGGCACGGGCGTCTCCATTACTGACGTGAAAATGCAGAAGGTCGATCCGCCGGACGAGGTGCTGGACGCCTACCGCGACGTGCAGGCCGCCCGCGCGGACCAGGAGCGTATGCGTAACGAAGCCGAGGCCTATGCCAACAAGATCATCCCCGAAGCGCGCGGCAAGGCTGCGCGCATCGTGCAGGAAGGCCAGGCTTACAAGCAACGCGTGATCGCGGAAGCCAGTGGCGAAGCCAAAAGATTTGTGTCCGTTTATGAGGAATACAAAAAGGCGCCGGAGGTCACGCGCAAGCGCATGTATCTCGAAACCATGAGCGGCGTGCTCGGCGGCGCGAACAAGGTGCTGATCGATGAAGGCGCCAAGGGCGTGGTGCCCTATCTGCCGCTGCCGCAACTGAAAACAAGTTCCGGCCAGAGCGTGACGGTCACTGAGCAGCCGATGCAGACTGCGCAACCCTCGCAAGCGGGAGGCGGCCAATGAACCGCAACAACCTGTTCCTCGGCGGAATCCTGGCCGCGATTGCCATCATCGTATCGCTGTTCTCGTTTTATACGGTCAATCCGCGCGAGCAGGTTCTGCTTCTGCAATTCGGCGCGCCGCAGAAACTCGTCACCGAACCCGGCCTGCATGTGAAGATGCCGTTCCTGCAACAGGCGCAGTACATCCCGAAAGTGCTGCTGAATTTGGATGCGCCCGCCGAAGAAGTGATCGCACAGGATAAGAAGCGCATGGTGGTCGATGCCTTTGCGCGCTGGAAGATCATCGATCCGCTCCGTTTCTATCAATCGCTCTATGACGAGACGACCGCAACGATGCGCCTCACGCCGATCCTCTCGTCGGATGTGCGCCGTGTGCTCGGCTCGCAGACCTTCGCTGCCATGTTGTCCGGCAAGCGGGCCGAGCTGATGATTCAGATCCGCGACGAGATCAATCGGGATGCCGATGGCTATGGCATAAAGATCATCGATGTGCGTATACGCCGGGCCGACCTGCCGCCGCAGAACAGCCAGGCAATCTTCCGCCGCATGCAGCAGGAGCGCACCCGCGAAGCAAACGAATTTCGCGCCGAGGGCGAAGAAATTTCCCAGCGCGTGCGCGCCCGCGCCGAGCGCGAGGTCACTGTGCTCACCGCCGAAGCCACTCGGGAGTCCGAGATCCTGCGCGGCCAGGGCGACGCCGAGAAGACCAAGATCTTGGCCTCCGCTTACGGTCAGGATCCCGATTTCTTCGCCTTTTATCGCTCGCTTGAGGCCTATCAGGACGCTTTGCCGGGCGACAACACGACCATGGTCCTGTCGCCGAGCGGTGAGTTCTTCCGCTACTTCGGAGCGCCTGGGAAGAAATAGCTTGTTCGTCCTCCCGCGCCTGCGAGGCGTGGCCTCGCGAAGTGAGGCGGAGGGGGCCTATTCATCTTTCTTTTTGCGCAACGCACGCGCAAATATAAGGCGAAATCCGAGATAAACGGCCAGATCGAATGCTGTAGCCGGAACCGATGGCCTTCAATCCTGTCGCGGCGAAGTTCGGGCCAAAGAAGCATTTCCGTATTTGTCATCTTGCGGCGAAGCGTTTTTGCGAGCGGACGCGATTATTGTTCTTTGTCGGCGCGTTACCTCCACTGCCTTCGGCGGTCCCCGCCCCGGCAAGCGGGGGAGGACCAAATTGCTCCAAAAAGTGATCCCGCGACGAAACTTGCCCTATTTGTTCCTCTTTCCCTTCGCTTATGCTGGCGCCGATTCCCGGCAAACAAACGGTTCGGTCGTGCGTACACTCAAGCCTGTTGTGGTTGTCCTTTTGGCGATTCTCGCGGTTCCAGCCTTGGCGCGGCCGGCACCGGATTCCTTCGCCGATCTGGCGGACAAGCTTCTGCCGACCGTGGTGAACATCTCCACGTCGCAGACCTTGAAGGCGGCCGGCCCAAAATTGTCGCTGCCAGATCTGCCGCCGGGATCGCCGCTTGAAGATCTGTTCAAGGATTTCCTGCAAAACAACCGCGCTCTTCCCCGCCACGTCACCTCGCTCGGCTCGGGATTCATCATCGATCCGACCGGCTACGTCATCACCAACAATCATGTGATTGCCGATGCCGATCAGATCACGGTGACATTGAACGACGGCACGTCGCTTCCCGCCAGACTTGTCGGCCGGGACGAGAAAACCGATCTTGCTCTTCTCAAGGTCAAGCCTGCCAGGCCGCTGCCGGCGACTAGGCTTGGCGATTCCGATCGCGCCCGCGTCGGCGATTGGGTAATCGCCATCGGAAATCCGTTCGGCCTGGGAAGCACTGTCACGGCCGGGATCATCTCGGCACGCAATCGCGATATCAACGCCGGTCCCTATGACGATTTCATTCAGACGGATGCGCCGATCAATCGCGGAAATTCCGGCGGTCCGCTGTTCGACATGGATGGCAACGTCGTCGGTGTGAACTCCGCGATTTTTTCGCCCACCGGCGGATCGGTCGGTATCGGCTTTTCGATTCCGTCCAATCTCGTGAAAGATATTGTCGGGCAATTGAAACAGTATGGCGCGGCGCGCCGTGGTTGGGTTGGCGTCAGCATCCAGCAGATCACGCCGGAAATTGCACAAGGCATGGGTCTGCCGAGTTCCGCCGGCGCGTTGATCTCCGGCGTCGATGCAGGTGGGCCGGCCGCCAAGGCTGGCCTCAAAAACGGCGATGTCGTCATCGCCTTCGACAACAAACAAATTCAGGACAACCGTATGCTACCCCGCATCGTTGCCGATACGCCCGCCGGTAAGACGGTGAACGTCGAAATTCTCCGGGACGGAAGGAAGCAGAGCGTCAAGCTCACCGTCGCCAGGCTGCAGGATCAGGACAAGCGCAAGGCTCCGCCGAAGGTCGCGCAGGCGCCGCAGCCCAAGCCGAAGTCGAAAGTCGCCCAACTGGGCTTGTCGCTTGCCGCCATCGATGCCGATGGGCGCAATCAGTACAAGATTCCTGGCGACGTGCATGGCGTGCTGGTCACCGACGTCGATCCGGACAGCGCCGCTGCCGACAAGAACCTTCGCCCCGGCGACATTATCGTCGAAGTGCAAAACCAGGCCGTTCGCACGCCCGACGATGTGGCAAAAAAAGTCGAGGCGGACGCCAAGGCCGGCCGCAAATTCGAAATGCTGCTGGTCAATCGCGGCGGTCAGATGACGTTCGTTGCGCTGCCGCTCACGGGCCGCTGAACGCCCATTCGATCTTCAATATGGGTTCCGGGCGGAACTCCGCCTTCTGGCGATGGGGAACCTCGTGCGGTCGCGTTCGTTCCGCTTTCACGAAGAGCTCAAAGGGCGCCGTTCCGGAAGAATATGCGATGATCCGCCGTATCGGCGGCCTCATCTATGTAACGGACAGGGATCGGACGCTTGCCCGCAAGGGTGTGCTCGAACGCTCGGGCAGGCAGCTCTAGCCACGCACGATCTCGTCGTCGCTATAGCCTTGCAGATAGAGCAGTGCAGTCAGATCGCCATGGTCCACGCGCGCTCCAGCCGCTTGTGCCACAATCGGTTTGGCATGATATGCAACGCCCAGTCCCGCACGTCCGATCATGTCGAGGTCGTTGGCGCCGTCGCCCACCGCCATCGTTTCGTCCCGGGAAAGTCCGAGCGCTACGGTTTCGCGTTCCAGGGTTTCAAGTTTGGCTTCACGCCCTAATATCGGTTCGGCCACGGTTCCGGTGAGATATGTGCCGTCATGGAGCAGGGTGTTTCCATAATTTGCATCGAAACCTGCATCGGCCGCGACGCGCGACGTGAAGAAGGTGAATCCGCCGGAAACCAAAACGGTCTTTGCACCATTGGCCTTCATGGTGGCGACCAGTGCCCGTGCGCCGGGATTAAGCCTCACCCGCTCGCCATACACGCGCGCCAGACGATGCACCGGCAAACCCTTGAGCAATGCGACGCGCTCCTTGAGCGCGGGTACGAACGCGATTTCGCCCGCCATTGCGCGCTCGGTAATTGCGGCGACCTGGGGCTTCAACCCGATAGCGTCGGCGATCTCGTCCAGGCATTCACAATTTATGATTGTGGAGTCCATATCGGCCACAATCAGTTTTTTCCTGCGCATGCCGGCGGGAAGCACATTGATATCGAACAAAGTTCCGTTCGCTGCGGTGCGAACCGCTTCTTCCACCTTGCCCGCGTCGCCCCGAAATGGGACTTCGAAAGCGCGATCTTGGGAAAGCCAGATAATTTTGCCGGTCTTGGAATATGCGGCCGCGGCGGATGCTATACGTGCGGCGTATTGCGCAGCCCCCTGGCCGATAACGCTTAATATAAGCGGAAATTCACTGTCCGAATGCACTGTCCACCTTGGCAACTGGAATCGAGCGGTACCATTCTTCAAGTATAGGGGGGATTCGCGAAATGCATGTGGATGCCGTGCTTATTGCAGGGCCGACCGCGAGCGGCAAGTCGGCAGCCGCTTTGGCGCTGGCTGAGGCGATCGGCGGTTCGCTCATCAACTGCGACTCGATGCAGGTCTACAGTCAGCTGCGCATCCTCACCGCGCGGCCGTCCGACGAAGAGATGGCGCGCGTGCCGCATCATCTCTATGGCCATGTCGGCGTGTGGGAGCGCTATTCCGCCGGCCGCTATCAGGCGGAGGCTGCGGAAGCTCTCGCGAAAGTCCGCCGCGATTGCCGCATCCCGATCTTTGTCGGCGGCACGGGACTCTATTTTGGCGCGTTGACGGAAGGACTCTCCGAAATTCCGCAAGTCCCCGCGCATATTCACGAGGCGTTGCGCAACAGGTTGCTGCTCCAAGGAAATGAGGCATTTTATCGTGAGCTCAAACTGCGAGATCCCGAAACCGCCGCCCAGATTCGCCCCACCGACCCGCAGCGGGTGCTGCGCGCGATGGAGGTGTTGGAGGCTACGGGACGTTCGCTCGCAAGTTGGCAAAAGGAGAGCGGCGAACCGGTGCTGAAGGGGCTGAAGCTCGCGCGCTTCGTGCTCGATCCGCCGCGAGTCATTTTGCACCCACGTATCGCAGAGCGATACAAAAGGATGGTCGAGCAGGGCGCTCTCGAAGAGGCACGCAAGGTGGCCGGTCTCGACGAAGGCTTGCCGGCTTCGAAAATCATCGGATTGCGCGAGTTCTGGGAATTCGATATCGGCCGGCTGGCGGCAAACCAGGTGGAGGAGGCAATCGTCACCGCCACCCGCCAATATGCCAAACGACAGACCACCTGGTTCCGCAACAAGATGGCGGACTGGACGTGGTTGCCGGCCTACGATCACAGCAATATTATTGCTGAAATGCGCAAATTCCTCAAATGAACTTGCTTGACTGTGGGATGAGCCCGCCATATTTTGCAGCGCGAAAATCGGGGCAGGCCATGGGCTTCGTGCTGGTACTTATTCGTACGCCACTGAACGGGCGGGACTAGATCCCGGCTTCCGAACGGTGGCGGTTTCCCAAGGGGCGGCAACGCCCCTTTCGCATTTCTGGGCGTATGAAAGCGTCATGAACGAAGGATGTCCGCGATGGACAAGGACACGATGATAGCGGCAGACACCCTTGAGATGAGCGGTGCCGAGATGGTCATTCGCGCTCTGAAGGATCAGGGCGTGGAACATATCTTCGGCTATCCCGGTGGTGCGGTACTTCCGATTTACGATGCGTTATTTGCCGCCGAAGGCATCGTCCACGTCCTCTGCCGCCACGAACAGGGCGCAACGCACGCCGCCGAAGGATATGCGCGCTCAACCGGCAAGCCGGGCGTTGTCCTGGTCACCTCCGGTCCGGGTGCCACAAATGCCGTCACCGGCCTGACAGACGCGCTGATGGATTCCATTCCGCTTGTCGTACTGACGGGGCAGGTCGCGACGCACCTCATCGGCAACGACGCCTTCCAGGAATGCGACACGGTCGGCATCACGCGGCCCTGCACCAAGCACAACTGGCTCGTCCGCAACGTCAACGATCTTTCCCGCGTGCTGCACGAGGCATTCTACGTGGCGACCACCGGGCGGCCGGGCCCGGTCGTGGTCGACATCCCGAAGGACGTGCAGTTCGCGACCGGCACCTA
>DASZRY010000036.1:0-2671 GCA_035548975.1 Rhizomicrobium sp.
GATAAAGAGAACATCGCGCGGTTCGAGATTGGTGAGGATCGCCGCGAGGTCGCCAGCTTTCGCAAGCACCGGACCCGAGGTGGACCGGAAATTCACGCCCAGCTCGCGCGCCACGATCTGCGCGAGCGTCGTCTTACCCAAACCAGGCGGGCCGGAGAACAGCACATGGTCCAGCGCCTCGCCCCGCTTCCTGGCGGCTTCGATGAAAATCGAAAGATTTTCGCGCGCCTGCTGCTGGCCCACGAAATCGGCAAGCGTTTTGGGGCGCAGGCTCGATTCGAGCGAGTCTTCCTCCGCGCGTTCGGCTGTTACGAGACGTTCGGCGGGGTGTGTCATTCCCAATTCCTATCTCGCCATATGCCGCAAACATTCACGGATCAGAACTTCCACCGTCACTTCTCCCAGATCGCGCGCAACGCGCGCAACGGTTTCACTCGCGTGCGACGGAGAATAGCCAAGACCGACCAAAGCCGCGACCGCATCTGCTTCCGGACCGCGAGGAGCTGCGTGGGCGAGGGATTCATCGCCATGGCCGCGCATCATCATGGCGGGGGCCTTGTCTTTCAATTCGGTGACGAT
The DNA here is from genome assembly GCA_035548975.1 of Rhizomicrobium sp. Classification (GTDB taxonomy): domain Bacteria; phylum Pseudomonadota; class Alphaproteobacteria; order Micropepsales; family Micropepsaceae; genus Rhizomicrobium. Next base: position 580 of record DASZRY010000036.1, read on the forward strand.
GCGCAGCGCCAGCTTGGGGCCCACGCCTTGGGCGCGGCCGACAGCGGCCTTGTCGCCCAACGCAAGCGCACGTTCGAGATCGCGCGGGCTGAGTGCAGAAAGCACGTTCAGCGCCACGCGCGCGCCAACGTTTTGCACCGTTTGCAGGAGCCGAAACCATTCGCGTTCTTCCGCGGAGGAAAACCCATACAGCTTGATCGTTTCGTCGGTGAGGCGGGTTTCGATCATAAGTGAGGCAGTGCTGCCGGCGGCGAGCTTCGACAGCGTGGAGGATGGGCAGTTCACGAGATAGCCCACGCCCGCCACATCGAGGATGACATGATCCTCGCCCAGCGAATCCACGATGCCGGTCAGCTTGCCAATCACGCCAATGCTTCCTTGATGCGCGCATGAGTGCCAGCGAGATGGGCATGCGCAATGGCCGCAGCCAGCGCGTCGGCCGCATCGGCTTGCTCGACACGCGCGGTGGGAAGCAGACGTTTGACCATCGCCTGCACCTGTTCCTTGCCGGCGTGGCCCACGCCCACCACGCATTTCTTGATGTGATTGGGGGCATATTCCGCGATATCGAGTTCGGCTTGCGCCGCGGCGAGCAATGCAATCGCGCGGGCGTGACCGATCTTGAGGGCGGCCTGAGGATCCTTGGCGACGAAGGCCTGCTCCACCGCGATTGCCGCGGGGCGATATTCGGCGATCACCTCGCCCAGTGTTGTGTGCAACAGACGCAAGCGATAGCCGAGCACATCTCCGGCCGTTGTTTCGATCACGCCATGCGCCACATGGCAAAGCCTGGTACCCGCGACATCGATCACGCCCCAGCCCATGCGGCTGAGGCCGGGATCGAGGCCAAGGATGCGCAGCGATTGCATAAGGCCCGGCGGAAACGAATCTGCAACGTCACTGTGTCACGGCCGGGGGACGATTTGAACTAAGCCATTTTTTCCAAAAGCGCGTCGGACAGCTCGTAATTGCCATAAACGTTCTGCACGTCGTCGTGATCGTCCAGCACGTCGAGAAGTTTGATGAGGGTTTCGCCGTTCTCGTCGCTGACGGGATTGGTGGATTTGGGCCGCCATTCGATTTTCGCCGATTGCGGCTCGCCCAGCTTCTTTTCAAGGGCGTCGCGCACCGCGCCGAAATTTTCCATCGACGTGATGAATTCGTGGCCGTCTTCGGAGGAGATGCATTCGTCGGCGCCGGCATCGATGGCGGCTTCGAGCATGGCGTCATCGGAGCCTTTCGACCTGGGATAGGCGATGACGCCCACCCGGTCGAACAGGAAGGTGACGGAATTGGGTTCGCCCAGCGCCCCGCCATATTTCGAAAAGGTGGAGCGGATATCGCTGCCGGTGCGGTTTCGGTTGCCGGTCTGGGTTTCCACGATCAGCGCAACCCCGCCGGGACCATAGCCTTCGTAGCGGACTTCCTCGATGTTTTCCGCGCCGGCGCCGGTTGCCTTGTCGATGGCGCGCTGGATGTTGTCCTTGGGCATGGACTGCGCCTTGGCGGCGAGAATGGCCGCGCGCAGCCTGGGATTGTGATCGGGATCGGGCAGGCCCTGTTTGGCCGAGACCATGATTTCGCGGGCGAGTTTGGAAAAGAGTTTGGAGCGCTCCTTATCCTGCCGCCCCTTGCGGTGCATGATGTTCTTGAACTGGGAATGACCGGCCATGTTTCACCTTTCGGGAGGGGTGAAATAGCCGGGGCGCTTGCCCGCTTTCAAGCCGCGCGGGGGACGCGGGGGCAACTGCCTTATACAGGAAGGGCCTTACCCCGGCGCCCAAACGCGCAGCCGATGCAAGGCCCCTCCTGTCGGCAGGCACTTCGGCCGCCGCCGAAGACCCCTTAGAGCCAACGAACGGACACCTTCGCCCAAGCCGCCGCGGCGATTGCGAAACCGGACAATTCGCCTTTCGATCTCCGCCCGGCTCATCGACCCGTCGAGACGGGGAGCCGGCGCGGCGGGAAACCAGGCCCGGTCCGCGCGGGACGCACGCAAGCTTGCGCCCTACGCCTGTCTGTTCTTGCGGTATCGCTAGGCTTCCATGTTCCGTTCGGTCCGTTCCTTTCGCTAAGGGAACAGATAGAGAAC